>NZ_CP021425.1:927500-1555833 GCF_002162375.1 Oleiphilus messinensis | reverse complement strand
TCTCGATTACACCAAACAGGGCAAGTTAGTAAAAAAGATGAGTCATGCAATCACTCCAATAGAACTCACTGCTTGTGAGCAATCCCGGTGCCAATGCGACTCAGGCAATTAGTTGTTAGACAAAACAGCGACGTAGTCGATATCAGAATCGTATTCCATCGTTCTCTCCTTATCTTCGTTGTTAATTTTCCAAAATTAATAAACCAATCCAAAACATCACGAAGGATGATTCAAACTGCCCCACACCCCCATGATAATGAATCATTTTGATGCTTTGTTATGTACTCCGAGATGTCACACGACACTTTAATCATGCTGCCCAAATAAAAAGCACATAAAAAAACCCGGTAAGCCTGTGAGCCTGCCGGGTTTTCTCTGCGCCAATTCGGGGCTAAGTCAACTTCGGAAGGCTCTTCCCTCCGAAGCAACCAGGCTACGAAAGGGAATCAGCTTTTGATTTGCAAATCCAGCGGACCACGCTAAATCGAACAAAACAGTCGTGATGCAGCACTGCAGGGAAAGCATCATCACGGACATCAACAATAGAAATCGAATTTACGTGTTGCGCACAGGCAAATTCGCTACGTTGATTAATCTTGATCATCTTCATAGACACTGTCGTTCGTAGAAAAGGTTAAACACAAGGTATTTGCAAATACCGGCAAAAAACTCATTAAAGGAAAACGCCTTTAAATGGAGACGACTAAAATAATACATATTCCGTGCCAACTTTTAAACAACCCCTAAAAAAGCAGAGAAAATTGCAGCAAATAATACAAAAACAATAGCATGATGGTGAATTCATGGCTTGGAAGGCGAACGGGCAAGCCAAAATTGGCTGCTTTTGAGCTACTGATACTGAAATTCAGCAGCAAGAATGCCACATTTGTGGGATCTACACGCTTAACAAATGATCATGACACTTTTAGAAGAGTTCGATACCTTTTAATAAAAGCCATACACCCCCAAAATTAAAGACAGACAATTACATCCGTTAAATCGACAAAGGTCTGGTTTTATCAGGGCAGGCCCGTTCCATGGTTAAAAAATCATGGAGGCACTTTTCGACTACTTTAAAATCGACGGGCTTGCTGATGAACGAATCCATACCTACTGACAAACATTTGTCCCTGTCACTTTCACGGGCATTGGCAGTTACAGCAATAATGGGCACATCACGCTTGGGTTTCTCCAGCTGCCGGATCTGCCGTGTTGCTTCAAAACCATCCATTACCGGCATCTGACAATCCATCAAAATACAACCAATGGCATGTCGCTTGACCTGCTCCACGGCTTCTGCACCATTATTCGCGATCAAGGTATTGTATTTCATTCTTCTCAACATTTTTTCAATGACCATCTGATTCACTTTGTTATCTTCAACAATCAGAACGGTTACTGGTATGGCCGGTTTCGGGATGGTTTGAACGCTCGAAGGACTGCGCACTTGTGCTGCCGAAGAACGCATCTTCACAAACTTGCATGGAAATGAAAACCGAACCCTCACTCCCAACTCTTCTTCCTTGTTCTCGATCCATAATTCTCCCCCCAGACTCTTGGCAACTGACTTGCAAATTGAAAGCCCGATTCCAAGCCCGCCGTGTTTTCGACTAAACGAGCTATCCAGCTGCTGGAACGGTTGCATAATGTCATAAATCATCGCCTCATCAATACCGGGTCCACTGTCGTCCACCTCAAAAAAAACCGTACCGGTTTTATCCGTCATCGAAAGCGACTGGTGGCGCACCGTAAATTTAATCCTGCCCCGCTGGGTAAATTTGAGCGCATTTTCCAGGATACGACGAATCACATGGAGGATTTTTTGTTCATCAGACTCTATGACAATGCCATGGAATTGACTTGAATCGTACTCAAACAGCAGGCCCTTCTTTTCACACTCTCGACACATCAATTTAAGGGGGTAAAACAACATGTCTTCAAGACTGAAGGATTTATAGGTTATTTTGGGTTTATCAGAAATAAAATCGACAAAGGTCAGGATTTCGTCAACTGTACGCACCATTTCCAAAGATGACAGTGATGCAGCATCAATCAATTCTTCCTGCTCCCGTGACGGGGTCGTTTTCTTTAACAGGTTAATGCTGCCCATAATGCCGTTCATGGGCGTTCTTAATTCATGGCTGATTGTGGTGAGAAATGCCTCTTTCAACCGGTTTGTTTTGCCGATTGCATTGAGCACCTGTCGGGAAATGACCCAAGCCCAGAGGAAAAGGCCAAGCAGAACCGTAATCCCGAGTACCGTGCCAATTCGATTGGCCTGCACCATATCTTCCTGAATAAAGTGAAGCTGTAAACGGTAAGCTTCCTGCTGAACATCGAGTATGGCATCAATTTCAGCAATCAAACGATCAAAAGTTGCATTGATTTGCTCAGCGCTCTGCTGATATTCGGCATAACTTTGTGGTGCTGAAGACAGTATATTCGCGAGGGCCTTTGCCTGAGAAACATAAGTCTGGAAATGGAGTCCGATTTCATCCAACTCTGCTTTTTTATCAACCAGTTTCGCTTGAACCCGGTTTAAGTTTGATTGAAAGTCAGATACATATTCAAGCGAGTCTTGAATAAGATATTGATTTTCCAGGTTTATGGCATGGGTCAATGATTCTTTGAATAATTCAGCGTGCTCTTTCAATTGCAACAGGTTTTCAACGACCGGAAATTTATGGTCCAGCAAGTCTTCGATGGTCGCCCGATTCTGGGCCGCCACGAGCACATTGAACAGGAGATAGATAAAAAAACCCAGCCCGCCCAGAAGCGCTATCATCATAATGTAGAGACGGATTCTGTGTTTCTGATCCAAATGCAACCTGATACCTCGACGTAAAGAGGATGGAACAGACGGAACTACGATGGGGTGTGATAACGCACACTTCGTCCCCCACGGTTTTGACGACAAGACGTAATCTGACGACAAGCCCAGCTCTGACTATAATATGATCATGCTGTTTTTTCCACTCCAACCACAAGAGTGTAGACGTTGACAATCCCCACATCGATCATCCGACTGATGATAACAGCCGTCATTGCAGGGCTGACCTCGATCTCTGTCGCAAATGCCGAGATTTCTGTGATTGTGAATCCAAGCAACCCGGTCAATTCGCTGTCCGAACGCCAGGTTCGCAAACTTTTTTTGGGCAAAACAACCCTGTTTCCGTTCACCGAACAGGAGGCTTTGATTATTGACCAGAATCCGAGCCAGGGGGTATACCACTCTTTTTACCGTAATTTATTACATATTAATCCACAAAAGCTTGCCCGCTACCGGGCAGCCTCACTATTCAGCGGGAATGGCCCAGTCCCGCTGGTGTTGGCAGATGATGTAGCGGTAATTGAATTTGTGCTCAACCATCCAGAGGCGATTGGCTATGTTCTCGACCTGAACAATGAATCCAGCGTTAAAACAGTGTATTCTTTTGCGCAAGACTAGACCAATGGGGATGGACAGCGGGCGTCATGAATGCACAGGACTCAGGCAACAATGTTGTGTTTGGATTTCTCGGTACCCAGCTCGATGCGGTATCCAAACGTCGGGGGAAGTTCGACAAGCGCTGGGAGCGCTGGCGACCGACTCTGTCCATTTTACAGCACCCCAAAACCTTCCCTGTATCGCGATTGGTTCTGCTCTACAACGCGAATGAAAGAGACCTGCTTGACACCATTGTTGAAGACTGTCGAATACTCTCCAGCACGGTGGAGCTGGAGCTCAAGGAGCTGAATTTTGACTCGCCCTGGGACATTAATACCGTGTTCCCGATACTCTACAAATTCATCGCGGCCTACCCGTTTAATGTCGAGGAGGAAAGCTACTTTTTTCACCTGACAACCGGTTCACACATCCAGCAAGCTTCTGTTTTTCTCTCGGTGGGTGCCCGATATTTCCCGGGAAAATTATTGCAAAGCGCCCCTGACCGGTCAGCAAACTCTAGTCCAAGCCCAAACAGTAGTCCAAATCCAAAAAACAGTGCAGGTTCAAACAATAAAGCAAACAGCCGCCTTGAAGTTATCGACCTTGATAACGCGCCAAGGGCAATTGCCGATATATTCCGAAAAGCGAAACGCAACAACACGGATTACCTGAAGCACGGCATCCAGACACGCAACAACGCCTTTAACAAGCTCATCACTCAAATCGAGCAGGTCGCGATCCGCTCCAAAGCCCCTATGCTGATTATGGGGCAGACCGGTGCAGGAAAATCCTGGCTCGCATCGAGAATCTATGAATTGAAACGCCGTCGCCTTGATTTGAAGGGCAGCTTTGTTGAAATCAACTGCGCCACGTTACGCGGCGACAACGCAATGAGTACATTGTTTGGCCACAAAAAGGGCGCATTTACCGGTGCCGTTGACAAACGGGATGGCCTGTTACGACGCGCGGACAGGGGCTTGCTCTTTCTGGATGAGATCGGCGAATTGGGTCTGGATGAGCAAGCCATGCTGCTCAGAGCCATTGAGGAAAAACGATTTTTTCCACTGGGTGCAGACAAGGAAGAAGAAAGTGACTTTCAACTCATCGCCGGTACCAACAGAGACCTGCGAATCGAAGTCAAAGAGGGGCGATTCCGGGAAGACCTGTTTGCCCGAATCAACCTGTGGACCTATCGCCTGCCCGGTCTCGCGGAACGGCGGGAAGACATTGAACCGAACATAGACTATGAGCTAAAACATTTTGAAGCCGGACAGGGTATTCGGGTTCGATTCAGCCGTTCGGCAAAAGCACGCTACCTACAGTTTGCCCTGTCCGAAGATGCCAGCTGGACGGGGAACTTCCGCGATCTTAATGCCAGTATCACACGTATGGCAACACTGGCAGAGAGCGGAGAGATCGACGACAATCTGGTCAATGGTGAAATTCAGACCCTACGTTATCTGTGGGGGGATGATCTGCTGCAACCTGAATCCGAAAAAAGCGCATTTTCGCGTGCCCCCAAAGCGCTCACCTCTGCCCAGCTCTCCTCTGCCCAGTTCTCCCCTGCGGTCGCCATTCTGACCAACTATCTTCCGCAAAGTCAGATCGAGTTACTGGATTTGATGGAACAAATTGAACTGAGCACGACAATAATGGCGTGCCTGGAAAGTCATAGTGCAGCAGAAGCCGGGCGTAAACTCTATAACAAGTCTCGGCTCAAGCGAAAAAAAACGAACGATGGTGCACGCGTTATCACCATGCTGGAAAAACATGGCCTAAGCTTCGATCAACTACATGACAGTGAGCACCAAGATGCACAAACCTTTTAGTGAAGCCTGTGAACGAAACAAACAACCGATTTTAGATATATTGAGTCGCTGGTTTGCCGCGCCCGGGAACGTATTGGAAATTGGCTCGGGAACAGGCCAACACAGCGTCCACATTTGTCAAACCTTGCAACATCTACTCTGGCAACCCAGCGAGATACCCGAAACGATTGACGGTACCCGTGCCTGGGTAGCAGAAGCCGGGCTGGGCAACCTGCTTGCACCGATCGAACTGGACCTGTCACAGTGGTTCGGCCATACCACTCAAATGGATTATCTGTTCACCGCCAACACCATTCACTTTGTCAGTTGGCCACTGGTCGAGAATATGGTTCGAGGTGCCAGTAAAACCCTGCCGGGACATGGTAAATTTGCCGTGTATGGGCCTTTCAATGAAAACAACTCATTCACAAGCGTGGGCAATCAGCAGCTGGATAACTGGATTAAAAGCTTTAACCCTGAAGCGGGCTTGAAAAACAGATCGGCGGTGATTGATCTCTTTGTTGACCAGGGCCTACATTGCATCGACACACAAAGCATGCCTGCAAATAACCTGATGCTACTGTTTTCCAGATCAATGTAATCAGAGGCGCACTTCTGGACATTTTTTAAACACCCCATCATTTTTAAAACTATACTGGTTAAAAAGCCGGCAAATAAAGAATGGTGGCGTTATGAATTGGCTCGAAAAAAGTCTAATGAACCGAATGGTGTTAATCATCGTCCTCGGAAGCTTGGGTGTTGCTGCAGCGGCAACCTATTACTACAGCAAAACGGAGCGTGGATTTACGCAGTTTGATCGCTTGGTGCATCAGGAAATCGCCAACGAACGAGCAATTTCCGCCATGCTGTACGACTTTAAAGTGCAGGTACAGGAGTGGAAGAATGTCTTACTCCGGGGCTACAAAAGTCAGGATCTGGACAAGTACTGGAATCGCTTTCAGGAAAAAGAACAACAAATTCAAAACCAGGGACAAACACTACTAAGTAACCTGGATTTCCCTCAAGCCAGGGATACCACCTCCAGATTCCTCGAATCACACCGGAAAATGGGGGCCGCTTACAGAGCGGGCCTGGACAGTTTCAAAAAAAGTAACTTTGATCCGAAGCAAGGCGATCAAGCCGTTCAGGGCATTGATCGGGAGCCCTCAAAACTGCTCGAAACCGCTGCAGAGCTCTTGGCAGAGAGGGCAGCCAATACAACAGAGCAGATCGGCAAGACAGTCCATACCGCTGCGCTCTGGTCATTCATCCTCTTATTCATATCCATTGCGGCGTTCGGAATAGTTGCACTCTTTTTTATTCGACGTTCATTCATTCTGCCAAGTCGACGACTGGCCAGAATCATCGAAGAGCAAAGTCACGGCAATCTAAAATCGACTATCGATATCGACCGGCAGGACGAACTGGGCCAGCTGGCAAGTGCCGCTCGACGATTAAGGGATTTCCTGCAAGCGATTGTGAGCCAAATGGAAGGAAACTATAACAATTTAAATGAAATCTCGAACCGGCTCACCTCGTCATCAGGAGATGTACAAAGATCGGTTGACCTCGCACACCAGAGCACGGATCAAATCGCGACAGCGATGCAGGAAATGACCCATACCGCCCAAGAAGTCGCGAGCCATGCTCAATCCGCCGCGACTCTGGCGACTGATGCCACAACAGCGACATCAGATGCAGTACACAATATGCGTCAGGCACAAAGCGCGATCAGTAAACTGGCCGAGCAAGTAGAAGATACCGCCTCGACTGTGCAGAAACTCGCTACAGACACCAACAATGTTGGCACCGTCCTGAGTGTTATTCGAGGCATCGCTGAACAAACGAATTTATTGGCCCTCAATGCCGCCATAGAGGCTGCCCGAGCAGGAGAACAAGGGCGAGGTTTTGCCGTTGTCGCCGATGAAGTACGGAGTCTCGCCAGTAAAACCCAGGAATCCACAGAAGAAATTGAAGAAATCATCGTCAATGTCCAGTCCGGTGCAAGTGATACCGTCAGGGTCATGTCTACCAGTCGGGAACATACCGGTCAAAGTGCCGAACTATTTAATACCGCCTCATCCAAACTGGATAGTATCTCAAGCTACATTGGACAGATTAATGATATCAATACACAGGTGGCCACCGCGGTGGAAGAACAAACTCACGCCTCAGACGATATCACCCGAAATATTCATTCAGTGGTTGAGATCGTAGAAAGCACGGCGAACAGTGCTCAGAACACACGTTTGATTGCCAAAGATGTCGCGACGATGGCAGAACAAGCCAAAGCCCTGGTTGCACGATTTAACGCCTGACACCGTGCCCGCGCCCCGTCCAAAAACGTTGGTGTGAAATTGGCATCACACCAACGTTACCGTTACAATTCGCTCCTGACAGATTTTTTCAGCGAGGAGCACACTTTTGGCATTAACATCAAGCGAATACTGGTTACTCAGCTTGTTAGGCATTCTATTATCCATTGTTCTCGCGCTCACCATTCGGCAACAATACCGGAAAATCCGTCAAGTACAGGCCCAGCAGGCTCAAGTACTGGAGAAACATATCCAGCAGAAGTCCGAAACCTGGCAAAGTATCCAGATTATCGCGCGCTGTATTGATGCACAGCAGGTTGATTTGGCAGAAGGCTGTATTCGAATCAAGGTATTACTGGACGCGGTGCAACCCGACCTTCATCAGGATGCTCGCTTTGAAATATTCAATCAGGTTTATGAATTAACCGAGCATATGCCTACACACGGGGCAAGAAACGAAATGGATAAGCGTTTCCGCTGGAAACTGGATAAACAACGCTATGCCATTGAACATGAACATCAGGAAGCGATTGAAACTGCAGCCAGAGCACTGCTGGAGCACATCCAGCAGTCAGGGCATTTAACATCTTCGCTCGAGCGTAATCAGTGAGTCGCGCCCGGCTTGACAATACCGCGCATAACCAGCTCTTCAACCAGTTGTGGATCAAGCTCATGGCAGAATCGACGGAAGTACTGCTGAATAACAATATCCGAAGATGTAGAAGACTCCGTGAGCAATTCCATACGCGAGTTTTCTTCCGACAAACGATATCGCTTGCCATACTTTTTACGGAACTGATTCTCCAGTTTCTGAAGATGAAAAATGCTGGCTTGACTGAAAATGAATTTTTCCATAGCGAATACCTACCTTTAAAAAACGTCAGTGCAACACACTGCGAATTAATCTGTCGTTACTGAATAATATAGCGCTCAAAATGTTTGATGTCCCGCATGGCAAAATGTGACCGAATCGAAAAAATACATTTTGCAATACTTATAAGCCACTGAATCATAAGATTTTTAGAATTTTTACATTCATTTTGAGGCTACAATTTTCTACACGATGATACGTTTTTTTACCTTCCGGTCAGGCCGCATTATTTTTTCTAAAGACTTTCAGTCAATGCCTATGGGCTTTCCATCATACCAGCCATGCGGAGTATCTCATCACGGGCTGCGGCCAGATCCGCAATCACCTCTTCGGCCCGCTCCTGCTCCAGCTCCAGAAACTCATAGAGCTCCGCAGGAACATCTTCATTCACCCCAATCGCAATTCCATTTTTAACCAATAACGCTCGAGCCACAAACAACAGACTAGAGTATTTCGCATTGCCACCACGGAACTCCGGGTTCTTCTGATGACGCAACGCCATTACAACTTCTTCCGGAATATTCCAGATTTGCATCAATTTACTTCCCACCTGTTCCCGGGTAATACCGATGAGATAATGCTCGACAAACGCATTATCCAGATGCCGGTTGGCTTCAACGTAACGACAGATCAGCGTAAAGTGCGGCGGAAATACGTGCGCCAATACAAGGTAACCCAGGTTATGCAGCAATCCCGCCAGATAAGTCAGACCAAATTCCGGTCGACTGTCCCGAGGGATCAGGTTAACCAATGCACCACAAGCCGTTGCCATCCAGACGGCCTGATGCCAGTATGGGGTAAGCCCCTCCGGTTCGTCTTTAGGCTGAGCCAGTGTTTTGCCCAATGCCAGACCCATTGATAAATTCATTACCAGTTCAAAGCCCAAAACCCGAATAATGGCATCGTGGACAGATTTCACTTTCCCCGGTGCAGCATAAAATGACGAGGACGCCCAACTCACTACCTGAGCCGAAAGAGAGGGGTCCATTTCGACCACATCGGACAATTCGTTGATGCCCGCTTCCGGATCTGCACGCAGATGAATAATGCGCTGCGCAGTTTGCGGTAATGGCGGCAGCTCCAAAGTATCTTCCAAACGCTGCTTGATACGTAAATAGGTGAACTTCTGAATCGCCTCGTGGATCTGAGCCACATCTTCAGAAGGATCACACAGATTCGCTTTAATCAAATGCAAGGGTACCGCAAAGCTTTCAACTTTGGCTTTTTCAATCACCGTGGCAAACAGATCACTGGAAAAGCGAACCAGTGATTCTCCATCACCGGCAGCAACAAATATCTGTTCCATATTGAGTACGGATTGATCCACGATACAAGGCAGACCGGTGATATCCGGCAATGCAGGCAGGTCGACCAGGCTGTGTCGGACACGGATACTTTCAACATCATCAGGTGACAATGCCTGGAGATTTCGAGACGTTTGCGAGTTTAGCTTGTCAACATCCAGCAGGGCGTTATAGGGCATGATAATCTGTACTCGCCCCAGAACATCATGCATCAAAACCGAAATAACGGTCTGATCCAGAACTTCAGGGCTTCTTACCACAATATCCGCAGTTTCGGCCCCTTGGTTGGTTTGGCTGTAAGTGTTCTGATATCGATCAATCAGGTCGTGCACAGTGGTGGGAATGGCCATCAAAATCTCTCATTTCTTTCAAATAGCAGGGAATTCTTTCAGTTTAGACCAGAACCACAACTTTTCATCCACTTGAACGGGACAAGCGATTCCTGATTTTTTTACACTTCAGCATAGGCCGCCCGATCACCGATCCACCGGTGTTTAAGCTGCTCACGCAGGACATGTGGAATCGTCGGAGCAATGTCTTTGATCACTGGCAACCAGTTTTTATCACGTTCCAGATCTGACATGTGAAATTGCATCAGTCCGGTCTGACGCGTTCCCAAAACCTCTCCCGGACCACGCAGTTCAAGGTCTTTTTCGGCAATCACGAAGCCATTATCACTATCACGCAGCACCTGCAGGCGTGCCCGTCCGGTTTGGGATAGCGGCGGGGAGTACATCAACACACAGAAGCTGGCAACATGCCCCCGCCCTACTCGCCCCCGCAGCTGATGCAACTGCGCCAGACCCAGGCGCTCAGGATTCTCAATAATGATCAGCGATGCATTAGGCACATCAACCCCCACTTCAATCACCGTGGTCGCAACCAGCACATCCAGCACACCGGTCTTGAACGCATCCATTACCTGAGCTTTCTCCTGGGCTTTCTGACGTCCATGAACCAGACCGATCTTCAGGTCGGGTAAGGTCTGTTGCAGCAATTGATGGGAAGCCTCTGCCGCCTGACATTGCAATGCCTCAGACTCTTCAATCAGCGTACAGACCCAATAGGCTTGCCGTCCCTCACGGCAGGCATGATGTACTCGGGCAATCACTTCTTCCCGCCGGGATGCAGGAAGCACAACCGTTTCTATTTTTTGCCGTCCCGGTGGCAGTTCATCGATAACACTGGTATCGAGATCTGCATAGGCACTCATCGCCAGGGTTCGGGGTATCGGCGTTGCTGTCATCACCAATTGATGGGGCACTAAACCCTCAACGCCTTTTTCTTTTAAGGCCAAACGCTGATGGACACCAAAGCGATGCTGCTCATCCACCACTATCAATGCCAAAGCCTTGAATTTAACATCATCCTGAAAGAGTGCATGGGTACCGACAACGACATCCACTTCGCCCTCAGCCAATTCTGCCAGTACCTTATCCCGTTTTTTGCCTTTTACTTTACCGGCCAACCAGCCAACTGTGATACCCAAGGGTGTCATCCATTGCTGAAAGCTGCGCAAGTGTTGCTCTGCGAGAATTTCAGTCGGCGCCATAACGGCCGCCTGATAGCCTTTTTCAACAGCCCGTAATGCCGTGAGTGCTGCCACGACCGTTTTTCCGGAACCAACATCCCCTTGCACAAGCCGGAGCATGGGGATCGGCTTGGCAAGATCCACAGAAATATCATCAAGCACCCGCTGCTGTGCCCGAGTCAATTGAAACGGCAAGCCAGCAAGCATCTGAGCTCCATAAGCTGATTCCGTCTGAGCATTCTCGACAAGCACCGCTGCAGGATGAACCTGAATGGATTCCCGCACTGACAATAAACTGAAATGATGAGCCAGCAATTCTTCAAGCACAAACCGTTGCTGGGCTGGATGTCGAAACGCCACAAGCGCCGATACATCTGCTCCAACAGGGGGGTGATGCAAATAGGAAATCGCTTCATTTAACTCGGGAAATTGATACCGGGAGATTAGCTCACCGGGAATAGAATCTTTCAATGGGTGCCGTTTCAGTAATACCAATGCCTGCTGACAGAGCTGCCGCAAGCGGGTTTGTTGCAGCCCTTCAGTTAACGGATAGACCGGGGTCAACTGCCCGTCCAACGGTGGCGGAGCCGAAGCATCAACAACCCGGTACTCCGGATGGTACAACTCAAACCCTGTCCGCCCCATGCGCACTTCACCAAAACAACGAACAAAAGCCCCCTCTTGCAGTGCACGCGACTGTGCGGCAGAGAAATAATAAAAGCGAAGCGCGACAGCGCCCGTCTCATCTTGAAGCACAACTTCAAGGCTTCGACGTTTACCTTGGACGACTCGATTTCGAGCAATACTACCTTGAAGCTGAACCAGATCGCCCGCCTGAATCTTTGAAACAGGCCAGATTCGCGAACGGTCCTCATATCGAAACGGCAAATGAAACAATAGATCCTGAACTGTGGCGATCCCCAGTTTCTGCAACTTTTCCTTAACTGCCGCCCCCACCCCCTTGAGTTCACCGATATCCATATCCGATAAGTTAACCGCCAATGTCAGACTCTCCCCGTAACCTTATGCATTTCGCTTAATGTACGCTATGATTCCACCGGGTTCAAAGTCTGGGACTGCAATAGCTTGATTTTCAGCTCAAAATTCGTGAATCAGAATAAGATACAGGCAGAAAAAACACATGACCTCATCTGTAACCATTATTGGCGGTGGAAAACTTAGCCAGCCTGTTGCCGAGTTTTTTCAGCAACAATACCCGGTGACCGTGCTGAAGCGCACCCCACCAAACAGCACTGGTGAGCAAAACGATTCGCCCGCAGCACACATACAGGAGATCGGCTATCGGGCAGCAGATATTACTGATATTGACTCCATTCGATTCAGCCTCCCGACGGAGACCACCCACCTGCTCTATTGTTTGACCCCGCCCGCGTTTACCGAAGAAGCTTATCAGCAGGTTTTCCCGGAGGGGTTGAGAAATTTACACCAGGTTTTAACAGAACGGGGGCAAACGCTGGAACGTCTCTTTTTTGTCTCCAGTTCCGGGGTTTACCATCAGGATAACGACACCGTTGTCGATGAGAGCTCAGAGATTGCACCAACTTCATTCTCCGGAATCGCACTGAAAAGCGCGGAAGCGTTTATTAAGGATCACTTTACCAGCACGATCATCCGCTTTTCAGGAATCTATGGGGGCAACCGTACCCGGCTGCTCAATCAGGCATTACAGGGTGAACTGCCGGAAGTCCCGCACAACCCTTTCACCAACAGAATCCATGAACGGGATTGTATCGGCGTGTTGCAACACTTAATGGCAAAGTCGCTTGCGGGGGAGACATTGGAAAACCTGTACCTTGCAACGGATTGTGAACCCGTGCGAATCAATACTATGCGAGCCTGGTTCAAAGCGCATTTGGAATGTGCGCCGGATCAGCCTGCGACGGAACCATTCCGCAGACGAAATGGCAGTAAACAATGTCGCAACTCAAGACTGTTGAGTTCAGGCTATGATTTTATTTATCCAAATTGGCGAAGTGGCTATCGTGAGATGATCGAAAGATTAATGCCGGAGAAGATTGCCGAACCGTTTTTTTGATTCAGCAGACACTCATACCAGCTAGAAGAAAGTTACCGGGTAGAAAAAAGTTACCGGATAGAGGGAAGTTCGAAGTCGTGAGACTCAAGCCGTGCATGGGGCTTGAGTCACCACAGAGAAAGTCAGATATACCGTGCAAAACGGATTACAGCGCCAAAACACCGTCCATCTCGACTTCCGCGCCTTTTGGTAAGGCTGCAACACCTACCGCTGCACGAGCAGGATAAGGCTGCTCAAAGTACGTGGCCATAATTTCATTGACCGTTGCGAAATTACCCAAGTCAGTCAAAAAGATATTCAATTTAACAATATTCTGTAAGGTTCCGCCGGATGCTTCACAAACCGCTTTCAGGTTTTCGAAAACCTGTTTGATCTGCTGTGAAATGTCCCCACCCACCAATTCCATTGATTCCGGGTCTAAAGCAATTTGCCCTGACAGATAAACGGTATTACCCACTTTAACGGCCTGTGAGTAGGTTCCGATTGCTTTGGGGGCATTGTCCGTCTGAATAATTGATTTATTGCTCATAATCGTCCTATTTTATGTTGAACCTGTTATCGAATCAGTTAACGCTCCAGCGAGCGTTGCTTTACTCAGTAATAAGCGCACTTGGAGAGTATAAGAACCTCAAGCTCGAACACGTGTAATATTGGTCACCGCCCGCACATTCCGGATGCGTTTCATCACCCGTGCGAGATGTTTCCTGCCACTGACATGAATTACGAGCGAAATAATACTCAACTTGGCATTTTGCTCTATTACACTAATGTGCTCGATATTGCCGTCAGCTACGGTGATTGCCGCTGCGATCTCGGCGATAATTCCCCGCTGCCGCTCCAGCTCCACGCGAAGCTGAACCGTAAACTCATCGGTGATGTCTTTCGCCCAGCTGAGGTGAATCGAGGGGTTATCACCCGCGAGGTGCTGTTCAACCTTGCTGCAACTGTCAGAGTGAATGATCATGCCCGATCCAGAGTCCATCACGCCCACAATCGGGTCCCCAGGTATGGGCTTGCAACAGTGAGCGAAATTCACCATCAAGCCTTCCGTGCCTTTAATCGTCAGCGTCGATTTAGGGCTGTCATCACGTGTCAGCTCAACTTCCTGCTCGGGAACATGACTGTCTTCCTGAACCAATTGTCGGCCGATGATATAGGCCATTCGGTTCCCCATGCCGATTTCTTCCAGCAAGGCATCAAAGTTATCAACCTGATTGTGCTCTACCACACGTTGTTTTTGCACTTCAGAAATTTCAGAGAGCTTCTTATTGAAGCTTTTTAGCGATCGTTTGATCAAAGCCTTGCCTAAATCATGGGCCTCGGCCTGACGCTGATGTTTGAGGTAATGGCGTATCCCGCTTTTTGCTTTTCCGGTCACGACAAAGTTCAGCCAGGATGGACTGGGCTTTGCGGTAGGCGCAGTGATAATCTCCACAGTCTGACCACTACTCAGGGGCGCGCTCAACGACCCCAAATGCTTGTTAATCCGGCAGGCAACGCAGGCATTCCCAATATCAGTGTGAATCGCATAGGCAAAATCCACTGGTGTTGCACCTGCGGGCAATTCCATAATTTTACCCTTGGGCGTGAATACATAAATCTCATCGGGGAAAAGATCGATTTTTACGTGTTCGATGAACTCCAGGGAGTCGCCCGCGTGCTCACGCATTTGCATGAGTCCCTTGACCCAACGATCAACCCGGGTGAAGTTGGCGGAAATCGCGTCTGAATCTGCCGTTTTGTAGAGCCAGTGGGAAGCAATACCATTATTGGCAATCTCTTCCATTTCCTGAGTTCGGATCTGAATTTCAATGTTAACGTGCATACCAAACAACGTGGTATGCAAAGATTGATAACCATTCGCTTTCGGCATGGCGATATAGTCTTTGAACCGGCCCGGAAGCGGTTTGTAGAGGCTGTGTACAGCACCTAATATCCGGTAACAATCATCCTCACTCTCGGTGATAATTCGAAACGCATACACATCCATTATTTCATGGAAAGATTTGCGCTTGCTTTTCATTTTCTGGTAAATGCTGTTTAGATGCTTTTCGCGGCCAACGATTTTGCCCGGCAGCCCCCGATCTTTCAGACAATTATCCAGGCGACTGCGAATTTCGGAAATAATTTCTCGATGGTTGCCTCGCAGCTTGTCCACTGCTTTGCGGATATATTTGGCTCGCATGGGATGCAGAGCAGCAAAGCCTAAATCCTCAAGCTCGACCCGAATGGTGTTGATCCCCAGCCGGTTGGCAATCGGGGCGTAGATATCCAGAGTCTCGGTGGCAATGCGGGTGCGTTTTTCAATCGACAGCGGGCCGAGTGTCCGCATGTTGTGCAATCGATCCGCCAGTTTGACCAACATGACCCGAATATCCCGCGCCATGGCGAGTGTCATTTTCTGGAAATTTTCGGCCTGAGCTTCAGCTCGGGTCCGGAATTCAATCTGGGTTAACTTGCTGACACCGTCCACGAGGTTCGCTACGGTCTCACCAAATTCAGACGCCAGCTCATCCCAGGTTACCGGGGTATCTTCAATAACATCATGCATCAAGGCCGCCATCAAACTCTGGTGATCCAGGCGCATGTCAGCAAGAATTGTAGCAACCGCTACGGGATGGGTGATATAGGGCTCGCCACTACGTCGATATTGTCCATCATGTGAATCTCGCGCCTTAATAAACGCGCGCACAACCCAATCGACCTTGTCTTCATCAAGGTACTCTCTGACCGCTGCGATTAACCGGTCGTAACCGGTAATTCCCATACTTTCCTGGGAGACTAATTCTTCAACTGACACAGTAGGCGAAATCTCTCAATTCATAGACGCAAAACCATTCAAACCATTTTGCAGTGAAGCAATTTTGCAGTAACACATTTTTGCAGTAACACAATGTAAAAAGGACTTTAAAAAAAAACAGGCCCTTTACTACAAACTCCACTTGATGGTATCCATTTATTACCGGTGATTCAAATTATCCAACGAAAAAAACCCGAAGGAGATCCATTCGGGTTTTCCCTGGCACCCGGAACAAAGGGTACCCCGATACCGTATTCCAATTCCGCCCCTGATTTTGGCAATCAGTGCGGCTACGTTATCGCCAGATCAGTCGTCTTCTTCCTGATCCAGTACAACTTTTGAGATATGGCCCGCCGCGATTTCCCGCAACGCAACAACAGTCGGCTTGTCATTTTCCCATTCGACTTTAGCCTCTTTTCCACCTGTTGCCAATTGCCGGGCTCGCTTTGTCGCGACCATAACCAGCTCAAAACGGTTATCTACATTGTCCAGGCAATCTTCTACGGTTACTCGAGCCATAATACCCTCATATCAAATCTGAAAATTCGTTAGCGGAAGCTAAGTGAAGCACGCCAGTTTAATCGATTATTACCTACATTCCAACTGCAAATTACACAGATAGCAAACAGAATTTTGCTCTTCAATCAATCAATCAATCAATCAATCAAGAAAAAAATTGGAATCCGTTTTTATATCTTCAACAATTTCGAAAGCCGCTAACTGAGAGGCAAATAAATACCTATGCGGAATGGCCACTCAATAAATCTTTCAAGAGACCTTGATGTTGCTCCCGCTGTCGATCAATTCTGACCCGGTCAGCAATTATAACCGAAGCCATTTCATCCAGTGCCGTTGTAAACTCATCATTGATAATAATAAAGTCGTATTCCACGTAGTGACTGACCTCGCTTTCAGATTGCGCCATTCGTTTTGCAATCACTTCCTCCGAGTCCTGTCCACGATTGGACAAACGCTCCATCAATGCGGCTTTAGAAGGAGGCAAAATAAAAATCCCAACCGCTTCCGGCATTAACCGGCGAACCTGTTGTCCACCCTGCCAGTCAATTTCCAGAATTACGTCTACTCCCTGGTCCATCTGTGCACGCACCCAGGCTTCAGACGTACCATAATAGTTGCCAAACACTTCCGCATGTTCGAGAAAGGCATTTTGCTCAATCATCGCTTTGAATTCGGCCTTGTCGACAAAATTATAGTTAACACCATCGACCTCCCCCGGACGCTGTGCACGGGTTGTGTGGGATACCGAAACCTGAATCCCCTCCATCCGCTCCAGCAACGCCTTAACCAGACTGGTTTTCCCCGCACCGGAGGGTGCAGACACGATAAACAATCGACCTTTAGCTGACATAACTCTTCTCTGATTCAATTCTGTTGTTAATTTAACCCAGCGAGACAAACTCACAGCGGAAAAAGCGGGGGATGGTACACTATTTCTGAATATAGTTGGAATTTCAGAAAGAACGTAATCGAATTCTATCGTGTTCGGTTTGAATGCTTACCAAATCCGGGATAACAATTGATAAGATCGCTAAAAGTTGAACCGTATTGTTCCTGTGCCTATCCTTAAACCCAAGTAGTCGAAATTGGGCCAGAAGACATGCTAGTGCGGCTTCAACTCATTACCATACTCATCATTATTCCCAACATAGCGGAGTCAGTAGAGCTGCCCGTTCCGCTAGAGCGATATGATCTGGCCCGCAATATTCAGTACTTCGAAGACCCCAGCCATAAATTAACCATCCGAGATGTCAGGCAACTGACTGACTGGAAACACTCCCAACAAGCAGTTTTTAATCAAGGTTACAATGACTCGAGTTGGTGGCTGAAAATTTCCATTGAGAGTACTCAGAGCAACTCAAATGAATACTATTTGGAAATTGCCTACGCCGTTATCGATTAAATTGCGGTATTTTTTGTTCAAAATGACAAAGTGGAACAACATATCGAAACCGGCGATAAAGCCCCCTTCCAGAATCGATTAATCCAGCACCGATTCTTCATCATTCCGGTCAATCTCCGGGAACACGAGTCCCTTGACCTTTATTTGAAAATAAAAACCAGTGGTTCCGTACAAGTCCCGCTCGTGCTTTGGGATAAAGAACAGTTTCTGACCCACGAAAGCCGAACCACCATTTTAAACGGACTTTTCTTCGGAACGATGATTATTATGTTCCTCTATAATGGACTGATTTGTATCATCCTCAGGTCAAAAACCTACCTCTTTTACATCGGCTATGTCATTTCAATGGTCATCATGCTCGCAGGCATGGGCGGGTATAGTTTCCAGTACTTGTGGCCAAACGGGACACAATGGAACGACCAGTCCATTCTGGTCGCGCTCTCGTGCATCGCCATTTTTGGCATCTTATTCTCCCAAAACTTTCTGCAAATACAAAACTATACGCGGTTAGCCAATACACTATCCAACGTACTCATAGTGTGCGCATTGAGTATCTTCCTACTCTCCTTTCTTGTACCTTACGCTCAGTTGATTCGCGAAATGGTCGTGCTCGCGATTGTAAGCTGCATTTTTATGTTTATAACCGCGATCTATTGCTACCTGAAAGGCGCAACTGCTGCGAAATATTACATTGCGGCCTGGTCTTTTATGCTGGTGGGCTGCACGGTACTGGCTCTAAACAAGCTGGGAATATTGCCCTCAGTCCTGCTGACCGAATACGCAGCACACATTGGATCATCCATCGAAGTCATGATGCTGTCTTTCGCTCTGGCAGAAAAAATAAACAGGGAAAAGCGTCTACGAATCCTCGCTCAGGAGCAAGCACTCTCGATCCAGAACAAATACAATGCCAAACTGGAATCCACCGTTGCAGCCAGGACACAAGAACTCGAAGCGCTCAACTCTCAATTGCTGCAACTCAGCACAACAGATTCACTAACCGGACTGAAGAACAGGCGATACCTGGATCAATATCTGAATGAGGAGCTGGCAAGACTGGCGCGATCTCAGAGACCTATGGCGGTATTACTGCTCGACATTGACCATTTCAAACAGTTTAACGACAGCCACGGGCATCTCGCTGGCGATGAATGCCTGAAGCGCGTGGCCCTATCTCTGGAAAGCTGCATTCGCTGGCCGAGCGATCGCGCAACCCGTTATGGCGGAGAAGAGTTTTGCATTGTATTACCCGAAACCCATGCAGAGGATGCACAAAATGTTGCTGAACGCATTCGCAACAAGATTGAAACACAAAAAATTGAATGGGAGGGAAAAGCCATATCAATTACAGTCAGCATCGGCGTCCAGATTGCTGGCCAGGACTTCCAGGGTTCTCCCACCAACCTACTCTCCCTTGCTGATCAGGCACTCTATGCCTCAAAACAAAACGGGCGTAATCAGGTCACACTATCCTCGGTCACCTGTTAGCGCTAAAAATAGCAATATTGAAAGGTTCTATCGAGAAAACATTCAATCCCCCCAACATTGGATACAGTGGTATCCAATTCTGGCTTTTTAGCCATATAATGGACACAATTGTATCCACTTGGTTCTTGCGAATGAATTTTACATTACTAGATGATACCGATGTAAGCCAAGCCTATGCTGCTTATTTGCGAGCGTTACGCCAACAAGCAAAACTGTCACGAAATGCGTTGGCAGAACGCAGCTGTGTGCCTGCAGCCACCATTAAGAAATTCGAGCTGACCGGGCAAATTTCATTCCGCCAATTGCTGTTGCTTTGGCAGACACTCGACTCATTGGATAGGCTCTATCAGCTTACACAACCTGACAAAGAGCGCGCTACTATGCCCACTAGCATTGATGAGGTGCTAAAAGATGAGTTTTAAACCGATTCAGAAACTCAACGTAGCCCGTACATTAAGCTCAGGTGAGCCTTGTTGTTTGCGAAGAGGTCGAAAAAAGCAGAATTACTTTCCTACGCTCTGTTAAGGATACCGGCGTGACTCGCCCCTTAAATCGCCAGACTTAAAAAGATCTACAAAACATTACTTTTTAGGTAATAACTTGTAGACCTTTATCTTGCTTGAGTCCAACATAAGGTCTACACTAAATTACTTATTTAGAAATTTAATGTAGACCTATGACCAAGTCTAGTAAGCTATTAAACGCATTAGCTAAAGCGGTGAACGCCGGCGGAGGCATTCACAGTACAACAGAGCTTGCTTTTATGCTTGGAGTTCCTAGTGACCCTGCCTTTATAAAGTTCCTATCAGATTGCGTAAAAAGGGGGCTATTAAGACGAGTAGTTAAAGGTTTCTATGAAAGCGTTATTACACCACCTGAGCCTGAGACTGCCATTTATAAAATCATCAAAAAGCTGCGCAGTGGCGTATTGAACTACATCAGCTTAGAAAGTCAGCTCAGTTACACAGGCGATATTTCACAAGTCGTGATGGGCAGAGTCACTGTGGTCACTAAAGGCCGAAGTGGTTGTTTTGATACGCCTTATGGCGTGATTGAATTTACCCATACTAAAAAGCCGGTCGAGCAAATTGCGCCTAATTTGTACTATGACCCCGACATCAAAATGTATCGCGCGCGTAAAGAACAAGCGATTGCAGACCTGAAGCATTGTCAGCGCAATCTACATATGTTGGAGAGTTAAGTGTGGGGAAGCGTGTGGGAGAGAAACTATGCTGAAGCAGCAAATTCGCCAAATCGTCCAGGCAAACCCGGACTACGCAGCAGTGACACCCGTCATAGAAAAGGAGATCTTGCATCATGACATTATGGATGTACTGATCAAACAAGGCGCTATGCAGCGATTAACCTTTATTGGTGGTACCTCGTTACGCATGTGTTACAACAGCAGCAGGCTATCGGAAGATCTTGATTTCAATGGCGGGCACGATTTCAAACCCTCTGAGTTTGAGGGGCTGGAGTCCCAAATTCAAACCTACATTCAGAACAAGTATGAAACAGAAGTTTGGGTAAACAAACCCTCCGGCGAACAGCAAGGAAATACCGTTTCTTGGAGAATTAGTATTGTGAAAGAGGCTAATCGACCTGATTTGCCACGGCAAAAAATGCATATTGACGTCTGTGCCATTCCGTCATTCGATATCGAAAAGCGCCCGTTAATCAATCATTACGACATCGTTGTACCAACTGAAGGGATCTTGGTGCCGGTACAATCTTTACAAGAAATACTGGCCGATAAGTTGATCGCGTTGGCGTATCGTGCAAGGCGAATCAAGCCTCGAGATATCTGGGATATTGTTTGGATAAAGCAACGCGGCATTAATCTATCCAAGGCACTGGTTGAAAAGAAACTCATTGCCAGACAGAAACAAACAGAAGACTTTCATCAAGCATTGTCTATTCAACTGGGCAAGCTGATGTCGGAAGATGAAGTACATAACGATTTCAACATGGAAATAAGTCGCTTTATCCCTAAGCAAATTAAAGAGAGAACTCTCGATAATCCTGAATATTGGACGTATGTTCAGAGTGAGGTAAAGGCCATCGCATCGGAGTTACTTAATAACGAAACACCCAAAAAACCATTTGATATGGGATAGTGATTGCTTGGGGCACCCATTAAAAACTAAAGCCCTGCATTTACAATGAAATAACAGGGCTTTTAGACATTCTTGGACGAGCCAAAAAACTATTCGATATTTTGCACTTGCTCTCGCATCTGTTCGATCAATACTTTGAGTTCGACTGCGGCGCGGGTGGTGTCGGTGACGATGGACTTGGAGGATAACGTGTTGGCTTCCCGGTTTAGCTCTTGCATCAGAAAGTCCAGTTGGCGACCGATGGGTTCTTTCTTTTTCAGTACATCGCGAACTTCGTTGACATGGGCTTGCAGCCGGTCAAGTTCTTCTGCGACATCAGACTTTTGTGCGAGGATGACCATTTCCTGCTCGACCCGTTCGGAGTCCAGTTCACCTTTTAATTCCGACAACTTATTAATCAAATTATCCCGCTGTTTATCCAATATTGCGGGTAACACACCCTTTACTTCAGCGACAATTGCTTCAATTCGGTCCAGGCGGGTGCTGATCATGGGTGCCAGCTGAGCACCTTCTTTTTCCCGGGTTTCGATAATCCGGATCAAGGCATTTTCGTAACCTTCGATCGCAGCCTGGCGCACCGGGGCCAGATCCTGTTCAACGGATTCAAGTACACCTGGCCATTTCATAATTTCCAATGCACTGACATGGGCGGGGTTGTCCAAAACCCGATTCACTTGATTTGCTAATTGATTTAACTCGACGACCAACTGATCATTGAGTGCAAAGCCTGCAGCACCACTTTCACGGGGCTGGTATTTCAGAGCACTTTCCACTTTGCCTCGTCCCAGATACTTGCGCTGAAGTTCCCGAAGCGCCGGCTCGATTTCACGCAGGCTCTCGGGCAGTTTAAAATGCGGCTCAAGGTATCGATGGTTCACGGACCTGACTTCCCAGGTAAGCGTACCCCACTCTTGCTGGCTATCGGTACGGGCAAATGCAGTCATGCTGCGAATCATACATCCCTCTCTATGCTATCCTGTAGCGTTTGTGAACAGACTTGAACTCGAAACAACTATTCTAATGCAATAACAACGAATAACAATGCTACTCTCATGTTACAATGCAAATTCACCCAAATTTCAGCTCGATTCGGCACCGCTTTAACACGCCGGATGTGGGCGCAATTAGTGCTCAAATCGTCATGCGATACTTTCGGGTTTGCTGGCAATTGAAAATGCTTCGCTACACATTCGAGCACTAATTCGGTTTAACAGTCAGTAACACGACTTAATAGACACTCACACGAACAGACAAACGTTGCTTAAAGGATAAATTATGAGACCAAGCGGTAGACAACCGGATCAGGCGCGCGATATTAAAATCACCCGTAATTATACGAAACATGCTGAAGGGTCGGTGCTGATCGAATTTGGCGACACAAAAGTGATCTGTACTGCAACGGTCGAAAGTGGCGTACCACGCTTTCTGAAAGGATCGGACCAGGGTTGGATCACAGCTGAATACGGGATGCTGCCTCGCTCCACTGGCTCAAGAATGCATCGGGAAGCCGCACGAGGCAAACAAGGTGGACGCACGGTCGAAATACAACGCCTGATCGGGCGATCACTTCGTGCAGCCGTAGATCTTAATGCATTGGGCGACTTTTCCATCACGATTGATTGTGATGTCATTCAGGCTGACGGTGGCACACGCACCGCATCCATTACCGGCGGCTGCGTTGCCTTGGCCGATGCCTTGAATACCATGGTGAAAAATGGCCAACTGAAAGCATCACCCTTGAAGCAAATGGTGGCCGCGATATCCGTGGGCGTTTTCGAAGACACTCCAGTATTGGATCTGGATTACCCTGAGGACTCTCAGGCAGAAACCGATATGAACGTTGTCATGACGGATAAAGGTGGTTTCATCGAGGTACAAGGAACTGCGGAAGGGGATGCATTTTCCCAGGAACAATTTGATGCAATGCTAAGCCTGGCACGGAAAGGCTTGAATGAGCTTTTCACCCTGCAACAAGCTGCGCTAAACGACGCCGAGTGAAGCCCACTGGATACGCGAACCTGATTTGATTTTTACTTAAGTGAAAGGCCTTGGACAGAACAGTCCAAGGCTGATACAAGTTGCCTGCCCGCATCAGGGCATTTCAATGTCATAATCCACGATCAGCGGTGCGTGATCGGAAAAACGTGTTTCAGAGTCGATAAATGCATCCAGAATGGTGTTGCGAATACCTGCAGTTGCGATCTGGTAATCCACTCGCCAACCGGCTTGCTTACGCCAACCTTTCGCCCACATCGGCCACGCGGTAAACTGGTTTTTATTGCGATTTACTTCGCGGAACGCATCAACATAACCCATGTTGTCAAACACATTATCAAACCATCCGCGTTCATCCGGATAAAAACCGGAGACCTCCATTTTGTGGAATTTTGTGCTGGCGTCAGTCACCAAATGCGCAGTCTGGAAATTCCCGGCGAATATAAACTGTCTGCGTTTACGCAGTGTTTTTTGCAAATGATCGCCGAAGGCCTGAAAGAAGGCATCTTTTTCTTCCTGACGATCAGCGTTTTCCAAGGCACTCGGGGCCAGTATTGTCGCTACGCTGACATTTTCGAAATCAGCCTGCAGGAAGCGGCCTTGTCGATCTGCAGGTTCATAGGCAAACCCATACATGATCGCCTTCGGAAAATGGCGGGTATAAATCGCAACCCCACCCTGCTCAACATCTTCAGCATCCAGGAAATAAGCTTCGAACCCTTCTGGATGGTAGATATCATCGTCAAACTCATACACTCGTCCACGGATATCCTGAACGCAAACCACGTCTGCGTCCTGACGCACCAGCCAGTCGAAAAAGCCATTCTCTGCAGCCTGTTTCAGGCCGTTAACACTAATTGATACTACCCTCATAGATGTTCCCTGATTCAGTTTGCGTGTATGATACCGAATTCACAATTATGTAAAAAGAACTGATTTGAGATTATTTAAGTACGACCGTACTCATCTAGACATCCATATGGTTTTACACCTTGAATACGCAATGGTAAAGAGGGTATCGCTAATCGGTTTACACTCCCGGAAAGGGCGGGAATGGTACTGGTAATTGGATAAAAAAGCTACTGAATGTCAGGTTCGGCAATAAAATCAGATTCGGCGACAAAAAAGGTAATGTTTACAATGCAAGACTATCAAAAAGAGTTCATTCGTTTCGCGATTGAAAACCAGGTTCTGAAATTTGGTGAGTTTACTCTGAAATCCGGACGAATCAGCCCTTACTTTTTCAATGCAGGCTTGTTCAATACCGGTGCCAACTTGCTCAAGTTGAGCCAGTTTTATGCTGCAGCGATTCAGGATAGTGGCCTCCAATTTGATGTACTTTTTGGACCGGCTTACAAAGGCATCCCCCTAGCCGCCACTACCGCCACGGCTTTGGCTGATCGTTTTGACCGGGACACGCCCTATGCATTCAATAGAAAAGAAGCAAAAGATCATGGCGAAGGCGGTAATATTGTGGGTGCTGCCCTTACCGGCAAGGTTCTGATCATTGATGATGTGATTACGGCAGGAACCGCTATTCGTGAGGCACTTACGCTTATCAAAGCTCAAGGTGCGGAACCAGGAGGCGTTGTTATCGCCCTGGATCGCCAGGAGAAAGGGCAAGGCTCGCTCTCTGCGATTCAGGAAATAGAACAGGAGTTCAATATCCCTGTAATTAGTATTGTTAATCTTAAACAGATTCTCGAGTTTCTTGAAAGCGACCCACAATCAGGCCGCTATGCCGACAGTGTCGCTCAGTACCGCAGTCAATACGGCATTTAATCGCTGAATACTTGCGGGGCTACACTGCCCCGCTGGTACCACCGGATTCTATCAAATCAAACGAGTCCATCAACAATCAACGAAAGCCCGACGCAGACGGTGACAATCTCAAACATACGTTTGACCAATTGACTGCCTTTGGCAATTGACCAGTGTGCACCGAGGTAGCCTCCCACCAATGCGCCAACAATTAATGCCGGCAACCAGCTCCACTGTACCGGGGTTTGCAAGGCCAGAGTGACCGCCCCTATGCCATTCCAGAACAACCCGACCAGGATTAAGGTGTAAGCCACTGCACGTTGGTAATCCAGGCCAAACCACACCACCAGCCACAAGGTAACGAACAACCCGGTTCCGGAGGTAATGGAACCGTTCAGAAACCCGATAAAAAACAACACTGCCGCCCCGATTATCCAGCCAGCCGTGTTACGATTTTTAACCTCTGACGACATGCCCAGGGAGGGGGAAAACCGGGAGTACAACCCCAACCCCAGCGTGACCACTCCTAACACGAACCGGGCGATGTGATCTGGAATGGCCAGAATAACGTTTGCCCCCAATACGACACCGGGCAACCCTGCTGCCAGAATATAACCCGCAAACCGGAAATCCAGTCGCTTTTCCCGAATATGTCTGATGGTCGCCCCCACCCCAAGGGCTACGCTGGCAATTTTGTGCGTGCCCAGTGCCGTTGAAAACGCAAGCCCTAAAAAAAGCAATGCAGGAAGCTGAAGCAATCCTGCACCACCACCCGCTAATGCGGATAGACCGTTAGCGATAACGGATACAAATAGCAACAATAGTTGCTCAAATAGAAATTCCATTCCAGTCCTTTTACTGACACTCTCTAACTGACACGATTGTCCGATCTTACTGCGACAATTGTGCGATTCATGTTTTCGACTATTTTGGGCCACACCTCTGGATACTCGAGCGCGATATTATCAGGGTTTGCCGAAACAGCTTCAATAGCGCCGTTTTAAACCGAAAATCAGGGTAGATTTGATGCGGGTGTTACGGCCTCTTTTAAGATAGTGAATATCTGTTATGCTTGTAACAGTATTTCATTTTATGGCCGATCATGCAGTTACCCGTGCGTCTTAGAAAACTAACCTTTATACCTGTACTCAGCTTACTTCTCGCGTCGATTGAACCTGCATCGGCAGCGAAGGTATTGTATCGTTATAAAAATAACGAAGGTGTTATCGTGCTGGGCGTAAGTATTCCAAAGGAGTTCCAGAAAAACGGCTATGAGATATTGAACATCAAAGGTCGCGTCCTTGAAACCATCCCTCCTGCTCTGACAGAAGAGGAAAAGGCCGATTTACGTCAGCAACGGCGTGATGATCGAGTCGCTAAACGAAGAAAAGAAGAGCAGGATAAAATTGACCGACAGCTGCTTCGCATGTACAGCCACCCGGATGATGTCATCAAAGCCTTGACCCGTAAACTACGGGATATGTCAGGGGTCAAACAGCTAAAACAGGGCACAATTTCGTCTCTGAGAAGCGAATTGCAAGACATCCAGGAAGATGCAGCAGAGCGAGAGCGATCTGGCAAAACCATTCCAGAAAAACTGCTGACTAAAATGGATGACATCGAAATTGAAATTCAATCTCTGAAATCCGAAATCGAAAAGCAGGAAAAAATTATGGAATCCATTCGGCAGGATTACCTCGACGATATCAATCGGGTGGAATTCCTGACCCGAAAGAACCCGACACTCCCTATACCCGAAATTCCCTGAGGGCGAAGCTTAAACAGAAAAACCCACAATCGTGGGTTTTTCACAAACTCCCGATGCCTGATATTCACATATCATCGCTTCGGGAGTTTAGCGCTTCCAGAATCAGACAGTATTAAGCTGTCGCTTCTTCTGATGCTTCTTCTTTCTTGGCAGCTGCTTTCTTAGCTGGCTTTTTTTCCGCAACTTCTTCAGTTTCTTCAGTTGCTTCACCTTCGATCGTGCTGTCTACTTTACCCAACAGATCGCTGGTGTACTCACCAACTTTCTTGTTCATACCACGAACGAACTCGTAAACGCTGGTCGCTGCATCATTGTGTGCAGATTCCAGATTTTTGAAAGAGTAGGTTTTAACTTCAGCTTCTACTTTTTCAGCGTACTCGAATGACTTCTGAGCCAGCGACTTGTGCTGCTCTTCAATCATGTTGATTGCTTTTTCGATTGACTCTTGAACTTGCTCTTGAATTGACGTCAGTTTGCCCATTTTTTGATTCTCCCATCTTACAACGGTGCACACAGAATATTTGAAAGCGCTCTTGCTCTCAGTCCCTAATTCACGATTGACGATAAACTTTTAAATTAGAATATTCATACTAAAACCAGGCCCGTTTTTGGCCAAAACGCTGAGGTAACAAGGTGAACAGGGTGTCTTGTTTTTCCTGGCATATCGCCTTGGCATTCGATTTACAGATTGATTAAATCTCTGTTATTTTTTTTACCTTGGCATGATGTAAATCAAACGCCGAACGGTCATCTCTCCCGTGTTTTGAACTATTCTGTGATAAGGAGCCCTGCAGCTTTGTGTTAACGAACTGTTTACCCTCATCACAGCACTGGAGCACACACCTTATGTTCGAGGCAGCGGAATTAGGTCGAAAGCTGGATAAAAAAACATTCAAAGATTTGGTCACACCGCTTCGTGCTGCGCTTTTGCAGGAACAGTTCAAGCTTTCCGCCAAAAAACGACCCGTCATCATTATTGTTGAAGGGGTTGATAACGGTATCAAAGGTGAATTAATCAATCGCCTGAACGAATGGTTCGACACCCGGGGCCTTGAAGTCCACGCCTTTGGTCATAAAACTGAAGCGGAACACGAACGCCCCCGTTTCTGGCGCTATTGGATGAGTCTGCCGGCACGAGGTCGAATCGGTATATTTTCCAGCTCCTGGTACACCGGTACACTTTATGAGCGCACCTTTCGCAAACTCAGTGCCCGCAATTTCGATGTGCACATGAAGCGCATCAGCAGCCTGGAAGAAAGCCTTGCAGCAGACGGCGCATTAATCCTCAAATTCTGGCTGCATATGTCGAAAGACATTCAACGCTCCCGGTTCAAACGCGTGAAAAAAGAAAAAAAGACCCGCTGGATGGTGTCAAAAATGGATCTGGCACTGCATGACAACCACAAGAAGTATATTCAGGCCGCGGAACGGGCAATCAGAATGACCGATAATGCCAACGCCCCGTGGCTTATCGTAGAAGCAGAAGAAGCACGATATCGGGATGCGACGGTTGCGCAGACCATTTTGAAAGCCCTGGAGGGGATGGTCGAACAGACAGAAATCTGTTCCGACGGAGATAGTGTCGCGCGCCTGGTACCACCAGCGGGTACTCATAAAACAATTCTCGACGGGATTGACCTGAGCCAGTCTCTGGGAAAAGACACCTATTCGTCCCGTCTTGATGAATTGCAAAACCGACTGACGCAGTTAAGCTGGCAAGCCTACCATCAGCAAAAGACCACGGTTATGGTATTTGAGGGTTGGGATGCCGCCGGAAAAGGCGGTGCCATTCGCAGGGTGATGAATGCAGTTGATGCGCGGATTGCCCAGGTTATATCCATAGCAGCCCCGACAGATGAAGAGCTCGCCCACCATTATCTGTGGCGTTTCTGGCGTCATATTCCCCGTGCCGGACGTATGATCATTTATGATCGCAGCTGGTATGGCAGAGTACTGGTCGAGCGTGTTGAAGGCTTTGCTCGCGCTCCAGAGTGGCGCAGGGCTTATCTTGAAATCAATGATTTTGAAGAGCAGCTTACCGAGCATGGTTTCAATCTACTGAAATTCTGGATTCACATTGACCCCGACGAGCAACTCACGCGCTTCAAAGAGCGAGAACAAATACCGTACAAACAGCACAAAATCACAGATGAAGACTGGCGTAATCGTGAGAAGTGGGGAGCCTATGAACTTGCGATCAATGATATGGTCGCACGGACCAGTACAGACTACGCTCCCTGGACCCTGATCCCGGGCAACGACAAAAAACTTGCGCGCATAAAAGTACTGGAAACCGTTTGTGAACGCCTGGAAAACAGTCTGGGAAAGCGCTGAATCTCCGAGAACATGACCCTTTAATGGACTTTATAGCGACATGGACCTGCAAACAAACGACTTGATCGGCCTCAGCATAGCATTGGCACTCGGCCTGCTCATCGGCATTCAACGCGGTTGGACATTACGCAATAAAGCCGCTGGCGAGCGGGTCGCGGGGGTGCGAACCTATACTCTGGTCGGCCTGCTGGGCGGTGTTTGTGCCATGTTGAGTCGATCCTACGGTCAGTGGATTGTGATTGCCACGCTCCTGGGGTTAGCCGCAGTGATCTGCACAGCCTATTATCGCAGCAAAAGCCAGAGTAATGACCTCAGTATCACCAGCTTGATCGGCACGTTGCTGACGTTCCTGTTCGGGGTATTGGCCGTTGAGGGCTATTGGACTACTGCAGCCTGCACAGCAGTGATAACCGCACTCATTCTGGACAACAAGCAAGAGATACACGGTTTACTCACCAAACTTCAGGATAACGAACTGGATGCAGCCCTGAAACTGTTGTTAATTTCAGTGGTCATGCTCTCATTGCTGCCAAATGAAGGGTTTGGCCCCTGGCAGGCCTTCAATCCCTATGAAATATGGTGGATGGTGGTGCTCATCGCCAGCATCTCGTTCATCGGTTACTTCGCGGTACGCATTGGCGGCGCTTCCCGGGGAATATTATTTACCAGCCTGTTTGCCGGTTTGAGTTCTTCAACCGCCCTCACCCTGCACTATGCCAAAATGGCAAAAGACAATCCGAATCACAGCAACCTGCTGGCGAGCGGCATTCTTGCAGCATGCGGAACCATGTTCCCCCGACTGCTTATCGTCTGCACGTTAATCAATAACGAACTGGGCAATGCCTTACTCATTCCGGGTATCGCCATGATGATACTCACCTATATTCCTGCGCTGTACATGTGGATAAATTTTAAAGCACCGTTAAATGATGCGGTCGAACTGAAACAAAATCCTCTGGAAATGCTCGCCGCACTTGGTTTTGCCATCGTATTACTGGTTATCATCCTGCTTTCACACCTGTTAAATGAAACGTTTGGAGATACAGGCATCTATATTCTGGCGATGATCTCCGGCATCACCGATGTGGATGCGATCAATCTCACCCTCTCACGCCAGGCGGGTAATTCAATAACCCTCGAAACAGCGACCATCGCAATACTCATAGCAGCAGCGGTGAATAGCGTCGTTAAAGCCTTCATGGCCGGGTTATTCAGTGGTCGAAACCTGTTTAAACCGGTAACACTGCCATTGACTATTGCTGTCGCGGGCGGCCTGAGCGTTGCACTGTTATTATCTTGATACCGGGTATCAGCCTTGACTTGCGCGTATTGTTCCGGATTGTGTGTGCTCGTTCACGAACAGGTTCAATGTCGCCATCAGTCTGTACACATAAGGTTAAACAGGTCATGGCAATTCAACACAACGACTCCTATACTAAAAACTCATTGATTCTACCAATTGCTTCGGGTAGTGCGGTTGCACTGTCGATCAGGACAGCGTAAAAGAGTGGTAGAGCACAATATGGATTTTAAGTCACTTTAACGAACGGAAATCGTCAAATCGCTCCGTGAAATCTACCGCTATGATAAAAAAAACAAGTCACTTTTTTTCAGCATCACTTGCTGCCTCCACGCTCCTCCAGTTTGCAATCCGGATAACGATTGTGGTTCTCGTTGTTACCGGAATCAGTTACTGGCATATTTTCAGTAGCCTGAAAGAACAAACTTACGATGGGCTGAAAAACTATATTTCGGAACGCGGGCAGAAAGAGAGCGCCATTTTCAGTTTGGCAGAGGATAACCACCAGACCGCCAAAATCGCGTTTAGCGAGTTCTGGTTAGCAAACCAGGATCAGCCAGCGACGGGCTTTAATCGAATATTTGAACCCTTCCCGGACGGCACCACCCGAATCCCGCAGGCCGTGTTTGATGGTGTCGACCGGGGTGATGGCAGTCGCAGTCACTCCATATCCGGATTCGTCGGCCCCGGCGCCCCGGTACAGGAAAATGAATTCCGGCAACGTCTGTTGATGTCATATTGGCTCATCTCCCGGTTTGGCGAAGCTTGGGGGAACCGCTTTCCAAACTTTTACATCACCATGCCGGAAAATGTTGTGATTGGTTACTGGCCAGGGCTTCCATGGGGTTTGCATGCGGAAGCTGACTTTAATATAACGACTGAAGAATGGTTTTATGTCGCGGACAAAACCCATAATCCCGAACGAGAATCGGTCTGGACGGGACTTTACTATGATCACACTGTCGATGAGTGGATGGTCTCCTGTATCACGCCGGTAGATCAGGATAACCGCTATCTGCTCAACCTCGGCCACGATATCTTGCTCAACAGTCTATTCGAACGAACCTTTAATGATCGCCTGGAAGGCACCTATAATTTTATTTTTCGAAATGACGGTCGCCTGATTGCCCACCCGGAACAGACCGAAGCGCTGCGTAAGGCTTCAGGCCAACTGTTTATTCGAGACGTTGATGACCCCGAACTCAACGACATGCACACACAGATCAAAGCGGCGTTAGTCGATAATCCGGATCAGGTGTTTCTTCTGAATGACCAGACCAACGGCAATATCCTTGCGATTGCCCCCATCAATGGCCCCGACTGGTACTTTGTCACAGTCTATCCCAAGACACTCCTGACATCGGTGGCGCTCAAAACAGCTCACTTCATCCTCTGGCTCGGACTGATCTCCCTCGCAGTAGAGATGATTATGCTGTATCTGGTTTTCCGGAAAAAAGTGATTTCCCCGCTGACCGTGTTTTCACGCGCTTCTGATGCAATCACCAGTGGTAATTATCACCTTACAGAGGTGGAGGGGATGAACGGGGCGCTGAACCAGCATAATGAAGTCGGTTTCCTTGCGCGAACACTGGAGCGCATGGCGACTGAGTTGTTGAGCTACCACGAGGAACTGGAACGCAAGGTCGCCGAACGCACTGAAGAGCTGCACCTTGCAACAGAGGAAGCGAAAAAAGCCGATCGGGCCAAATCCGATTTTCTGGCACGGATGAGCCACGAAATCAGAACTCCTATGAATGCCATTCTGGGGATGACCCGCTTGGCGCTGAAATCTGAACTCTCCACCAAGCAAAGGGGTTACATTGAAAAAATTCAAATATCCTCTGACATGCTGATGGGTATTATCAATGACATTCTGGACTTCTCAAAAATTGCTGCCGGAAAACTGTCACTGGAAAAAATCCCCTTCAATTTACACGAAGTTCTGGACAATATTTCCCATGTTATTTCGTTAAAAGTCGACACCAAGGGCTTGGAATTCATTTACCACATGGACCCCAATGTACCGGAAGAGCTTGAAGGCGATCCGTTACGTTTAGGTCAGGTTCTCATAAATCTCGCAAACAACGCAGTAAAATTCACAGAAAGCGGTGAAGTCATCATTTCCGTTAGTATGCTTAACCGCACGGAAGACAGTGTCGAGCTTTGTTTTTCAGTGAAAGATACGGGTATCGGCATCTCGAAGCGGGATCTGCAAAATCTGTTTTCACCTTTCACCCAGGCCGATGGTTCCGTGACCCGAAAATATGGTGGTACCGGTTTGGGGCTGGCAATTTGCAGCCAGTTGGTTGAAATGATGGATGGACGAATCCACGTTGAAAGTCTTCCCGGTCAGGGCAGTGAATTTATTTTTACCTCGCAATTTGGCTTGGCACATCCAGAAGAATCCATCAGACAATTCCCTCTTGAAATGGGTAACATCAAAGTTCTGGTTGTTGATGACAATGAAACCGCCCGAACCATTCTGATCAATCAGATTGAGTCCTTTGGCCTAAGGGTTGAAGAGGCTGCCAGTGGGCGGGAAGCCATTAACAAACTCGAAGCGGCCGCCCACCGGGGTCATCCATTCAGGTTGATTCTGATGGATTGGAAAATGCCGGAAATGAACGGAATCGAAACCACCCGGCGCATCAAAAACATTCAGGGTCTGGGGGCGTTGCCCAAGATACTCATGGTTACGGCATTTGGCCGCGAAGAAGTCATGCATCTGGCGGAAGGCGCGGGGCTTGACGGTTTCCTGATCAAACCGGTCAATGCATCCATCTTGTTCAATACCATTAACAGCGTACTCACCACCGGTGAAATTAAAAACAACCTTAAAGACGGGATGCCTTCGGGGCCATCAAGCAAACATGGCCTGGATGACATCAAGGGGGCACGTATACTGCTGGTAGAAGACAATGCACTGAATCGCGAGGTGGCGTTGTCATTCCTTGAGGACAGCGGTGTCATTGTTGATATTGCCGAAAATGGTGTAGTGGCAATTGAAATGATCAAAACACAACCCTACGAGTTGGTCTTGATGGACGTGCAAATGCCGGAAATGGATGGCTTAACCGCTACCCGGATTATAAGAAGCGATAGCCGGTTTGCACAGCTACCGATTATTGCGATGACCGCCCATGCGATGTCCGGCGACCGGGAAAAAAGCCTGGATGCGGGTATGAATGATCACCTGGTGAAGCCCGTTGACCCGGATCAACTGAACCGTTTAATGGCAAAATGGATCGAAACCGAACAGATTAAACCAAATACCGGTGAAAAACCGGCATTGACCAACGAGGCCCGGCCAAACCTGCCGAAAAGGCTACCGGGCATTGATATTGAAGGCGCAATCGCAAGCACCCGAAACAATCATCGCTTGCTGCTCAATTTGTTGCAAAACTTCTATACAAACTATCACAGACTTCCAGACAATCTCGCCGGATTCCTGGAACAGAACGAAAAGCCCGAAGAAGAGTGCACACTTACCCCCACGAAAATCGCCGACTTGGCACACACCATCAAACCGCTCGCGATCTACTTCTGCGCTTACCGGCTGGCCGAGACGGCAAAGGAGATTGAACACGTTATTCGCTCCAATGTTGCGGACTTTAGTGTCCAACTGATCGAGTTTATCGCGGCCCTTCGTGAAGTCACGGAAGGCTTGGCTAATTTGCCAGACCCGAAGCCGAGCCCGGATACCAGCTCACTTCCCGACAAAAACAAAGGACTCTCCATTCTTAAACAGATGAAATTACTGCTGCAAGCCGACGATGCCAGCGCAGAAAACCTGCTACGAGAACTTTACATCTGTCTGCCGGAACCGGAATACCTGCCCTATCTGGAGAAACTGGAATTTTATATCGAGGATGTTGAGTATGGCTCTGCTTTGACTATCATTAAAGCGATAACCGAAGCACTCGCAGAGAAGGTTACCTGACCAGGCAACCCTGCAGAGTGAACTGAACCCACGAATTTTTCCAATCATGGATGAGCTTCTCGCTATGAATATCGCAAAAGCGACCAAGCAAAAAGTGCTCATCGCCGACGATGAACGATCTAACCGAAAAGTATTGGCTGATATTCTGCAAGCCGATTACACGGTCATACTGGCCAAAAACGGGCAGCAAGTTATGGAACGCGCAATTCAGCACCGCCCTGACCTGATTCTGCTCGATATTATCATGCCGGAACAAAATGGCTATGAAATCATCTGTGACCTCAAAGCTCACGCCGTAACCAGCAGCATACCCGTGATATTTATCAGCGCACTGGATTCTGTAGATGATGAAGAGAAAGGCCTGCTACTGGGGGCATCGGATTATATTACCAAACCTTTCAGGCACACATTGGTCAAAGCCCGTATCGACAACCATATGCAAATGGTTTGTCAACGCAAACTGCTGGAGGATTTAGTCAATCTCGATGGCTTGACCAATATAGCCAATCGCCGCTGTTTCGAAGAAGCTTTACTCACGGAGTGGCAGCGAGCACAGCGCAGTGGCCTGCCCATTTCGTTAGCCATGATTGATGTGGACCACTTCAAACAATACAACGATAACTACGGTCACGGTGGTGGTGATTCTGTGTTACGCATCGTCGCAAAAACCTTGCGCAACAATCTTAATCGTCCCAGTGACAATGTTGCCCGCTATGGCGGAGAAGAGTTTGTCGTGCTCCTTCCCGATACCGACCAGACAGGTGCGGCGCAATTACTGAATGAGTTAAGAGCTAAAATCGAAAAACTGGTAATCCCACATGCATTCTCCCCCACCAGCCAATACATTACCGTAAGTGCCGGGGGCGCAACTCTGATTGCAGAACGAGAATCTGATGCATTTTCTCTCGTCGAATTGGCGGACAACTCCCTGTACAAAGCCAAAAATCAGGGGCGCAATCAGGTCATCTGGAGCTGATCGAGAAAAGCCTGGCCATAGCGTTCCAGCTTGGCCTGTCCAACTCCGGATAACTGCGCCATATCCTCCAGGCTCTGCGGGCGATGCTCGATCATCAGGGCCAATGTCTTATCATGGAAAATCACGTACGGTGGCACGCCATGCTCAGTTGCAAGACGTTTTCGACAAGCCCGCAGCGCTTCCCATAATGGCTGATCCTGGGGCGCAATATCCATTTTTTCGCGGGTACCACTACCTGTTTTTTTCTCGGAGCTCATGTATTCGGCTTTGATCAGATCTTTGCGCAATTGAAGTCTGACCTCGCCCCGTAATAGCGGTCTGGCCGACTCATCCAGTCGTATTGCACCAAATCGGTCAGCATCAATATGGACAAATCCGTGTACCAAAAGCTGTCGTAATACGGACTGCCAATCTGGCAAGGCCCGCTCCTGTCCGATACCAAAGGTACTGAGGCGATCATGGCCATTTTGAGTGACCTTTTCAGTCACTTTGCCCATCAAGGTGTCCAGTACATGTCCTGCACCAAAGCGTTGTCCGGTGCGATAGATTGCGGACAATAATTTCTGGGCGGCTTCGGTACCGTCCCACATTTCCGGTGGATTCAGGCAAATATCACAGTTTCCACAATGATCCGGTGCGGCTTGATCAAAGTACGCCAAGAGCGCCTGGCGTCGGCAGCGTGCAACTTCACACCACCCCAATAACCCATTTAACTTTTGACGCTCAAATCGTTTCATTTGGTCGTTCAGACCCGATTGATCCACCATCTGAGCCAATCTCACAACATCCTGAAGCCCATAGATCATCCATGCTTCTGCAGGCTCACCATCACGCCCCGCCCGGCCCGTCTCCTGATAATAGGCTTCGATGCTCTTGGGTAGATCCAGATGGGCTACAAAACGAACATTCGGCTTGTCGATCCCCATGCCAAAAGCGATAGTTGCAACCATGATCACCCCGTCTTCATTCAAAAAACGGTGTTGGTGCTCCGCCCTCATGTCCGCGGGCAGTCCTGCATGATAGGGCAATGCGGTATAGCCTTGCTGAACCAGCCATTGTGCCGTTTTTTCCACTTTCTGCCGGGACAGGCAATAAACGATGCCCGCATCACCTGGAAAACGATCCAGAAAATTCAGCAACTGTCGACGGGCATTGGCCCTTGGCATCACACTGTAGCGAATGTTCGGACGATCAAATCCGCCGACCAGTGTCGTGGGCTCATGCAACTGCAGGCGCTGTGCGATATCTTCGCGAGTACGTTGATCCGCTGTTGCCGTCAGCGCTGCCACGGGTACATCCGGAAAGTGATCCTTAAGCACACCCAATGCCAGATAGTCCTGACGAAAATCATGTCCCCACTGGGACACACAATGGGCTTCATCAATCGCAAACAGGGCTACGCGAAAAGACTTGAACTGCTCTAGTGTTGCAGACTGCAATAAACGCTCAGGGGCGATATAAAGCAGTTTAATCTGTTGGGTTTGCAGGGCATGCAACACATCCTGCTGCGCCTGAGGTGGCAACGTTGAATTCAAAAAAGCAGCGGGTACACCCAATTGTTGCAAGGCCGAAACCTGATCCTGCATCAACGCAATCAACGGCGACACAACAATGCCCACCCCCTCTCGCAATAGGGCGGGTATCTGGTAACACATCGACTTACCGCCGCCGGTCGGCATGATAACCAAGGTATCACGACCGTTTAGCAGGCTTTCGATAGCGTGCGGCTGTTCGCCTCGAAAATCATCATATCCATATAATTCACGCAACAGGGCGCGAGCTTGATCCATCATCGTTTTGCTCATTCAATTCAACTTTCTATTGTATCGGTTAAGCCACAGTATACTCACCAGCCCTCACCCGCATCAAACCGGAACAAGAATATGATGCCGCCACAACCACAAGACAATATCCAGACTCTTTTGCAAGGGCATCCAATTGGTCCAGCGACGAACTATCATACCCAAGTGCTCGCCAGCAACGACAGTTGCCAATAATGGCACCAGTTCCACTTGTTCTAGAAATGCCACCGGTCTGGGCAATGCTGGATGGGCAGCTGCAGCTCGCTCTGTAATCACATTCTGGCTAATAACGGGAGTCGGTTCAATTACAAGCCAGTCACTCAATTTGACAGCAACATCGAAGCTCAGAGGGGTATTATTGGGTTCGGCAAACCTTGGATCTTCCTTATGCCCTGTATCAGGGAGAATGCTCACCGGATAGTGAGCCCGTTGCCGCCAGAATTCTGAATCTTCAACGACATTCTGATCGGCATACATCGCCTTGGACCACTGCATGTTTCGCTGGGCGGTCTCTGTTTGTCTCGCTTCGAAAAACTGTTTAGCCTGATCCCGCGCTTCCGGCTTTTGCAACAAGGTGTGCACGACAATTGCCCCTTGAATTGCAGAGTTCATGGCCGTTTGCACACCTTGGGAAGAAAGTGGATCAATGGCCAACCCGGCTTCGCCGACGCGAATAAAATCATCTCCGACACTCTGCTCGGCAATATAGCTTGAGGCATTACAGGCGACAACCGGCCCAAGGCATTTAGAACCAAACCTATGCAACAACCGGGATTCTGCCAGTTTTTCGAGATACAGTCTGGTGATCGCCTCATGCTTGCGCTCATCGCGCTGAATCTGTAATGAGTTTGCACTCACAAACACGGCTTTGTTTATCCGACCATCGGGAAGAACAGCCCCCCAAAACCAGGCATTATTACCCGCTTCAATTCTGGACTCGATGGAATGCTCCCGGCCTGGTGACCAGTAACCATAGAGCGCCAGTGTTGGTGTCGAAAGGCGCCGCATCCGACCGCTTACCAGTGATTTTAAAACGCCCTTCTTGCCGGATGCATCGACCAGAAACCGGGCGCGAAGTTCACTTCGTTTTGAGTCACGATGATGTGTACCTTCAACGGAAAAAGTAACCATCCAATGGTTTTCTTCCAATTTAGTGATCGATTCAATTTGAACCGGTTGCATGACCTGTACGCCGCATTGCACGGCCTCATCGAGTAAAATCGCATCATACTTGGCCCGACAAACTTGAAACCCCGGCTCGCCCGCTTGATTCCGCAATTCATCCGTGCCCGTGGACCAGACTACCCGGGCGCGGGAAGGTCGCAAAAAACCGGCATTTTCGATCCGGGATCTCAATCCGATACTGTCCAAAACGGGCAAGATTCCCGGTGGCAATGACTCGCCCACTTTATTTCGGGGAAAACGGCTCTTTTCCAGTAGACACACCCGATAACCATACCGGGCCAGTTGACGGGCAATCGTCGATCCGGCGGGCCCACCACCTATAACAACGATATCGCATTCAGAATTATCCAAATTTTATATTCCATTCCATATTGAACACAACCACCAAATTTTTTCGTTATTTTCTTGCCCAAAATACAGGCCTCTTCTACGGTTAATTATTAACCATTCATCGCATCCATATAAAAACGTGGGGCGGCAAAAACCAAGCCTAGCCAAGGAACTCACAATGCATTCGAGATTGATCCAGAATCTGGAGACATTCCCTTTCGCCGAACACCTTCATGACAGTCAACTCGGAAAACCCAGCGCCTTTACATGGCGTGATTACCTGCTGATGTTGCTGAAGATTGATGCCGGTATTGAGCATGCACTCATGGTGCAGTACCTTTATGCTGCGTACTCCCTTGGAGGCAGTCAGGTCCCGGAAGACAAACGAAAAATGGTCCGGAAATGGCAGCAAACGATATTGAGTATAGCCAAAGAGGAAATGGGCCACCTGATCACGGTTCAAAACGTTATCACTTGCCTGGGGGGGTCGATCAGTCTTGATCGTGAAGACTATCCGTGGGATCACAAGTTCTATCCATTCCCGTTCGAGCTGGAACCCCTGACGCTGGATTCTCTGGCCAAGTACGTCTACACCGAAGCGCCAATCGGCTGGGGTGAAAAGGATGATCAGGATGAAGTATTGCAACGATTGCAAAAGCGCCCGATCCCCCCAAACCCGAATGTCAATTCGGTCGCGGCGCTCTTCAAAGTGATTCTGGCCATCCTCAAAGATCCGAATAAATTATCTGACGACGACTTTCAGGCAGATACCTTCAGCCAACAGGCAAGCTGGGGGGCCTGGGCCTGTAACCACGGCGAGGTTTCCGGTCTGGATGCCCCTTTTCACCTGGCACCAGACAACCCTCCATCCCCTAAACCTGCGCATACCTGCCCAACGACAGCGGATGTCATTGTCGTCCCGGTCTCCAACCGTGATGAAGTTATCGATGCTCTGGAACAAATCGCTGAACAGGGCGAAGCAGCCCACTCCAGTGATGAGCAATCCCATTTCCGGCGTTTTTTGCGTATCTACCGGGAGTTTAAGGCACACTTTCCTAATGGCCTGCAACCTGCCCGCAACCTGCCGATCAACCCCACTACATTCCACGATGAGGGCAAGGTGAGTGGCGACTCATACAGAAAGACCACAACCATTACCCACCCCGAATCCATAAAATGGGCCGACCTGTTCAACCTGCGCTACCGACTGCTTCTGACCTACTTATCCCACTCATTTCGCCTGGCCAGAGCACTCAACCCAAACAAGTCACCGGGTAACTATCAATCTGTATTGCACCGTGCCTTCTGCGAAATGTATAACCTGAAGGCTATTTCCGGCATATTGGTTCGTCAGCCTCTACACGAAAATCCCGCCCCTGATACTCCATTTCAACCTGCGGGCCCGCCCTTTCAAATGCCTTACAACGTGGAACTACCGGAAAACGCAATCAGTTGCTGGTTACAGTACCGGGATATTCTTCATGCCTGCAAGGATTTACGTGAGCAGTTGCTGAAACACGAACTGCCAGAACAGGATCGAGACTATCTCTACGCACTCAACAACGCCGATCAAGATTGTGAAAAGTGGTTGGCCACCGTACTGGAAGCGGCCCGGACCGAAAGGAGCATGAACGCATGAAAATTAAATCACTGAGCTTACTGCCGACACTGGCAATTGGTCGATTGGGCTCCGCGCAGGAACCACTGGATAACTACGAGATTGTAACCGACCCGGAAGCCCCTCTGGATTTTCGCAAAGTACAGCGCGCAGAAACACTCTTGGTGGACACGGAATCCGGTGCAATAACAGGCAAACTGCCACCCAGCGAACAACCGCCGGAATTTAAAAGCGGCGATAAAATCCGTCCGGTCGCGCCATTCATCGAAGCCTTCGTTGCCCTCAAGAACGATCAGGATCACAAGTACCTTGAACCGCTGACCCAAGATATTCTGGAGCAATTCGGCTTAACCCCTCGCTGGCATATTGAAGCGGGCAACTTCAAAGTGTTTCGCCGCACCAACGATCCCGATGATAAAGTCATCGCACATCTGGACGGTGTTACGGATCACTGCACACACCTGCTGCAGGGTCGCTGCGCCCACTTCATCAATGATGATCATGGCCAACCAAAATACATACCCTTTGGCCATATCCAGTTTCTGCGCCCAACCTGTGAATTCCCTGAAATTCGGCTGCGTTTCACGCCCGGTAAAGGGCTCGTCTACGGGAGTACCCCTTTGCCCGACGATCCCGATATCGAAATCCCTCAGGAAATGGGTGGCCCTGCATATTCGGATATTGATATCCCCCCGGAACGAACCGTTTACGACAGCCACAGAGGCAACTGGAACGGTAAATACCGGGACGATCAGGCAACGCTGAATACCTTGGCTCAAGGATTATATGCCGCCTACGGAAAGGCCCCTTACTTCAACTATTATGAAAACCCGCAACCGGCAAGGGGTTACCTCGATGATGCTTGTGACGGCATCGTGACTCTGGAACTGGTTGATGACGAAGGTACGGTGCACTTTAATGCAAAAGCACGCTTTTGTGCTGCCCCCCCTATTTTTGCCCCCGACTCCGAGTTTGTCAGAACAATTGAAGATGACTTAAAGCAAGTTTTACTGGGACCCAAAGTAGAGCAACCCGGTGATGTTGCCTTGCAGGAAGCCAAGAATATCGTTCGCCGAGCATACGAAACGGTTCGCTTCATGAACCTTTCTGTCTTGAATGGCGATACTCAAAACGGGCGCCCCAATCGGGCTGACACCATGTCGGGCAACGATTCAGAGGACCTGAACCGACCGCTCGATCCGATAATGACAGAACATACTATTGATACGCTCTCTATTACGGCGCTGCATCAGCAACTCTACACCACACTAAGCGGCGGTGTGCCCCCTTGGTTCCACGACTTGTTGCGCATGCCGGACGAAGTGGCAGATCTTACGACCAAAGGCCGGCGGAAAATGCCGGCGATGATGTCCGGTGCCGATGCCCGTTATCTGGCCTTGACCTATCGCCAGCTCAATACGATCAAACATGCGGGCCGGGGTTATATGTTCGAAACCCCTCCGACACCGGAAGACACGGGACTTACCCCCATGAATCTGACCGCTCAATTACATTATCGGGGTACCGGGAATCCGGCCAACACTCATATTTCATCTTCTGTAGGCAACTGTTGTCCGGGTCTCGAGCTGGACTTTCGCAGCGTGTGGAAGCGCGCCTTCGAAGGCATTACACTGGTGGAGCACGACAATTATGTTCTCGAAACCAGCCCCGAATATGAACACCTCCTGGGCCATCGACTATTGAGTATCGACATCCCGAATGAAGACGGTGAGATCGAGACCCGTGCTGTTGTGGTTCAGGCCATTGGCCCGTCTCCAGATGGCAGCACAGTTGGCCCATTGGGCACCGATGACAACCCGGATGGCGTGGTCAATCTGGAATGGTCGAATACCCTCTCGGCCATCTGGAAACACAAAGGCCAGTATTTGACCTGTCGGTTTACCAAAGAAAAAATGCTCGAAAATCAAGTTCTGGCTGATATCCCGGAAGATCAGACCATCACCGCGCAATTAAAAGTACGAGACTTTTTTGAATCGGACTCCACCATGATTTCCGAGGCGCTGGCCAGTCCCGGCGAACTCACACAGGGGCTGTGCTCCCCCTGGCAGAATGATTTTCGTGAGTGCGTCTGTTACTACTGGGCATCCAGTCGCCCCGATTACGTTAACGTCGAACCCGCTGACAACGGGGGCAGCCGGGGGGATAACTGGATGCAGAAAAAACGCACCGGAAATTATGTTGTCGACGACTACAAAGACAACAGGCTCATCAACTATCAGGAACTTTTCACCGAATGGGAATCTCTATTGCAATTCCAGTTAGGAGGACGGGATGTCCCTGATAAGTCGTGAGACCGATAATCCGGCATTGCAACTGGCCCGGCACTATATGCTGGGTTCTCGACCGCAATCGAAATATTTACATGCCTGGCATCCGGGAAACCAGCCTGACGCTGCCGGACAGTTACTCGTGGTGAATGGGAGTCAGCTATTTACGACGACGCCCGAACTTGAACGGAAAATTGAAACTGCACTGGCACAGGGTACAGAGTCGCAATTGCTGTCCGAGCTGGGACTAAGAAGCACTCCGTTGATCGATGACGAAGCACCGGAAGACATACCGTTGCATGCCATTTCGTTAGCGATCGCCCAAAAATGCAATTTGGGATGTACATACTGCTATGCCCAACAAGGGGATTTCGGGAGTGCGCCCAAAAATATGAGTGCGGAAATTGCACAGACTGCGGTGGATCAATTACTCGCACAAACTCCGGAGGGTGGAAAAGCCAATATTGCCTTTATGGGCGGCGAGCCACTGGTAAATCGCAGCACCTTGCGAGCGACAACAAACTACGCGCAAAGTCGGGCGAAAGTAAAAAATATCACACTCGGTTTCTCGATTACGACCAATGGCACGCTGCTGACGGAATCAGACAGTGATTTTTTCGAAGCCAACGGATTTGCTGTCACCATCAGCCTGGATGGTATCGGTGCCACCCATGACCGCTTGCGCCCGTACAAAGGTGGACAAGGGAGCTTCGATAAAATCATGGCCCGAGTACAGCCTCTATTGAAACATCAGGACAAGATGCAGGTAACGGCCCGTGTAACTGTTACACCGCAAAACCTGACGTTGAAACCGGTTCTGGAAGCCTTGCTTGAGGCCGGATTTTACACCGTAGGCTTCTCGCCTATGCTCAGTGCGCCCAACGGCAGCTCGGAAATGGGTGTGCTTGAATTGGAAATAATGCTCGCCGAGATGATTGCCTGTGGTGATACGTTTGAAGCGCATGCCAGACAGGGTAAGTTTTACGGGTTCGCAAATTTGCTGAACGCCATGCGAGAAATCGGCAAAGGTACACACCGCCCCTACCCCTGTGGTGCCGGTGCAGGGTACATGGGTGTTTCTGCGACTGGTGAGTTGTATGCCTGTCATCGCTTTGTCGACGATGCCCCCGGCCTGCTGGGTGACGTGGTCGGTGGCGTTGACCACGAGCGCCAATCAACCTGGCTCACCAACCGCCATGTGCACAAACAATCCCCCTGCAACACTTGCTGGGCACGCTACCAATGCGGTGGCGGTTGTCATCATGAAGCGATGGGCCGTGGCAGACCAGCCTGTGATTTCGTGCGTGGCTGGCTACAGTACTGCATGGAAGTCTACGGCAGGCTCTCCGCTGAACCACAGTCGCAAGCAAGCCCAGCTTTAGTGTAATCCTGACCACAGCAGGAGGCACCGTTTGTGGTGCCTCTGCTTTCTAGAGCGCTTAATAGCCGTAGATTAGTGCCCGTAGATCACGGTTTCCGCACTCAAGCGAAAATCAGTGGTGTAGACGTTACCAATCGCAGGCTGTGAACCGTAAGTGATATTAGTGGAATCCATATCTCCAGAAAGATCCTGAATATTCAACGCAAGTGCGTCTGCACCGCCCGATGTCACCCCTTGAGATATCTGCAATTGGGCATGGGCATAGGATTCTGCCCCAACCTCAATCCGATCCGCGCCGCGACTGTTATGCAGCCTGAAGTTCTCACGGGAATTCAGGAGCGGTCTGACAACCTCGCCCTGATTATTGAAGTAGGCATTGATATTCACACCGGAATTATCGTTTTTGACCACAATATCAACCAAACCGATCTTACCGGTCATTTTCATGTCTTGCATTAGCACGGTTGCACCGCCGGCATCAATCTCAGATTGAATATCGCCCAGATTACTGACGTAACCCGATCCCGCCAAGGCTACTTTGGAGATGCCCATTCCAAAGTCAATAGTCGACCCGGATTTTGGCCTCAGAGAGATGACCAAATCACCGTTTCCAACGGCAACTGCCGTCTCATTCGCAGATCCAGTGACCGTCGCCCCCAGGTCCGCCAGCCCCAGATTGGCAGCACCCAGCCCCGGAGTAGCGCCAGCTACATCGACATGCAGTACGATATCATCTAAATAATTTGAACTGTTATCGGCACCATCAAATAGCGTATCACCACCGATTTCAACGCCGGAAATCGAGATAAAGCCTTCATCCTGGTAGGCTACTTCACCGATTGACACACTCGCCTGATTCAATTCAATGGTAATACCCGCCTGGCCGGTCAGGGTCCCCAGGGTATTATCATCCAATGTTTGTAATTCAGCATGTGCGCCCAAAGGGATCATACAGGCCAATGCGAGCGCTGTTTTGCGACTTCTGATCACGTTACTCTCCTCGGATTAATATTATTTTGGAAGTGTTAACCAGTGATCTCTCTGAACCTCGCCATGTAAAGCAGGCGCTATAATCGTTATCCGGCCATTGTATTGTGTACACTTGTACAATTCTGAGACTCAGATTACAGAACAAACAATCCGATCACGATTGGCTGAACAATCAGATGACGTTCCGCATTCCCGGAGACGCGAGATTCTGATCCAATTCCTTGCCAATTGCATAATGCGCTTTATAATCTCACCCTTGCCAAAGTGACTTGGCCCAACCGAATGGATTAGCAGCAAAGGAAATAAAATGCACCCTACAGTGGAAGTAGTGTATCTCGACACCGTTTATTATCTGTTCCCGCCTTCGGCTCAATTTCTCCAACAAAAGGGCATTCCCGGGCTCTGCATTGTTTCCGATGTTCAGGAGGGTTTGACGTTTCTCGATTCAGTCACCTTCAAATTCGGCAGCGAAGATCAGCTCCACGAATTGCTGCACAACCATTCCGGCACACCCACCTCCCGTAGTGCACTATTCCAGACAATTGCCGAGGCAATGGTCGACGGTCGCATTACTATTATTCGAGCAGGTGGATATGACCTTTGGCAGCATGCACAGACCGAGCTCAACTGCGGCCAGAGCGCACGGGTTGATGCGTTTAAAGAAACCAAGGGCTTTGCAGTACTTTCCCATTTTCAAAAAAATCCGAACACCCTCGCGCCCGATGACTACAACAGTACACTCTGTGAAGGCGAAGATTTACTTCTGGATTATCAGGAAGAACAACTGGGCCAAGGGCGAAGCGTAGGGCCACTACTCGGGGGTGGCAGCGGCTTTCCATTCCGGGCCGCCATGTTCAACGGTACATTGCTGGATAAAGTCAGCTATGGCAGCTTATTACGGCAACGAGCGATTAGAGTCGATGCCCAACAGCGCAAAGCCGTCCGCCGAACCTGGGACAAATCGGGAGCTGGCAATGGTTCTACTAATACACAAAGTGCAACGTCCTCGACCAGCAGTGCAGCATCTGCTACATCATCGCGAACAGACATGTTGGCCAACCGGCATACCCGTTTTGTCGATGAACTGAAAAGCGAACAAGCTCAGAGTGAAAACAACCAAGCGACCAACGCCTCAGAAACAAACTCAGACACTGAAAAACATACACTCGATCTGTTTTGCGAGCGGCAAGATGCCAAACCCGCATCCGGCCTGCCTTTCAAGGTAACCTTCCTGAACGATGGCTCCGAACAGTCGGGAACCCTGGACAGCCAGGGCAGCTACCATATGGATGGCCTGGAACCCGGCGCAGTGGCGGTGGAATTTGGCGAAGCGCCTGATGATGGCGCAATAGCGGCAACTCGAGCACAAATCACCAGCGCACTCGCCGAAGTCATAGCAGAAGAAAAGGCCGAAGCGGCTGAATATGAAGCCAAGTTCGCGAACATGAACCCGTTGGAAAAAGCTATCGTCGTCGAAGCTCACGCCGAAAAGGGATTTTTCAACGCCGGTGTCGGCTTGGTCATGTTCGCCTATGATGTGGTCAAAGCGGCTCATCCCTTATCCATGCTCAACAAAGCCTACGGCGCGGCTAAAGCGGCTTATACAACGGAAGATGAAGACTGGATCGGGATCTTTGTCGATAACTATCAACAAGCCAATCATGAGGACTTGATTAACGTTTTAGGCTTTGATCCGGCGCAAATCAGTCGTGAACAGATGGCTGAAGCCTTTGAAATCGCCAGCCTGATCTACGAAGACGCAGAAACCCAAGCCATCCTCAAAGACTTTGCCTCTGAATATGCCGCCAGTCAACACACTTTGGAGTGGGCAGAATTTGCCGGGGGTGCTGCGTTTGAGATTGTGCTAGGGGCAGTCCTGGCCGCCGCGACCGGCGGTGCTGGTACTGCCGCAGTGGCGGCGTCCAAAGCCCGCATGATGAAATCCCTGGCCAAACTGCAACCCTTATTCAAAAAACTGGCTACTCAGCTCAAAGGCAAGTATCGCTTCAAGCAGAAATCGGGGCAAACCAATAGTTTTATTAAGGTTAAGTTAGAAAAACCAAATATGGTTGAAGTTCCGTCGGCAAAAGAAATCACCGATGGCGAGACTGTTGTTGAAGTTTCAGGGCAACCGCCAAAAAAAGAATTGGCACACTCAATAGAAGCCTTCGAAATAACAGTATCTCCAAATGCAAAGAATCACCTTGCCAATTATGATGGGTTCGAACGACCTAAAGGAATAAAGGGTGCACACAACGAGTCTCAGTTTTTAGATGCAACAAAAAAACATGCAGATGATTTGGAGATAATTGATTCGCAACCAGTCCAAGAAGGGATTACTCAGTACAGATATGGGTATAAAAAACAGGATCGGGCGGGGAACTATACCGGTGAGATAAAAGAGTATAAGATGCCGAAAACCGTATATGACCCCAAAATATATTCTGACGATGAAATGTATTCGATCGGTTTAAAAGCTGCAAAAAAAGAATATCAAAGTGCCATAACAGAGGGAAAAACTGCCTACACTGCCGAGCAAAACGGGATAACATTCAGGGTATATCTCGACAGAGCATCTAAAGAAATAACAAACTTTCACCCTAAATAAATGGCATTTATTCAAGAGATAAAACAACATATGAAATTTCAAACCTGCTTAGAAAATATCGGTCTGACTCAAGACGAAAAAGAAATTATTGATGCATGCTTGCAAGCTCTTTCATTGGAAGTGTCTGAGTACACTAGCATATTAAATGATCTCGCTAGCATGGAAAGCTCTGGAATTGATGTAGCTTGCATTTATTTGGACAATGACTCTGATGACTGTATTTGTCAAAAATTTGAGGGAGTTTGCTTTACTTACCTTGACGAGTACGCCACCGTATCACGACCTAAAGCAAATCATATCCTCAATCGAAGTATAGAAATACTCGATCTTGAATTGGACTGGAAGGGTATTCAAGCGTAGTTGTTCAAAGATAATTATTTCACCGGCTTAATATTTTCACAAAAGCAGCAATGATACATCGCTCAGAAAAACTGACAAACCTCTTACCTAAGGAAGGCCTGATTAATCAGCCATATTTATAGACGAAGCCCACTTTCGGCAAATCTCGTCAAAATCAGCGGGTCTTCTTCCTGATTTGCCACCTTATGTGGCCGTTACGCGCCTACAAGGCGCAACTTGCCTGTTAAACTGGCTGCAAATGCCTTTTGGCAAGCACAATATTCGCCAACGCACATTTTGTAAATACCGCATGTGCGTTCTTATCCAACCCTTTGTATCTCACTTTTTTGTAACCAAACTGGCCTTTCAGCACGCCAAATACATGCTCAACACGAGACCGTATTTTCGATTTGAATCGGTTTGACGATCTTTCCTGATCTGAAAGCGGCCTGTTGCGATACGCCTTTCTCTGAGTGAAATCTTTGGCATTGGGAGCTCGCTCTTTAAGCACTTCCTTTAGGCCAGCGTAAGCAGAATCCCCCCATAATCGAGTTTCATCTCCGTGAAGTAAATCTTCCAGCACCTGAGAGTCATGAACATTTGCAGGTGTCACGACAACCGAATGAATCAGCTTGGTTTTGCTGTCCACACCAATGTGTGCTTTCATGCCAAAATACCACTGGTTGCCTTTCCTAGTCTGCTTCATTTCCGGGTCGCGTTGTTTGTCTTTGTTCTTGGTTGAGCTTGGTGCGTTGATAATGCTGGCGTCAACTATCGTGCCTCGTGATACCTTTAAACCATTCTCCTCCAAATAAACATTCACTAAACGAAACAGCTCACCACCAAGATTATGCCTCTCCATCAAATGGCGAAACTTACAGATAGTCGTTTCATCTGGCACAGGTTCCTTGCCCAAATCTATCCCAACAAAAAGACGCATTGCTCTTGAGTCATAGAGTGCTTCTTCTGCACCGGGATCCGACAACTCAAACCAATGCTGGAGGAAATGAATACGAAGCATACGTTCCAAACCGACTGGCTTGCGTCCTGCGCCTTTCGGAGGTTTTGGATAATAGGGTTTTATTGCGTCACTCAATTCCTTCCACGGAATGATTTGATTCATTTCATCAAGGAAAATCTCTTTTCGGGTTTTCTTTCGGTAAACCTCAAACCCTGTCGCTTCCAGACTCTGTTGTTTCATGTGCAAACCAGCTTATTGTTGTTTGGGGTATGGTATATCATTTTTGTTAATTAATCAGAGATGCCCTAAGCGGAATATGGTAAGGGCCGGGAAGTCGAGCGCCTACAAGAGGCCACAAATTCCCAATACGAATATGATGCGATGGGTCGCCTCACCCGCCATCAAGTGCAACATCGGGAAAACAAAACTCAACTGATTCAACGCCGGTATTCATACAACGCCAACGGCAACCTGGAACAAATTGAAGACCTGAAAAAAGGCACCACCCGCTACCAGTACGACGCACTGGATCGCCTGAAAACGGTGGAAGGCTACATCAATGAACAGTTCAGCTTCGATCCAGCGGGCAACCTGCTTGACGGCCAAAGCCAAACCACCGGTAACCGCCTGACCTTCCACGGCGACCGCCACTTCGAATACGATCAAGCCGGAAACCTCATCCGCGAGAAACGAGGCAAAGGCGGCAAACTGGAAACCCGCTACACCTACAACAAACAAAACCAGCTTATCGTCGTTAAAAAAGACGGCCAACGGGTCGAATACCAGTACGATGCACTGGGACGCAGAATCAGTAAACAAGACGCCTTCGGGAAAACAGAGTTCCTCTGGAATGGCGATATCCTCTTATCCGAACAACGCAAACACCAACAAAAGCTCTACCTCTACGAACCCAACACCTTCCGCCCACTCGCACAAATCGAAGCGGATCAAGTCTACCACTACCACCTCGACCACTTGGGCACACCACAGGAACTCACCAACCACACCGGCAGAGTCGTGTGGTCAGCACGGTATAAAGCCTACGGCAATGTGGCACTGAAAGATGACGAGGAAATCGAAAATAACCTTCGTTTTCAGGGGCAGTATTTTGATGGGGAAACGGGGCTCCATTACAATCGGTTCAGATACTACGATCCAAAAAGTGCTCGTTTCATATCCATAGATCCACTCGGGATAATGGGCGGACACAATAATTATGAATATGCAACTAATCCAATCATGTGGATAGACCCATATGGTCTTGTTGCAGATTGCGAAGATAAAATTCGGAGACGGGCGAACCGAGAGTCTCAAACTATAGTTAATGGAAAAGAAATTAGAGGATTTAGAAATGCCGGTGAGGTCTTAGAAAGATCTGGTTACTTAAAAAATCAGTTGGCAAAACTTGGCATAGATGATGCCAAAATTGGTATTCGAGGAAGCTCCGTTTCCGGCCAATCCTCAAAGGGTGGATCTTATCGAATTGAGCGAGGGGAACTAAAGGCTAGCGATGTCGATTTCTTTTTTACGAGTGAAAAGCTAGAACGTAGATTTGCAGGCTATTTTACGCCTGACGGACGGCTTAAACCAGACATGATGGAAAAACTAGACCCCGAATTGCAAGAAGTGTTAGATGAATTTGGCAGAACAACAAGTACTCAACTTGGGCGTAAAGCCGACGCAGTTTTACTAAAACGCAGTGTATTAGAAACTGAAAATCCAAACGATTTCACATACACCAGAAAATGACGATGGAAGAACTTAAAAATATCAATGAACTAGTTAACAGGCAGGCAGTGAGTTGTGAACACTATAATTTCAAGTTGCCGAAGTCTAATGCTCACATATCAATACTCAGAGTGAAAAACGGGAACTCCGATGCAATCAACTCCTGTATAAACGAATATCTTTATATAGAGGTAAACCAGCTATTCGAACTCACAAAGTGCCATGCTTTTATTTTCGACGTATCAAACTTAATCACCAATGAAAAGGCCGATTACCACAAAATATTGAGCAATCAAATTCGTAGAAAACACCCGATATTTTTGGTTGGCAATACAGCGATTAGCGATACAAACTTCAATCTATCAACGTCCTGCGTAGATGCCTTGAATACTGCCTCAAAAATGTTGAAAAAGTACTCGCATGGAGGGAAGTATTCGCCCATTTCGGAAAGCTACTATTTAGAGCACCGACACGCCGTCAATTTCGATATTAGCAAGATCGGACACAATTGTCTTAACTGGAAAATTAACGAGCAAAATATCGGGGCATACGTTTCAATGTCAGGTGAGCTCCCACCAGGTTCAGCCGGGTACTTAGACGCCCTTGAAATCAAATGGTTATTACGAAAGGTTTGCATACTCTCTAAACCTCGAGCTTTAGTGGTTGATTTATCGCACTTGGACTATCAATGGGGCGATGATTTAGACCTTTACCCAGGTAATTTTTGGCAACCCGATAGTTTAATTCGATTTATCATTCCCCACAAACTTCGCTCGAGTTATTCCGGATTTGTCCACGAGAACCAAATGTCCGAGAATTTTGCCAGCGCTAGACAAGAACTCGAGTCACTTATAAAGGGAAATGGGGATTGATAGCCTTTATGAGCCAACATCAAGATGTAAGGTAAACTCAGCATTTCTTGATAGCGTCTACGCCCTCTGTGACAGAATAGTTGTCACTGTTAAAATTTAACCACACAGGGGGTGATATTTAATTCAAGGGGCGGCAATAGTCGATGAAAAAAAGACTGCTGGTTGCTAACCAACATGTAGTTCTCGGAGAACTCATAATTACGAACATGGACTTTCCATGGGTATTAGGAAGTTTTGTTGCGTACGCTGAGTTTGAGAAATACAAAGAACTGTTTGCTCTGGAGATTTATTTAACTACAGAAATTGATGATATTGAAGAGCGATTAGATCACGGTATAGATAGTTTGGAAGAGGAATTGGAACGCTTAGAATCCGCAAAGGAAAAAGTAGAAAGTGAAACCCAAAGCCTAAACTTAGTTAGTTTAGATCCTGAATCCAATGAAGAAGTAAGAATTTTGACGATTCATATAGATAAAGATAAATTTGATTATCGGTAAAATTTATTTAGAAATGTAGGAAATAACATGTTTCTGGAACTTGCAATCGCTGATGCGTATGGGGCTGGTTTTGAAAAACGCCGCAGAGCTGCTTTAACAGCAATAGTTAGTTGTCAAGATTTACGCAGCGTCTTGGAGCAGTTGACCTAAAACTTAATATCAATCAAGAAAAGGATTTCAAAATGATCATTGCCATTATTGCTGCATTGTTAATCATCACCGCGCTTTACTACAGCCCTGTTGTTAAGAAGCTTTCGAAGAATAAGCCCATGCAACACCTGTATCATATACTCTGTGTATTTTTAATTCTGGCAATCCCGAGCCCGGTTTTTGTTATTCTGGATGTTCCATTGCAAACCGCCAATTTGACCGGGAAGTATCTTTTTTATTTCGGCCTGCCGTTGTTGATATTTGTTGCGATCAGAAAAGTGAAATCCTCTAAGAAGCAGGATAATATAGCCAAAGCTTAATTGCTTTGCCGATAAACAAGAGCGTTAACCAATGTTATCGAATAAAGGTACGAATGAGGTGCTTCCTGACGAGGAAGCGCTTCGGCAGATTCCATTCTGGGCGTGTTCATCGCTTTTGGCGAGAACGGCGCGACGAATTCAGCCGCTGTTAACCCTCAGTATGCCAAATGCAACGTCTGACTATCTCAGCGCGGTCGAGTGGAGCTTTCAGGAGGCGGAGCGCGTTATTGGTATCGGTGGACCCCCATGTCAATGGCCGGAGAGTGAAAACAGAGAATTAGCGATTGCGCATTTAACAAATTTCAATGATTCAATTGCAGTCACCTTTACTGCTGAAAGAATATTCGAATCGATTCACAGACTGCTAAATTTTAGCTTGGGTGAACAAGGATACGCCAGTTGGGCATTGCGTGATGCGGTAACTGCACTAAAGGCGTTCTCACTTGAATTCAAAAATTCAATATCCATTGATGCTTTCACCACCCAGGTATGGAAAGACTATGCCTTCATCAAAGCTGTGGCGGAGAAAAACAACTGGGACAAACGCTCCCCAGTGCCACAGAGCATCTGGAGCGATTGGTGGTTCACGGCGACCGCCCCCAAATGGCCAACGATACCGAAACAAGAGCAAACGTTTCCGCCCTTTAATTCCGAGGGGATGTCATCGTTCAAGACACTAAGCCCGACTAATACATTGGAAGAAATGGGGCTACCGCTGACTGCATATCGTTATTTGCAAAAGGGAGGGCAATTCGACTTCGATCACAGGGTATCTTTCGTGGGAGGTCCCGTAAAGCTAAAATCCGCTGACCAGCTCTACATTGCTAAGTTCATGCACAGCAATAAAGAGTCTGGTTACGGGAGTAAAGACCCAAACCGCTCTAAATCCGGATACTATCAACTCAGAGCTGTTGACCTGGTACTAGAATCAGAAGGTTACTGCCCGAGCGGAATATTGGTTTGGTTCTGCGACTACAAAAAATTCGGCTGTTGCGATACCGATCATCATGTCGCAAGATTATTCCACCGCACCAAATGGTCTGATATTGTGGAATCACCAGGGCGCTACTTGAGTGCCCAATGGGACCCTCTAAGTGTTCCAGCGGAAATCGTCTACGCACCTTGGGGTTTCGGCCCGTTTATTATCGGTTGAAACGAAAATGGCCAATATCAATTTTTTTTGGACTGACCTGCGCAGGAACCGCCATCGCCCTGCTGTTTGCAGGAACATCCCTTATGACACAGGCTCCCGCTGCAACCTGCACGTTTTCTCCCAGACTAAGGTTTTGGGATAACCTTACACCCCGTTCCAAGGTAAGTACATACCGAACTGCAGATCAATGGCAAAACATGTTCCCCTCCCTGTAAATAGTTTAAAGTCGAAAGAAATTTGTTAGCTTATTCATTTCCCTAGATTCAGCCGATAAGCCGCTGCATGCTACGGATGTTTGTTCGACCATTGAGGCGTTCTGTTGCGTCATCTCGTCCATATTTGTAACCGTCTGATTAATTTGACCAATACCTTGATTTAACTCGTTTGCCGTTACGGTAACTTCACTGATAGCCTTGGTTACTTGATCCACAGAGGAAACGATCTGTGATAGGGTTTCACCAGAACGGTTAACTAATTCGTTTCCTGTTTCAATTTTTGCAACACTATCTCTTATGAGGTCTTTGATGTCTTTTGCAGCAGCGGCAGATCGTTGAGACAGTCTCCTTACTTCGCCTGCGACAACGGCGAATCCTCGACCATTGTCTCCTGCTCTTGCCGCTTCTACTGCAGCATTTAGAGCCAATAAGTTCGTTTGGAATGCGATCTCGTCAATTACAGAGATGATTTCATTAATTTTCTGGCTCGAATTGAGAATCTCAGTCATTCCTGAAATTGATTGCTCAACAACTACCCCACCAGCTTTCGCTCTATCCACGGCATCTTGTGCAAGTGTATTGGCTTTTTGTGCGCTCTCAGAAGCGCCCTTAACACTGGCTGCCATCTGTTCCATGCTTGCAGCTGTCTCTTCTAATGCACTTGCTTGTGCCTCTGTACGGCGACTAAGATCGTTCGCACCGCTTGAGACTTCATTCGCCGTCTTACTTACATTCCCTGCGGCAAGCTGAATTTTTTGAAGTACATCTTTCAAAATATGAATTGTATGATTAGCGTTCTTACTGATTTTAAAGAATTCGCCCTGGTAGTGCTCTTCAATCTTCGCGCTTAGATTACCCTTGGACATATGTTCCAGAGTTAAGCTTAAGTTGCTGATAAAATTAGTGGTTGTATCAAGCATTTGATTAAGCCCTTCACTCAGCTGCTTGAAGAAACCTGTTTTGTTTGCAGTTTCAATACGCTGACTTAAATCTCCTTGGTTACACGCGTCAATAAGCTGGTCTATTTCTTCTTGAATTCTGACTTCGCTTGTTAGGCTGGCCCATTCGATGACAGAGCCAATACGCTGCCCCTCGCTTACCACAGGCACATAGGTGATTTCTGATACCTGATCGCCTGAGACTAGTCGCGTAGATATTGTGGTCTTAATTTGATTTAGATCCGCCGATTCTAGGCCTGTTTCTTTCGCATTGAATTGTTCACCAATAGGTGATTCAAAGTTAAAGTTATGGATCTTAACTTCGTATTCGCTAGCATGAGCGTTAAATAAATCTAGTATTTTATTGTTTGCGAAAATGATTTCACCTTTTTCATTGGCCATCATCATCGCTGTTGCTGTATTCTCTAAAGCGACCTTGGCTCGCAATGCCTCGACAGTGATCTTTCTATTTTCTTCTTGAGCACGTACTTCTTCGGTTTTGTCTTCCCACTCAAGGACCGTCCCTACTCTATTTTCACCATCTTTCACGGGTGCAATTGTGATATGAATATGTCTTGTCCCTGAGACAAACTCATCATCACAAATTTCGTTTAAGTCATTAAGATCGCTCACTTTGGAGGTGAGTGACGATATATCTAACCGAGATCCTTGAATCGATTCGGTGCTCAAGCCTCCCAGCGTTTGGAAATAATCATGCGTATGAGCCGAAAGTAATGCTTCGAACTCATTATTTGTAAAGATAACTTCGCTTTCGTCGTTGAGCATAAGCATCGCAGTTGCCGCATTTTTCAACGCGAATTGTGCCCGGATGGCTTTGATTGATGTATTCTTGTTTTCCTTAAATTGTTCTACAAAGAAGGCCAAAGCTTTTACCATTAAACCAAGCTGATCACTTCGTTCACTTGGTTCAACAATTACAGATAAGTCACCTGAACTTATCTGGCTCATCGCACGTTCAATCTGAATAATGGGCCGAAACAAATTCTTCTGCAGAATTAGCAAGGCAGCGGAAACCCCCACAACACCAAGTAATATAAATAGTCCCACTATAATAAGCTGGGTAGCCAGAAGAGACGCCTCGAGGTCACTAATATCTTCTCGTAACACAAAACGCAGACCTGCTTCTCCGCTTGTTAGGGGCTTGGCGTAGTTGATATCGAGTACATCGCTATCGTCTTCCCCCCACGTCTCACTCCGATATAGATCATTTCCAGCTATCGAAAGAATGCGTATTGGGGCACCAAGCAAAACATCAATTTTCTTTAAGTTGTGTTCAGGGGCAAGAATGATTTCAAGATATCCAGCAAGTCGAAGCCCCCCAACTGGGTACACAATTGAATAATGAACGTTTCCATTCACGCTCCATGAATGAGCCAATGGCTTGTACTTATCCTCTTTTGGCCGCTCTTGAATTAGTTGGGTCAGATCGGAGTGCAGAGCTCTTGGTATCCCCCGTATACCTTCATTACTTTGGGCAATTAGTTTCAGATTTTTGTCAAACACCCTAATTTTTTGTACATCCAGTAGGTTGGCCGTGATATATCTTTGGGAATAAGGTGCATCTAGAATTCCTTCCAATTCTTTTATTTCGTCATTGGAAAGGCCCTTGCTTGCTTTCTTAACCAGCTTTCTGAAACGTTTTTCACTTTCATTTGAACGGGCGAATTCAATGGCTAGCTCATTTAGATCCAGCTCTGCTTCAGAGAGCGCAACCTCGACAACCCTCGTCAAAGTTTTCGATTGTGCCTCTAAAGCTGCGTTTCTTGCTTGAAAAGAAGCTATAACCGAGAGAATGATCGCCGCCAAACTGATGGCGACCAGTACACCAACAATGAGGGGTTTTGATGAAATGTTTTTTAATTGCATTAGGGTAATCCGATGCTAAGAGCTTGCATAAATTATAGGACATATATCAGTATTCAAAGGCTCAGCATCAGGGCCTGTTGACGTTTCACATTGGTAACCACTGAATTGCACATACCAACGTCACCATAGATTCAAAATTTCTTTTTAATTTGTAATACCGAGTAGCTACTGCTCGGTAGTGTGTTAATCTTGCGAACTGGTTTTCAGCCAAGTGTCTATTTTTGTATAAACCTCAATCCATATCATCATTACCAATCGTTGAATTACGACGTTTTGGTATCATCCGCGGTTTAACTTCAACCAAAACTCGTCACTGAGCATTAGTCGGGGCATAGCAAACTCGTTGTATCGTTGTGTGAGAACTACAATATCGCGGGTTTGCCATTTTAAATCATACCTAAATTCTGCAAATAACATTGTACTTGAAAAGAAAAAGGCGACTTGATTCAATTGGTTATCGCCAAATAATCAACAAATCAGAGTCACCTTTTTCATGAGTAAGAATACCCATAAAAGTGCCAAAAAACCAGCCGCAAAAATTCGCTATCAACACACTGGAAAAAAGCTGACCAGTCAAGCTGGAATTATCCCTGCCATGCATTTCCTCGATCACATCGGTTTTACCGAGGCTTGCCAGAAGCACCTTGATTTGCAACGCGGCAACAGTGCTCGTTACAGTTTGGGCGACTCGATCTACCTAACGATTATCGGCATCATCGCCGGTGCCACTTCGCTCAGGAAGGTGGTTTTTGTGTGGGCAGATCAGGTGTTGCGTGAAGTGGGGGGGTGGCTATCGATTCCAGATGACTGCACATTGGGTCGTATTTTCCGTTGTGGAAAGCTCAAGCATGTCACTCAGCTCGAACAGATTAATCACATCTTGCGTCAGGGGGTTTGGCACAGAGCATTGAAGTCCGGTACTTGGTTGCCCGGAACGCTCTATCGAGGCTGGATTGATGTGGACTCGACTGTCAAAACCGTTTACGGTCAACAGGAAGGTGCCGAAAAAGGCTACAACCCAACGAAAAAAGGCTCTAACTCTTATCATCCACTGGTTGCCTTTTGCAGCCACACGAAAGAAATTTTGCAAGCATGGTTGCGCAGTGGCAGCACCTACACCAGCAATGGCATTGTAGGCTTCATGCAGCAACTTTCTGCGCAGATGCCACCCAGAATGCGGCTGCTATTCCGAGGTGATTCAGGATTCTTTGTTGGAGAGCTCATGGACTGGCTGGATCAGGCTCGCCATGGTTACCTGATTAAAGTGAAACTCAAAGGCCTTGCTGCTTTGTTGGACAAGCAAGCTTGGCAACGAGTGCCTGGTCATACCGGTTGGGAACAGTGCGACTTTTTCCATCAATGCGGTCAATGGGAACGGGCACGTCGCTTTGTTGCTGTGCGGCGTAAAACGGCCTTCATCACCAAAGGCCCTCAACAAGCCTTGCTGAATGAGCCCGTTTACGACTACTTCTGCTATGTAACCACAGAGCGGTTGTCTCCTTGGCAAGCACACACGACATACGGAAAGCGCGCAACTTGTGAAACCTGGTTGGATGAAGCCAAGAACCAAATGGGACTGGCGCAAATCAAGAGCCATGATTTCATGGCCAGCTCATTACTTTTCCAATGTGCTGTGCTGGCGTATAACACGGTACGCTGGATGGCGCTACTGAGCGATAATGACGAATTGAAACGATGGGAAATTCAGACTATCCGAACTTTTCTGGTACGTACTGCGGGACAACTCTTGCGTGGTGGGAATCAGCTTAAGGTCAAAGTTCCGAGCAACCATCTTCACCCAACTCCGTGGGCTGACTGGTTAAAGTTGTCGTTTATTCATTGACCAAAATACCTATACTCAAATTCTCTGACTAAGCAAATTCCAAATTTGGAATCAGGCAGACTTTGGCCTGTTGCTCAGGTTGACGACAAAGGTGATTATAATTTAAACAATCTAATCAAGTGAATTACGCTTTTTTCAGTTGCATGGTGTGCAAAACGGTGATCCATCGACACTAAATGTCGCTATAGTCGTATCGAATCGATTCAGACATATAGATTGCAGGATTTAGGTCATAAACTTATTTCGAAACGTCAACAGCTTCCAGAATCTAAATAGTCGAGCAAATAGCTTGGGTATGTACTAGTCTTTTAAGAAGCATTCGTATCGAATGTTGACTCAACAATATAGATAAAGGGGTTTTAGCAATGCGACATCTGAAATACGTTTTCTCAACACTTTTCCTATTTGCCTTTGCAAATGTAGCTTTAGCGGAAGAAATGGATGCTCCAGAATCGGTAGAGGGAACGACTCGAATCAGCGCAGAAGATTTAATTGATCTGGTCGACGAGTACGACGACTTGGTTTTAATTGACTCTCGAATCCCAAAGGATAGAGCTGGCGGAAAAATCGAAGGTTCAGTCTCTCTACCCGATACCGAAACCACACCGGCCAAGCTAGCCGAAGCTATTGCGACTAAAAGCACACCGGTAATCTTTTACTGTAACGGTGTGAAATGCGGCCGCAGTGTAAAGGCCTCCAAAATGGCTGTTGCCGAAGGTTACTCCAAGGTTTACTGGTTTAGGGGCGGTTGGGAAGAATGGACTAACAAAGGTTTACCTATTAGCAAATAATCTATCAACTGTTATGCCTCAGGTCTTGTAATGACTAATTTATCAAAAATATCTACCAAAACGCTGGTCATGGGAATGATCGGCGTTTTTTCTTTCATCTCTTTGTGTTTGGTGTTTTTTATCACTGAACAGTTTAAAGCTGAAGCATATAAAGCAAGCGAACGAAATCTAAGTCAGTTCATTTCAGTTACTTCGGATGAAGCGACCAAGGATATGGATGATCTGTTATTCGAGTTGGGCTCAGAGCTACAGTCGGATAAGTCACTACGGAAAATCGTTAAAAATGTCATTAAAGGAAAGGCCCAGAATGTGGACTTATCTGAAGCATTGAATGAGTCCTTTAATCGACGTTTCCAGACCACTGGGCTGATCAACATTCGTAAGATAAGAGCTTATGACAAAGACTTTAAGTACCTCGCAAGTAGCTCTCAAGGTGATTCTAGTTTTGGTATAGATATTTACCCTTCACTAAGAAACAGTGCAGATGCTCGAGAAGGTGTTCAGAAACTTAAGATGATGACCTATGCCTGGTCTTCAAATGGCACAGCAAATTACACTGTGTTGATTCCAGTTGGTGGTCTGCGTTTGGCTGGCTATGTTGAGATTGTGGTCGATCCTGCACACAACTTGAACCTGATACAAAATACTCTGCAAGCACCTATCTGGATCGAGAATGGAGGCAATGAAGTCCAATATAAGTCTAAAAAGTGGCCAGTTGACCTAAACAGCTACGTGTTGGCAGAGTACACGTTTCCTGCATCTGACGGCTCTCCTTTACTTCACGTCAAAAGCGCGTTTGATAACGCCAAGCTTCTGAATAGCATCAACGAAACGCGAAATTTAGTAAACGGTGTGTTTGTATTCTTCACATTTGCGTTCATTTTCTTTGCCATTCTGTTTCTGCAAAAAACACTATTTTTTCCAATGAGACAGCTCGTCTCGGAAATGAACGAGGCTTCAAAAGGGAATCTTCTAGTCGAAGTAGACAATTTTGGAACCGAAGAAATACATGTGCTGAGCAATGCACTTAAGCACCTAATCGATAGCTTGCGAGAAAAAGTAACTTTAATTAACGATAACAGCATCAGCCTATCGGCCTCAGCAACTCAGTTGTCGCAAGCGGCCGAAGACAATAAGAAAGGCATCTATGTTCAGCAGGAACAAACTGAACAAGTGGCGACAGCGATGAATGAGATGAACGCAACAGTCACTGATGTTGCTCAGAATATGGTCTCAGCGGCAGAAACTGCTTTAACCTCAAAAGAGAAGTCAGAATCAGGCAAAGAAACGGTGGCGCAAGTTATCGTTACCATAAACAGTTTATCTGAGAATATACTGCAGTCCGAACAGTTTATTCAGAAACTCAGCGAACAATCCAAGTCAATTAGTACGATATTGGATGATATCAGCTCAATTTCTGAGCAGACAAATTTATTGGCTTTGAATGCCGCCATTGAGGCGGCAAGAGCCGGTGAGGCAGGCAGGGGGTTTGCGGTCGTTGCTGACGAAGTTCGTTCTCTCGCAAATCGAACGCAGGATTCTGCTAGCGATATAAGGAATAGAGTCGAGCAGCTTCAACAAGGCTCTGATGGTGCGGTTGAAAGCATGAGCCACAGCAGAACAACCGCGGATGAGGCTGTCGAACAAATTACGCAAGCTGGGAACGCGATGAGTGAAGTATCCGAATCAATTAATTTGATGAACGATATTAATGCACAAGTCGCCACAGCGGCTGAAGAACAAACTCTAGTTGCGGAGGAGATTAATCGGAACGTCCTGAAAATACGCGATGTTGGAGAAGAAAACACAGCTATCGCGAATCAGACTTTCGAAGATGGGACACAGATCCTTGAGTTGGCGGAAGAGCTGAAACAGTCTGTTGCCAGTTTTAAGGTCTAGTTTTATACGTCCAGCGCTTTGAGTACCACTATGTAACCAATTCAAGTTGTATCAGCAGATATTTATATGTCCGCTAACCGAACAAAGGCAATGAGCGAATGTATCGTTTTGCGGGCAAATTAATGTCCTGAATCTCATTATAAGTAACGAACTTCTCTGGGGTGTCGTTGCCCGAACTGTCTATGTGAATGTGGTTTGCCAGACTATATCTTAAATATCATCACGGGATCGTAATCCGGATTAAGCTCACCAGGGCGCTACTTGAGTGCCCAATGGGATCCTCTAAGTGTTCCAGCGGAAATCGTCTACGCGCCTTGGGATTTCGGCCCGTTTATTATCGGTTGAAACGAAAACGGCCAATATCAGGGTCAACACTCACCCTGATACTGACTTCAACTTGAGCTATACCAAGTTGTTTCTAACCCGGTTACGACCTAGTTCACCACTTCACTTTGCAGCGCTTTCAGCGCACTGAGTATTTCCTGTGGTTCCTGACGTTTGGTGTAGTCGGCATCGATATAGGCGCTTACAATTTTTCCGTCCTGGCCCACAACATAGGTTGCGGCCAGTGGCAGGTCAAACTGGCCCGAGCCATTGTGTTTTTCAATGTTGATGCCAAATGCTTCGTAAATCGGACGCAACTTTTCTGGCAGGGTGAATACCAAACCCAGCTGCCGGGCATAGCTTGCACCTTGATCCGTTAGAATTTTAAACTGAAGCGCATTTTTCTCCGTAGTGCTCATCGACTCGTCTGGTAACTCGGGGGTTATGGCCACCAATTGTGCCCCCAGCTCTTCAATTTCCGGTAATACTTTTTGTAATGCCCCCAACTCCAGATTGCAGTATGGGCACCACCCCCCTCGATAAAATGAGACCACCAGAGGGCCAGATTGCAACAAGGTACTCAATGTAACTTGATTACCGTGCTGATCGGGCAATGTAAATTCAAGCAATTGACTGCCAACTTGAACGGCCAGTTTTTCGATATCAGACGCCGATAGCTCAGCTGTGGCTTCCGCCATAATCGACTGAGTCTCGTCGTCGACTTGATTCAGAAACTGACTTTTGAATTGATTTAATTCCTGTTCCAGGGACATGGGGGTATCTCCTCGATTTGGTTCAATAATTAATAAGGCTCTATGTTTGAAAAGCCAAATGGCTAAAAGCATCAGAAAATCAATCAGGTTTGTTTCAATCTGGCTTCAGACCGCCAACCAATGTGAGACACCAGACCTTGAATGATCGCTCAAATACTTGAATGGTCATTCAAACACCATTTGAACGCTTATTCAAGCTTTATTTGAATGATCATTCAAAATACAGTTATACTGCATTTAAGGTTAGAATGAAGACATGTATTCAATGCAAAAGTTGCATGAGTTGAGAGAGCCATGAAAAGAGCACAATTTGACCATGATGAGGTGTTGCAGCGAGCGGTTCAGGTTTTCTGGCGGCACGGTTATCACGCAACCTCTATGCAGCAAATATTCGCGGCAACAGGATTAAAACCGGGAAGCCTCTATTTGGCATACGGAAACAAAGCCAGTCTGTTCAGCGCAGCGCTTGATTCCTATGCTCAACTGAACATCGCAAAGCTGGATCAGATGATTACCCGGTCAGAGAATATCGAGGCAGGAATCTGCAACTTCCTCTACATGCTTATCGAGGAAGCTCAAGCAGAGGATTATCAGGGCTGTTTTCTGGTTAACTGTCAATTGGAACTGGCTGCCAATGCAGACGAATTGCACGGACGTGTTACTCAGCATCTACAAACTGTAGAGCGTAAATTCGCAGGGTACTTGCGACAAACCCACCATCAGGATACGGCAGAATCACTGGCTGCTTGCATCATGGTACAAATATTCGGCCTGCGTGTTTACAGTTATCTCTGCAATTCCAAACAGCAACTGATAGATACCGTGCAAAAAGGGTTGCCTTGGCTGCAGTGGCCATCCGCCGAAACAGCCGAAAAAACGCACTGATCATTCCCCCCCCAAAGTCAGCATGTACACAAAAGCTTCACTTTACACAACTATATATCTAGTTATATAGTTGTGTAGTCTGTTTTATGGAAACAAATTCAATGAACGAAAATATTGCCGCACAGGGTTTTGCTGCGATCGGTTCAGAGTCTCGCTTATCAGTGTTAAAAATACTGGTTCGAGCCGGTGGTGAGGGCCTGACCATCAGTGAGATTCAGCAACGGACAGGTATCGCCGCTTCCACCTTGGCCCATCACTTGAAATTTCTCCTCGCAGGAGAACTGATAGCGCAAAAGAAGCAAGGCCGGAGCGTGATCAACACCGCCAACTTTGAGCATATTGAAGCGCTTTCAAGATATTTACTCGCCGAATGCTGTCTTGATGCAAAAGACTGCGATTAACAGGGATGCATAACATGCAACAGGTAACGATAAAGGTAACCCCCCATACGAGCGCTCAAGGGCAACTACTGATTCCGACCGGATTTTGTGACAGCTATGTTGCATGTACGGGAATAAAAACCGACAACACCCGTGACGAGGTGGACGTTTTTAGTGACTTTGGCCACCAAAAGGCAAAGGTGTTGACGCCAGCAGATGAGTCCAGTCCAGTCCAGATCAGGTATCAGTTTGAACCAACTGGAAAGTCGCTTCCCGAACAATTTTTTGAGCAACAAACAAACCGATATACCGTTGCCTCCCAGGGATTCGCAGAAGAAATCAAAGCACTTAACACGGAAGGAAACCCCGCAAAACAAATTTTTGATCTGATTCTTAAAGCTAAATCCGTTTTTGATTACGGACATGCAGACGAACGATTTAACGATGGCCACGCACAAGTCCCTGCTTTGTGCGGAACGACAAAAGGCTCTTGTGTCGATATCAACACCTACTTGATTGCCGCATCAAACAGCTTGGGGATTCCGGTACAGTACGTTGCCGGCTACTGGTTTCATCCTGAGCGTAATTTTACACCGGATATGCATTGCTGGTTGTTGTTCAATGTAGACAACACCGTCATTCCCTGGGATCTGGCACATCATCTCAAATGGGGTGTATCAGAACTGTCCCCAAGCCTGAATCCAGCGGGAGGCCGACGGGTCCCGATGTCATTTGGACGTGGACTTAACTTCGAGGGGCCTCATGGCACAGTACAAATCAGCCACTTTTCCGAACCCGTCTGGCTACTGCCGAATGGACAGACAGAAGATTCAATTCTCGAGATCAGCATTCAGGATTAACAACCGCGTGAATCTGTGTGTATAAAAAGCAAGACCTTCAAGAGCATAGAAACATGACCAGTGAAAACACCTGTACAAGTACAGCAACTGACAACCCCAAGCCACCCTGTTGCGGTACAGATAACCAACAGCGAGAAGCAGACGGCCACAACGCTTGCACTGATCAGACAAAGCATCAAGGAACTCGGCCATGGTACCGACATGGATGGCTTGGATTAAGTGCTCTAACATCGGTATGGAGTGCTATTCTCGCCATTCCGCTTACCGTCTATTTGTTCGATGGGGAACAGTTCCCGACCGTTATGCAAATCAGCACCGACGCTTTCCTGGGTACGCTGCCATTTATCATTTTCGCCGTACTCTCCATTGCTTATTTAAAAGCAACAGGAGCCGAAACACTGGTCGCCAAAGCCTTTGAAGGAAAAACCAGTCGCATGATTGTATTCGCGGCACTGTTTGGCGGACTGGCACCGTTCTGTTCCTGCGAAGTCATACCATTTATCGCCGGCTTACTGGCAATCGGCGTACCATTACCGGCAGTAATGGCATTCTGGCTTTCCTCCCCGCTGATCGACCCTCCCGCACTGCTCATTACAGCGGGTGCACTGGGGTGGCATTTTGCAATCGCGAAAATGATCGCAGCGGTAAGCCTGGGTTTACTCGGTGGATTTTTATTGCAATCGTTTGCAGCTCACCCTGTATATCAGTCTCCTTTGAGACACGACCGAACGGCGGGTGGGTGTTGTGGCAGCTCACCCAAACAACCACAAGTGCAATGGGCTTTCTGGCATGATACCGAACGGCAAAAAGAATTTTCGAATCAATTTCGCGAGAATGCAGTCTTTCTGGTGAAATGGTTGTGCTTCGCCTATCTGCTTGAAGCCCTGCTCATTTTATACATTCCCGCATCCATGATTGCCTCAATAGTCGGAGGTGAAGGATTGGGCTCCATCACTTTGGACGCGTTAGTCGGCATGCCGGCCTACCTGAACAGTTACGCTGCACCACCCTTGGTCGCCGGTCTAATGGAACAAGGTATGAGCCCGGGTTCCGCCATGGCGTTTATGATCGCGGGGGCAATCAGCTCGATACCCGCCATGACTGCAGTCTGGAGCCTGGTCAAAAAGCCGGTTTTCTTTACCTATTTGGGGATGGGACTTTTTGGCGCCATTCTATTGGGATATGGATTTGAGGTTTGGGTAAACACACCTCCCTGATGTTGAGTCGATGAGTTTACCCACGACCTCAATTAATTAAACGCTCAATTTCATCCAATGCCTCACCGGAATACACTGCAAGGTTTTGCATACTGGGCAAGCTGTCCCGACAGGCTGTGTAGCCGAAGTTTAACGAGGCAGCATAACTTAAACAGGTCACGTTTAAGGAGCCACCGTGGGTGATCAATGACACAGGATACATCGCTTCAAGCTTGGCACCATTGTAATAGAGTGTGTCTTTCGGCCCAGGTACATTCGATATCGTGACATTAAAAGCAGGACGCGTACGCCCCCCGAGTCCAGCCAAAAGCTGAAGAATATAGGGCGACATCATCAACATGGTATATTGAACAAGCGCACTCTTCGGTAGGCTCTGCAGGTGCTTCTTCGAGGTTTTCGTGGATGCTTTAATCGTTTCGAGGCGGGCAATGGGGTCGTCAATATTCGTGCCCAGACTGACGATCATAAAACTGATAGCGGTTCCCGTTCCATCATCATCTGCAGGGCGAATATTCACCGGAATACAGGCAGTCAAAGCACTATCCGGCAGGCAATCTCTTTCCAATAGAAACCGCCTCAGGGCGGTACTGCACAGGTAGAGCACAATATCATTTAAAGAGGCTTCAACTGATTTCGCTATTGATTTAAGTCGATCCAGCGAATATTGTTGCGTCGCAAGACGACGCTGTGGCATGACCCTTTGATTCAGCACCGATCTCGGCCCAACAAATGGTGCAACCAGCTTGGCGTTCCTGTAGGTTGCAGAAGAGAGCATTCTACTGATCGCGGAAACAAGTTGCGGGGTATTTTCAGCCTGCTGTTTCACGGCCTCCAATGCGTGTAGTGCCGCACCTTGTATCGTAAAGATCTTATCCGACCCCAGTCCCAATGGTTTCTTTAATGGACCAATTGACCACGGCGGTGGCATACCTTGTTCTGTTGGATCAACGGATAGGGTTCGCTGTAATAATTTAAAGCCGCTGACACCATCAATCAATGAATGATGCATTTTGGTATAGATTGCATAGCGATTATTCTCCAGCCCTTCAATGATGTGACATTCCCACAAAGGCCGTTGAAAATCCATATGATTGGAGTGCAGGCGGGCAATAAGAATACCGAGCTCCCGCTCCCCACCCGGATGCGGTAACGCAGAATGCCTGACATGATAATCCAGATCAATCGCTGTATCGACAACCCAGCCAGGCGCGAGCATACGGCCTATTTTGCCGGGATTTTTCAATTTAAGATTCCACGGCGTAACAACTTCCGACGCCTTTTTCAAACGCAGGACTTCATCTCTCAGAAAGGTTTTTCGAGCCGCAGAAGGCAGCGAAAAAATTTGCAAACTGCCGACATGCATCGGGGTTTCTTCTGTATCAATTGCTAACCATGATGCGTCCAATACATTCATTCGTCCCATCTTTTTCATCCCTTGCATCAAATAGTTTTTTTGTTATTACTGCACGATTTGCAACGACTGCGCATCGTTCACTTATCACTTGGCCCACGATAAGTGAACGACTTGCCACATTAAATCCATGTGTCGATTTAGCGTTTTCCGGCTCGCCTCAAGGCAGAAGGTGTGAACTCTTTTCGACTGGATTTATAACCAAACTCGATTGCCTTTTTCTCTTCATTTGACAATCCAAGCACGAGATAACGTCGGGCAACGAGGTCATAAATTGCTTCAGCGGCATACCATGGTGCGTTTGCCTGAGGAAACTGGACGGCATGCGCTTCCGAGACACGCCACAATTCCCCACGACCGTCAAAATGATCAACGGCAGCCACTTGCCAAGTATCCTCGTCAACGTGAAACACCCGTTTTGCATACACATGTTTTTGACCCGATTTCAATGTTGCTTCAACAACCCAGACACGGTGTAACTCATAACGCGTATGATCGGGATTCATGTGGCCCGGTTTGATGATATCCTCATATGTTAACGTCGTATCCATCAACTGATATGAGTTATAAGGAATATACATTTCCTTTTTACCAACAATTCGCCAGTCGTAACGATCCGGTGCGCCATTGTAGAGATCGAAATTATCGGAGGTCCTGAGGCCATCTGCAGCAGTTCCTGGTCCGTCGTAGGCGACTTGAGGTGCACGCCGCACCCGCCGTTGGCCCGCATTATAAACCCAGGCGTTTCGGGGCTCTTTTACCTGATCGATTGTCTCGTGCACCAACAAGACATTGCCACCCAGTCGCGCTGGTGAGGTGACAACCTGTTTGTAGTAAAACAGTCGGTTATTATCCGCATCAGAGTCGTAGCCATCTTCAAAATATTCCGGGAATACAAACTGGTCAGTCATTTTCACGGGGACAAAGGTACCGTTTTTTTGCACCACAGCCTGTGCGAAAAAGCGCTCTACGGACCCACCACGATAGCGCATAATATGGTTCCAGATCACTTCCAACCCGTTTTGGGGAATGGGAAAGGGAACTGCAACCTGATAATTTGCCACACTGTTTCCGCCTTCAATAAGCTCTGCGGTCAATGCGTTTTCTTTCGCAGCCTTATAAATATTCTCAGGCAGGGAGGCAGTTCTTCTGGTTTGATAAACCGGAATTTTGAATGTTTCAGGGTAAGTTTTCAGTAGTGCCTGATAACCTACACTTAATCTATCACTGTACTGTGTGTAGTTACTGGCATCAATCGTGAATAATGGCTTGTCATCCGGAAACGGATTAACCGGTCGCCCTTCACTATCTGCACGGTAGGCGCTGTGGTTAATCAACCCACCGTCCCAGGCAGGAATAGAGCCATCGGCATTACCGGACTTGATCGCGCCAATCGGAGTGAGTTCCTTGCCCAACTTGATTGCCTCGGGTTCGGCAACCTTTGCCGAACTGTTCGCAGCCAGTAACGCTATAGCCATGAACATCCCGCAGGACAATTTGGCCCGTTTATAAACACCACCCTGATTATCAGAGTGTATTTCAGCATGCTTGATTAACTTGTATTCTTTGCTCAACATAAGGTTTCTCCAAGGGTTTACAATGCAACTGAAGCGGTCAGGGATACAAAATCTCTGTCTCGCAGGGTGTTGTAGTCACCACCAGTAAACCCGGTGTAAGCTATTCCAGCGCTATAAGTATTCAGGTATTCCAGGTTAAGACCCAGACTTGCGGCTATGCGACCTTCTTGAAATTGCGCACCCGGGCCAGGGCCATAGCCACTGACATCATGGGACCAGGCAAATCGAGGAATTAAATTTACACCGGCAAACACATTGTTGTAGGTTAACGCCCCTCTGATACGGTAACCCCATGAGGTTCGGGTTACGTATCCATCGCTCGTACAATTGGCAGGATTTTCGGCATTGGCGATAGTTTCGCAAGTGAGGCCCGGGGCCAAAGGCTCAAAATAACCGATACCGTACCCGGAGTTACGCCCGTAACGCTGTACGCTCTGATCAGGAACGCCTGCAACATGAGTCACCCCCATTTCACCAATCAGTGCGAGCCGACTTGCCCCCAAGACTTGATCAATAAATTGAATTGCAGTTACCTGTGCCTGATAAACTTCAAATCGATCATAACCATGTGCAACTTCACCGGGGTTAACCGCTTGAACATTCGGCGTGAAGGTGCTGAAAGGCGCCTCAGCAAGGCCCGCATTCAGAATCTCGGGACCATTGATTTGAACCGGTAAATTCTCTCGATAGCTCAATTCCCCGGCGAGAGAAATGCTACCTACATTCGTGGAGAAACTCATACCATACAGTCGGATATCTTCGGGGTATTCAGCCAGATATTGGGGGTTTCCCGGAGAACCGGGAATGATGATATTGGGGGCAGGATTCGAGGCACGTACCAAACTGGCAATGGGCAGCCGGCTGTGATAGTTGATATGATAAAAACCAAACTCGGTTTCATTCAGTTCTTCCGCGTACCAACGAACTGCAAAACCATACTGACCATCATCATCGGGTTCGATATCATTTGTTCGTGCCGCATAGAGACCAGCAGCAAGCGATGTACGATCATCCACGGGGCCAACAGTGACAAAATTACAGCCCTCGGGCACAAAATCATTAGTCGAGAAATACGTACCGCAACCATCTACTTCGGTTTTTGCCCACTCCAGTTGGTAAAAGGCTTCCAGACTTACGGTATCGGTTAAACCAAGATTGGTATACACCATATTAACCGGGAGTAATCCTTCCTTAATCTCGGCACCCGGTCGTCGAAATGCGGATACATCAATCGGGTTTATCGTATTAATACCGCCCTGAATAAAGGTACTTTCTCCCCAACTGATAACCTGCCTGCCCAAGCGTACATCCGCACTGACGCGACCCAGTTCAAACTCGCCATAAACAAAGGCATCCAATAATTCCACACCGGAGAACTTGGCAAAATCACTGAAATTATCATCATTGAGCCCCGAACCCGTCCGATAGCCATTCGCCCCATGACCATGCTGGACACCTTCATCTTTAAGTTCAAAGTCATACCAGTATTTGCCACGGGCAAAGACACCAAAATTTTCGTAACTCATCAACAGATCGTGGACACCTTTCACGACCTTTGAGAAGGTTTCACCTTTCTTGAAATTTTGATTACCGTCGTCAGTTGTTTTGGTCGATCCAGTACCGCCGTTTGCCACAGCAACCAGATCGGACTGTTGATCCTGAACTCGCCAGCTGGCCCCTACAGAAAAGGTTGAATCAAATCGCCCTTCAACCTCCCCGACAGAAAATTCAATTGCCTTTACCGGCATTTGCAGTGCTGCTAATGCGATTGCCACTGCAATTTTACCTTGCGTTGTGGAGGTAGACCGAACACTGGGTGTTCGCCTACTCCGTATTTTTATAATTTGCATAATCACTCTCATTAACTTGACCAGATTACGGGTCTGAGATGGTTGCAAATCAACCAAAATAATTCCAATGCATTATTTTGATCATTTTAATGCATATTGGTTATTATTTAGTTGTGACGGTGGAATGAAGGATATTTGGAAAAAAGTGTTGTGCTCATTGAAGTTGGAAACTGGGAGCCAGCGCACATAACCTACGACTTTGTCTGACGGGTTAGGTCCGATTATTGAAGTTGAAAACATATGATTAAACACGAGGGGGCTGCATGGAATTCCGACAATTAAAGTATGCAATTACATTGGCACAAACAAAAAACTTTGGGCGGGCAGCGGAAATGCTGTTTCTCTCTCAACCGGCCTTGACCCGCAGTATTCAAGCGCTGGAAGACTCACTCGGTGTGAAACTCTTCGACCGAAACAATCGGGAAGTACAGCTAACGCCTTACGGTGAAACCTTCATCGAACATGCCAACGCGCTCATGCAACAAAAGCACCGATTGCAACGCGAACTGAAACTCATGCAGGGCCTTGAAGTCGGTAAACTTATCATTGGAGCCGGCCCCTATGTCACAGCGACTTTCATGGCCACCCTAATCGGTAGACTGACCGATATGAAGCCAGGCATTCAAGTGCGTATTGTCATGGATAATTGGGCAAACCTGGCAACCCTGTTAAGAAATGAAAAAATTGACCTGTTCATTGCGGATATTCGCGACCTGGAAATTAAAGCAGACTTCCATGTTGAGATGACTCAGGAGCACCGCGGCCTTGCGGTGTGCCGTTGTGATCATCCGATTTTATTGAATGAAAAAATCTACTTCACCGACTTCAATAACTACCCTCTGGCGGCCACGAAAATGCCGGAGTCCATGATGGATTACTTTTCTGAAGTCTCCATTACCATTGAAACCGACAATATATACCTGATCAAGGACATGATCAGGCGAAGCGATATCATCGGTCTGGCATCACTCCCCCTCGTTCATACCGAGATTGAATCCGGTGCATTCAAAGTTATCCCGGTGCTCGATCTACCGGACCTTTTTACTAAATGCGGTATCGTGACGCTTAAAAATCGCTCGTTATCCCCCGCGGCCTCATTTTTTCTGCAGTTGTTTCGTGAGCTGGATGTCGAGTATCGAACATTGACCCGTTAGGCTCTGTTGACGCTTATTACGCCGATTTACGCTGAATCAATTGCAATTGATCCTCGGTCGGCCCTATTCATTAAACCAAACCGAGGATCTCAGCGTTTTAAATTCAACGACAATGCCGTGTTAACCAAAAACACTCACTGTCTGCCGACTAATGGCTACAACTTTTCCGGTGTCATCCCACATCGATGCATCGATGTGGCTGTAACCATCTGCAGCATGCTGAATATGGGCCTCATACTGCCACCAGTCGTCTGCCATTTTGGAGTCGGGCAAGTCAAAAAAGCTGACAGACCAGGTCAGGGTACTGCCTGCCGCTGGTTGTTTGAGCTTGGAAAGGATTGCCGGTGGCCAGGCGTCCAGTAAGGCAAGCAATTCTGCAACGGTCAAAGGGTTGGTTTCAGCTTGGCGTGAACGAATCCATCCCCCCACAACCGATTCATCCGCACCGGTAAACGGAATCTGGCCAACAGCATAACGATAATCAAAATGCTGGGTGAAATCGGGCGTTACACCGGGTATGAATGGAAATTCTTGAACCTGATCCGGGTTAGATATGGGAGGCGCTTCTTCATAGTTCACTGCAACCGCCGATTGCCTCGCATTACCAAAACTGGCGAGCATCACCGCACAAATCTGCTCATCCTGATAGACCGTAACCTGAACCTGGGTCGCAGACTTGCCTGAGCGAAGCTTGTTTACACTAATCTCCATTGTGCCTGGCACAACGGGCGCAACAAAAGAGAGCAGAATAGAGCGAAGGGTTCGATTCTCGTGAATTCGCTCAGGTATTTTCTCAAACATAACCGCCGCGACCAGACCACCGAACGTAGCTCGCCCCTGGCCCCACCCAGCGGGAACGTCAACCGTTACATCCCGACTTGAGCGTACGTTTCTGCAGATATCCCGTAACGCAATTGGCTTGGTTTCTAATTCAACAATCATGACTTTCTCCATTAATCCATAAGAACAACACTGGAACAACTCTTCGATTTCGGCTTAACCTGAGACATGCGAGAACTCAGGAACGAGAGTACACGATCGGCATAGGCCTGTGGCTGGGCTTTGTAAGCCTGAGTGTGCTCCACATCGGGAACGCACCAGAATGTGGTATTGGTTTTTCGATTCATGCAATCTTTCAGTAACTCACCATCTTCTACAGGTGTGAATTGATCCGCATCACCATAAATCAGCAAAACAGGAGGGGCATCAATCCAGCTGTCCACCGCATAGGTTGGTCGCAAACGCCGCTCACCAGCTGGATACACAAATTTGCTCATTTGAATTCCCAGTTTCGGGATGGGAAAACGACGCCAGAAATGAAGCAGTGTCGGGAATGCAGACTCAAATACCGCAGCCCGAAAAGGATGATCCGGCTCAGCCAGGGCACAAATGCTCATCGCTGCCCCCATGGACGACCCCATTACGGCGATTGGCAGTTCCGGGTAGCGCCCTTGTAATGCCAGCCCTGCAGCTAACACATCAAGGGGATAATCCATTGTGGCGTTGGTACTTTCACCGAAGCCATTCAAGTCAAATACCATAACGTGATAACCGGCATTCAGGAGCAGATCAGCATGTCCGTGCTTCATCCAAAATCCTTTGGCGATTGCCCCCATCGGATGAACCAGTAAAACAGCTCCTTTCGTGAGCAAATTAGGTGATTCCGCAACCAGCGCGGACAACATTGAACCGGAACGGCTGGGCACATCGAGTCGATGCCACAGGTTTTGATCAATGCCTTCGGGCCATCGCCAGGGCCGATTGAAACGCCCGAAAAACGGCTTTTTAAAATAGCGATATAACGTATATTTGAAACTCATGATGTCACCTTTTCCCTACATACCATCAGAGGATTGAATCCGTGATTTCATGATAGAAACAAAGGCGATTCATCAACACTGGCAAAAATGACATTTTACATGCTAAATTTGACTATGTTTCGATAAGATATAGATGAGCAGAAAATGAACGTTACTGTACTGATGGCTGACCGCTGTTCTTCAACCAGTGTGTCTGTCGCATTGGAGTTTTTCGAATGCGCGAATGTATTGCACCAGTATTCCAACCGAAAATTTGCCGTAAACAGCACAACGCCACTTCCCATCCCCTTTCAGGTGGCCAGCGCTTCGGTTGATGGCCGTAGCGTTTCCTGTACTGGCGGATTAACACTAACCCCGGAAACCAGCTTGGCACAGATTGCGAATCCCGATCTCGTAATTGTCCCGGGTTTCATGTTTAACGTACTGGCCGTACTGCCCAAGCAGGGGACACTCATCGATTGGCTGCGCGAGTGTCACGCTCATGGGACTTATATTGCCAGCATGTGCACGGGGTCTTTCCTCAGTGCGCAGGCCGGGTTGCTCGACGGTCGATTCGCAACAACACACTGGGCTTTTGCAGACCAGTTTCGTCGACGATTCCCCAGCGTAAAACTACAAACCGAGCGAACCGTTACTGACGACGGACTGGTAATGTGTTCTGGAGGGTCAACAACGGGAACCGATTTACTGCTTCATATGATTCGCAAATTCAGTTCACCGCAACTCGCATCGGAGTGTGCTAAAAACCTGCTCGTTGATAATGCTACGCGGAGCCAACTGCCCTACTCGTCCACCACATTCAAAAAAGGTCATAACGATGCAAAAATTCTGGAAGTGCAAATCTGGATGGAGAAAAACCTGTCACGAAACATTCAAATGGAGCACGTAATCGATCACTTTGGCTTTGGTATGCGGAATTTTATCCGCCGCTTTAAAGATGCGACGGAGCAGTCTCCGATTCAGTACCTGCAAAGCCTGCGAATCGAACGCGCAAAACACTTGCTCGAAAGCAGTAAAACATCGTTTGAACAAATTACCTTGCACGTTGGATATGAGGATGTGAACTCCTTCCGGCGCTTATTCAAAGAAAAGGTCGGGTTAACGCCAACACTATATCGGAAGCGGTTTGAGACAAGTCGAATTTAATCCGGCACGGCAACCGCCATATACTCTACAACCTGCATGGGGCCATTGAAATTTTCGGGCAGGTAGTTACGTTTAAACCCCTCGGCATCGCAGGTGTCGAGTATCTTGAAACCGAATGTCTTGAAGAATCCGGGAAGGGATTCTGTTTCGCACATCCAGTTAAGCGGTTCACCTTTCAGTTTTAAATACAGATTAAACAAAACACCGAACGATTTTAAGTGTTTGGAAAGGGGAACAACGGCACTAAAAATAACGGAAAAAGTGGGATGTCCCAGCGATTTCAGTGCTTGAAAATTGCGAACAACGGTCTCAGGATTCAAGTAGGGTAACACACCTTCAAAAATGTACACCGTTGGCCGATCCACATTGAAACATTCCGAAGATTGCAGCGCAGTTTGAACCTCCTGACTCTCAAACTCAACCGGCAGAAAATGAAGGTTCTCAGGCATCGTGGTATTCGTCTTCGCCAATATCTGCTGGAAAGCATCAACTTTGACGGCTTGTGTTGCCGGATGGTCAACTTCAATAAGATTTACATGGGGGTATTCCTGGCTCAGGCGATAGAGCAACGAATCAAAACCCGCACCGAGATTGATAACCTGAGTACAGCCTTGTTCAAGCTGTGCACTGATGTAGTCTTCAATGTAGCGCTTGCGTAATGCATAGTGCAGACTGATTCCCGGCATCAGGAGCTTTTCTTTCAGCAGCAGTAATCGATATCCCCAAGATGTACTCATTTGTCGCAGTCGCCTGCGCCCTTCTTCAGAACTATGAAGCAGGTTTTCACAGAATTGAGAAACGGAGTCACTGACAAGCTGCCCCCCAGGATAATCCGTACTGCGAGCGATATGTAAAATACCTTGCACAACCGTAAAAGCCGTAGAACTGGCACTGTCGTTTTTCATTGCTGGGAAGCCTGTTTCAAAGCGGTAGACCGGGATGGAATAGACAATAATGGGTGATTACAAAACATGAAGTTATAGGGCGAAGCTTAGTTGCACAAACCCGTTTCGACAAGCTTCTGAGACGCACAAAATAACGCATTGAATTAACAGATCCGAAGCCTATACTCAAGATAGTTCACAGGTTTTCAGGAGAGGGAATATTGAGCGTTAACATCAGAATCGCCACCACGGATCAAGAGCTTAACGACGTGTTTCGCATTCGTCACCAAGTCTTTGCAGACGAAGAGAAACGTCTGAAAACCGATGAAGAATTCATCTACGACCGGTATGACTGCTACGACAATACCGTTAATTTTATCGCGTATGTTGATCAAAAGCCGGTGGGGGCCATGCGTCTGTCAGCAGACACGATGGCCGGGGTGCCACTGGATGACCACTACGATGTTTCCGATTTACGCGCCCGCTGCGTAAATAAGAACGGTGGCCGTGAAAGTGCTGGCTGTATTACCCAGCTTTGTGTGAGTCGTCGTCACCGGGCTACCCCTTACATCGTAAAAGGGTTAATGCAATGTGCTCGACTTTGGGTGGCCAATCGAAACCTGAAGCACTGTTTTGTAATTATCGACCAAGCAATTGAAAAGTTATTAACGTCACTCGGTTTTGACCGCATCGCAGATCCCTTCGTATGCGAGCGAATCAAACGCCCACTGGTCAGAATGCACTGTCCGATGTCAGCTTTGATGCTCGATACACCGGAAATACCACCCGGTCCGGACACGCCAAGCCGGTTTTATTTCCGTACCGGCGAACCGGCCGTACAACAAGGCGGAGCCGCCCGAAATTATTTTCAAGTCATCAAGGGCCGAGTCCGGTTACTGGTAACCACTGACACGGGTATACACGACCTTGGTGAGCTTAAAGTCGGGGATATTTTCGGTCAGCGAAATATTCCGGAAAATACCTACATGTATACCGCCGAATGCCTTGAAGACACCCAACTCATCGAAGTGACGGAGACCGAGTTCCTGGCCTACGCCAGCCAGCACCCGGAACGGGTCTACTCTGGGTTTGAATTTCTGGCCAACAGCCTGCAGTCGAAAATGGTGCAGATCGCGCAAAAGCCCATTACCGGGATTGATTTGTTCAATGACTACCTGATCGCGCGGATATTGCAGGGTTTGAATTCCATGGGTGGCTTCGAACTGTTTCAACAGGACGAACCGGTCACAATCGATAAACTTGCAGATAAAATGCAGGCCAACCCCGAGAGCACCCAGATTGTGCTCGATTTCCTGGTCGACATGCGCGTCATGCAGAAGCACGATTCAGGCTATCAGCTACCCGCTTCGGAACGTGAAGGTATCTGCCGGGAAATGGGCTTTCTGGAATGGTTAGTGGGGGGCTATAACCCGGTAATCGCGGCAATCGAGGGCATGATGAAGGGTGAACTGGTCTACGGTAAGGAAATCAACCGCAACGATCAGGCCATGGCCGCCTCCTCCGCCCATATTTCCAAGTACTTCACCGACCAGCACATGCTCGAGTTACTGGAGTTGGACGCTGTCGAAACCCTGCTGGATATCGGTTGCGGCTCGGGTTTGCGCCTGATCGACATTTGTGAGCGCATTCCGAAATTAAAAGGTATTGGTGTTGATATCAGCCCCGACTGCTGCAAACTCGCCACATCCAATGTCGAGAAAAATGATCTCGCAAGCCGGATTCGGGTTGAGCAAGGGCACGCGGAATCGTGGATATTGAATGAAAGTGAACGCCTCAAGCAAATCGGGAATGCCAATACCCGCCCTGCAGACCTTGTGATGTGTTTTGCGATGATGCACGACTTGCTGAATCACGAGGGCATGGCGGAAAAATTCCTCACCGATATCAAAACAGGTCTTGGCGAAGGTGCCTACATTATGATTCAAGACCAGATGCAGTTGCCCAGTAATACACGCCAAAACCGGGACTCCTGGGGACGCGGATTTGAAGTCATCCACCATTTCATGGGGCAGCGCTTGTTTTTGGTTGAGCGCTACGAACAGCTGTTCAAAGAAGTTGGTCTCAAGGTCATTAAAAAGCGTCTGACAGATATCCCTGAAAACTGGATATTCCTGTTACAAACCTGATACCGGAAAAGAATACCCTGCCGCACTGAAGCCAGTGCGTAAAAGTCAAAGTTTAACTTATTGGAATTCAGCCCGAAAATTCGGAGGGATGTAGTTTTGAGTATTGTGTTCAGTTGGGTCAAAACGGATGAGGATCGGGATACACTGTTTCAATTTTTAGGGGCACGGCTCGGTTCCGGCAAATATTACTATGATCGAACGGATCTGATGCCTTCTACACAACATCTACTGGTTCTGAACAATTCCAGAGCCATTGCCTCACTTCGCCTGCGAACAGACCTTTCTGCAGTGGACATGGCCGATTCCCCAGAAGCAAATGATATTCTGATCGATCGTTTTGTCGTTGATGACGCCCATGACGTTTCCGATGTCACACTCCTGATATTGAAACAGGTTTTATACTCTCATCGACAAAAGTGCGAAGGTTTTAGTATCTATGTCGATTCAACATGTAACTTTTCTGTACAAAGCCCCTTTGTGGATACAACACGATCCATTTCGGCTTCAGAGCAGGACAGCGATCACAGCATAGAGAGAAAGCATCGCAAGTTATTGTCTGACTCCGCCTTGCCCAGCTCGTTCAGCGAAGCGCATCTCTCGAACCAGATGGACCTGTTTGCCGGACATGACCGGGCCGTTGTCGCAAAAGATGAAGCCATTTTCAAACGTGGTGAACCAGCCCCGTATCTATATTTAATTGCCCGGGGTTCGGTCAATCTGTGCGTCCCGGATCATAACGGAACAAACAAGCCGGCCTTCACTGTCGGGCCGGGGGAAATTATTGGAGAGGCCGTGCTCCTGAACTCCGACAAAAATTGCTACGATGCCATTGCAGCCAGTCAAGATGTCGATCTTTACATGGTGCCCAAACAGGAGCTCATGTCGATCATTGCGAAAGATGAATCGATTCGCAATGACCTCATGCCCCTCGCCAGCACCCGAATGATGCAACTGACCGGTGGTGAGCCCCCGATTGAAAGCATCGGCAAACACCAAATCGTATTCGATATTCTATCCAGTCTGGTGGACACACGGCGAAAATCCGGGCAAGAACACAGTGAGCTCTGCAGTCTGGAGTGGCTGGCTTCGCAATGCGGCATTGTCCAGGCCTATTGCTCAAAGCTGATTGCTGACTCGATGCAGTACACCTTGATGGATGACAAAGTATTGCCCTCACCCGCAGGATCTCACTGAACAATAAGCTTGCCTTCTATTCCGCGGCAGAGCTGAAAACGGAGGCAAGCGGGTCATGAACCCAGGACGACCCGCACGCCAACGTATCTGAATTGATCCATGGATCTACAGCGCAATTACTTATTCCATAAAATAATTATGGTATTATGGCGTCTTTTCAGTATTCCTGTTTGTGGGTAGGTTTCATGACTTCCGGATCTTCGCATTTTAAACCCGAATTGCTTTCACCTGCGGGTACCTTAAAGAACCTTAAATATGCATTCGCCTATGGGGCAGATGCCGTGTACGCCGGGCAGCCGCGCTATAGTCTCAGAGTACGGGAGAATGACTTCAATCTGGCGAATCTGGAACAAGGCATTCAACTTGCCCATGCACAAGGCAAACAATTCTACGTCGCCAGCAATATTGCCCCCCACAACAGCAAGATCAAAACCTATCTGAAAGACATCGAACCCGTCATTGCCATGCAGCCTGATGCACTCATCATGTCCGACCCGGGCCTGATAATGCTGGTGCGTGACCGTTGGCCGGATATGCCCGTGCACCTTTCTGTGCAAGCCAATGTCGTTAACTACGCTGCGGCAAAATTCTGGGGACGCCAGGGCATCAGCCGGATTATTCTGTCCAGAGAGCTGTCTCTCGATGAGATCGCTGAAATTCGAGATGAATGTCCCGAAATGGAATTGGAAGTATTCGTCCACGGCGCACTGTGTATTGCCTACTCCGGTCGGTGCCTGCTGTCCGGGTACATGAACAAGCGCGATCCCAACCAGGGCACCTGCACCAATGCCTGTCGATGGCAATACAACACGGTGGAAGCAAAAGAAGATGCCAGCGGCAATGTCATCCCGGTCACCGATACCACTGCAGAAACCGCGCCTCAAACCTGGTCTCCCGAGACCGCATCCACCCTCGGTGAAGGTGGTACCACGGACAAAGTCTTCCTGCTGCAGGAAAAAGGCAGACCGGATGAGCAAATGGCGGCCTATGAAGATGAGCATGGCACCTACATCATGAATTCCAAAGACCTTCGCGCCATTCACCATGTGCACAAACTGGCGGAAATGGGGATTCACTCCCTGAAAATCGAAGGCCGGACCAAGTCCTACTATTACGTTGCACGCACCGCACAGGCCTACCGCAGAGCAATTGATGATGCGGCAGCGGGTAAACCATTTGATATGAACCTGATGGATACACTGGAAAAACTGGCTAACCGGGGCTATACCGAAGGCTTCCTGCGTCGCCACGTCCATGATGAATATCAAAACTATGAAAACGGCAACTCACGCTCCGACAAGCAACAGTTTGCCGGGGAAATCACCGAAATAGACCGTGATCAGGGCATTATGGTGGTTGACGTGAAAAATCGTTTCGAAGTGGGTAACAGTATGGAGCTGATGACACCGGATGGAAACTACACTTTCGACCTGCCCCACATCGAGAATCGAAAAGGCCAGAGCGTCGAGGCAGCACCGGGTTCCGGCCACGTTGTGAAGATTCCACTCCCGGCAGATATCGCCAATACCGAATACGCATTGCTGATGCGCAACTTCCCCGCAACGCAGGATGGCTAAAAATCAGCTAAACTGGTATCAGTAGATTCGACAGGCTTGACCCGGAGGTGACCACCATGACCACGCCAATTCGCGCTGCTGATGCCCCATTTCCGGTTGAACTGGAAGCCGGACAACGAATATCCTGGTGTGCCTGCGGTCGCAGCGAAAACCAGCCGTTCTGCGACGGCAGCCACAAAGGCACGGGAATCAGCCCGGTGCGCTACACACCTGAAGCAAATCAAAAAGCTTTTTTATGCGGTTGTAAACAAACCCAAAACCCGCCTTTCTGCGATGGCAGCCACAACAAAACGGTGGCTTAAGTCGAAAAAGTGATAACCCTCAAATGGCTGAGATTATTTTCATCTTAGTCATTCCTAAAATCGAAGCAATTCAGTCACTCACAGTAATCCGTACATAAATCGTTACGCAATGATACTGGACAAAAGACTCCCGCAATCGCTATAACAAAGGTAGGATTGATCAAACCACAAGCAGTCCCAGCATTGTCCGCCGGAGGATGAAAACATGGCCAACACCAGCGATACCCCTACTGAATTCGCACGTTTACACCCCATCCTTAACGAAATGACGCGCACCTTCACCGACCTTTATCTGCACCGTAAAGATGAAGAAACCCGCCTGAAATTACTCGCACTCGAAGAAATCCTCGAAGCGCGCCTCGGTGACCTGAGAGAAGCCCGCGCACGTGCCGGTGATGATGTGTACTAGCGTTCTCTTGTTACCAACGCCAATCGTTATGAAGCCAGAATCAGCATTGATCAAATAATACCTAGATCAATGGCCTTCAAAACTGCGCGTGTGCGATCCCGCACGTCCAGTTTGGCCAGAATGAACGAGACCTGATTGCGCACAGTGCCAACAGATTTACTCAGTGCTTCAGCAATTTCCTGATTGGAATAGCCTGCAGCGATCAAGCGTAGCACTTGTAGCTCGATACTGGTCAGGCTTTGCACAGCTTGGGCATCGGTATACGCGATGGCCGCTTTGTGACCTTCAATGCGGGAGGTCACCGCCGGTTGCACCCAATCCTGCCCCAGACTGAGGGTTTGAATGGCTGACACCAGTTCATCCAGGCTGACATCCTTACGCAGGTATCCCTTCGCACCCGCTTTCAGGCAAGCGAGCACCAAATCGTGATCATCAAAGGTTGTCAGCACGAGCGTCGGTATTGTCAACCCTTCAGACTGCATGGCATGCAACATTTGCACCCCGTCCTTTTTCGGCATGCGAATGTCCAGCAGCACCACGTCCGGTTGCACATCCCGTAAGACGTCAAGACCCTGTTCACCATCTTCCGCTTCGCCAATAACCTGAATCTCCTCCCTTAATGCCAGCAAGCCTTTTATGCCTTCCCGTACGAGGTTCTGATCCTCCACCAATACCACTTTGATCATGCAACCTCCTGACCCACAGCACCCCGCCCCTGGCGCGGAATTGATACCTCGATGCAGAACCCCTGTTGGTTAACGCTGAACCGGCATTCTCCCAGTAACGTGGCCACTCGTTCCCCCATGCCTGTCAAACCATTACCGGGAACAATTGGCCCTCGCTTGCCACCATTGTCCTGAATCGACAGGTGCAAACAGGCTTGATCATCCGAACCGTTATTGCCATCGCGCAATACAATAATCGCTTCAGTCGCACGGCTGTGTTTGAGGGTATTCGTCAATGCTTCCTGACAGCAGCGCAGTATAACCTCCGCCACCCGTGCATCCTCTATGGGCAGAGACGGCGGGAACTCCATAAAAACCTTCAGACCGGGCAACGCCTGCAACAGCGTTTCCAATGCTTCGCGGAGATCAATATTCTGATTCTCCCGAAATGTCGTGACCACCGCACGAATATCACCCAACAGAATCCGCGCAATACTCTGCGCTTTCTTGATCTGCACTTTAGCTCGCTCCGCCTCACTGTGACTGGCCACCTCCAGTTCAAGACTCAACGCTGCAAGGTGATGCCCCAACATATCGTGCAAATCACGTGCAATGCGAATTCGCTCATCCCGTTTTGCCGTAACAGCAAGCAGGTGCTGAGTCGACTTTAGTTCACTGACCAACAATGCGGCATATTCTTTGGCTTCCCGCTCTGCAATCACCCGCGTGGTGACAAACAACACAAACAAATTAAACATACCGTAAAGCAGACCATTAAATACCGGGAAAAAACCCGGTTCGACTTCCAGCAGAAAATAATACACCGAGACAAACAACGGCCCCGCCAGCGCCACGATGACACACTGCCGGATACTGAATACTGTGAGCAAACGGGAAAACAGCAAGACCAGCATAATTCCAGTGACATTAATCAACACCAGCAGCATCAGACCGGTTACGCCCACCAGACCACCCCACAGCGACAAGCGCTGAAGCGGCGTTGCCTGATTCGCCTGCAGCGCAAACGGTGCCTGTAACAAAGGCCACAGACACAACAATGCACAAACGCCTAGCAGTGGGTATGTTCCCCACCCCAGCACCATGATGACCAGATCCGGTCGCTCAGCCCCAATCCAGACATAGCAGGAAAAGCCGAGTACCAATGCCCAGGTCGTAATGGCCACTAGACGTTCAACCGGATTAATCCAGGTATTCACCGTCATCGAAGCGTTGATGGTATGCGCAGGTTTATTTGAATGGGTAAGCTTGATCGTATTCATCAGGCCATTATTCCACAGAATCACACCATCGTCTTAGGGCAAATGTCACGATCTGAACAACCGTGACATTTGACACAAGCGCGCCTCGCCACGTCCGGTTTAGGCTATGTCCACACTTTCAGACTCGACCACTCTGACGCAAAAAGGTAGACAACCCCATGATTCGTTCAATCTCTTTTTTAGCACCGACTTTTCAACCGACGCTGTCACTCATTCGACCTCACTTGTTGCAACTCCCCCTATTAATCATGCTTGCTGCATACCAGCTAACCCTGTCCGCAGATGAGCTCAATACCACCATGGACACCTCCAGCGAAGGCGAATTTCAGATACAGGTCGGGGGCGGGATCGGTGCCAGCGATTTACCGTGGAAGGGTATCGATATCAATCCCACTTCCATGCCTTATTTTGATATCGCCTGGGGCAATTGGCATTTTGGCTTCAAGCATGGCCTGGCAGCTTATACAATTGGTTCTGACCGCCTGCAAGCTTCACTTGGCGTGAACTATCGGGATGAAACCTACGATACGATTTTTGATAAAGAAGAAGACCTGTCCAAAGACCGCGTATTCGACGGATACGAATCCGGTGATGGTGAACTCACGGCCAAACTGTCTGCCAAACTGTATTTTATTGGTCTGGATGTGGAGCAGGATGTGACGGACCAATCCGGGGGCCTAACCGCCAGTGCGATGCTGGAATACCCGGTTCTGGAGCTCGGACCGGGCACAAAACTCATCGCCAGTGCCGGTGCCCGGTGGCTGAACGAAAAGTATATCCATCACCTCTATGGTATTGAGGGCGATAACATTAATCCGGCGTTTGGACGAACCGCCTACCAGGGGGAGGCGGCAATCAATCTTGTCGCAGGGGTCACAGCAATCTATTCAATCACGGATAACTGGACGGTTATTGGTGTCTATCAATTCCAAAAACTGGATGACGTCATACAGGACAGCCCATTGATTGGCCAGGCATTTCAACAAGACATTAAAGTATTTGTCAGCTATCGGCTGGACACTTTGCCGTTTTAACCAACCTGCCTCGTTAGGCAGGCGAAGCAAACGCTGTTATGGTTATTTGTTACTCGACTGTGTCTACGCAGGCCGGTTTAAACGTTTTAGCATACACACTCAAAGTTCAAATCCCCATAGCGAGGAACACACCGTGGAGTTTTTCATCAGCATATTGCTTTTTGCGCTCGTCTCAACCGTCACACCGGGGCCAAACAACATTATGGTGATGACCTCGGGGCTGAACTACGGCATCTTCCGGTCACTGCCTCATTTGTTCGGGATCTGCCTCGGGTTTCCGGCAATGGTCATCGCCGTCGGGTTGGGCATGGGCGCAATATTCGAACAGTTTCCCGTGGTGCACAGTGTTATCAAAATCATTGGTATTCTGTACTTACTGTATCTGGCTTACCGCATTGCTATGACCCGACAGGCTGGCAAGAATGAATCCCAAAAAGCACGACCATTTACCTTTATCGAAGCGGCGCTTTTCCAATGGGTAAACCCCAAAGCATGGGTGATGGCAGTTGGTGCGGTAGCCGCTTTCACCACCGTAGGTGCAGAGCTGTTCAATCAGACGCTCACCATCGCCCTCGCCTTTCTTGCCGTAGCCTTTCCCTGTGTCGGGCTGTGGCTGGTCGGCGGCGCGAGTTTGCGAAAGCTGCTCAATGACCCTGCGCAGCTCAGAATATTCAACGGTGCAATGGCATTTTTACTCGTACTTTCTGTGATCCCGATGGCGTTGTAGCGCTTTAAAGCTGTCGTATTTCAAATATTCTCGGGCCTTAAAATACCGTCGCAAGTAAAAAGATTACGACCAAGGCAATCACAAACCATTTATAAACCCCTACTTTGGACGGTTCCGACCGCTGGCTCCGTCCTTGCATCATCAGCTGTTCAGCAAGGCGCTCAGCTTCTGCCCGCGATTTAAGGTCAGGGTTTGACTCGGTTTTGCCCAAGCTAACCGGTGCAGCTGAGTGCTCTCCAGCGGCTTGATCCTGAACAAAAGCCGCATTTTCAGCGACAGGTGCGTGGACTTCAGCCTCCCGACTTTGCTGTTTCCGCGCCTGAGCCTCCAGTGCCTGTAAAAGCAGACTCAAATGCTGCCGATCACTATGCGACAGGGTCGCCAGTGACGTTGGGTCGGTCGCACATAAATGATATGTGACGCCTTGTATCTCCACAGTTATGGTTGGCTGATCCACTCGTTACCTCATATCCTGTTCACTGTCCGCATCTGTATTTGCACGGCTTGCACCGTGCTGATTTCAGTATAGCCTGTGTGAGTGACACGACGTGATTTGTGGCTTATTCCGGCCCGAGTTTGAAGTTTCGAATGCGCTCAACACGTTCTGCGGTGTGGGGATGGGTGGAGAGATAATCCAGGATGCCTTTTTCCTGGTTTTTTTCCTCCTTTACCTGGTCGTTTTCTTCTTTTTCCTCAGCAGTTGTTTTTCCCGGTTTATCCTGCTCCGGTTTATCCTGCTCCGATTGATCCGCAGCAGGTTTGGTGGAGTTACCCAGGCTGGCCATCAGATCAGCAAACGATCCAGTAGGGGTGCCGGTATGGGCCATTTGCGTAAGTGCATACCCGTCCGCTTCCCACTCCGCATCACGGGAATAACTGCGTTGCACTAATACGACCGGCAAGTAAACAATCAAACTGTTCACCGCATCCAGATCCCCCAGCATGAGACTCGCCAACGTGACCAGACCCGCAGACTGAATAACCTGAATGAGCGAATGACGGTATTTAACATGGGCGATCTCATGCAATAAAACACCCCGAATAGCATCATCAGATTTGGCAAGTTTGATCAGTTCATCCGTGATCACAATATCGCCCCCCGGCAAAGCCAGGGCATTCGCACCGATCCACTCCCCTTTGCGGAAGTGAAGCTTGTATTCGACCTCTGTGGGCTTGGGAATCAATTGATCGAACAGCGCCGTAAGCGATGCCTGACGCGCTTCGGACAATTCCGTAGGGCCAAGATACTCATCATCGAGCAGTTCCATCATGCCGTCGCCCAGAGCATGACTGGCTTGCTCCGGCAGTTGCAGAGCAGCCCAGCGACTTGCTGCAGGCACGCCATAAGTGGCCATGACATATAAAATAGCCAGTGAGATCACCAGAGAAAGCACTGCCAGTTTAAAACTCGATTCCAAGCGGTGGGCATCAAACCAGCGCTTCGGTTTCGCTTGATTCGCAACCCGCACGGACTTCGCTAACTCGTCCGCTGCCTGCTGATCATCCGTTTCGAAACTGGCCCCATCCGGAAAGAAAACAAACCGGGGGGTATTACCCACCCGCTCTGTAACGGATATGCGCTGTACCGAAACCGGCACAAACGGAAACCCGCTGATTTGCACAAGCCCCTGCTCATCCACATGCAAGGAGCAAGGATTGGGTCGGGACGTTTTCCCGTCGTAAAACATTCCAAACATTTCAGTCAACCACGTTGAAAATTGTCCTTAATGAGCACAAACCAGGCGAATCCCCTTTGATTGATGTCTCGCCATCAAAATGACAATTCGAGATCAAACACGTCGGAAATTTCCTCGGCCAACGCCTTCGCGTCCTCTTCCTGCCCAGCCAGAAACTCCGTAATATCCCCTGTTGACTCCAACGCTGTGACACCCAGAAAATAGCGCGCGGTTCGGACTTGTGCCCAGGGCGAAAGCATCCAGAAGCTCAATAATATGATTAAACTGTTGGTAATCGTCAACCAGCAAACCGCAAGGGGTTTGGCATTGGCTCGCAGACGATGCCCATTTCCGAACTGGACGTTATCCAGCATCAGATTATAGCGCTTGGCTTTCATGTAAGGCCGGATCAGCAGAAAGAACAAACCGGTTAAGGTCCCCAAAACGCCATACATACCACTCACGTCCAGTGCAAATTTAAGAGTCCAAAGCAAAATGAGCACGCCAATCGCGATAAACAAAACACCATAAACCCGATAAAATGCTGCAATCTCGCCCACAAACTGCCCGGTTGCGGTGCCGAATCGGGCATTACGGGCAACATAGCGCATGCTGATAAAGTCGAAATAGGGGGCCAGGAACAGTAACATCAGCGCCGATAACGTAGCAGGTAAAAACCAGATGGCTTCAAGGTGGTCCAAAACATTGGTTATGCTTTCGTCCTCGACAGCACTATCCTCATCATAGACCTCGTCCTCATCATAGACCTCCCCCTCATCATAGACCTCCTCCTCATCATAGACCTCGCCCTCATACATATCTTGTTCATACAGGTCTTGTTCATAACGCCCTTCTTCGTATGATTCTTCAGCGTACGCTTCATCTTCGGAATAACCCTCATCGTAAGCCATATCCTGCCCGGATAATGACTCTTCTGCAGCAGTTTGCTCCGAGGCCGCCTGCTCTTGTAGTTGCCCGGCAAAATAAAAAGGTGCAACCAGGCAGGCGATAAACAAAATCACGACAAGGTTCGGGGCCATGTATACGCGATACGCCCCTTTATAGTCCCGATTGAAGCTGAATTTGATACTACGCCACGCGGAATAGCGCATCCGGAACGACAGCATCATGACAAAAATGACGGGGGCAAAGACGATGTACAACACCGTCATGATGCCGTAGATACTTGCAGCAATGATGGAGACATCCAACAGATTCTTGGAAGTCAGAAACATGATCAATAACAAGAGTGCCAACAGGCGGCTTTTAAGCAGGGTAAGCGGGCTAGCCAAAAACTGGAAAGAGCCATTGGCAACCGTGGTATTGCCATAGAAATAACGCAATTTTCGCACCTTGGCCCAGGGCGCGTAAAATCCGAGCGTAATCATCATTAACAATTGATTGGCAAACCAGATGCTGAAATACTCGGCGGCATTTCCTGTGAACTGAAAAGCAAGGCGCTTTCGTTTCCCTGCAGAATTTTGGACTGTTGCTGTCGTTCCTTTTTCGACAGACTCGGTCATAGGCACTTCTCCTTGAGACTCACTTAACGCCATATTTCAGCGGCACAGCACTGTATGGCACATCACGAGCGAGGTGACCCAACCGGAATTCGATCTTTGATTCCCACTGCCTCTCCCTGGCTCTTGTTTCAGACTAGACTAAAAAAACAACGTGGGAAAGCAGCAAGGGCGTGGAAACGCCCCGTAATTGTGTTTGACGATCAAAAATGCCAACCGGGTTAACCTAGAACTGATAACTCAGTTCAGCCCACCAGGTTCGGCCAAGTTGTGGAAGTCCCAAGGGATAAGTCGGGCCCGCCGAAACAACGGCATACTCCTCATCAAAAACATTCTTGACGGTACCACTGACTTTAAATCCGGGATATTGGGTTAACGGTTGCCAGGCGACTGAATAATTCAGTGTCCAATACTCTGGAAGAGTGCGATCCGGAGGCAGGCGGAGCCTCACGTTATAACCCAGTTGTTGGCCACGGTACTGCAACAATGCCCCCTGCTCAACCTGGGGCAGCGTTTGCCAGGTCACGCCGAGATTCCCCATCCAGTCCACCGCACCGACAACCTCTTCGTCGGTCATCTCATCCTTAGTATGCACATAAGAAACATTCGCCAGAATATCCCAGGTATGGTTAATCCGCTGCTGCCATTCGAATTCCACCCCGTAGCTGTTAAGTTCGCCGCGATTCAACAAGGCTGGCATACGCCCCGGAATGATCACAAATTCGATCAAGTCTTCAACATGGGTTCGGAACAGGGTTGTTCGGAAAACGCCGATATTACCACGGTAGATGTAAGCCAGTTCCTGTGAATCGATGGTCTCTGCGTCCAGGTCCGGTGCCGGGCTTCCTCCCGGCAATGCACCGCCATAGGATTCCTCCAGCGTGGGCGGACGAAAGGCTTCGGCATACTGGAATTTGAGAATATGGCCATCCGCCACACGCCAGATTGCCGCTGCCCGGGGTGACAGGTTATCCCCCCAATCATAATAGTGATCGTAGCGAACCCCAAACGTCAATTCCAACCCGGAGGTTAACTGCCACTGGTCCTGCAACAGAATACCGCCAAGGGAGCGATCTGCTTCCGGATCTACTGGCGTTCTTCCGGGTAACGCAGGAAGACGAACCCCGTTTGGCCGCACATTCTCCATAAAGGCTTCGTCTACTTGCATATATTCATAACTCAAGCCCAATAAAATCCGGTGCGCCTGCACGGGGTTCCAGCGCCACTGCCAATCCGCTTTGTAAGATGAATCGGCATAGCCATCACGAACATAACTCTCCACCTCAACGACCCCGTCCAACCCAGGAGCACGGGCACCAACCGGCACCCCAAGAAACGCGGCGTTACGCCTTTTATTGTCCCGCCCAGATAACATCAACGAGGTGTCCAGAGTATCCGTAATCGACCAGACTTTATCGAAACTCACCGAAAAAACGGACTCGACCATGGGAGCCAGATCATAGGGGGTATAGCTCGGTGCCCCAAAAGTAACGCCTTTTTCAACTCGCACGTATTGCGTCTTCAGGTTGTACCCCTGATAAGACAAATTCCAGATCGCGGAACGACCACTCATCTGATCATGAGTAGGTCCCGGGGCATGGCCAAAACCCAGTGGCGCGTGATTATCGACATAGGATATACGCCCGGAGTTATCCCGATCCCATGCGGAAAGATTAAGGGAGGAATGCAGTTTGTTCGGCTCCGCTTCATTAGCCACATTGACGGCGGTTAACCAGTGTTTGGCGCTGCCCGTTTTCAGGAACACTTCCCCCTCCCGGGCCCGCGTGATGACATTGACCACGCCGGAAAACGCAAAAGCCCCGTGTATTGCTGAGCCCGGCCCCCGAATGACTTCGATCCGCTCCACCGACTCCATGGGCAACATGTACAGGCCTTTCAGATCACCGTTAACCGCACTGTTAACTGAAACACCGTTCAGCATCAGTTTCAGGTTATTGGCATCCAGCGTTGTGCCAAACCCTCTAACGACGGTGAGTGCTTCGCCAAAATTGCCTTCAAAGACATTAAACCCGGCCACTGTATTCAACGCCTCACCAACGGTTTCCAAGCCCAGGCTACGGAGCTGATCGCTTTGCAGTACCGTAACCATCCCCGGCACGAAATCGGCGTTCATTTTGGTCTTGGTGGCGATCTCGGTTTCTTCTTCCAGAATATCCATCAGCGCTGCAAACTGGGCCTGATCTTCCAGCAACGCCAACTGCATATCTTCCCCATAATCCTCGCCAAGGATCACATCATTAGCCAGACACTGAACGGCAGGCAAGGCCACGCTGGCAGTAACCAACAGGGTCAATGAACAATGCTTAAGACGATAAGATGCGTGGTGCGTAAATTGTGTAGTCATGATGTTTATAGACTCTTCGGCAGACGTGCGGCACACTGAAAAACCAGATCAGACCGCGGCACGCAACCGGACGTGTGAATGAGAGTATCGATTATAATGGCCGCAAGTGCCTCAACATTTGCTTAGAGTATAGCAAGGGATGAGAGAGGCGAGAGGATTCGAACAGAATATCCCATTAATGGATGGGCCATTCAAAATTCCTTGAACAGCCCATCGGGATAAAAGCTTACTGTAATACGGGACGGGCGTTGGTTGCCTGCACGGGTCGGTTATTGGTCTGATCATCCAAAGCGTCTGAGAAACGCTCCAATTGTGCTTTAGAAACTTCAACAGAGTTTTTCAATACCAGCCAGCGAACCCCTTCTGAACATGGCGGAGTCGTCAAAGAGCCATTAAAGCGGTAGTAGTCACGATTATCCGGTAGTACGTGATTCGCATTCAGTTTAAACTTCAAAGTTTCCGCATCACCGTCATCTGTAGGCATATCATCAAAGACATGTTCGAGCGCTTTATTTTTACTGCCCTCTTCCAGCATCAATGCCACAACAGCCAGCTCGCCGTCCACATTCTTATGCACAAAGTGCGCTTCCATTGGGAACGATTTACCGTTTATGCGGTTTTCGCTTGGAGCGTGGAAATGTACCTGCAGTAAATGAAACGCCTGCCCATCCACCGTGATTGCATTGCCGCGAGGAAAATCCACTTGCATCGTATGGCCATTGTGATGAACCTTTTCACCACCTACACCGTAATCAAATTCGATGGGTGGCAACTCCGACTCAATAAAATTCGTCAGGTTAATCGGTGATTGGTTTTTGCCCGAGCACGCAGAAAACTCTGCATGTAACATCGACCAGTTCTCTGGCCCTTCACTACCAGAGTACCCCCAATGATCATCGCCTGAACACCCGGCCAAACCCACTACCAGGGCAGGAACAAACGCAAATATTTTTTTCATCATCTTTCCTTAATCGATTATTTTTTTTCGTAACTAGCGTCAAAACAACACTCAAATTCCTGGGCAGTATACAAGCCACTGCGAGTCATCCAAATGACACCGCGCAAACAATACAACAGGGCACTCAAGGTGTCGAAGCAAATTCAAGCAGAATCCAACAAAGCGCATCAACCGGTCGCCCGTCCGGCAACCGCAGAACTTTCTCACAGCTCACACCTTTCACAGCAAATGCCTGCGCTGTTAAAACCTCGATAAAAGGCCGAACCACTGCCGTCGTACCAATCCACGCATTAAACCCCGCAAACGTCGACGCTGCCCGCAGATCCTCCTCCGGCATCGACGCAAAAGCCTCCGCCACCCACGAATACCGCTCCAACCGCCCGATAAACAACGACTCCACCGGCTTCAATCCCGAAACCCCGGCATAACGCTCAAGCGCCTGCGCCAAACTCAAACGTATATCCTCAACACTCAAGGAACAAGGCACATGAACCCCAGCCTCAACACGATACACCCGATAAATCAACGTCCCCCACTCTGCATCCGGCGTCGCATCGTGGGTTAACGTGATCGTGCACCCGGCGACTTGTGCTTTGGAAATTAGGGTTTCGATACCGGCTTGGGCGTTGGTGGAGAGTAGGATTAGAAGCAGGAAAAACGCGCGCATGGTTTATCCTTTAAGGGAATTTGATACAGAGAGTATAGTCTTGGGTTTGGATGAGCATTAAACTGTGCCCAGCCAAATTCACTACAATAATAGCCTCGGGGTCAAGTATGCCGATTTATATCGTTTCAGCGCTCATCATCATGGCCCTTTCAATAATCGTCGTGACGCTCGTCTTCGCACAAACCACAGTACGTAAAATTGAAAATAACCCGACATTGATGGATCAAGTCGGTATCGAATTCATCAATGGATGGCGCATATTCAACATCGCAGAAGCACTTGCGATGCCACTAGCCATTTTTAATCGCATCAAAAGCTCCCCGCTGGGAGTCCTTTATGCAAACGCCGAACCTCTGCGCGAATCAGCCAATCGCTTGGATAAATTTCTCGCTCACTTGTTATTCTGGCAGATGTATTTGTTTCTGTTTTTTATCCTTTTTGTGATGGTAGCCGACTTAATATTTGGAGCTCTTTAAAGAACTGCAAACCGGATACATCTAGGTGAACTGGGGCATTTCTGTTGTATTTGGTCATTTAGAGCGTATTTCTGTGCGGCAGTGAGCACTATAGGCTCACCTAACTCGAACACTCTTAAGGCCATGCAAATTGCAAATCAACGCACTCACCATCCACCTCGGATGTACAATTCCCATAGCTCAGAAGTTGTTTTTTCAAAGAGCTGGCATCCAAGCCAAATGGATAGACTCCGGTGTATATTCTATAAGCATCAGAATTCGTCACTACTCGCAATTCGGGCTCAAATTTGATCTCTTTGATATCTGCAAAGCGAACGTTCCGCTCGAAGAGCGGGATAATGCCAATACTAATAGAGTTCATACTATTCGAGAGTACCACTTGATAGCATGAAAGAATCCCCAGAGTGCTAAAGACACAAATCGCCACTGACTGAGTGAATCGAGATCGGCGCGTCAACTGCAATAACACAAGCGCTGTTACGATCAGAAAAAACAATATTTGGACCACTAAAGGAACCGTTATAAACGTTTGAAGCTCAGCGAACTCTGGCAAGAAACGCCACAAATTATTCAAAATGAATAGTGACCACAAAAAAATGAGGAACAAGACCGGCAATATGGTGCGAATCACATTCATCATGGGTTCACTCCACTTTATATTCAATAGACAAAACCAATTCCGGTGACATTCGTTTCATTTTTATTTGAACCTTGAGCCAACAAAATTTCATCATCAATCATCAAAAGAACAGAATCACTTCCATCCAGATAGACTGCAGAATCCAGCTTTAAGTACTGCGCTATTCCACGCAAGCCAGATATGCTGATGCCGCGGGTATTATGCGGCTGAACGAGAATCAACATTTGCCCTATATCCTGTCGGTATCCAACAACAATCTTGCCTACCGGATCAGGAAGATCAGACATAATATCAAATCGTTTATTGCTCCTTTGAACCAAGTGAGGTGCATGCTTCAACGAAGGCTCGCCGACTTTAGCGGCATCAGGTTGTTCAGGCACATACTTGTTTACTCGCCCGAACGGCAATCCATTTAGAATTAATGGCCCAACATTTCCAACAGCGCCCATCGCACCTGAAGGCGCAAAACCGCTCCCGAACTTGTATTTGGTGGAAGCTCCTGGGTAGTTCGCGATGTAGTACATGTTTGACTTGGTACCACCAATGACACGCCTATTCTGAACAATCAAACCCTGTTGGAGTGTTTCTTTTGCAAGCACAGGATCAGAGCCAACAACAGCGTCAAGTTTTCCTGAATTGGTGAGCCCATAGGTTGGTCCGTTAATCACCACCCTGAATTTATTGGCTTTACTCTCTCGCTTCGCAGTTCTATCAAACAATTCTTCATCTGTTCGAACGAACGGAATCATTTTGATCTGACTGCTCAGACTAACAATGTAAAGAGGACCACCACTGGGCAGTGGTGCTTTAAAGAATCCAATTTGCTTAGCACTTGAAGCCGATTGAAATTTTTTCCAAACCGTAGAATCCCCGAGGTGGAGCGAGGTTGCAGATTCGAGTGTATTCTTAGCCATTGTCTATCCTGTTCGCTGATAATATTCCATTAAACGTTACAAGCATTAGACCGAACGTACAGTGCAACATCAAACTCAATTAATTTATCGAAATGTGCAGATTAACATTTGGTAGTACGTTTCTGGGCCGTATTTGCGCAAAATCTATGAAAAATGTTGCATTTTTTTTCGTGTACAGAGAAACATAATTACACCACCAATAAGACCTGTAAGTGCTGCGATAAAACCGACCCCAATATAAAGGTTGATAATAAATGCCAAAGCGACAACACCATAAAAGGCATAGATTCCGACTTTCTTCCAGTACCAAATACTGATTGCAAAAGCTACATTTAGTAAGCTCATGATACCGAGAAAATAAACTATTCCAAGGGAGGCATTGGGATATAAAGCGGCTATTGGTTCTGGGCTCAAAAGATAAATTGCTGCACTAAGTGGGTTAGCAATGAGCATAAGAACTAAGAAAAGGCTAAACCAGAAGCCTCTTTTTTTCTCTTCTGCATCAATGACTTTGGTCTCTTTAATTATAGTATCCATCTACATTCTCCTAACTGACTATTTCATTTCACACTTGCCCTGCTTCTATAGCGCATGAACCTGAACAGTGCCATCCAGAAACCCTTGCGCATCATCCACCCTTTTATCAGTGAAACCTTCCGATGCTTGCGCCCAGATTACATTATTTTTCATTCCCGCTTTTAAGAAGGATATCCCATGCTCGCGCTGAAATGCGGTGGCTTTTTGTCTGGTGAACAGATTCCGCACGACAACCTGTCTGTAAATGTTTTCAAGTGAAACGGATATTGGGCCAGTTACTGTGTTGAAAAGGTAGAATGAATTTTTGAAGTGCTCTAACCGCTTCTCTTCTGTTGTACCTCTCAGCAACATATCAAATGTTGTTGTAATTTCGCCAGTATCTAAGTTAAACAATGAAATTTCATATTCGTGTACACTAAGATTTTCAAGCCCAAATGATGTTTGCTCGTATCCCAGCCGCTTTTCTATTGTGATGTGTTTTGAGTAGGAGATATCCGCTTTTTGATAAATGGAGAATTGATATCCAACCGGAAGAGGGTGCATTTTAGGTTCAGCACCGGGTTCGATAAAAATCACAACAGAGCGATCCCGAGTTAATATAATGCCTTTCGACGTAAGGTGATAGGCATCTCCGTTCAAGCGATCACCATTAGGTAAAATGAAATAAACATTATTCGCACTATGTTCGACCAATGCCCCTAGTTTTACTGGTTTTGAAAGCTTCGTTACATCTTTGACTTTTACGATATAGCGCCGTTCATTAAGGTGATGACTATCTCGGATTAGATAGGTTACAAAACCGGTATCAGACAATGTTGAGTAAAGCAAAGTCTGGCCCTCTGGATCGACAAACCGTTTTCCGTTTACGACAAAACCGTCTCCATACTCTTTTAGATTAAGTCTGTTCAGGGGCTCAGTAACGACTGGTTTCGCGAAAGTGCGTTTATCGTCAATCGGATCAATGAGCGCAGCATCAACCCTCCGGTTGGGTTCTAAAATCGACTTCTCCATAACTTGATTGAGCTGTGCGCAACCGGTAAAAACCAAAAGGATTGCAAAGAATACAGATAGATCTCGTCCTAAATTATTCATAGTTCTTCCTTGTGTGAATAATCGCAATTAACGTATTTGAAAAAATTTCGACCGGGCTGACCCAAAGCCTCTCTAAGTCAGCATCTTCTGTCGAGTCTTCGGCCCAAAGATGCCGTCCGTTTGCAGCAGTAATAATCGCTGCTGTTGTTTTAATGCCTCTTTCGTGCCCGTTCCAAATATGCCATCGTGCATGACTTTCTGGCCGTACATTGCAAGCATGAGTTGAAGGACATTCACATCGGTACCGCGATCATCGATTTTGAGCACGAGGTTATCTTGGGAAAATAACGCATTGATGGTTTTTTTGCCGACAACCCCGTCTGCGAACAGTCCTTTTTTCTTTTGCAACAGCCTGACTGCCGAATCCGTTTGTTGGCCGAAGTGTCCGTCCACGGCACATCCGTATCCTTTTTGAAACAGTATTTGTTGCAAGGCTCGAACATGAGCGCCTTTTGCTGTCAGTTCAATTGTCAGGATTGTCTTGGTTATACCAATATCCGGTGCTGACTCATTCTCCTGAACCATCGCACTTTTGGGTGTTTTTGCTTGGGGTTTTGTCGCTGATTGATCTGGCAGGTAGCCCAGCGTAGTCAAGTTAAGCTGCTTTTTATAATCAAAAACAGGGCAGGATTTTTTACTCACTTCACAATGACCGCGTATTTTGATCTTTTTGTCGTAACTTGCGACGATCGCTTTACAGAGCTTGTTCACCGACACCATTTGCTCATCTGTGAATTTTGCTTTTTTTAATCCATGAAGACAGATCGCAATCGAGCCTGTATTGTGGCCTTTTTGTGCTATGGGGATCTTTTCGATGGGACAACCCGATTGAATGTTGCCGCTTTTGTTGATGAAAAAATGGTACCCGACTCGGGACCAGCCGTTACCGACTGTGTGCCAGTTTTCAATTACTGAAATATCATCATGGGACGCAACATCACTGGCTGAGCAATGAAGGAAAATGGTATTCACTGTCCGTGTGGGTTTGGTAAATGCGATGTCTGCACCGTATTTCCATTTCGGTGTTGTCTTTTTCACGCTGTATGCCCTCTTAAACTGTAAGATTCTATCTACAACAACCGCTCAAAATACCATGTTGCCTGCTAATAATTTCAATTGAATACGGGTAGTCTCGGTCGCTCATTCCGTCACTACACAGCTCGGTTTTGACGACTGCCTGCAAGCTCTTTTCAAGCGCCTTGGGATGACTCGCACTCAGCAACTCAATATTCGTGGCGTTCTGCCCTTCTGTGATTGGGCCATCCAGCCACAATGAAACGGAATCGCCCAAATACTTGAACTCAACTACCGGATATCGGGAATTAAAATTCCAATGCGGCTCCGTTCCGAGGCAACTCACTTCGCTTGCCCCCCCCTTTAAAACTGGTCGGGTAGCTTGGTCGACATAGTTACCGTGCACCCAACCCTGAACCCCAAAATAACTTAATTGCACCCACTGGTTTTGTTCGCCTATTTTTAAAAGGCCTGTCGCATCATGGGAAAGCTTTTGCAAAATCTGAGATTGGGCAGAAGGCGCTGCGCGGAGATTTAAAGTATCGTTTTCTTTGACATTACGAACCTTCAAGTAAGTAACGTCCAGATCCTGTCTCACATCACCGGGAGAAGGAATTGAATTGTCACTATCAGCGCAGGCAATTAATGGAAAAGCCATAGCCAATGTAAAGATGCTTTTTCTAAGGTTGAACATAATACGTCCTGATCCGTGGTACAAATAATGTCAACAACAATATCAATAAAACAGTATAGGCTGAGGGACTCTAAAAAACGAGAGTACAAGGGAATGGCTAGCAAAGGCTAACCGAACACCCCAAAGCCTACGTCTGCGATCATCACACTTACGATTAAAAAACCACAGGTATACATAGTCCAAAACAAAAGATGAGCTAAACATTTATCAATCGATGTCGTATTCGCCTTTAACAATTTTGCATTGGCAAACATGGGCCCCAGAGGCCCTGACTTGATGACATTAAATAAAAATGCTGGCATTGCTAATGCTTGCGCAACGTTGAGTATTCGCCAGCCACTAATCAGCTCTAATCCGAACTGTTCTTTGAGCTCCGAACTTCGCTCAAGCTTTCTAATTGTGACCTGTGCGAAAATAAGAATCTCAATCGCAAAGAGCATTAGCAGCAGGAAAATAATTAGCGCGAAATCTTCTAACATTAAAAAGCCAACCAATTCATAATCTGATCGTACCAATCTCCACTATTGGAACTAATCAGATTATTGACCCAGACAGAAGCTGCTGCAGTACCAGCAACTACTGCAACCCCACCAACGATGAGACCAACCCAACCAACCGGCGTCAATGCCAGCAAAAAACCTACAGCGGTCGTTCCAATATTTGCCAGAGCAACGCCTGTCATTGTGCTTGCAGCAAAACTTGCTGATTGAACAAACAGCTCACGCTCCCAATTTCCATTAGCTTGGTACTCATTGTAAATATTGCCAACACGGGTCGTAAAATCAACGGCGACTAGCCCCGTTCCGAGTACGTTAGCATGCTTGGTAAATTTCAACAGGTTATGAGCCTGAACCTGATTGTGAATCTCCAAATTCGAGAGACTTCTGCTGCTTCGAGCAATGTTTAAGCCTCGATTCGCGTTAGACAAAGGTGTCCCGCGATTGGACTTTACCCGACCGGTCACAATTCGAAGCTCGTTGGAAAATTGCTGCTGTAGATTCTCAAATGCTCTCTGTGCATTCGCTTTAAGACCCTGTTTCATTCGAGGAGCAATTCCAGACTGGCGAGCATTTGCGAATTTCATCAAAGCCCCCTCATATTGAAGCACTGCTTTAGCGAATCCATTCATCCGTTCCGCATAAACGCTGGTAGCGGCACCAGCAGCACCAATTGAGAAGTCTTTTGTTGTCTGCGATTCTTTTATTTTTCGAATATGATTCATTATTTCCGCAAAGGCTAAAACCGTGTCTGAGGAATAATGATCATAAAGCGATGTCGTTTGTTGCAACGCACTAGCAGGAGCCGTGCTTAATGAGTTATATATCTGGCGATTTGCCGAATCAATGGGGCCAAAGCTATAGGGCTGGTATGCAGATAAAAAACTAACGGATCCCGAAACGCTATAGATTCCGTTAGCTCTATATTCCTGAGGGAATTGGTGAGAGGATAGAGCTTGATTGCTCAGAATAAACTGTGCCATGAAACATTCCTTGTAGTCGATATCCTTTAATCCGGCATCCTGATATACCGCGAAGCACTATATTATCTTTCAGTGAACAGCGCAAATACGAGCACTAATTAAAGACGCTTACACTGGTGGTAGCGTTTACTACTTCATTCTATTTGTCAGTTCTTAAAGATTGGGGTTTGAGTTGCTTAGTATTTCCGGTTAAGTTACTTCGCGTATAAAGCTTATCTGTATTGATGATTCTACGAAGATAAATCGCTCACCGACCCGGTGCGGGTGCTCCATTTGTATTAAGTCCATTTTCATTTTTCCTTTCGCATTGATTCGTGAAGCTTTTTTGAGAGAGTGGGTTGTTGGTAATATCAATCCAGATATTACAAAAATCAGCACTTAAATACTGAATGTTATTCATGCTGGCCGTAACTCCCGAATCCTCAAGAATTTCAATATCGATCTGCGTTGGCCCGATGTTTCTCTTGGGGATCCAGTTTTTCTGCAGTGCAGGTAGTTGTGCCAATGTCTCCGGCAGTGTCGTTAGTGCATTTCCATTTAATTTAATAAATTGCAGTTTCTTAAGTTGGCTGATGCTTGCCGGGAGCACGCTTAGCCCAGTCCAACCAAGTCCAACACCTTTTAACGAATTTAACGCCAGCAGGCCGTCAATATTGTTCAGGGGATTGTTGCCTAGATTCATATATTCCAACTCCGACAAGGTTCGGAGTGAGTCTGGTATCGTGCGGAACAGGTTTTCGGAGAGATCCAAATATCGTAATTGCGTCAACGCGGAAAGCGAATGTGGTAGTTCAGATAACGAGTTGCCCTTCAGAATGAGAACTTCCAGTTGTGCTAATTTATTCAGCTCCGCTGGAACCTCGATCAACTGGTTTTCCCCGATAGACAACAACTGCAGTCCTTTCATTTGAAACACTGCGGAGGGGAACATGTCGAACTGGTTTTGATCAAGATAAAGCGTTTTAAGGTTGGATAAATCTGATGTGATAGATAACGGCAGCTTTGACAGTTTGTTCGAACTGAGATTCAAGGTTGTTAAATGACTTAGTCTTTTGAACGCATCAACCGGTATCTGCTTCAGTCCCAAATTGCTTAAATTCAGTACTACCGATTTGTCTCGTTCTGCAACTTTCAAGCAACCTTCGAGTCGTTGAAGCCCGTCAAGAGCCAAATCGTAACAGATACTATGAAAATCAGCTTGCTGCCGATGGACTCTTACTTCCGATGAGGGAATGTTTGATTCCTCGGATGAGTCAACCCAGCCAAACTTATACAACAGTGTGACTGTTAAAATGACGATTGCGCTGATGAGGACAGTGAGAATTTCACGCATAGGCAAGGGCGCACTGAATAAGTAACGAAAAAACAGACAGGCCGAAGCGTGAAAAATATGATCAATCCTGATCTAGCTCGGTCTTATCCATAACCGGTTTCCAATACTACACATCCCATACTATCAGATCAATTCACGAAGTTGATGTAGTTGTCAAAACACAAAAAAGAATGAATCGACTGAAGAAACTACCGATTCACTCTTGTTCATCTATGACAATATATATTTATGAAACACTGTGAACAGTCTTCTATTTTTATTGTGCAACGATGGAATAGCAGACTCATCGAGATTGAGTGTAATAACTTTTTCTGGGCTGCCTGTGCGGCAGTGAACCAACGTTCGGCTCACACCTGACGGCATATGGTTTTCTGGGCTGCCTGTGCGGCAGTGAACTATAGTCTAGTGTGAAAAAAATAAGTTACAACAATAAGTAACGACAACTCGGGTGAAAATACCCTATTTTTCACCTATTTCGTAACCTATTGATTTAATTGAACTGTTGAAAAAACTGAAATTTTTGGTATTTTCGATTTTAATGAAGAATATGTCACAATTCAATTGATTGAGATAACCCGGCTCGCTTAAGTTATGGCTAACCGTAAACCTCTCTAAGCCAGCATTTTCTTTCGAGTCTTCCGCCCAAATATGCCGTCCGTTTGCAGCAGTAATAATCGCTGCTGTTGTTTTATGCCTCTTTCGTGCCCGTTCCAAATATGCCGTCGTGTATGACTTTCTGGCCGTACACTGCGAGCATGAGTTGAAGGACATTTACATCGGTACCGCGATTACCGATTTTGAGCACGAGGTTATCTTGGGAAGAAAACGCATTGATGGTTTTTTTGCCGACAATCCCGCCTGCGAACAGTCCTTTTTTTCTTTTGCAACAGCCTGACTGCTAAATCCGTTTGTTGACCGAAGTGTTCGTCCACGGCACAGCCGAGGTTCTCGTTCACAACGACGGACTGTTGATTACCAGACTATTTGTCATTTATGATGCCCTTATTCACGCTCGTTAGAGCTGATGCAAAAGGAATGTGAACGATCAGGATGACTCGAAATGACCGGCTTATTAGTACTCATCTACCCTCCCCCGGATCCGGCAAGCCACGAAGATTTCTGAGCTTCAACTTCAAAACTACCTAGATTGATAAACGGACTTATTACTCATGAACAACGCATTCAGAATGCAAGCGAAGACAACAGCTACGGGAATCGTAATCGGAACACCGGAAACAGAGACGGTTGTCGCCCGCGCGATTAAAGAAGAGATAAATTTGTGGCGAGACAATATGAAACTCGCTATCAATCGAGTTCACCCCAAGCCGATTGAAACAAAACTGCCTTTCTTTCAGATTTTCACGTGGTTCAATTTTGGCCTTAACATTGCGAAGGTGCTTCCCCGAGGCATGGGCACTGCCGCTTCAGCTGTCGCGACTCGCGCAGCACTTCCACTCGCCATAGCCAATTTAGCTGTTCATGAATTTGAAAAAATGCACCAGGAGAGTTTTAAGGAACCACAGAAAATTCTGAATAAACTTTCAGGCGTCTATCGAGCAGATATAATGACAGCGATTGACTCCGCAGCCCAGCATTTTCCAAGCCCCAAAAACGAACACTATCAGGCTGTCAAACAATCCCTGCTGAGACTATTCGATGGACACGTATTTCGAAGTGCCTTTGAAGCGCAAGAGGCCGTGGAAATATTAATCCGGGACTCTGGGGTGATCGTAACCAACAGCTCGACGATAGATAAGCTCGTTCAAGAACAATTTAACGATATAAACCTTAAGATATCCGCAGTGTATGAAGGAATCCGCAATCAATTTTACGAGCGAGATAACAAATTATTCATCAGCCAGTTTACGGATGCGCCAAAAGGCATAACATTTGACCCGAAAGCTCTCGAAAACATGGTCAGCCGAAGAAATCCGTACAGCTGCGTTTCACCCGGCAGAGTTAAAAGATACAAAAACACGCTCACTCCCCCAGGCTTCACGCAAGTCGACTGCGACTTGAGGTCATCTTCCGAGCGTTTTGAGTGCAAGGATTCCACTGATACTCGGTTAGTGTACGAGCTGTTGATGAGCGTACACCAAATGGAAGTTGAACACATTAACTACGGGATGTTAACAAGCTGTAAAGATACTACATTTGCGTATCGCTCAAAAAGGGATCAAATATCTGAATTGAAGAGAGCATATGAAGGCGTGGTTGCTCAACTTGAAGCGGAGCATAGAAAAAACCATCCTGAACACATCAACTCCCCTTCACACTTCAACTACGCATCGCCCTATAGAGACTAATCATGTTCGCACTTAATTCGCGTTACGTCTTCAATCAGCTGTCCATGATTGCACTATCAGCGATAATGTTAACCAGCTGCTCGAAGCAATCAGAAAACGAAACACCAACAACAACGTTTGAACTGAAATTCAACAACGGTGAAGAGCACCTTAGCTTAGTCGAAAGAGCTAAGCAGATGGCGATGAAACGAGATAGTCTGAAATTTGCAATTCTGGACGATTCGACCCGGCAAGCGTTGATAACACAAGTCAAAGCTCTGTCTGATGTTTCACCAGCGGAAATTTCGAGGCCTCTGAAGCAATTGGAAAAATTAGCCAATTCCGGATTCGTCGACGCACAACTGGCGCTCGGGCAACATGATCAAAATAGTGATAAATATCGCACTAACGAGGATGCAACGAATTGGCTAAAACAAGCGGCAGAGTCGGGCTACGTTATCGCCCAGTGGTATTATGCCCAGCAATTGAGCGATAACGCTGATACGGAGGATTCAGGCGACAATGCAATAACTTGGCATTTTATGGCCGCAGAACAAGGTTATGCCCCGTCTCAATATACGTTAGCGTACGCATTGGAAACCAACCAAGGCGTGCAGAGCAACAATATTGAATCGTGCAAATGGTACACGTTAGGGCTGCGCCGATATGATAACAAATCAGAACAACAAAAATTTTTCGCAGGATTAGACCGGCTACATCTCACTGAAAACCAAAAAGCACAGTGCAATACACTTGCTCAAACATGGGAAAAGACACACACGTACGCATATCAAAATGTGAAAGACGTTCCAGATTTCTATAACTATGCGTGGGAGCAGTGTGAACAAGGCATCGCAAAACATACTATTTTTACCGACCCATCCCATGATATTGACGATTTAATCGGCAGAAGTGAGCAATTTATTGAGTCGAAATTTGGATCATCAAAATCGAAAATCATCAGACTGAACGAGGTGGAGCCAGCAAGTCAACGCCGCCATATCGGAGGAATACTATCAAAATCGAAGAGAGAACATCAGCAAATCAAAGAAAACCGGCAATTTTACAAAGACTGCATACAATCGTATTGGTACTCGAAGTCAGATGAAGATTGGGCATTAATAGATGTGTTGTTTTGGCACCCAGTATCAATAAATTGATTTAGTAGAAGAGCAAAAGAACAAGTCAGTCTATTTTGAAGACTGACTTGTTAAGCTAGCCATCAGGCATTTCTTCAGGATCTATTTTTTCCAGAGCACTGTTACTAAGCTGCCTGTGCGGCAGTGACCCCAACTGGCCATTAGCCAAAGCACCCGGATCTTTTCTAAGCTGCCTGTGCGGCAGTGAACTCGCAGAACGGTCAGCGTAGACCACCGCTTTTTTTCTAAGCTGCCTGTGCGGCAGTGAACTCGATTTAGCTAACCGTGAATTGAGACTTGGTTTTCTAAGCTGCCTGTGCGGCAGTGAACGAAGACTTGGACGACGGGGATATCCCTTTTTATTTCTAAGCTGCCTGTGCGGCAGTGAACAAACATCGCAACGGATTCAAATTGATTTCAGCTTTCTAAGCTGCCTGTGCGGCAGTGAACATGGCGTGTTGGCTGAGAATATCCCCAGTTCATTTCTAAGCTGCCTGTGCGGCAGTGAACCACTGTACAGCAGTAAAAACTGATCATGGTCTTTTCTAAGCTGCCTGTGCGGCAGTGAACCGCTGGAGCGCATTCTAAAAGAGAGCGTACGTTTTCTAAGCTGCCTGTGCGGCAGTGAACAATGGGAGTATAAAGTTTATAGTCTCGTTACTTTTCTAAGCTGCCTGTGCGGCAGTGAACACCTGATCAATAAAGTCAGGCTCTGGCCTTCGTTTCTAAGCTGCCTGTGCGGCAGTGAACGGCACAAACCCTATTATCTCCAGGGCTCTTTTTTTCTAAGCTGCCTGTGCGGCAGTGAACATGGCTCTAAGTACCGATGCGATAATTGCTGTTTTCTAAGCTGCCTGTGCGGCAGTGAACTTTTTCTCGAGAGCCGTTTGTAGTAACGCCTTTTTCTAAGCTGCCTGTGCGGCAGTGAACTCGAGATTACAACGACAAATTTATCAATCATTTTTCTAAGCTGCCTGTGCGGCAGTGAACTACCAGACCCACAATTTTAATTGTTCTAATATTTTCTAAGCTGCCTGTGCGGCAGTGAACAGATTTTTTACAAACTTTGCGCGAATATTTCTTTTCTAAGCTGCCTGTGCGGCAGTGAACGCTTGGCTGGCAAACATTTAATAGAGGCCAGTTTTCTAAGCTGCCTGTGCGGCAGTGAACACTTCTTCGTCGCCGTGTTTCTCAGTTCTGGTTTTCTAAGCTGCCTGTGCGGCAGTGAACTAAGTGTGGATGGGCGTTTGTCCCATCTGATATTTCTAAGCTGCCTGTGCGGCAGTGAACTATAGTCTAGCGTGAAAGAAATAAGCTACAACAATAAGTAACAACAATTCAGGTGCATTTACCTAAATTTCCACCCAATTTGTAACCTACTGATTTAATTGAATTGTTAAAGAGCCGAAAATATTTTGGTATTTTCGTATTGAACGGGAAGCATATAGCAATTTAATTCATTGAAACAGCCCCACTCGTTTAAGGTTTGTCTAGCCATCGGCCTCAGTATGGTTTGCAGTAATTATAAACGCAGTTATTAGTGCTCCAGATTAGTTGAATAAACACTGGTAGCCAAAACGAGTCGGCGTTACAGTATAAGTTCACGCAACAATAATCGGACAAAGAAATGAGAAGAAGACCAATAATAGATCTCAATTTGGAGGACGACGACGGGTCTCCTGTAAAAAGCCTTTCCGAACTATCGAGAGAATACCCTGATCTTCCGGGATTAAGGCAACAAGCGTTAGCAGAAGAACAAGCGCAACGCCGATATCGAGAGGAAATCGAAGCGGATGAAAAGCAACAAGCCACGGACAGCTCGAACAAAGTGCAGGTTGATAAAGATTCCGGTGGCTGAAGCCACCGGCTATAGCACTTACCCCCTACGGGGGACACTGGGTGCACTTCCCCCTCCAGAGGTATTACCTTCTCTACTGACACAAATTATCAGCAATGATTCCCGTGCCTTCACTCGACAGGTTGACGCCACCCGATGCGTCATTGTCGCAGAAGTTATTGTTTTGTACGTTTAACCCGGTAACGCCTGCGTCAAACCGAACGCCGCCGTAGGCGGAGCCCTGTAGGCCGTTTTGATTGATCTGGTTGCCATTTTGAGATGCGGATCGCAGTGTGATGTCATCACCTTCTTTGACATAAACACCCCACTTCTGACAGCCGGTGATGGTATTGTCGCGGATATCGAGATCGGAACCGTCTTGTACGTAGATGCCGTAGCGTTTGCAATTGCTGATGGTGTTGTATTTTACGGTGACATCTTCGGAGCCGGTGAGGATGTGGATGCCATAACGGGTGTTGTTGATCACATTGTATTGAATAACATTTCCGGTACCGGACGGGCCATGCACATCCTCTCCAACACCAATACCCCGACCAATAACATCGCTGTCTGGATCGCCCTCTATGGTGTTATAGATCACGTAGTTGTTGTATTCCCCATAACCATGTAGATCGATTGAGTCCTGGACGTTGTTTTCGAAATAGTTGTTTTTAATCATAATGTCATGACTGGGATTCCAGTCAACTTTGTTCCCCTGGATGACGACGCCATGACGGATTTTAGGCCCGATAAACTGGCTGTCATCTACCCGGCCTGCGTTACAACCATTTGTAAACACCACACCATAGCCATGCCCGCCTAGATCGGTCTCCGTGGCATCGAGAAATCGAGATTCATCGACCCGGCCATTTACTGTGTTGTTGAAGTAAACTCCGTGACGGATAAAGCGGTGTAAGCTGCTGCCGCGAATAGTGACATTGGTGGCGTTTTTAACGTAAACCAGAGACTCAACACCCTGGCTTGCAGAGTTACTTTTCAGCCGGAGATTTTCAATGGCGACATCCGATACACCGTTAGCATAGATCAGGTAGGTATCGTCACCGTAATACAGAGTGGCCAGTTCTGATTCCTGATAGCTCACCCCTTTCAAACTGACATCACTTTTCATCACAATGGGCGTTCGCAGATGAAACTTTCCAGCGGGAACTGAAACAACATCACCCACGTTCGCCGCATCAATTGCGAGATTGATCGCGATGGCATCATCATCGGAATAATCACCGGGTGTTGCGCCAAAGTCGGTGATGTCCAGTATCGCGGCAGATAACGGGAAAGATAACGTACAGGCTAAAACTTGAACACTCGTCCTGAGAGACATTTTGATTTTCCTTATACAGTATTATTTCATTTTTTCTGTCATTGATTGGCGTTCCGGGATCAACGCAGAACTGAGGCATACATGGCCCAAAGCATAATATGAGACTAAAAGTTTAAACGGAGAACCCACTCAAAACGCTGCACTGGCTCTCATAACTTCCCACTGCGAGTACGCAGAAAAAAAATTACCGACGAGTTATTTGGGTTACAAGCTGAATCCAAGGCAAAGCACTTCTCCGTAACATCCACAACAGTCCAAACAAAAACGCTATAAATATCACGGAGAAGTGCTCTTTCGAGCACTGCCCTTTGGCGACAAAGAGTGGTGAGACGTTTCCTGCTCTACCCGCTGAGCTACCATATCAAAACACAATATGGGCGGGATTCGAACCCGCGACCCGGTCACCCCTAATGATGTAGTCACACCGGCATTCGCCAAATTTTAAAAAGGCTGGCCAACAAGGTTTTGAGCGAGACACTACAGGGAATGTAGTCTTGCCCGGCATTTGGCCAGTTAATCGTTTTCAGCTCAGGGACAGACGGTTGATGGCCTGTACCCAACGCTGAGGTTCGTTGCGGATGAAATCATCGATCACGCTGAAAACCTGATCGGAAAATCCGCCAATATTTAAAATATCCTCACGCTCAATGGCTTGCGTTGTTCGGTTTGGCACGACATCGATACACACCAGTTTTGCATCCGGGTTTCGCTGTTTCAGGATAGACCATTGCGCCATCACACCGGTACCGGCCCCTGATCTACTTGCGTACCCGTAGCCGAAACGTTGGGCATCCACCCAGGACTCGTTATCACTGACATAGATCACGGTATCCACTTTCGCTTTCTGACGATTTAACTCGATCAACGGTGCAGCGCAGTTGGTTCCACCGCCTCCCAGCCCCGCCAAACGTGCGGCGTTACTCATGATGGAATCCCGGGCATTCAACCGAACCCAATGCACTTTGGTATCAAACGGCAATACCTGTGCTTTCGGATTGCGCGCCACAATTGCAGCAGAGACCAGAGCCGCAACATCCACACAGCGGACTTTACTGCTGGCACCTTTGCGATATCCCGTAACCGGTTGCGTCATGGAGTAACTGGTATCTGGCAAGACCACCACATTACCCGAAATTGCGGGTACATTTTGTAGCGCAATTTCCATCGCGTCCTGCAGTGCGTCTATTACCGAATCCGGTACCGTTTCATCGGCCATGAAGTACGCCGCCATCAGTTGATAGGGGAATACTTTGGCACGTCGAATGGCCTTTTCATCCCGCAGTCGTCGCGCGATCACCTGATCCATACCGTTTACCCGGAACACACCGTGACGGGCGAAGGTATTCAGATTCATCCGTGTCATTTGCCAGTTAGCATTTCGAGCAATGCCGACCCAATGATCCGTGCTGAGGTTCAAAGCTGTCAGCAATCGAAAATCAACATCCGGCAATGGCATTGCCTGGTTCTGCTTGAACCGCTCATACTCCTGAACCACTTTCGGTAAATCACTCGCGTTATGATTTTTACCAATCAAGTAGCCGTAAAACGCTTCCCGCATTGCATTTTCAGGTTTAGGTCTAACCATTTTAATAACATCCTGCAGGGATGGCGCATTGCCCACTGAGTCCATAAACAGCGACGCCTCACCGCGGCGACTGATCCACTCTTTAACCAGCCGTTTGGGCATGGTTCCCAATGATCTACGACCGATCACACCAGAGCGCAGGATCTGCACAAAATTGCGAACCATGCGACCATTATCAATCACCCGGGGGAAAATCACAGGCACCCACTCTGGCCCTTTCACGGTCAGCAAAGCAGTGAGAAATGCGGGCATATCCTTCATGTAACCCCGTTCCCGGGCGAAAACCGCCAGTTTTGCCAAATACTCGGGAGAGACTTGATCGGCATAGCTCATGACCGTAGCAATCTGATCAACCGCGCCAGCATAAAATGTCTGATTAAAACATCCGGTCATGGCATACTGCGCAAGTGCCTGTTCAGCAGTATGTTGATAAGCACGACCGCCTGCCTGATTGACCGCATCCGCCGCCGGGATCGCTCGACCGCGTCGCGTATGAAAAATAGTCGTGTTCGCCATGTTCGTCCCTCCTGTTGTTCTCCCTGAGCAATGTTCCCAGGCACCGTGATTTGTTGTGCAGATAAAAGCATGTGGTGTGCCAGATTCGGTGCAACGAAGAATAAAACTTTAAACAAATGTTTTTATTGAACTTTTATGGCGTTAACAATTCATGAGGGGATAGATAAACAGCATTTTATTATCTGCAACGATACTAATTTATCTATTTCGATAAGCAATCTAAGCCACCGCTACTTTGATAACTGGAATGGGCTAGACCTACCCTCCTCCAAATCCATACAATGAATACACACCCAAAATCAAACAACCGGATTACGAGTTAACTTATGGCCGTCGCACTTACGCTTTCCAACCATGTCAGCCTTGCAGACTGGGAAATCGAGATTTCGGCAATTCGCGCCCAGGGTGCGGGTGGGCAGAATGTCAATAAAGTGTCGAGTGCAGTGCATTTACGCTTTGATATCAAACGCTCGACCCTGCCAGCATTTTACAAGGAACGACTGCTGGCGTTGTCGGATCAACGCATTACTAAAGAAGGTGTGATTATCATCAAGGCTCAACAGTTTCGTACCCAGGAACAAAACCGGGAAGATGCACTGGAGCGACTCAAGGAATTGATATTGTCGGCGATTGTGCAACATAAATCCCGGCGGGCCACTAAACCAACCTATGGCTCAAAACAACGTAGAATGGACAAGAAATCACAGCGGGGTAAAACCAAAGCGCTCCGTGGCCGGGTTGATCACTAGCCTGGCAGGACATCGCTGGAGTCCGAAGGATAGCTCCAGCCAACACAAATCTAAATGATAATGATTTTTATTTGACTTAATTATTAACTCCGGGTAATGTTGCCTCACGAAATGATGACGTGGCAGTTCAATAAGGGGTTGGTAAACGATGAGTCATAAAACTTGGGTTCCGAAGATAACACTGGGAATGGGTCTGGCCACACTGGGACTCGGCGCAGTCGCCGCAGACGGATCCGACACACCGACATCGACACTGCAATCCGTAGTGATCATGGGCGAGAAAGCAGAGCGCTCCATTAAGGAAACCACATCTTCGGTCGCCGTCATCTCCGAGGACAAGCTCAGCGGGATGCGTTATAAAACGCTGCGCGAGGCGGTTTCGGAAATCAACAATGTGGTGACTTTATCCGGCTCTGTCCCGGATATTCGAGGTGTATCGGGGAACGGCTCGGCAGGTGGCTTCAATTCCATTTCCGGAGGTGCAAAGGCACGGGTTTCCACTTTGATTGATGGTGTCGCCGAGCCCTTTGTAGCAGATCTGACCGGCGACAGCGGCCTCTGGGATATTGAACAGATCGAAGTGTTCCGCGGCCCGCAGTCCACCAGCAATGGTCGCAACAGTATTGGCGGCTCAATCGTTATCAAAACCAAAGACCCGAGCTTTGACTGGGAAGCAGCCGGACGCCTGGGATACCGCACACAAGCGCAATATATCGATACATCCGCAATGATCTCGGGCCCGATTCTCGAGGACACCCTCGCCTTCCGGATTGCGGCACAACGCCTGGACGGCGAAACCCTGACCAACGATGCTCAGGCATTCGAAAGCAACCCACCAAGCTATGACCTGAATGAACTGATATCCGAAAAGGTTAGGGCGAAGCTACTCTTGACCCCTACAGATCAACTTCGCACCCTGTTCGCCTACTCCAGCATCCGGAGATACAGGTCGTATTTACTATGCTGGCGAGGATATCAGGGCCCGAGGCCAGACATGCAACGCGGTTCCAAAATCCCGCCATGACTGTTTTCTCTCCTTGTAAATCGTGGCAGTGCCATTAGGGTGTAGCTGCTCAGCACGAAGTAAAGTTTGTGATATGGTCACATTACACTCCTTCGATTAACGTGTGTAGATAATGCGACCGATTGAGACGAGTTTTTTTTCCAGATAGATATCCACTGAAACAACGATAAAACGCCTGCCCGCGCGGACAAGGCGAGGCTCCGCGCGAATATTTCCGGCAAACGCTGGTCGCAGATAATCAAACGTCATGCTGCTGCATGAAGGCACCTTCTCAAGTTCAAGCGATTGGACCAGATAGAGAGCGGCAGTGATCTCGCCAAAACTTGCGAGGATGCCGCCATGAAAAGTACGCAACAGCGTGTTGCCGATATGCTCCTCGCGGAAAGGCAATTGATAGGCGATACCTTCATCCGAAGTCACCACTTCAAGCCCAAGAAATTCAACAAAGGGCGTAGTCTCAAGCATCTCTTTCTGGAGTTGGTTCAGCACCATTGTATCTATCCTTTTCTTAAGCGTGTCAGAAATGTTGGCTCACACATTGTCCTGACTCCTTTCCGTTATCGGCGAATCAAATGCAGGGCCAAGGGTACCCACAGCAAACGAGCCAGACACCGAAGCCAGCAAGGTTTGATCTGAGTTTACGAAAGCGCGGCCGCGCACATAGGCAATATCGCCTTGCACAGCAAAACACTCCACCTCACTGTAAACCCCCTCACCGACAGGTGCTTCGTTAATAAAGTCAACGCGCAGATCAACCGTGGCAATCGGGCGCATATCGCCAAGCTGGGAAAAGATTGCCAACCCACAATTGGTGTCCAGTAACGTGACTACCGCCCCACGATGCACCCCCCCAGCTCGATTGCAAATAGTATGGCTGCAGGCGAGACTCATCACGGCTCGCCCCTTGCCGATTTCCTCCACTTCCACACCGAAGGCATTGAACAAAGGATGAGATGTTCCAAAAAAGGTCTTGGCGATAGCTATATTACCATCCGCCATCAAGGTATCTTTCACTATAATAGATCCATTCTTTTCAAGTCCGTAAGCGCTGGCGATTTGCTGCGACTCAGCTAAAAACATCCAGCACACGTTGCACGTACTGTGACTCGCGCGTCCTTACATGCTGAATGGCACGCTCAATTTCGGTCAATGGAAACACCGTTGACTCGGAGCCCATTTTGAGCACTGAAGCCAGATCAGACCAGCTCGCTGCCGCGCCGCGCATCAATTCCACCAACTTCGCGCTTCCCACTGCGGGCAATATCTCGCTCGCCTCTTCCAGAAACTCGGCGTACATGGCACGAAATCCGGCACCGCCAGTACCACGCTTTTCGATTACCTGATAGGCAAAACGCAGCGACCAGTGCCAGTTTCCCTCCTCTGCCCAACGTGGCAGCGCCGCAACCCAAGTATCCAATGCCTCTAGACCACTGAAACGATTGCCGTTTGCCAAAGAACAGGCGTTATCGTACAGTGCTTTGCGCACACGTTCTGATGTCACACTGGTATCAATAGCATGAGGCGCGAACATGCTGCCATGATGAATGAAGGGTGGTGAAGTGGAAAAACGAGCCTCCGCCAAGCTTCCCACAGGAACTGCGATAAACTCTGGGCGTTCGGTATCGCTGACCAGCACCTCCTCACGTTCCATATCGAGCAACCACGCCACGATAGCATGCCCGGGAAAATGCGTGCTGCTGCCAAAATATGGAAGATGGTAGATATCCGTTAACAACAATGCTGGCCGATTTTCCTGCAATGCATGATGAAGAGCTGTACTGGCGGACAACTTGGTGCTATAACTGGTCCAAGCAAAAGGCACCGCCAATGTTTTAAATACCTTTTCTTCGAAGCCCATTGAACGCACATGAACAATGAACGGGGTATCGGAGCCTGGTAGTTCCACGTAGGTAATACCGAGTCCCGCCCCAAGGCCGAAACAGCAGGCTTCGCTCATCATTACTCCGTGGAATTCAAGCAAGTCACGAATCGCTGAACTGCCACAGTGCCTTCCCGGCCTGTGGCAGTGAGTCGTGATCGCCTTTAGTCTAGCCACCTCAGTGGCGACTTTCTCGCCGGCCACTCAGGCTACCTCACTCATCGGAGCGGTTCCGTATACAGCCACAGAAGCACGCAGCGGTTTACCATGATCGCCGTATTCTTCCAACCATGCCGCCACTTTTTCTGGCTTACCCGTATCCCAAGGGTGAACGCCCGAGCGGAACCCATCCAGAAATTCAGGCAACATTCGGGTCAGAATTCCAGTGCGACCATAGATTCGATTCAGCCCACGCAGCACACTCCCTGGCTGGCGCATAGCGACATCTAGGCGCAACATGTTTGCAAAAACCGGCCCTGCTACCAAATGAAGCACCGACATAGTATCCACCAGCGCCGAGGCTCGCATTAGATACCCACCGCCTACCGCAGTTTGGTAAACGTCATAAACCACTGCCTTATGCTCAGCCCCTTCCACTCCATACCAGAGAAACAGCGCTCTCATCACAGGGTTGGCCTCGCCAAACACGTCAACATATTCTTCAAGCATTGCCTCTCCCAAAGTAGCCGTAAAGTGCTCGAAAGCCGCTGTCATCGCCAGCTGGTACTTTTCTGGCAGATGCTTTTGTGAGGAACGAATAAAACGCCTCAGATTGCCAGTAACCTGGTCAACATATATATCCAGCCTAACCATTTTCTCATTGATGCGGTCATGGACAATACCATGCAGCCCCTCTTGACGAGTGAAGTGGCGGATATCTTCACGCAACCCCGGCTCCTTTATTCGATCCTCGTGCCGCCCCGACTGAATAAAAAACCACTCACCCTCGGGGAAGTGCACCGATAGGACATCAAAGAAACGAGCTCGCACGGAACCTCCACCATTCCAATGTCGTGGCACAGTGGATACATCAAAAGTTACTTTTCGTGGCTTTATTGGTATCGCGTTCATAAAGGTACCTCCGAACAAGCCTTCATAAGGTGTTGAGCATTACGGAGAGTTTATTGGTTAGCCAACCAGTTTTCAATATGATACCAGGACATTTTAGGGCCTTATACAGGGGCAACCTAGCAATAATCAATCGATTTGATTACATTACAATCAATTCACAATCATACAAGAACGACTTAAAGCAAAACGGCTTGTTGCTCTCCGAGGAGCATTGAATAATCCATTGGATTCTATTCAAAATGGTTTGTGACTGAGCATTTTTTAACCTACACTTGAAATATGTGCAACCAAATTGATCATTTATTGCTAGATTACCCTGATTTTGATGAGATGTTAACAGAAACCTCGAAAAACCGGCATATTTGTCTAAAATTAAACAATAACAACTAAAAAATTGAGGTGTGTATGCATTTTTTCCGAAAGCTGTCTATCCGACAGAAAATCCTGTTGATACCTTTATTCGGTACACTTGGATTTCTGTCTTACTTTCTAGTCAGTATCAGCTACATCAACAACACCGTCACGTTGCTGGACAACGCCCGAAATGTCGAGTTCCCGCTGCTTATGATGGCGCGCAATAATCTGGCTAAACTGGAAAAAATCAAGGATACACTAAGTACTGCAGTATCTGCGAGTGAGGCCGAGATGCTGGAATCCACCAAACAGCTGGCGGATGATATTCGTGTCAATTTTGTCAAAGCCAAACAGGTCTCCACTGAAAACAAAGCTACCATAGAAACCCTCTCTGCAGCCTTTGACAAGTACTATTCCCTCGCGTTTACCCTCTCTAAAGAAATGGTTGACGGCACCATCGATTATTCAACGGTGGGACAACGCAGTGCGACCTTGTCGAGCTCCCTCAGCACCCTTGAATCTCAATTGAAAGATTTTGATAAAGAGCGCCTCGCTACGTTCACCGGCGCCTTCGACAACGCGAATCATGCCGCAAGTGATATCACCACAATTGGTATGACCCTGGGTTCAGTGATGATTTTTATCCTTTTTGTCGTTGCCATCCCCATCAGCTCAACCATTAAAAAGAATCTGCAAGGTGTGATCGACACCTTAAAAAACATCGCACAGGACAATGGTGATTTAACGATACGGCTAAAGAGCAATGCCCAGGACGAAGTGGGAGATCTGGTGCATTGGTTCAACAGTTTTGTCGACAAGCTGCAATCCATTGTCAAAGAGATCGTGCAAACCGCAGAACCATTGGCCAATGCATCCCAGTCCGTCAATTCTCTGAGCCGGGACCTGCAATCCGCGATGGCAGCCCAGAGCCAGAATACACAACAAGCCAAACTGTCAGTAGATGAAATGAGTCTCAGTGTACAAAATATTGCTGAAAACGCTTCCGATGCTGCCGATGCTGCTCGCCAGGCAAACCTCGAAGCAGAAAAAGGGCACGGCATTGTGAATCAGACAGTCACCGGCATTCAAAGTCTGGCTCAACAAATACAGTCTGCTGCCACGGAAGTTTCACAACTGGAAAAGGATGTAATGCGGGTCAATGTCGTATTGGACGTAATAAAAGGCATTGCGGAACAGACCAATCTACTGGCTTTGAATGCAGCTATAGAAGCGGCACGAGCCGGAGAACAGGGCCGCGGCTTTGCTGTAGTCGCCGATGAAGTCAGGGGCCTGGCGTCACGGACTCAGGAATCGACAGAAGAAATCAATTCAATGCTGCAACAACTCCAAAACGCAGCCAAGGCTTCGGTACTTGCCATGGAATCCAGTACTGAACATGTCAATCAGTCCGTCAGTCTGGCGGGCACTGCCGGAACCAGTTTACAGGCGATCAGTGCTACCGTGAACACCATTGATTCAATGAACGATCAGATCGCTGCAGCCACCGAAGAACAACAAACTGTTTCGGCGTTAATGGTACAACATGTCGAAGAAACCCAGCAGCAAACGGAACAGGCAGGACATTACTCTCAGGATTTACTGACACTGAGCAACGAACTCAATGGAATGGCGATGAGCCTGAGCACGGTGGCACAGAAATTTAAAGTGTAATGAAAACGGCTATTGTAACCTCAAAAAGCCAGACAGAGCCCGGTCTCAGCCATTACCGGGCAACCATTTAATGTACACGTGTGCATTTTTAAAATCTTCTTCTAGGGGCTGTTGACGTTTCGAAATATATTGTTGATTTAAAATAGAAACCAGCATCATTATAGTTATCACACAACGATACAACGAGTTTGCTATGCCCCGACTAATGCTCAGTGACGAGCTTTGGTTGAAGCTGTTGACTGCTTTGAATACGTCATAGGTGACAAGATAAGAGACAGAGGCTCGATTCCGATGATACCAAGGCGTCGTAATTAAACGATTGGTAATAATGATATGGACTGGGGCTTATACAAAAGATGTCAGCTGATCTCGCCGCCATTGAGGCAACTAGGGCAGGAGAGCAAGGCTGTGGCTCTGCCGTCGTGGCAGATGTGGCTCGTTCACCTGCATCAAAAAACACAAGATTCTACTGAGGAGATTAATCACACAACAAACAGCCTCATTGCTGCCTCGAAAGTTGCAGTCATATAGTGGAGGCAGAGCCCACTCTAGCAAGTCAAATTCGAGGAATGAATTCAATACAATTTCAACAGACATCGCAGCGCCTAGAAGTCAGTTCAGATTCAAGTTGCTGCGGCTGTTTTGTAGTAGAAGTAAGCTAATTTTTAACAAGCACAGTGGAGATATTTAGATGCTAAAAACGAGATTTACTATTACACAAGTAATCAGCAGGTTAATGCTGGCTAGCTACTTGATTGCGCCGGGGCTATCCCATGCTGTTGATGTTACATGGAGTGGTTTTGCATCGTTTGCTGCCGGACAAACATTGGGAAGCGATGATACAGAGTATATGGTTGATAACATTACCGGGGGAGCGTACGAGGATACCTTGCGCTTTCTACCAGAAAGTATTATGGCCATACAGACTTCAGCCCAAGTGAACGAAACGATTTCAGCAACGGTACAGGTAGCAGGCAAAGGTTCAAATGAGACAAGTTTCGATACTTCCTTTGAATGGGCATATGCCACACTTGCGGTAACTGATGAGACCTGGCTCAATTTCGGTCGCTTCCGTGTGCCTCTGTTCTATTATTCCGATTTTTTAGATACATCTTATGCCTACTATTGGTTAAGAGCCCCGATAGATATGTACGTAGCACCATTTTCAACGACGACGGGTATTTCTCTGAACGATTTTCGTTATCTAGGTGATGTTGAGTTGTCCACACAAGTTTGGATCGGTGAGGAGCAATTTGAGCTTCTTGGCTTTCCAGGTGAGATTACTGACAGCGTGGGCATAAACTTAATGATAGCTTACGACTGGATTAAGTTACGCGGAGTGTACAGCTCCATGGACACTGTGATTGAAGGATTGGGCGCGGACACTAATTTAATTTATACAGCATTCGCCATAATCGCAGACTATGAAAGCTTCAAATTTAGAAGTGAATACGGGAATCTTGAAGATACTAATACCGGCATAGAAGATAAATTTGGGTATGCTTCGGTGGGATACGCTATAGGCAGTTTTACCCCTCATTATACCTATTCCGAGCAAGACAGAGCCGCTTTCTTTCTCGCAGAAGCAGAAACTCACACCATAGGGGTACGCTGGGATTATTTGCCTGGTACAGCGTTTAAATTGGAGTACTCAAAATCTACGACAGAAACAACGCCATGTGATCCTATGAGCGGGATGTGTTTTCCTCCTCAGGAAACCGAAATTGAAGTAATCGCCGCAGCCATTGATTTCACTTTTTAGGGAGAGACTTAACATGATTAGAATCAAAATAGCCGCTTCTATAATAGCCTGCATTACAGCATTCCTCTCCCCCCCTTCCTTTGGGGAGGTGGTCGTAGTTGTTAATCCGAACAGTTCCATATCAGAACTTGATGACAAGTGGCTTAGCGCCATATTCTTAGGAAAGAAAAAGAAATATCCGGACGGTAGCTTGGCAGTTCCTGTTGAGCAAGAGACAGGCACACCGGCCAGGGATAAATTTAATGAGAAAGTCATTAAAAAGAGTGAAGTACAGTTGAAAGCTTTTTGGTCTCAGCGGATTTTTACAGGTAAGGGTCAACCACCCAAACAGGTCAGCGGGAGTGCTGACGTGAAGAAATTGGTATCAGAAAATCCGGCAATCATCGGCTATATTGATGCATCAGAAGTGGATAATACTGTAAAAATTATCCGAAAGCTTGAATAGCATTTTGCTATTCAGAGCCTGCTCAGAAAGCTGTTAAAAGGCACTGCCCAATTGAGCAAATGTTGATTCGCTCCCTGGCTAATTTATTAAAGCCTGAATAAATCGCGTGGGTAATCATGTTGCTGATGCACTGTGCGCAGCTTTTGAAGTAAAAATAAAACAGCTTCAGGAGAACCATCAAACTCATCACCAGAAAGATACTGTTGATCCAGGCAACTGAGGTATCGGCGCCTTTCGCCCTGATGTAATCTAGGAGTCTGTCGGATTATCCACATCAAATCGGTTAATATAGAAGCATCCAAAAACACAAATAAGACGAAAAAATATGGCTGTTCAGTTTAAACTCATTTCTCCGACACTAATTCCTTTCAGATATAACCACGGTATAGCGGCTTCGAGTGAACGGGTTTTCCTCACATAGGGAGGAACAAGTGCTGACCGAAACGTGACTGGCTCTCCTGTTCTGGAGCGAACTTTCGGTACTTTCACTGTCACAGAGCCAATGCCTGTTCGTATCTCACGTTCAGGCAAATACCCGTTGCGAATAACTGCAGCTCGTCCATCCTCGGTTGTTTGACCTGAAAACCGGGTAAGCAGCTCGCTTAATTCAGCTTCAACGGCCTGCTCAATCAACTGGCGAACACCTTTTCTGACCAATTCGCTCAAAGGGTCTTTGCTTTTCTCTCGACTATCAAAACCAACAACGTTACTCTTGCTCATAGTGGCGTATTCCTTTGGTAGGTTTCTTTGTTTAGCGACAACAAACCGATCAGATACGCCGCTTCTTTTTCAACCCTTCCATACACCAGAATCAACTATACCTTTACAGCCAATTTGAACAGTATTGTTTTCTCATGGATGGAGGTGATGATTATGGCTGAATTTCTATCGAAGCTTGAGAAACTTTTAGCCTGTAGGGATAAGCTCGTTTAAACCATGAGTAGGTTTATGAAAACGGTTACTGACCGAGGTTTAGTGCGCTGTTTCTGGTGTGGTCCGAAAAAGCTTAATTTTACCCTTTTCACCATCAGTCTGAGGCTCATTCAAGGGGTCTAGGCGAAGGTTATGGTAGATAGTGCTTGCGATGTAATCACTTTCTACTAAGCTACTGATTGTGCTGTTAATTTTGGTTTGTAGAGCGGGAAATTGACGTATCAGCTCGTTCCTTAGTATAGTTCGAACCCCTCGATGGAATACTTCACCAATGAATTCCAGTTTGGCAAACAAGTTATTGATTCGAGCTTGATATGCAAACGAGATATCTTCCGTGATAACATACGTGATTCTTCCCATGTCGAGTAAGTTTATCAACTGCGTGTCGGTACGAACGAATAAGGTTTGTTTACTCAGTGATTCTAATTGATGAACACCCATTGGGGTGTAATCAAATTCGTTCAACATTCCAATTCGCGAATTTTTTAAGAGCTTTCCTGATCGTATCTGTGCCAAAATAATGCTGTTTTTTGTTGGATTTGACTGGTAATTCGAGACAGATTTTAATGTGAACACCGAAACTGAAGATTTATACAAATCGATTGACGACCACATATGTTCAAATGCAAGTGTGTCATTAAATGTCGTCGTAGAAACTACACCATCGAGCTCACCGCTTAATAGCATCGTTGTGATTCGTGGCCTTGGTAAAAGGATCACTTTAATGGAAATATCGAGTCGTCGATAAAGTTCTGCTATAATTTCAAAGTCTATTCCAGTCATTTTCCCAGTTGAGCTGACGTGCACAAATGGTGCAAAGTCCTCAGATGCCGCTAGTGTCAAGTGTTTAGGAAGAGACGAAGTTTCCGCCTGAATTGGTGATACCACTCCGGGTAGCACCAATAACGCAAGGATTATTAGTGTGATCTTCAACTGTTCGGCATAGCTTAAGTACTGCTTACTCATACCGCCCCCACTTCTAATATAGAAATAGATAGTATGGACTAGTAGATATCATTTTATCAAATTTGAGGCCTATTAAGAGAATCAGTTAACGGAAATCCTCCCACTTTTAACCGAAGCTCATAGGTAGAACATTAAGCACAAATATAGGGTAACCCAATGATATTATTATGGATTCATTCTGCGATAAGGTAGATTGTTAGTCGCCAAACAATCAACCGACCTTAAAGCAGAATGAACCAGCGTAAATTTACCACATTTCTCGAAAAACTCACCCACTCCTTCAATCCAGAAAAGATCACTAAAATCGCAAAACAGGCAGATTTCTGTGTTCGGCAAAGACGAATCACGCCTTTCAAGCTAGTGACTTGCCTGGTTGCCATAATGGCGTCTAGCACCATTGAAAGTGTAGCTGACATTCAGCGTCGATATTGTGAGTGGTCTGACAGCAACATCACTTATCGTGCCTTTCACAACCAGTTTTCGAAACCAGAGTTTCCCAAATTCATGCGGGAAGTGTTGTCATCACTTCTCACTGACTGGTTGCAGCCTGCACTGGCATTTCCGGAAGGCCACTCTTTTCATCAGTTTAAACAGATCCTGATTCAAGATGGCAGCTCATTTGCCGTGAAGGATTCGTTGAAGAAGTCGTTTCCTGGCCGTTTCAAAACCGTCAGTCCTGCCGCAGTTGAGCTTCAGGTGACCATGGATCTTTTGGCAGACCAACCATGCACTATCTCGTTGACGCCCGACACAGCCAGCGAGCGGGATTACCTCCCTGAGCCACAAACTCTATCTGGGTGTCTGTTACTGGTTGACCGGGGTTACTTTGATTTGGATTGGTTTCAAGATCTGCAGGATTCTGGAGGGTTTTATGTCGCACGATGCAGGAACAACATCAACCCCATCGTTGTATCTGCTCATCCAGGGCAACCTAGCCCGGATTTTTCATGAAAGGAGGCAAGTTCCGCCCAATCACTTGATATAATTGGGTCGACCAAAAATAAGCTTCGGAAGAAGCAAACCGGAACTTGCCATGACTAAATTTACACAAGAACAGCTGCGTTTTCACCCCTCTACTGGAAAAACCATTCGGGCTGACTTTAACGGTGGGGAATTATCGTCTGATTTTGGCGCTCTTTTGCTACGGGAAAGCATGCTTCAAAGCGACCTAATCAGCAGGCTCACAGATGCTATCAACGACAGACGCCATCAATCCTACATCGATCACTCCTTGAAAGATCTTCTAGTTCAGCGGGTCCTGCAAATGGCCTGCGGCTATGAAGATTCCAACGACAGCAATTTCCTGCGCAAAGACCCTATGTTTAAGCTTGCCGCTGGGCGCCCGCCTTTGGATGATGATAAACATCTTGCATCAGCTCCCACCTTTACTCGGTTGGGGCAGTCTATGACTCGATCAGACATTTACAGGATGGCTGAAGCATTTGTGCATCACTTCATCAGCAGTTACGAGCGACCTCCTGCTGCGATCATTATCGATCTTGACCATACACCGGCGATTACTCATGGAGGCCAGCAGCTGAACCTGTTTAATGCCAAATACCAGGATTACTGTTATCTGCCGCTGTTGATTTTTGAGGGACTCAGTGGCAAGTTGATTACGGCGGTTCTTCGCCCAGGTAAAACGCCAACAGGTAAGGAGAATGCCGCAATTCTCAAACGACTCATCCAGCTGCTTCGGAAAAGATGGCCGAAAACTCATCTATTGGTTCGGGGAGATAGCCATTTTGCCCAACCAGAGTTGATGAGGATCGTTCAGGATGATCCCAATTCGGATTACGTACTTGGTAAAGGCGCAGGGCATAAAACGGCTTTGCGCCCCAAGGCTCGAGCGTTGTTGGATGAAGCTCACCAGGCTCTCAAGATCAAAACCGGGCTGGCAAAACTAAACAACATGGTAGAACCAGATCGGCTCAGGCTCTATGGGGAAACGGAGTATCAGGCAGGGAGCTGGAAAGGGCTGGATACTCGAATCATTTACAAGGCAGAGGTGAATCAGCAAGGCGAAAACCCTCGTTTTATTGTAACTTCGATCAAGGAGGCATCTGCCGAAGCCATATATGAAGATCTTTACTCTCCAAGGGGACAGGATGAGAACTTTATTAAATACCTGAAAAATGACCTGTCAGGTGACAGGCTATCAGATCAGAGTTTCCTGGCAAACCACCTGAGGATGTTTTATGCCTGCGCCGCTTATGTTCTTCACTATGAGTTTAGAACCCAAGCCCTCAAAGGCACTGAATTGGAAAAAGCGCAGCCATCAACGGTAATAATGAAACTCTGCAAAATTGCAGTCAGGGTCGTTGAATATAAAGATAGGATCAAACTTCACTTGCCTAGTCGCAGTCCATTCGAGACTCTTTTGCGGCATGTAACAGAGTCTTTTTACCCAATGCCAGCGCGCAGGTCAGGCTAGCGATGTTTTAAAAGCTAAGTCAGGAAAAATACCAGCCAGACGAAAGTGATTTGGGGGGGGGCTTTCACTTTGCATTAGCAAAGATGGATAATATGTGCTCAATTTAGAACTGAGTTGGGACGTAATGTCTTTCTCAAGACGAACAGAGCAACGAAACCAAGAAAAAGGCCGCAATTAAATGACCTAACCATTCGCTGCTGCTTGTTTATGAAAAATCCGGGCTAGCAATAATAGGCTATCCAGAGAATACACTTGGTTTTTATCATTTCGAGGATCCGAAATAATGCTAAATGCAGCTAATTCCATTGTTCTACCTCCCTTTTTGTTGCGAGTGTAACAATTAACGATTTGAATTCAGATATTTAAGCTTACTAAAGTTTAGAGTTTCAGAGGAAAGAATTCGAACCCAGTAAGACAAAATGATTGACTTTGCGGCAGGTTGCGCGCTGCTGCGCCTTATAAGACTTTTTAAAAACATAGCTTTATAAGGCGCGGCCTTCAGAACGAAAACCGATTAAGTTCTGGAGGCCGCTATGGACGCTAAGGGATACGGCAATATCCCCGAGATCCTGTTTGATTGGATCACATTTTTGGTTAAAGCTCTACCCCTACGTTCAGTACCCACCTTTATTGAGTTACTGATTGGGGCGATGCTCACGCCAACAGGGTTTGTCACTGATGCCTGGTTGATGGTGGCAATGAAGCGCCACTGGACCAGTTATTTCAAGTGGTTGCAAAAGGGAAAGTGGTCATGGGTTGCACTCGCGCAACAGCTGGGTCAGTTACTGACTCAATGGTGTCCCAATGAACAGTGGTATTTGGCCATTGATGATACCTTGGTGCTAAGGAATTCCAAGAAAGCACCCAGTAGTCAGTTTCATCACATGCATGGTAACAAGGCCAACCGCCCGCAATTTGTTCGCGGCCAGTGTTGGGTCAGTTTATCAGCGATTGTTAAGGGGCAGAAACAAGCCTGGTCGATCCCACTGATCTCGCGCTTAACGCGAGCCTGCGGGAACGGTAACAAGCTGGTAACGGCAGGCATTTTACTTCGCGTGATGAGGTCATTTTTTACCGGGGCCACCGTCCTGATGGATAGCTGGTATATGCGAGGTACGCTGATTGCCTCCCTTCAAGGTATGGGGTATCACGTTATCGGGCAAGTCCGAAAGGATACCGCCTTATACGATGTTCCAGAACGAACCGGGAAAAGAGGACGCCCTCGAAAGTACGGAGAGAAATACACACCAGAGCGAGTCACTAACCTGGAAGAGACTTGCGCCAATGTCACGATCTATGGACGACAGCAGTCACTGAGGTATCGAACAGCGATAGCCAAAGCCCGCTTTTTAGATGGGCAGCTCGTAAAGGTTGTGTGGGTGCAGTTTGAAAACGAAGACGGTAGCTTAAAACCTGCCCGGCTCTTGTTGACGACTCGAACGAATATATCGGGCATCGACATCATAAAAGCCTACGCCAAGCGCTGGAGTATTGAGCCCATGTTCCATCAGTTAAAGAATCGCTGGGGCTGGAATGAGACTTGGCAGCAATCCAGACAGGTGCTGCATCGGTGGGTTCAGATCATCTCTCTCAGCTATGCGCTGGTGCAGTTGCTCACTTATTGGAAAGAGTCGGCAGGTCAAGAAATGCACTTGGACATCCCTTGGCGCAAACATGCGCCGATTACGGCGGGACTGGTTCGGTTAAAGCTGCAACGGAATTTACAGCAAGTTGCCGTGAGGGATTGGTGGGACGTAAAGTCTCGAATATTTAAACCGCCAGAGAGGGCTATTGAGTAGTATAAAGACTCTCGCTAGCGAAAAGCCGCTTAGAATAAGGCGGGTAGAAGAGAAAGCAGAATTTATCCGGTCAGAAATCAGGACTGGGGATCATGCTCAAATTCTAAACTTTAGTTAAGCTTAAATTGATCAATTATTACTAGGTTGCCCTGAGCCCTAGCGCAGCTCCAGCGCATATAATGTTGCGTTTTTTAAGGTAATACTGAGCTCCAAAACCTCCCCGAAAGGTACGGTTAGCCACAAATCAGACTCATCCTGATTTTCAACTCGAAAGCTCGCCACCGAGTCGCCCGCCTCCGAAATGCTGATCTCTGCCACCCCGCCCCGGCTATCGATGTTCAGCCTGAGACGTCCTTCCGGTGCCGCTGAAGGTTTCAGCACAAGTCTGCCGCTTGTCGAGGTCGCACCCACCAACCGCTCTTTCGGAATCCGAGCACACCGAGTGACCCAGGCAGGGTCCACGACAGAACCGGTATAGTCTTCCTCATAACAACCATGCACATAGTTGCTATCGGAGTAATAGAGCTTGATTTCATTGTCTTCAAAAATCGGTGTGGATGCGGTGGTCACCATGCCACCTTGTTCACCAAAATTAAGATCCCAGGGTATAAAAGGCTCGTCACTTAATCGGCGCCATTGCTTGCCATCGGGACTGTAGGCCAGAAACACTTCCATTTTGCCGAGATTGGTTCCTGATTTAAATTCACGATCAATTTCAAACAGCCACAACATGCCAAGATAGCCCTCGCCATAGGGAAAAGGGCACAAGCCATAAAAGTCAGCCCAGGAAAAGCCTCTGGCACGAGCGATTTCATCTTCAGCCGGGCCGGGAATCCAGACGGTTTCAACCTCACTCCAGCTATTCAGATCTTCACTGACGGCACGCCCTACACAACGACGGGTTCGCTCTTCAACATCCACTTCGTAGGTTTTGATCATTGCGGTGTACCCATGGCGGTCTTTATAACAGGGCGCCACATCACTCACCCAGGTTTTCCCGGTGAATTCGTTTTTAAAGGCCAGCATCGGGATAACCGGATTTTCACCCGTGGCACGAAAACGCTGACCACGCTCGGAGGCCAGGCTATGGTAGCCGCCTTCCCCGAATGCAAACATTTTATACGGTAACGGGCTGTCCGGGTCATACATGACACTTGGCATATGAAAACCAGCCACCAGATTCGTCAGGGTTTCGCCCTCCCCCACTTCCGGCGGTGTATCGACACAGACAGTATCATTGCCCTGAATAATTTCATGCACATGAGCACTAAAGTCTGTCGCATTGAATAAGGGCCGCTCCCAATTCAGGCCATCGTCTGAGCGGGCATACCCTACTTTGACTGCATCGCCACATTGATAAAACATTTCATAGCCAGACTCGGTCTTCAAAACCGAGCCATATAAATTTACCCGGGGATATTCCCATGAATACTGCGGCTCCAGTACGGGCGGGCCGGGTAGAATCCTGGCTGGGATAAAATCAATATTGTCAGCGTAATCTATTTGATTATCTGCAGGGAAAAGTATCAGCAAAATGAGACCTCGAAAACTGTAAAAGACGACATACCTTTGAAAAGTTTAGCAATATTTCGAGTCGCGGAGATAAAAAAGACGATAAAAAAAGGCCAAAAAAAAGGTGACCGAAGCCACCCAGATTGAAACTATTCCTTTGCAATACACGATTAATAAACGAGTATTCGTCGCAAGCGAATCAGTATGCTGTCAAAGACGTGAGATCAAACGGTCGCGTTTGACTTCCGGCGGGAAACCCGCATTCCGATTGCAGCAATACCGAGCAGCGCCAATGTTGCCGGAGCTGGCACTTCACCTTCTGACAATTCGATTTGGTAGTCCAATGGCTCATTCTGATCTTGTGACTCATTATTCACTGCAACGGAGTACGTACCGGTTTTGGAGACCGAAAACGATTCCAGTTGAGGGTCAGCAAAAAGCCCTTCCATACCGGGTAGCTCTTGCAGTTCGTCATCCGCAAATGCCACAACAGGAGAGAGTAAATCCGTATCATTTTGCAGACCGAAATACACGCTAAAAGAAGGGTTAAGTGCAGGATCCAGACGATTAACCGTCAGGGTAATCACATCCCCTGTGTTGGCATGGAAAAACCACCAATCTGTACCCGTTGCAAACGGATCAGTGATTGAGCCGGTTTTGGTCATGCCGTACACCAGTTCACCCTGGTAAACGACAGGCACAGCGTTGGCTGACCCGATCCCAGCAGCAAACAACATCATCGCAAGTACGCAAGATTTTAACTTCATGGTTACAAACCTATCGTTTGATTGATTCATACTTCTATTCTCGAGAAGCGCTTTTTAAGGACACGGCTTAATTAAACTGTTGCCCTTTATTACATAGCGTTATTTTAGCGATGTTCCCTCGTTAATTCTTGTAACTAACCCCGCTCAATTGTGATACTTTGTAAAATATTCTCACTTTTCAACCAGCGTATCCAGCAAGCTATTGATATCAAAAGCATATGGATCCAGCTCACCATCAATGCCCTGAATGAATACTTTCGCCGCTTCGATATCCTCGAATATATAGCGTTTGTTTTGCGCCTCAATTCCATCTGTAATGCGAATGGCTACAATCGTCCGGTTATTGAGAATCGACAGATCTTCATTTTGTGCACCATCCGCAATCACCATTGCAGCTTCAGCCAGAGTCACTCGCCCGCTCTCGATTTCATCCGTCCACCAGGCCAGACCGGCTGCTTCTGCTTCTCGACCAAACATTTGCTGATAGAGGTTGGTGATTAGCTCGTCAGTATTTAATGATCCGAAGCGTTTCTCGTATTCTTCAGATGTTCCAAATGTATTGATTATATCGACCAGTCCCTGGGCGCTGTTGTCCAGCTCGGTAGCCCACCAGTTAACACCGGCATAATCGCCGGGACGCCCGTAATAGGCGACATATAATTCCTGTACGCGATAAGAGGACGTATTCGGATCAATTACCTCTCCATTTGTACCGCCGTCACCTGTACCACCATCTCCGGTACCACCATCGCCTGTGCCACCATCTCCGGTACCACCATCACCTGTGCCACCATCGCCTGTGCCACCATCGCCTGTGCCGCCGTCACCTGTGCCGCCATCGCCTGTGCCGCCGTCACCTGTGCCACCATCGCCTGTGCCGCCATCGCCTGTGCCACCATCGCCTGTGCCACCATCACCTGTGCCACCATCACCTGTGCCACCATCACCTGTGCCACCATCGCCTGTGCCGCCATCACCTGTGCCGCCATCGCCTGTGCCGCCATCGCCTGTGCCGCCATCACCTGTGCCACCGTCGCCTGTGCCACCGTCGCCTGTGCCACCGTCGCCTGTGCCGCCATCACCTGTGCCGCCATCACCTGTGCCACCGTCGCCTGTGCCACCGTCGCCTGTGCCACCGTCGCCTGTGCCACCGTCGTCTGGATCAACTGACGTGACATCGTCGCCGGTTTCTATGTTGTTCGACGTTCCATCGGACGTAGCAAAGGCCAGTTGGTATGTTTTTAATGACTTCCCGTCAACCGGACTGGTTGTTGCAAAATAAAGATAAGGTTCGGCATTGAAAGTTGCTGCACCGGACAATCCGATCGCCTGCCCCCGAGTGATCGTATCCCCTGCAGCAACCAAGGCCCCGCCCGATTGTAAATTGACATAACGAGCTATCGTGCCATCATCATGCTCAACCAGAATCTGGTTGTTCCCGGAATTAGAGGCATTGCTATCCACCACCTGAACCACACGACCGTTCCGTGCTGCAACGACAGTCGATCCCTCAGGTAAACCGAATAGAACAATATAGCGGGATGAAAGCGGCAATTCTTCGGTATACCCTTTCAGTACCGAATAGGTCAAACCGGTATTGAACGGAAACTGGTAGCGGTATTCGCCATCGTGACTGACCGTGGCATCGCCAATCAATCGCGCAAAATTGATATCCCAGGAATAATCCACGGAGCTGCTACCGCCGGTATTAATCTGTAACTGGGTAACGAATGCGGTTTCAGATTCGGGAAGGACAACCGCTACGGACTCGCCGTTGGTACTATTCAGATTAGCCAACGTAAAATCCACTGAAACCGTCAGTGGATAGGACGCTAGACTCTGCAAGGTAACATCGAATGTGTCATCATTTTGCTCCACAGCAACACAAAACTCATTGGCAAAACATTGACTTTCAACCACTTCGCCCGCAAAGCTGTTCAGTGAAAACAATAGCGGCAAGGTATATAAACTTTGGACTGGTTTTAATTTCGACTCTCGCACAATAAGGACTTCCAGTTTTAAGGATTTGGGGCTGAACACTTCGACAAGGACAGGCGAAAACAATCAGGTGATGAACCTATTTTATGTTTTTCTCAGTACATTCTGCGTAGCAAATTGCAACAGTGAGTATAGTTCATGTTACAAGCACGGTGCGGGGATAACAGGTGTGAAGACAGATCAGGATTCCAAGGCAATAAACCTATTGCCTTGGTGCGGAAAGCGATAGCGAGTCGGGGGGTAACGTGGCGTCCTGCTCAGCAACAGGGAGTACCATGACCGCAGCCAGAGTCATTACCATGTTATTTACAAGTTTTCGTTCCTCTTGCAATTTCAGCTGTTCTTCTTGAAGTCGCTCGAGCATAACTTCCCACTGTTGATGATTTCGCGCCTGTACTGCTGTGACCTGAGACACGACTTGATTGAGTGCATACTGCTGATCAGTCAATTGATATGAAAACAGCAAAAATGGTGCACCAATTAATGTAGTGAGCAGACCGATACGCATCACACTGACCGGCCGTCGCTGTCGCCGCACCAGAGCTGTAGCCTCCTTTGGCATATAAGGAAGCGAACCCGTTAATTGTGCAGGTTCACCATAACAGGTGGATTTTTCTGCGGGTTTGCGTTTCAACGGGATGATCTCCGCCGAACCTTGCGGTTCCAGCACCGTGTCGATCAAGTTCGCCAGTGAAACAACATCAATTTGCTTGGAAATGACAGCAACAGCGCCCAAAGCCTTTGCTTCTAACTGATATTTTGTTGCCGCTTGAGAGGTATACATCACAACGGGGATCGATTCAGTGAGAACACTTGATTTCAACGATTTAAGCACCTGAAAACCATCCATTTCCGGCATGATATGATCCAGAAATACCAAGTGCGGGGACTCCTTGCGCAATAAGGTCAGCGCAACCGGACCCGATTCTGCCTGCAGAACTGCAAATCCAAGCTGCTTGAGCATGCGACCTAAAACATGACGGGCGGTCGGCGAGTCATCGACGACCAGTGCTTTTTTAATTGCCATTGTATTGTTCCGTAATATCTGACAAGTTGATTTTAATCTACCGACAAGCTTTCTTTGGTTTAAAAACCGCTGATTGGCCTAAAAGTTTGCTGAATTACGCCATAGCATTTTTTTAAACCTGATAATGCTCTGGGTTCGCGAGACGCAAAAACCGAATTATTAATTTTTGATTTGATTCAATTTTAATGTTGTGAAACACAGGCCATACGGGACCGCTACAGTTGTTTCCTGAATTTGGATTAATTGCACGAATACAGTAACTTAACCGATTGAGCATCAGGACGTCATCGACCTTGCACTCACCCCGTGCGGTGATTCTCAAAAAACACCCAAACTGGTATTTTTGTACCTGAAAATCACCGCATCTCCCGATTCGATTGGAATAGAAATTAGTGCCCGACAGCAGTAAACAGCAACGCCTGCTCAGTGGCTTTCGAGAGCTCTGGCGTCCGCTTCGGAATCGGTTGCCAGTTCGCAGCACCGACAAAAATGATTTGCAGTTGACGGACAGTTTTATCCACCAGGCGCTCAACTTCCAAGGGATTTGACTCCGAGAGATCCAGCAGCTCGGATGTGGTTCCGGTAACGGTATTCACGACCAGTTGTGTGGCCCACTCAATCATCCCCTGGGATAAATCCGGCAAGAGATTAAGATGTCCTACATCCGCTGCCAGCTCATTGGCTAAAAACTGTAATTCATTGCGCACCGAGTGACGAAGGGGTGCCGATCCACCACTGATGACCTGAGACATAAACCGGAACAGGCCACGGTTTTGCTGCACGTGTTCAACGTAGATGAGTACCGATTGACGAATCAAGGGACCAACACTGCGGGTTTGCTGGCGGGTCTCTCTTAACACTCGACGCAATCCCAGACTGAATTCATCCACCAAACAGAACGCAAGATCCTCCATGTCTGTAAAGTGGCGGTAAAATGCCGTCGGAACAACACCGGAACGCTTCGCCACCTCACGAATACTGATCGAGGCAAACCCCATTCCCTCGTCAATCAATTCCAGCACCGCATCCATAAGCGATTGGCGCGTCATCAGCTTTTTCTCTAATCGAGTACTCATATTCTACCCTCATTGCATGCGCCACCGGAGATAAAAAGGCGGGCACATCAATCAACAATTAGTGTTCACTCGTTCACATTTTTATTTTTTACGAACCGATGAACACCTGTTTATGAGCATGATAGGAACATAAAACTCCCACCAAATCAACTACCAGTGTTCACGTGTACACAATATAAAAAATTATAAATATCTGTTTTTATTATATTTTATTATTTTTACACAAAAATATTTAAATTTTTCTGTTGACACAAGAAACACTTAGAGTGTACAAATGTACACAACAAGTTACAGGAGATACAGAAATGTCGAACCAAACTCATACAGCGGAATCCAATCGATCTGTGTTGTTAAGCCGTACTACGAAATGGATTTCTCAAGCATTGTTTAATACTGATACCCCTGCTGAATACTTCGATGTTCTGGCAGAATCAATCAATCCGATGTGGTCACTGACTGAAACTCGAGCACGTGTACTCGAAGTTATTTCCGAGACCGCCGATACAAAAACCCTGGTCCTGCAGCCTGTTTCCAACTGGAAGGGATTTGAAGCCGGTCAGCATTTGCAACTGAGCGTGACGATCAATGGTAGCGCGGTGACGCGAACGTTTAGCCTTTCTTCTGCACCTTCGCTGTGGCTGGATCAAGGCCTCATCAGCATCACGATCAAACGCGTGCCAGAGGGACGCGTAACAGGCTGGATTCACGAGAGCCTTCGCTCCGGCGATATCGTTTCACTCAGCCCGGCCCAAGGCGAATTTACCCTGCCCGCGAATACGGACACCGCCTTACTGTACATCGCAGCGGGTTCAGGCATTACGCCAATCATGTCGCAGATCAGAACGATTGAGGCCGGCATTGAAAGTGAAGAGACAGATACTCGTCCGGTGACGTTGATCTACTATGCCAACAAGGCGGATGAATTTATCTTCGGCCAAGAGCTGAAAACCATGGACCAGAAACATGACTGGTTAACCGTCAAATGCTTCGCCACTGAAGAGGCCGGTTTGATTTGCGCCGATCATGTTCGTCCATACATCAATGAAGACTTTGAACACGCCTATGTTTGTGGACCACAGGGTTTTCGGGATATCGCGAAAGAATTGATTCAAAGCCACAAAAGCAATCTACCGATCCATGAAGAAGTGTTCGTTGTAAGCCCGCTTCCCGTAGATGGCGAAGCAGAAATGGAACATCAACTGACATTCAGTAAAAGCCACCGGGAAGTGACTGGAACCAATCAGATGCCATTACTGGATCAGGCCGAAGCTGCTGGCTTGAGTCCGAAGTCAGGCTGTCGAATCGGGATTTGCCACACCTGTAAGTGCACCAAGCAAAGTGGCCGGGTGAGAAACATGCTGACCGGCGAAATTTCCGACGGTGGAAAGGAAGAAATCCAACTCTGTATCGCCGTACCGGTCACCGATGTGACACTCGCACTGTAAAGCAAAATTTTGACTGGGTTAACACCAGAACAAAGCAGATATCGAGACATTTTCATTTTCCTACTCTATCTGCAATTGCCACATAAAATATATGAAGGACGCTATTATGAACATGATTGCTCAAGACACCATTCAAACTGAACAGAAAACAAAGGTCAGCCCCCTTACCTTCGACAACAACGACTTGCCGGAACCAACGCCGGAAATGCTGGAGAGCCTTCAGAAAGAGTTTGACGCCCTGCTTGAAGAAGTGCGCGCTGATATTGGCGAGCGTGATGCAAAATACATCCGCAAAATCGTGCGCACACAACGAATTTTCGAAATCAGCGGCCGGGGTTTGATTCATTTCAGCTTCACACCGATTCCTTTCGCGCTTGGCGTGTTGTCGCTGGGGGTTGCCAAAATCATCGAAAATATGGAAATCGGCCACAATGTCATGCACGGTCAATACGACTGGATGAACGATCCGAAACTACACTCGACCAGCTACGAGTGGGATACAGCATGTGATGCGGATTCCTGGCGCAAGACTCACAACTATGAGCACCACACTTACACCAATATTCTGGGTAAGGATCGGGATTACGGCTATGGTATTCTGCGCATGTCTGAAGACGAATCCTGGCACCCGCTGAGACGCTTTCAGTTCGCCTACTACGTGCTATTGAGCGTTTTCTTCCAATGGGGTGTTGCATTACACGAAATGGAGTTCGAAAAAGTAGTACGCAAGGAAGTGACCTGGAAATCACGCATTCCATTTTATAAAACGTTTGCCAAAAAAGGCTTCAGACAGATCTTCAAGGATTACATTTTCTTCCCGCTGCTGGCAGGCCCGTTTTTCCTGAAAGTGCTACTGGGGAACATGCTGGCTAACCTGATCCGTAACCTGTGGGCATCTACCGTGATTTTCTGCGGCCACTTTACTGAAGGCTCGAAAACCTTCCCGGTTGAAGTTTGTGAAAATGAAACTCGAGGTCACTGGTACTACCGTCAACTATTGGGTTCCGGCAACTTTACCGGCGGTAAGTGGCTACACATCTTAAGCGGTCATTTAAGCTATCAGATTGAACACCATTTGTTCCCGGACATCCCGGCACACCGCTACGCAGAGATGTCACCCCGTGTTCAGGAAATCTGTGAGAAGCATGGTCTGCCGTACAACACCGGCACGTTCTGGAGCCAGTACAAAACTGTACTGAAACGCATCATTCGTTTCAGCCGCAAGCCAAAAGATAGCAACGTCGAGGGTCAACTGGTAGCGGCCTAAGCAACCTGGTAGCAGCCTTTGCAGTATATTCCGGCTTTGATCGGTATCCAGCCCTGATTCCAGGGCTGGCTCTTTACACCTGAAAACATCGAAACTGTTCATATTTTCACCAAACACTAATTTAACATTACGTTCGGACATGGTATCGTACCGGAAAACCCTGATTACAAGACAAAAACGGTTATCGCGTCGTGACCCTCTTCATCCCGCAGATCGTCCGAATACGCCCATAGGAGCATGAATATGAGTTGGATCAACCAACTGGAAGTTATCAAAGATACATTGCAAACCGCAGTCGATAGTGCGGTGACTCGCATTGAGGAAATTCACACTTCCATTGCCAACGTTCCCCTGGATCAACTGGAAAAAGCGGGCGGCGAGAAGCTTGAAAAGCTTCAGGCCAAGGAGCGTCATGAAGCGCTGATACACTCGATTTACGACACAATTCGTACGGTTAACAATCGTGTCGGTGACTTGGCCAGCGATTTATTTGAAGCATTGGAAGATGGCCAGCAGGCAAATAAGATCCACAAAGAAAATGCGCAACTTAAATCATTGCCTGATGAGACGCCCACGGGCCACCCAGGTAGCGATAAGCCACTGGTCAACGTTGTCAGTGAAGACTCCAGAGAATCTGATACAGCAAAATAAACATGAATCGCGCACAAGGAGGTGCGCGTTCAAAGTTCAGGAATCAGCATTTAAAACAGATCAACATCGCCGTCGAGGTCGCCATTTTCCCGGTCCAGAATTTCCACGATTTCATGAAAGAAATGCAACTGATCCCGACCTGAGTCTTTGGCGTGGTACAGTGCTCGATCCGCGTTTTCAAGTACAGAAATGGGAAAATCATACGGACTCATCCGGGCAACACCAATGCTCACCGTAATGTTGGCTACAAACGGGAAGCGTGTAGAGCGGATCATGTCCATAAAAGCATCCAAACGCTTGCGTAACATATCTGAACGAGTCGGCTCGAATACAATTACAAATTCCTCGCCACCAAAGCGGAACAGTAAATCCGAAGCACGAAAGAATTCGTTCATTTTCTGTGCCAGTAACAGAAGAACTTCATCTCCACATACGTGGCCATAGCGGTCATTAACCTGTTTGAAATAATCTACATCGATGATCGCCAGCCAGGATGTCGATCCCGGATGAATCATGCGATTCCCCTCATGGGCCTGTCCGCGATACTGATTACGGACCTGCTTCTGCATCAGGTCAGCCACTTTCTTATCAAACGTCTGGCGATTTAAGAGACCAGTCAACTTATCTCGTTCATTTTCGTTTAATACTGCGAGATAATTTTCAAAAATACGACAAAACGCATTCAACAGCACCTGACTCTGGCTGTCCAGACCGACAGATGTCAGCGCAATGGCTCCGACGGGTTTTTCTTGCAACACCACAGGAATCCAGCGGTTTTCCACGCCGGTATTGGATTGCACACTGATGGTACAGGCCGAGTGCAAACAGGAAATCAATTCGGGACTGGGCTCTTCCTCTTCACACCGCTCCGACCACTGGAACTGGCCATCATCGTCAACATACAAGGCCAGACTGCGCTCAATACTGACCGCATCGGGGGTATCCATTTTTTTATAAATGGCAATCTGCTGACAACCAATAAACTCATGGATGGTTGATACCAAACTGTATTCCAGCGAGTCGATATCCCTGGTCTTGGTAATATTCACTAAGGAATTTAAAAGAACTTCCTGCATCAATCCTCCAGGCGCAGTAACGCCACTACTCATTACGCATATCCCGCGAAGGTGGCACCTCCAGTCACACAGCCTGACCAGAAGTACTCGTCCTTTTCAATTCAGAATAGTTATAGTGGAAAATCAACTGATTGCAAAACTGGATCAACTTGCCCCCTTTACGACAAGTGTCGCAAAGGGCTTGAACCTAAAGTTGGTTCAATCAACACGACGCTGCATCACGTTCTCGTACGCAACCCGATAATCTCCGGTGTCGCCATCAACGGTATAGGCCGTAACAAACAACGTATTCCCTTTAGTCTCGAGCAGGAAAAAACCAGTTGTATCCCCTTCTTGCCAATAGCTCACATTGCGCATGGCGTCATCGATGGATCGGGATTTTGCGCCTGCCCCTGAAATGATGAAAAAGGTTTTACCGCACTCCGGCACCGACTTTAACATTTGAAGATCATGATCATGGCCCGCAATGAAGAGATCAATCTTGCCACACACATGCTGTTCAAACCACTGTCGATAGATCTCACCCGAAATTCTGGCTGAAACCGGCTCCAAAGGAAGCAGACGATCATAGCGTCCCGCATTTCCGTGACTCCCGTTCGACACATAGGGATGGTGGGTATAGGCCATTTTCCAGGGCGCGCTCGATACCGCCAGTGCCCCATCGAGCCACGCCCCTTGTGCTGCTTTATAAGCGTTAATTTCATACTCCGGGTTAATATCCGGCGCACTGTTTAACGGATTGGAGTCCAACACAAAAAAGTCGATTACACGCTCACCGGCGGTACTCCCCAAAGGTGCACCAAAATGATAATAACGATCCGGTAATTGCCACTTATCACTCAATTTATTTTCACGATAAGTGTATTCAACCTGCACATCCCCGGCGATATTGGAACCGCCGGTACCATCGATAATCAAATCGTTGTCATGATTACCCAATGACATATAAAACGGGAATTCCAGCTTTTGGTACGGCAGCTCAAACTTCTGATCAAATGCCGTGTCAGATGTATGTAATGGATTCTCATCGTAAATGTTATCACCTAAACCAATCGCAAAGTCACACCCGCCTTTTGCCTCGCACACATCCCATATCGCATCGGCCACCAGGTATTGGGCCAGATTACCTTCACCGGTATCACCCAGAGCAACAAAACGTACCGGTGTCTGGGGAACCGGGTCATTTGCATAGTGCATCGGTTTGAACACCGCTTTAACAAAAAGATCTCCAGACATCGGTACATAGCAGTTATTGTGCTTTGTTTTCGCACAATCCCCTTCCCAATGTGACAGAACAGCCCCCTCGTCAGCAATCGCAGTCAACCTGGTCACTACCTTGTCATTACCATCACCCAGTTTTTCATAATCCTCAACGATGCACGAACCGCTCTCTGCCCGACAGTCGATACCTGCAGGATCGGACACAACCCGACCACTTCCTGAAACCTCGACCTCAAAATCACAACCTGCCAAAATAACCACTGCACCGAATAACCACGCCCGATGACTTCTCATTAAACTCGATCTAATTTGCATAGCGCTACCTCTCCATTGATAAACTGCCTCTGGCGGCCATCCTAATTTTTATGCATGTCAAATGTGTTACGTACCCAAACTGGCACTGGACGGATCTAAAATCGAGACCTGGCTCACATATCATCTGCTTGTGAACATTGCGCTACTATGTGTACGACTGTACACTTAACAAAAAATTCAACGAGGAAGACCCATGACCACTCCATCTCCGATTAGCGCCCAGAAATTGCTGGATATGCATGTAAAACACGAAGTTCAAGCGCTCAGCAGTGAACAGTTTGTGCAGGATATGGAAGCGGAGATTAACGCCATATTTCAACTGCTGCCTGAAGTTACACTCTCTGAAGTCATTTCATCTGAGAATATCATGGGCATTATTCAGCGGAATGTGATTGATCTGGAAATCCACGGTGGCATCTCGGAACTGATTGGCGAAGCGGCTAACCGAATTTACCAGTCAGATAGTGAAGACGATACACTGCTCAAGGAACTGATGTGTAGCCGTCAAGCTGAAGAATTTGTTAAAAAAGCGCTGGAGTTGCAGGATCTCCGGGAGTCTATTATCAAGCGCGCGCTCGCCAATCCGATTTACTCTGAGCTGGTTTCCAATATTCTGTACAACGGTATTACAAATTACATTTACGAGGACAACATCATCACCAAAAAGGTGCCAGGGGTCTCGCCTATGATGAAACTCGGAAAAAAAATGGTGAACAAAGCCGCTCCCAAACTGGAAGGCAAGGTTGAGGAAAACCTGAAGAAATACATCGCCAAAAACATTCAGTACATCATTCGCCAAAGCGAACGTTTCCTGCTCGAAGAGCTGACGCCAGAGCAATTACGGGAAATCGCCATGGACACCTGGTCCGAACTGGAAGACAAACCTGTCCGGGACTATCAGAAATTCCTGGGTTCACTGGATCTAATTGAATTTGTGGTCATGGGCTACGAGTACTGGCTGGGGCTGCGAAAGACAGACTATATTTATCGCTGCTGCAAAGTCGTTGTGGATTATCTTTTTGAAAAATACGGTGATGAACCGCTGTCGGTATTGGTCGAAGACATGGGGGTGAACTCCCAGATGGTTGTTACCGAGGTTAAAGCTGTGGCACCGGGAATACAAAAAATTCTCACGGAGAAAGGTTTCATCGAAGCCCGTATCCGCAATCGTCTGGAAAAGTTTTATCTGTCTGATACTGTGGTCGGGGTATTGGGGTAAAGCACCAATTGGGTTCAAGCACACCTGGGTTGAACCATAGTACAAGCTCGATCATAGAAGCCGGAATCCCCCTCCGACTGGAGGGGGAGAAGCATCACATTCAGGCCGCAATACTGCGAGCAAACTGGCCCAGCTCCTCGGTGGACTTCAGCGCTTCCTTGGCAATTTCCAAACCTCGGTCAACCGACAAACCAAAGCGCAGAAAAACACTTTCCAGATGGCAAGGGGCATCTAACTCCCCGATGCCGTTATTGTGCAAAATTGTATTACACAGGCGCACCAGATGGACATACTGATCCTGGTCACCTTGATAAGACGTCGCCTGGTGCATCGCGGCACATTTGACTACCGCATCAGGCAAATTCCACATTTTCAACAACATGCCACCCAGAGTACCATGGCCAATAGCCATCACATCCTGTGCCCAGCCCATACCAAACACCTGACGTTCCAGAACATGAATGGGTGTATCGGGCTGTTCAAAAGCGAGTTGATTAAGGGATTTGAACTCCGGTGCGAAGAGATGCCCCATCAACAACCAGCCGAAGTTATGCAACAAACCACAAAGATAGGCCAGTCCCGGATCGACATTGGCTTCTCTGGAAACTTGCAGTGCAAACTGTTGGCAAAGGAATGAACACATGAGTGAATGCTGCCAGAACCGATCCATACCCAGCGGCCCATTTTGCGGGATATTGAATGCTTTTGCAGACGCAATCCCCATTGCGATATTGGCCACCCGCTCAAATCCCAGCACAATATTAACCGCATCCTGTACGGAATTGATTTCACCCGGGAAATTGAACAACGCCGAGCGCGCGTAACGCAAAATTTGCGCGGCAAGACTGGGATCCTGCTCGATAACACGGGCCAGGTCGGAAATTTCACTTTCGGGATCAGAAACCAGATGAAGGATACGCACCGCGATCGTCGGCATCGGAGGTAATGTATAAAGCTGCTGCAAGCGATCTGCAATGTCTTCCCAGGTCACATCCTGGTGGTGGCCATGCTTCAACGATGTCACGGCCGCCGGTACTCGGGTCGCAGACCATTTCACAAAATCCGCTTCAGTAGCCTGTACCAGGGCCATTCGAAATTCCGCATTTTCCAGTTTGATCAACGCCTCCGTGGAACCACAGCGAACAAACAGCTGGGGCTGCTGGAAGAGCGAGGGATCAACCACCATTTTCAAGCCATAAGCCGCTCCAATTGCCGGAATTGCAGAGACTTCACAGTCGCGAAAAAAGCGCTCGATTTGCTCCACGGCCAACAGTTGCAATCGTCGCCCTGTGGACTGAGCCATTTTTTCCATATCCACTTCGTTCGCCAGTGAATGCAACGCAAACAGTACCCCGTTTCGATCAATCAGAGGCGTGGCAACAACCATTTGATCTGCAGCAACATGAGCACTCGTGGCAGCGTGCTCTGCGGTATAAGCCCGTTCATGATGAACAATATCATACTGCACCTGTAGGTTTTCCAGGTAACGTTTCAGTCTTTGAGCCACAGCCATTACAGATCTCCTGAATCACGTTGCGAAGTCATGGGGCGACATTCTTATCTCTCTAGTCTACTCCTCATAGCCTGTACAGCAAGTAAATTACGTCACACTCCAGATCGCTAAATTTTTAATTTTGTAACGCTGTTTATCGCTGTACAGACTTACTAGTGCATTTGTGTAATGGCCGTTGTGTAATGGCTTTTGGCTACCCGGTATTGCGCATGCCCGCAGCAATCCCCGCCATGGTCACTTTCAGCGCCTCTTCCACTTCATCAGCATTCTCGGCAGGATGATGACGTACCCGATACAACAGTTCCGCCTGCAGATAATGCAAAGGATCAGTATAGGGGTTGCGCACATCCAGCGATTGCCGAAACAATGGATTGTCATCCAGCAGATTCGCCTGTTGTTTCAAACGATTGACGAGACCCGTTACACGAGCCAGTCGTTCCCGCAGCGTCTGCCCCAATACATGCAGCTCCTCAGATGCCAATCGCCGCTCATAATAGTTAGAAATAGTGGCATCGGATTTCGCAACCACCATTTCCAGCATATCGATGTGCGTATTAAAAAACGGCCAGCGCTGCGCCATCTCCCGCAAGAGATCCTCATGACCATCCTTCAAGGCCGCTTCCAGGGCGACATCAGCTCCCAGCCAGGCCGGTAACATCAAACGCATTTGGGTCCAGGCGAAAATCCACGGAATCGCCCGCAAGCTCTCCACGCCGCCACTGGCTTTACGCTTCGCCGGGCGGCTGCCCAAAGCCAGCTTACCCAGTTCCTGTTCCGGGGTTGCTTGACGGAAGTAGGTCACGAAATCAGCATTACCTCTGACCGTATCCCGATAACCATCCAGGGAACGGGATGTTAAGTAATTCATCATTTCCCGCCATTGTGGTTCTGGCTGGGGAGGCGGTAGTAGCGAAGCTTCCAGCACCGCGGAACTATAAAGCGTCATACTTTGTAGTGCCAGTTTTGGCAGGCCGAACTTGAACCGGATCATTTCCCCTTGCTCAGTAATACGGAAAGAACCATCAACAGACCCCGGTGGTTGCGACAAAATAGCCCGATTAGCCGGACCGCCACCCCGCCCCACAGTCCCCCCGCGACCATGAAACAGAGTTAACCTGACCCCATGTTGCCCGGCCACCGCAACCAGTTTTTCCTGAGCCTGATATTGCGCCCAGGCCGCCATCATCTGACCGGCATCTTTTGCCGAATCAGAATAACCGATCATCACCTCTTGCACTCCGGCACAATAATCCCGATACCATGGCAAAGAAAGCAAGTGGTCAATACATCCCGGGGCATTATCCAAATCGGTTAGTGTCTCGAACAATGGCACAATACGCATGGCATGGCTGACACCGCTTTCCCGCAAAAGCAGAATGACACTTAACACATCGGATACCTTCCCGGCCATTGAGATTACATAGGATCCCAATGCTTCGGGCGGCTGAGCCGCTACGACCCGACAAGTTCTCAAGACTTCCTCGGTCTCCGCCGAGGCTTGCCATCGGGCTGGTATCAGAGGCCTGCGACCACTCAATTCACGAATCAGAAATGCGATCTTATCGTCTTCGCTCCAATCGGCATAAGACCCCAGCCCCAGATATTGTGTGACCTCATCAATCGCCTGCATGTGCCGGGTGGACTCCTGGCGAATATCCAGCTTCACCAGCTCCATACCAAAGCAGTAGGCTCTCCGGATTGTATCCTGTAAACCACCATCGGCAATCAGCCCCATTCCCTTGGCAACGAGCGAGCGATAACACAACTCCAGGGTGTCAATAACGTCTTGTGTGGTGACCCAGTCCTGCTCTGAGGGGGGAAACGAAGTGCCGGACGCGGATTCTAACGATGCCTGTAACTGATCACGAAGCGATAACAGGCGATCCCGCAGCTTGGCCAGTACCACCCGATACGGTTCGTGCCTTGTCCCGGCTTCCCGATACAATTCTGAGGATGCTTCATTCATCGAGAGCTCTGCGCGCAGTACCTCGATATCTCTCAAATAGAGATCCGCGGCCATCCACTTGCTTAACATAAACACATTGCGGGTCACATCCGCTGTCACATTTGGATTACCATCCCGGTCGCCCCCCATCCAGGAGGCAATTTTTATCGGTGCAGCGGATAATGGCAGTTTTTTACCACAGGCATCCAGAAGGGCCTTGTCCAGGGAACGGAGGAATCGGGGTAGCGCGTGCCAAAGGCTGTTCTCAATCACCGCGAAGCCCCATTTTGCTTCATCTTCTGCGGTGGGACGGTCATGACGAATTTCATCAGTACGCCATGCCTGGGCAACCAACTGCGCTAATCGACTCACGATACGCTCATACTCATCATCAGCCAGGTCGGTTCGATCTAACTGTTCCAGACACTCGGTGAGGGCGTCATATTTCATAATCAGGGTACGACGGGTGACCTCCGTCGGGTGCGCAGTCAGGACAAATTCGATCTTCATGCGCTGCGCCATTTCAAAAATAGCGTCCCCGGATATACCGCTCTCTTTCAACCGGGCAAACACAGATTCCAGTGATTCAATATCACCACCGATACCCGTTGTCTGATTACGTCGAATACCATGGTACTGTTCGGCAATATTGGCGAGGTTCAAAAACTGATTAAAGGCACGCGTAACTGGCAGCACTTCTGAATCCTGTAATTGACTCAACAGCGCCAGCAATTTCTCATTGCGACTATCTTGTTGTTTTCGTCCCGCTTTCGCAGCCGTGCGAATAGCTTCAACTTTATCGAGGAAGGGCTCCCCGAGGTGATCACGAATACTCTGCCCAAGAAGTTCCCCGAGCAGTTTCACATTTTCCCGCAAACCAGGGTGTAGTTCCGACATAACCAATCACTCCTTTTCAGACGCTTTATCAATTTGCTCGACAATTCAAACGCATTGCGCGTTTTCTAAAAATCCCGATATAACGAAACTTACTTTAATTAGCAGATTAGATAACAAAATACGACATAAAGCAGCCTACATTTTCACTTGTTGAAGACTAGAATAAAGAAGTACCACATTAAAAAACGAGGCTACACAAGCCTACACTATTGTTGATAGAAACTTAAAATCAGGTGTCTGAAGTCAGGGCCTGATAACGTTTCATACTTTAATGGTTATCAGACCGGAAGTGGTTATCAGACCGGAGCTGGCATAGACCATGCTTTGAAAAACACTGACGCGATCGCCCCATAACAAATAAGGTCACAGCTATGAAAATTGCTACACTTGCAAAACATTGGGAAGACAACGCGAAAGCACGTTTGACCAATAAAGAATATAACCTTCGATTACCACTGGAAGATGCCGCTCGTATTGCCGCACTGGCCGAAATGTATCCCAAACGTTCTCAGGAAGATATTATCGGGGAATTAATTTCTGCCGCATTGGACGAACTGGAAACCAGCTTTCCCTACGTTCAGGGCTCTAAAGTTGTCGCTACGGATGAACAGGGCGACCCACTCTATGAAGACACAGGCCCAACCCCGCAATTTCTGGATCTGAGCCGAAAATACATGGCACTCCTGAAGCAGGATCAACATGCAGCGAATGGCTGATTTGGCGATCAGTCTAGCAGTATGGATCTCCGGACTTCACTTTTTTCGCGCGCCAGTCAGGTTAATTTCAGGTACTGATTGACTCCGACTGGCTCAGGGGCGGCTCCCAAACTTAGAGCCCCGATACAGCACAGATACTGCACACAAGTAGTAATACCTCACCAAAAAAGTTCATTTTAATGCCCAATAGTGGGAGTAGTTCAACTGAATAATCAGTCTTTTCCTTTCGCGCGATTCCAGAGCCTGTCCATTTCTGTCAACGATGCGCTGTGAATACTTTTACCGTCTGCCTCAAGTTGCGCCTCAATGAACCGAAAGCGATCTCTGAACTTACGATTTGTCCCTGCAAGGGCACGTCCTGCGTCAACTTTAAGAAAACGGGAAAGGTTTACACAAACGAACAAGATATCCCCTAACTCTTCTTCAATATGGGCCTGCTTCTGGGCATCGTCAGCTTGGGTTAGCTGCTGATTCGCCGGGTCATGCAAATGATGCCAGGCTTCTTTAAGTTCGGAAATTTCCTCCTGAAGCTTGTCGAATACCGGATCAATATCCGGCCAATCGAAGCCCACGTGGGCCGCCTTGCGTTGCAGCTTCTCGGCTATCGCCAGGGGCGGCAGGCTGTGCGCAATACTATCCAGAATGCTTTCAGTTTTTTGCTGAGCGGCATCGTTGGCGCTGACCTTCTCCTGGCGCTCATCCGCCTTGATCCGTTCCCAGTTTGCCTTGATCTGCGCATCACTCATCCGGGTGCCGGGCGGCAACCGACTTGCCAACGTACCGTCAGGAAAAACGTGGGGGTGTCGGCGAATCAACTTTGCTACTAATGTGTCAACAATTTCGGCAAAGCTGAAACGCTGCTCTTCTCGCGCAATTTCGCTGTAAAACACCACCTGGAACAACAAGTCCCCGAGCTCTTCCTTGAGATTGGCAAAGTCCTCATTTTCGATGGCCTCGGCAACTTCATAGGCTTCTTCAAGCGTGTGGGGAACAATTGAAGCATAGGATTGCTTCTGATCCCATGGGCAACCGTCTTCGGGGTCGCGGAGCCTGGTCATCAGGTAGAGCAGATCCTGGAAGTCATATTTCGATGCCATATTTACTCGCCTTTAATCCTAAGCCTGTTGTAACTTTATGATGACCTGCTGGTACGCAGCCTTCGTGCCTCAATCACGTTGGGGAGCTGCTTGATCTGCGCCAGAATCTGTCCCAGACGTTCAAGGTTAGGCACCTCGACCGTTATTTTCATGGATGCCGTATTCTGATTCGTATCCGACACGGTATTGACCGCCAATACATTAATCCGACTGTTCGCCAGAACCACGGTGATATCCCGAAGCAGACCGGAACGGTCATAGGCTTCAATATCAATATCCACGGCATAACTGGCCTCGGGTTTGCCCCCCCAGCTCACCTCTATAAAACGTTGAGGTTCCTGTTCACGCAGCTGAATTGCGTTTCTGCAATCTTGATGGTGGATCGAAACGCCCCGGCCGATCGTGATGTAACCGACAATGGGATCTCCCGGCAACGGTTTACAGCAGTGCGCAACCACCGTTTTGAGATTTCCGACACCACAGATCTGAATATCCCCGTCGACAGCCCGATCCAAGTTTTGCGCATGGCTGAGCTCCAGGCTCAATTGCTGTTCTTTGGGCTCAGTCATCTGCTGTGCCCGATGGGCAACCTGGGTGGGGCGCAAATCACCCGCGCCAATTGCGGCAAACATATCGCCAGAGTTGGCATAGTTCACCTGTTTCGCGAGCGATTCAAAATCCACATCCTGAATCGACAGGCGACGCAGCTCATCTTCAAGAATCGCACGACCATCCTGGACATTTTGATCCCGGTTTTGCTGCTTGAACCAATGGGTTACTTTGGCCCGCGCCCGCGAAGTATGCAGATAACCCAGGCTAGGGTTAAGCCAGTCACGGCTTGGTGCCGGGTTATTGGAGGTCAAAATCGTGACTTGTTCACCGGTTTTCAATGCATAGGTCAGAGGAACAATTCGTCCGTTTACTTTCGCTCCGCGACAGGCGTGCCCCACCTCGGTGTGAACGCGGTAGGCAAAATCAACGGCTGTCGCCCCCTGAGGCAGGTCGACCACATGTCCGTCCGGGGTAAACACATACACGCGATCCGAAGACACATCTGATTTGATTTGCTCAACCAGGCCCGAGATATCGCCAATCTCTTCCTGCCATTCCAGTACCTGGCGTAACCAGTTGATCTTTTCTTCATAACTTGAAGATTTGTTTTGAACATCCGTGCCTTTGTAGCGCCAGTGAGCACAGACACCCAGTTCTGCCTCCTCATGCATTTCAGTGGTTCGGATCTGCACTTCCATGATTTTCCCTTCCGGGCCAATCACTGCAGTGTGCAACGAACGGTAACCATTCTCTTTCGGATTGGCTACATAGTCGTCGAACTCATGGGGGATATGTCGCCACAGCGAGTGCACAATTCCGAGAACCGCATAACAATCCTGAGTTGAAGGCACCAGGATACGAAACGCGCGAATATCATAGACCTGTGAAAAGTCGATATTTTTACGTTTCATTTTGCGCCAGATACTGTAAATATGCTTCGAACGCCCCGTAATTTCCCCTTTTACTCCAGCCTTATCCAATTCGCTGCGTAACCGGGTCAATACCGTCTGGATAAATTGATCCCGGTCGATGCGCTTTTCATCAAGCAGCTTTGCAATTTTTTTATAGGCTGTATCATGGAGATAGCGAAAGGAAAGGTCTTCCAGCTCCCATTTAATATGCCCGATACCCAGTCGGTGGGCCAAGGGAGCATAAATATCAAACACTTCTTTCGCGACCCGGAGGCGCTTCTCTGAAGCCGCATTTTTTACCGCCCGAATCGCACAGGTTCGCTCAGCCAGTTTGAGAAGTACGACACGCACATCATCAATCATCGTGACCAGCATTTTCCGGACATTATCGAGCTGGCCATGGGTCTGACCCAGAACATTCCCTTTCAAAGGATGGTGGATAGCAGAGATCGCCGCCATCTGTTGAGCACCGTCAATAAGGGCAGCAACCCCTTCGCCAAACTGCTTTTTGATTTTATCAAGGGGGACGCGTCCTTCCCGCACCGCACGGTAAAGAATCGCGGCAACGAGCGTCTCCTGATCAAGACGTAACTCGGATAAGATCTGAGCCATTTCCAGGCCCGTTTTAAAGCTGCTGTGGCCGACACTCCAGACCCGGTCTTCCTGAACCGCCTGGTGCTCTATCTCTTCACTTAACTGACACGCCTGCTTCAACACATCCGGGTCTTCAAGACTAACCTGAGATGCGATTTTCATGACCCACTGGTCGATATCAACCTGGCCACTCTGGTTGACGGGATGATCTTCTCGGACTTTAACCATGTGTTCTCGTTTTACCCTCACTCAATCCCCAGTGCAGTCAGTACCACACTACTTTTCGAACAATGCGATCGACTCGACGTGCGTGGTATGGGGGAACATATCCATTACACCCGCTTTAAGCAATTTATACCCTTGATCAATCAATTCCCGCGTATCCCGGGCCAGGGTTGCAGGGTTACACGAAACATATACGATTCGGTTAGCACCAAAACGACTCAAGCGACTGACCACGTCCAAAGCACCGGAACGGGGGGGATCAATCAAAATTTTATCAAACCCCTCGCTCGCCCAGGATTCCTGGGTATAGTCCGCCTGCAAATTTGCAGCATGAAAAGCAACATTGTTCAAATTGTTAAACTTGGCATTCTCGGAACCGCGCCGTACCATTTCTTCATCACCTTCCACACCAATAACATGGGATGCAACGGTCGCCAGCGGGATGGTAAAGTTACCCAAACCGCAAAAAAGATCCAGAATTCGATCTTCCGGTTGAGGATCCAGCCATTCGATCGCACGGTGCACCATTTTCTGATTAATCCCGGCATTCACTTGCGTGAAATCCATGGGATGATAGTGCATGGTGACATCAAATTCGGGTAACCGGTAAGTCAGGCGATCTGCGCCCTCAGCAGGCCATATTCGGTGTACGGTGGTCGGCCCTTTCGGCTGCAGGTAAATATCGAACTGGTGAGCTTGCCCAAAAGCAATCAAACGCTCAATATCCTGCTCTGTGAGCGGAACGAGATGACGAAAAACCAACGCGACGCATTCATCCCCCGCTGCGACTTCGATTTGCGGAATAGATTGCCGGGCATCCAACGTTGCCAGCATTTCACGAAAATCCATCATGCGTGTGCCAATCCGGGGATCCAGCACCTCACACTGCCTTATATCCGTTAGAAATGAACTGCGTTTTTCCCGAAATCCCACCAGCACTTCATCACGCTTGTGAACATACTTGACCCCGAGGCGGGCTTTTCTGCGATAGCCTGTGGTCTGATCTACCATGGGAGGAATCAGTTCATCCGGCGTAATCTGGCCGAAATGCTGTAGCTGCTCCAACAGTACCGACTCTTTCAGTTCGATCTGGCGCTCACTCTCCATATGCTGAAGACTGCAGCCACCGCAAAGCTGGGCATGTGCGCAAGGGGGCTCGACCCGGCCTGGTCCAGGGGTCAATACCTCTACGGTCGCGAGTTCATCAAATTTGCCCCGGGAGTCAACAAACTTGGCCATGACTGTCTCACCGGGAAGTGCGCCTTCAACAAATTGTGTTTTCCCGTCTGTATATGCAATTCCTCTGCCTTCGTGACTTAATTTTTCAATTTTTACTTCAATTGGCTCCTGAGGAAGCTTTTTGGTACGACGTCTGGCCATGTGCCCTGCTCTATAAATAAACGATTAAAAAACCCCGGTAGACAAATAACGGTCACCTCGGTCGCAAATAATGGCGACGATTACCGCATTTTCAACCCCTTGTGCGACTCTTAATGCGCCAGCTACCGCGCCGCCGGAAGAAACGCCACAAAAAATACCTTCCTGTTTGGCCAGCTCCCGCATGGTCTCTTCCGCCTCTTCCTGGCTGATATCCAATACCTGATCCACCCTTGAGGCATCAAAAATTTTTGGCAAATACGCCTCGGGCCAACGACGAATACCTGGAATACTGGCGCCCTCTTGGGGTTGCAATCCTACGATCTGGATATCCGGGTTTTTCTCTTTGAGATACTGAGAATTTCCCATAATGGTACCCGTGGTTCCCATTGAGCTGACAAAATGCGTGATTTTGCCCTTTGTCTGCTGCCAGATTTCAGGGCCGGTACTCCGGTAATGCGCCAATGGATTATCCGAATTGGCAAACTGATCCAGAACTTTACCTTTCCCTTCGGACTCCATTGCTTTTGCCAGATCCCGCGCCCCTTCCATGCCTTCAGACTTGCTCACGGTAATAATTTCTGCACCATAAGCTCGCATCGATGCCCGCCGTTCTTCACTCATATGCTCCGGCATGATCAGCACCATACGATACCCCTTTATCGCTGCGGCCATGGCCAAAGCAATTCCCGTATTGCCACTCGTCGCTTCAATCAAGGTATCGCCTTGTGCAATCTCCCCACGACGCTCTGCCTGCTGAATCATCGATAATGCGGGGCGATCTTTAACTGACCCGGCAGGATTATTGCCTTCCAGTTTCACCAGAATGGTGTTGGAGGTTTTGCCCGGTAAACGCTGTAAACGAACCAAAGGCGTATGTCCGACATAGTCTTCGATTGTAGGAAATCCGTCATCAATAGCTTGAGTTGCGTCTTGCTCGGTAGGAAAGTCTTGCATGCTTAAAACCCGGATAAGTTGATAGAGTTTCCGAATGGGTATCATCTTTTTGCAGAAACATTATGATACACTTCGGTCTTCAGTCTGAATTGGGCGGTTAATCCCGGTAGGGTGTTCATGCAGATCCCTGCTCAGCATGATTGTGACCCATATAGTCCGGAACCCGCTTCGCACAGGTGACCATTAATGAAGTACGACGAGGCGAAGAGGCCATAACGTACAAAAGTTATCATGTACAAAAGTTATCATGTACAGAAGTCATCAGGTACAAACAGTGCTGAAATCGAGTACAGGGACAAGAGGATAGCCGATTCTGTTCCCAGCTCAAAATAACCGAATGAAATAAGTTTGTTGAAACTAAAAATATAAACGTGCACGCTTATGAAGAGATGGGGCATTAAAAACCGGGTTTTAATCCTGGCCATCTTCCCGACTGTCGCCATTGCGTTGGTATTGGGGATTGTTTTTACACAGACCCGGCTGAACAATATCGACCAGCTTTTGATCGATCGGGGGCAGTCAATCAGCCGTCAATTGGCAACGGCGTGTGAGTATGGGATTTTTACGCGCAATATCACGCTCCTCAAGTCGCTATCTAATTCAACACTTGAAGAACGTGATGTAAGAACCATTGCCGTCCTCGACTCGAAACACAATGTAATTTTGCACACAGGGCCCCGCAATCATCTGAATATCGACCGGAATAACCTCCCGAATCGCACCATTTTGCAAAAAAGCAATGACAGTTCCAGTATTTTTATTGCACCGGTATTAATGCACAGCCGCTTGATTGATGACCTCACAGAGCCGCTCAGCGAACGCAGCAATGGCCTGGCCCCGATCGGCTGGGTCAGCGTGGAACTCTCCCATAGCCATGCAAAAGTCGAGAAATATCAAACCCTGATTACCAGCACCCTGTTAATCAGCATCGGGCTGCTCATTAACGTCGTGATCGCACTCAGGATGAGCCGGGACGTCACTGACCCGATTGTACAGATTACCTCCGCGGTTACCGCATTAAAAGATGGCAACCTGAACACTCGGGTGTACACCGATGCCGGGCAGGAATTGAAAGAACTGGAATCCGGAATCAATTCCATGGCGCAATCCCTGAGCCGGGCCTATGATGAAATGCAACAAAATATCGATCAGGCCACCGAGGATTTACGGGAAACGCTGGAAACCATCGAAATCCAGAACATTGAACTCGACATTGCCCGCAAAGAAGCCCTTGAAGCCAGCCGGATTAAATCTGAATTTCTGGCGAACATGAGTCACGAGATTCGGACACCGCTCAACGGCATTTTGGGCTTCACCAATCTTTTGCTCAAAGGCCACCTTTCTCAACAACAAAAAGATCACCTCTCGACGATTCGAAAGTCATCCGAAATCCTGTTGACCATCATCAATGATATTCTCGACTTTTCCAAAATCGAAGCGGGCAAGTTAACACTGGATCAAACCCCCTTCAAACTCCGGGATATCGTCGACGATGTGTTGACCATGCTGGCCCCCGCCGCCCATCAAAAGAATCTGGACCTGGTTTCACTGGTCTACGTCGATGTGCCGGATGACATCATTGGCGATCCCTTGCGGGTCAAACAAATTATCACTAACCTGATCAATAATGCGATCAAGTTTACCCAAAGCGGCGAAGTTGTGCTGCGAGCCATGATTGAGGAAATCGACGACAATCAGGTTTCAATCAAAATAAGCGTTACGGACACCGGCGTCGGACTGTCAAGAGTTCAGCAACAATCCCTGTTCCATGCTTTCAGCCAGGCTGATGCATCCACGGCTCGACAATACGGTGGCACAGGTCTGGGGCTGGTCATATCCAAGCGTCTTGCAGAAGAAATGGGGGGCGAAATCGGACTGGATAGTGAACTTGGCCGAGGATCATCGTTCTGGTTTACACTGGTGACCGAGGTTGCTGCAAGTCCATTACCTGCACCAGCTTACGATGCCATTCGCAAGGAAAAGATCATACTGCTGGAGAACCACCCCACAACCCGCCTCGCGATCAAGCATATGCTGGATAGCTGGGATGTAAAAGTTGATGAAGCCGAATCGCCCACGGATTTGTTGAATAGAGTAGTCGAAGCCCAGGCCAATCAGGATGGGTACGCTGCCGCACTGATTGGCATCCCGAAACATTTGCTTACGAGCAATCAGATGACCACTCTGATCAGAGAGCTTGAATACAACCGGGACTGCCGAGCATTGGTCATGACACCCACCATTGATGACATGAGCCTGCCGCTGTTAAAGATGACCTCCGTGCACCTCACCAAACCCGTTAGTCGTGGGAAGCTCTATGAAAAGCTGAAAACGCTGATTCACGGTGACGAAATTATCGAACCCGAAATTGCACCCTATCCAGCAGAGGCGGACGCGGAAGGCAAAAATTCCCGTATTCCAACTATTCTGGCAGTTGATGACAACGACGCCAATCTGAAGTTGGTGAAGGCGCTGCTGGAGGAATTACAAACCAATGTGCACTGTGCCAGTAGTGGCTTTGAAGCCCTTAGCAAGGTTAAACAATGCCAGTATGACCTGATCTTTATGGATGTACAGATGCCAGGAATGGACGGCATTGAGACAACAGCCAAAATCAGGGAGACGGAACGCAGCAAGAGTAAAGGCACCCCCATCATCGCGCTTACCGCGCATGCTTTAGCGGAGGAAAAGCACAAATTGCTGAATACTGGCTTTAACGATTATCTGACGAAACCGATCAGTGAACCACAACTGGCAGATGTTATTTTCCGACGAACCGGCTTCCGCCCGACATTAAGCCGTCAAAATGGCTACAATTCGGAGAGACGACAAATCCGGCCATCAACAAAATCAACTCAGGGGCCTAGCGTCGATATAGATGCCAGCATACGATTGTCTGCCGGTAAGGCAGATTTGGCAGAAGAGCTTTTCAGTATGTTGCTTGAACACTTGATTGATGACAGTAATTCCATTCGTGAACACTTCGAGAAAAACGAAAGTGACGAGTTGCTGCATCGGGTACATAAGCTACACGGCGCTACGCGGTACTGCGGCGTACCGGAGTTACGCCACTACAGCGAAATCCTGGAAACCAAGCTCAAACGCCATGAAGATGACCTGGAAACTCATTTTCAAAACCTGATTTCAGCGATCGAACGGGTACAAAACTGGGCAGATAATAATCCGTGGCAGAAAATGTTCAGGGAATATGGTGGTAAAGGAAAAAACAACTTGGGGCATTCAGAAAGCGAGAGCAAGGCTTCTTGAAATCCAGTCCAGAATTAAACATCAGGGCACTCGACTGCCGCATCCCTGCGGCAGACAGATTAAGCAACCGTCAAACTGCTGTGGCGTGCTACCATCATAATACGCTTCATTTCTGCAACCGCATCCTTGAGGCCGACAAAAACTGCACGGGCAATAATGGCATGGCCAATATTGAGCTCATTTATACCCTGTAATTCTGCTATGGCCTGAACGTTGTGATAATGCAAGCCATGACCTGCATTGACCACAAGACCTTCCCGAAGACCGACTTCAAGCGCTTTTTTTATGCGCAGTAATTCGCGCTCACGTTCCGCTTGATGGACAGCCTCCGCATAAGCACCGGTATGCAGCTCGATCGCTTGCGCTCCAACCTCTTTCGAAGCGAGCACCTGATCCGGATCCGGGTCAATGAACAATGAGACCTCGGCACCATGACCCGATAGACGCTGACAGGCATCTGCGATCTTCAGGCGGTTGGTAATCACATCCAACCCCCCTTCAGTAGTGAGCTCTTCCCGCTTTTCCGGTACCAGACAGCAATGTTCGGGGACTACTTTTGCAGCAAAATCAAGCATGGCATCAGTAACCGCCATTTCAAGATTCATTCGGGTTTGCAGGGTCTCTTTCAACAGCAGCACATCACGATCCTGGATGTGGCGACGATCCTCCCGAGGGTGAACGGTAATACCATCCGCCCCGGCTTCTTCAGCAATCTGGGCCGCATACACCGGATCAGGGTAGCGAGTCCCCCGAGCTTGTCGTAGTGTCGCGATATGGTCAATATTAACCCCTAAGAGTATTTCACCGGACATCTTAATCTCTCCTTATTTTGCGAACAATCACGATAATTGGTATACGAGTGCTATCATTTGCGTCAGCACGCAATTTCTCGCGCATAAGCCGCCATTCTGTGCGAAAACTCTGTATCGCACCCTATTGATTTAACCTTGAGCTGGATTTCAGGGTGTCCGAATCTGATAGCGGATCAACTCCCGACTGTGCAGTCTACGCCCCCCGAGTTGAATATCCAACAACTGACGAAAAATCAATTTTGCCGCTTTTCGAGCCCCCGCCAAATCATAATTCCCAGAGCCAATGTCAAGTATATCCCGACCGGAAAATACGCGCTGGGGAACGGAGTTTCGGGCATATACGAAGCCCTCTCCACCTTGTAGAACATAGCAATGCTCAGGGTTAATCGGCTTCCCTGAGATGTCATACCGAAAATTTATGCCGTAGCCTAATTCATCCAGCAATACCGATTCGTAGTAGCGCAAGGCGTGCTCCAACGCAGATTCAGTACCTGCATCATTTCTGAATAATCGACTCAAACAATTCAGATAAGCGGCGAACACCAGAGGATGACTCTCTTGTTTGGGGAGAAGGTAAGTGGCCAGCTCATTTATATAAAGTGCACAGTAATATTGAACACCAGAGGCATCAGCTGTAAACAGCGTACTGCTGACTTGAATGAGCTGCCCTGTGGCCAAGTCTATATTTTGCGCGGGCTCGGCACCGGTCAGGATTTTCAGACCGGTACGTCCTTGCCAACTGAGCAACAAAGGCCGAAGTGGCTGAATAATACTTTTGTACTGGCTTTTGGGGCGTAAGGCCCCTTTCACCATAATCGACACAACACCGTAATTAAGCGTAAATACTTCCGCGAGCAGACTGGTTTCTTTGTAAGGACGGCTATGCAGTATGAAGGCCGGCTCATCAAATACGCGCATCATGGAGGCTGATTCAGAACAGCTCAGGGATCTTCATAGCCCAGACTACGCAGTGCACGCTCATCATCGGCCCAACCGCGCTTCACCTTGACCCAGAGATTGAGCATCACCTTACAATCAAAAATGCGCTCCATATCCAGTCGAGCATCTCGCCCAATAATTTTGAGCTGCTCCCCCTTCTGGCCGATAACGATTTTTTTCTGGCCATCACGCTCCACAAGGATCAGGGCACTGACATTGAGTAAATTGCCCTCGGCTTTGAACTCCTCAATTTCGACAGTGACGGAGTAAGGCACTTCGGCACCGAGCTGACGCATTACTTTTTCCCGCACTAGTTCCGCTGCCAGAAACCGCTCGGTTCTATCGGTAATCTGATCTTCGGGATAATAGTGAATACTTTCCGGCAATAAATTAGCGATTAATGCCTGAAGTTGCTCGACATTATGGCCGTTTTGCGCCGATATAGGGATGATGTCGCTAAAGGTCATTCGAGTAGCGTGCTTCTCCAAAACAGGAAGCAATTGCCCTTTGTTCTGAACCGCATCAATTTTGTTGACCGCAAGAATAACGGGAACTTTTAATTTCGATACGGTTTCAAGCACCATTGAATCTTCTTCAGTCCACTTGGTTCCGCTTACCAGAAAAACAATGACATCAACATCCTTCGCGGCGGTGCTGGCCGCGCGATTCATATAACGATTAATCGCTTTTTCTTGCTCTTTGTGGATTCCGGGTGTATCAACAAAAACAGTCTGTACCGGTCCATCAGTATGGATACCCACGATTTGATGACGGGTCGTTTGCGGTTTTTTGGAAGTGATGCTGATTTTCTGTCCAAGAATCCGGTTCAGCAATGTCGACTTGCCCACATTGGGGCGACCCACAATCGCAACAAAACCACATCGGGTTGGTGCGCTTCCGGCATTCGCTGTATCAGCATCCTGCTCAACGGGATCAATATCTTTATTCATGGGACGACTCAACTCCAAGGGCAATTAATGCTTTCTGTGCTGCATTCTGTTCAGCCTGCCGTCGGCTCGTTCCCTGACCTACTGTTTTATCTGACAAAGTTTGCACTGTGCATTCAACGAAAAACGTTTGAGCATGGGCTTCCCCCGTAATCGAGACCACATCATAACAGGGTAATTCAATTTGTCGGGATTGCAGGTACTCTTGTAAAAGAGTCTTGGGGTCTTTCTGAATGCCTTTATCAGAGAGTTTCTTCAAACGCACAACATACCAGTCCAGTATACGCTCCTGAACAACAGAAAACCCCGCCTCAAGGTAGATTGCGCCAATGATACCTTCAACGGCATCCGCCAGTATTGAGTCCCGGCGGAACCCTCCACTTTTCAATTCTCCGGAGCCGAGAAAAAGGTAGTCGCCAAGCTCGAACTCCCGGGCGATTTCAGCAAGCGTTGTACCTCGTACCAGACCCGCACGTTGGCGGCTCAGGTGTCCTTCCTTCAGCTTCGGGAAATTCTGATAAAGATATTCGGCGATTATAAAATTGAGCACTGAGTCGCCCAAAAATTCCAGGCGCTCATTGTTACGAGCACTATAACTGCGATGCGTTAGTGCCAATTCAAGATTCGCCTGGTCTGTAAAAACGTAGCCCAGCTTTTTTTCCAGGCGTTGATATTTATTACTCACAATTTAGCTGATGTGCCTTTGCTTGATTATTCCGCTGCAATCGGTGTTTTGAAATGGTTTTCGAAAGAAACAATCACATCAATATTTTTAAAAACATTCTCGCGAACCTCATAGTCAAGGCTAACAAACAACTCACCTCGCTCGCGGGAAATTTTGATATCCGACGCCTTAAAGCTACGAATATTATTGATCGTCAATAGCTTGCTTATCTTATTCCGAATTTCTTCATCACCGTATGATGTAATTTTGAGATCTTTCTCCAGCCCATGGATGACCGACTCAATGGTCGAGTTATCAATGTAAATGGGTATCAGTTTCAGCGCCAAAGTTAATACAACGGCTCCAAACATAAGTACAATCAGAATGACTATCGTAGATGCACCTGTTTGCCTGAATTTCTGCATAATCAATCCCTAAATTTAAATGTTTATTGAATTCCTCCAACTCTCGAAAATGAAGGAATAGAAGTTAACGACTCCCAATGCATCCAAATCGCAAACGCCTTACCGACAATCATTTCATCCGGTACAAAACCCCAAAAACGACTATCGTTACTGTTATCACGGTTATCGCCCATCACGAAATAGCTTCCCTCGGGGACAACCCACTCACCTTCGCCCACATTCTGGGGGCTGCGGGGATTACGATTTAAAGGAGCACTGGGTGCTTTATATATATTGTGCTTAACCTCGCCCAACTGTTCCTGATACATCTCAAGCCTGTTCAGCTCTCCGATAAATTCTTCACTCACGGGCTTATTATTAATATAGAGCATTTTATTCTGATAGCGTATTTTATCCCCGGGAAGCCCGATGACCCGTTTAATATAATTTGTTTTTTTATCTACCGGAGTTCGGAACACCATTACATCTCCGCGCTGGGGATCACCCAATTCGACAACTTTCGTGTTCAAAACCGGGAGGCGGATACCATAACTGAATTTATTGACCAAAATAAAATCGCCAACCTCCAAAGTCGGCAACATTGATCCGGATGGTATCTGAAAGGGTTCAACCAGAAACGAGCGCAGCACCAGTACCACTGCCAGCACCGGAAAAAAAGAGCGACACATTTCGACGAGAGCCGGCTCCTGTATTTCCAGATCTTCATCCGCACCGTGCTGTTGAATACCACCATTTTGGTTTGCGGCAATAGCAGCCCGTTTGCGAGTCGGGAAAAACAGAATACGATCCCCCAACCAGACCAAACCGGTCCCCAGAGTCAGTAAAACCAAAACAAGCGGAAAATTAATATCCATAACGCTATCTTCACCCTAATCTATTGAACATCCCTGCACCCAGGGGAGAGGAGTATCAGCTGTCGACCTTGAGCACGGCCAGAAACGCATCCTGAGGAATCTCAACTTTCCCAACCTGCTTCATCCGCTTCTTACCTTCTTTTTGTTTCTGTAACAATTTCTTCTTACGACTGACGTCACCACCGTAACACTTGGCTGTTACATTCTTGCGCAGCGCCTTGACGGTTTGTCGGGCAACGATCTGACCACCAATCGCGGCCTGTATCGCCACATCAAACATTTGTCGAGGAATCAGGTCTTTCATTTTCTCAACCAGCATACGGCCCCGGTGATGGGCATTACCCCGGTGAACAATCAAGGCCAGAGCATCTACTTTCTCGCCATTAATCAGCACGTCGAGCTTCACAAGTGAAGACGCTTCAAAACGAACAAAATGATAATCCAGTGATGCAAAGCCACGACTCACGGATTTGATACGATCAAAGAAATCCAGCACCACTTCATTCATTGGCAATTCATAACTCAAGGCAACCTGCCCACCGATAAATCGCATGTCCTTCTGGACACCACGCTTTTCAACACAAAGCGATATCACATTGCCCAAATGATCTTGCGGCACCAGAATATTCGCCTCAACGATGGGTTCCCGCATCTCATCAATCGCACCAGGGTCTGGCAGACGGGAAGGGTTATCGACTTTTACGACTTCACCGGACCGGGTCACCACTTCGTAAACTACCGTTGGCGCTGTCGTGATCAAATCCAGGTTATATTCACGCTCAAGCCGTTCCTGGATAATCTCCATATGCAGCATACCCAAAAAGCCACACCGGAAACCAAAACCAAGTGCATCCGACGTTTCAGGTTCGTAATGCAAAGAGGCATCATTCAAGGTAAGCTTTTCAAGCGCATCACGGAAATCTTCATAATCATCGGAACTAACGGGAAATAAACCGGCAAATACTTGAGGCTTTACCTTTTGAAAGCCGGGTAATTGCGGAACATCAGGGGTTTTCGCGTGGGTTATCGTATCCCCGACAGGGGCACCGTGAATATCTTTAATTCCAGCGACAACATAGCCAACTTCGCCGGCTTTCAATTCTGTTTTCGCCAGACGCTTGGGGGTAAATACACCAATATCCGTAGCCAGTTCGATCTTTCCTGTCGACTTAACCAGGATCTTATCGCCTTTGCGCAATGTCCCCTCTTTGACCCGTACGAGCGATACCACGCCAAGGTAGTTATCAAACCAGGAGTCAATGATCAATGCCTGCAGATCTGCGTCGGTATCCCCCTCTGGAGGCGGGATTTTGGCGATCAGGTCATTGAGAACATCCTCAACCCCCATACCACTTTTTGCGCTACAGGGTACGGCATCCATTGCATCGATACCGATGATGTCTTCTATTTCATGCTTGACCCGGTCGGGTTCAGCCTGGGGCAAATCCATTTTGTTCAACACTGGAACCACTTCCAGTCCCAGTTCAATCGCGGTGTAACAGTTCGCGACCGACTGCGCTTCCACGCCCTGTCCGGCATCAACCACAAGTAATGCCCCTTCACACGCTTCCAACGAGCGGGAAACCTCATAGGAAAAGTCAACGTGTCCAGGCGTATCAATAAAATTGAGTTGATACACCTCTCCATCACGTGCCTTGTAATCCAGTGTTACGCTTTGAGCTTTGATTGTAATCCCCCGCTCTCGCTCGATATCCATGGAATCCAATACCTGAGCGGACATCTCCCGATCCGAAAGCCCTCCGCAAACCTGAATAAAGCGGTCAGCCAGTGTGGATTTGCCGTGATCAATATGGGCGATGATGGAAAAATTACGAATATTTTTGAGACTACTCACAGATGGAATTCACTCGAGTTAAGCAGATAGAAGATACTTTTTTCAGCTTCTCACAATGGCAACACAAAAATTCCACGATGGAAGCGGTAAAACGGCGCAATTCTATCTAAAATCCGACAAAATGTCATTGCAAGGTGGTTAATTAATATGCCTTGTTGGCATATACAACAATTTGAGGGAAGCTAGATAAATCGTTGTCCCTGTCCTGCATACGTTGTCAGAAATGCCGCCAAGCGGGATTCCGGAAGTGGTTGGGAAAACAGATTCCCCTGAGCATACTCACACTCACTCTCGATCAGAACATTCAACTGCTCTGCGGACTCCACACCCTCGGCGATGACTGAAATATCAAGCTTTTTCGCCATGGCCACCACGCCAGATGACAGTGCAGCACAATTTTGACTGGTGAGGATTTCAGCAACTAACGAACGATCGATCTTGATCGTAGTGACCGGGTACAAGTGCATACTGCCAAGGGCACAATAGCCACTGCCAAAGTCATCCAGTGTCAGCTTAATATTACGAGATTGTAATGCCTCCATAACAGGCACAATTTGCTCTTGATAGTCGACAACAACATCAGCAGGAAATTCAAAGACCAGTTGTTCCGGTTGCACTCCAGTCGTGCTCAAAACATCATCAACTGCTTCCAGAAAACGGTGATCCAGCAGTTGCCCTTTGGTAAAGTTTACCGACACGACAAGCTCTTCGAAGGAACTTTGCAATGCCATTGCCTGAATACAAGCTTGCCGCAACACCCAGCCCCCCAAGGAATGCATCAAACCACAATCTTCCGCCACATCGAGAAATTCCTGGGCATTCAATAGCCCGCGCTCGGGATGCTGCCAGCGGAGCAGCGCTTCCACACCGACTATTTTGTGATCGTGAAGTCGCACAGTGGGTTGGTAATAAAGGGAAAATTGGTCCAGCTCTTTTGCAACGCGAAGCTCCTCCTGCATCAACATTCTGCGTGCAGCCTTCATATTGATGGCCTTGGTGAAGAACTGATAACGGTTACGCCCGAGCTCCTTGGCCCGATACATAGCCAGATCCGCGAACTTCAACAAAGTGGCAGCATCCTCACTGTCTTCGGGTATCATCGCAATACCAATACTGGTGCTGACACAGACCTCGTGCCCCTTCACCTTTATGCGCTGGCAAACCTGATTAAGAATATTCTCTGCGACCTGTGCAACAGCTTCGGGTCCTGACACCTGGGAAAGCAACACCAGAAACTCATCACCACCAAAGCGCGCAACAGAATCATCCTGACGGACACAATCCGACAACCACCGGGCAACGTGGCATAACAAAATATCACCGGAATCATGCCCCAGCGTATCATTAATTTGCTTGAATCCATCAAGATCCAGAAACAACAGGGCCGCCGGCTGCTCCCGGCGACCGATGGATTTAATACAGTGCTGTAACCGCTCTTCGAATAGCTGCCGATTGGCCAAGCCCGTGAGCGAATCATAGTAAGCCAGCTGCTTGAGCCTGGATTGAACCTCCCGAAGCTCTGAAACGTCATGAAAATTACAAACGATCCCATCCACTCCGGGAACATCTCGCATATCCGTATAGCTGCCCTCGATTTCCAGCCATTGTCCTTTGCTGTTGCGAATTCGGGTCTGAAGAAAGGCCGCATTATGGCCTTTCACCACTGATGCAAAACTACTTTGTACGGCTGGCGCATCATCCGGGTGAACAATGCCCTCCACCCCCAATTTAAGGGCTTGATCCAAGGTATAACCGAGTATGCGTTGACAGGATGGACTCAGGTACAGAGGTTTGGCCTGTGTATCAAAAATAATGGTAATATTTTTGGTATCTTCGGTAATTGCCCGGTATTTACCGGCATTAATTTGTGCCTCCAGACGTGCACGAATCAATACCAACATGAGCAAAAGCAGCAAACAACTTACGATCGTTCCTGAAACCATGACAATCAAGGGGCGCTCATCACGGGCAAGAAAGTCAAACGCGGGTGTAGTTCTGGTGACAAGTAACCAGGTTCGACCGCCATGCTCAAGCGATTGCTGGTACTCGAAGGTAAACTCATTCTCCAAAGACCCCAGATTTGAAGCGTACATAACGCGTTCGGCCTGGACTACATCCGAGTCATAGATGCGGATATCAAGGAAAGGTGAAATTAGCCCTACGATACCATCCATCAAATGATTCATGCGAAAAGCGCTGAACACAAATCCTTGCAGAGAGACTGCAGGCTGGATCGGGCTTGCCCCCGGAGCCACAACTTCGGAAAATACAGGGTAATAAAGCAAGAATCCGGGCTGCGATTCATCTATTTGCTCCTGAACCAGAACCACCTTTCCCGTCATGGCTACCCGTTTGAATTTTAGTGCTTCTTCCAGAGCTCGCCTGTGAACCGGATCCCCCATAGGATCGAACCCGTAGGCCAGAATATTCTGCCGGGTTTGAGGTTCAATATAGACGACAGGATAATATTCCGGGCGATCACCTTCGGGATGCACAAGGTAATCCACTTCTCCCGCGTTATGATAGGTTGCCAGATGGGCCTCAAGTTGATTGCGTGGTACATAGCGGGCAAACCCCACGCCTTGAATTCCGGGATAATAAAACTCAACATCCAATGATCGAATATAATCACTCCAGTCATTACGACTAATCTGCTCTGCCACCTCAAACAATCCAGCACTCCCGGCCAGAACCTGTTCGTAGTTAACCAGTCGTTCCTCTATTGCACTTTTGAGCTGTCGGGACTGATTTTCAAATGCCGCATAAGTTCTCTCATTAACCAACCCCCCTGCAAGATACCAGAGCGAAAGCGTCACCAGCATGCCAACGGAAAATACCATCCATGCCAATTTACTTTGTGGCGATTTTAAAATCGTAAATAGGGTTTCCTGATGTGTGGTCATGGACTGGACTTGTTAACGTCTGAATTAAGTTAGGTTCAACACTCAGGTCAATTGACCCTGACTTATCATTTAAACCGCAAATGAGGAGACTTGCAACTGACTCGTTACGTTAGGGAAACTGGATTAAACGGAGGGAACGACCCCGGCGCTTTCTAACTCAGTCAAACCGGGGTATGTCGAAATGAAAATACAGGCGGTAGTGAAACCGCCTCGCTCAGGTCGCACTCATAAGGTCATATGAACAAGCTCACTCTATTTCGTGATTTTAACAACCACAAAAGCAGGATTACCTTCTCGTAGTATCAAAATGGGGATCGCTTTGCCTTCAGGTAGATCTTCAACGAGCGCATTAAACGCTTTTAAATCATCAATATGCTCGCCATTTATGGAATTAATAATGTCACCGCGCCGGATCCCTGCAACACGTGCAGGCCCTGCCCCCACTTCGACAACCTGTACACCACCAGATATTGAGAGCTTTTCCTTGGTTGCAGCATTCAATTCCTGTACAACCACATTCAAAGGATTAATTTGTGAGTCATTTTGGGATGATTTACCAACTCGAGGTGCATTATCGCTCGGTAATTCACCGATTTTCACAGTCAGCTTCTTACGATCACCATTGCGGATAACAATCAACTCAGCAGATTTACCCACCGGTGTTCGCCCAACCAGATGAGGCAAATCTGAGGACAGACCAATTTCGACGCCATTATATTCGGCAATAATATCCCCGACCTTCACCCCCGCTTCTGCCGCTGGCGAATTCTCCATAACCTGGGCAACCAGTGCACCATGGGGCTTGCTTAACTCAAACGACTCGGCTAAATCCCGGCTCACTTCCTGGATAAGTACGCCCAACCAACCCCGAGTCACATAACCTTGGCCTTTTAACTGATCAACCACATGCATCGCGACGTCGATGGGAATCGCAAAGGACACGCCCATAAACCCTCCAGATCGGGTATAAATCTGGGAGTTAATCCCCACAACTTCGCCGTCAAGGTTAAACAGAGGACCACCGGAATTCCCCGGATTGATGGCCACATCGGTTTGAATAAAAGGGACATAATTTTCATTCGGCAGGCTACGCCCAAGTGCACTAACAATACCCGCAGTAACGGTATAGTCAAAGCCAAAAGGAGAGCCGATTGCGAGCACCCATTCCCCGACTTTGAGCCGGTTCGACTTGCCCAGCTGGACCACGGGCAAATCTTCAGCCTCCACTTTCAATAAAGCCAAATCAGAACGCTCATCCGCGCCGACCAGCTCTGCAACCAGTTCCCGTCGATCACTCAACCGAACAATGACCTCATCTGCACCGGAGATAACATGGTTGTTTGTAAGAATATAACCGTCTTTTGATACGATGAAACCCGATCCCATCGAATGACGCGGCATCGGTCGCTCTTCACGGCCATAAGGCGCTCCGAAAAAGTGGCGAAAGAACTCGGGGATTTGTTGTAGCTCCTCCTCCGAAAATGGTACGCGTGACTTCTTGCCAGGTTTACTGCTGGTGCTGATATTAACGACCGCTGGAGATGAATCTTCAACTAATTCGGTAAAGTCAGGTAAACTGTCAGCGTGAGCCGTACCCAGAACAAAAAAAAGCATCAGGATCCAAGCCTGAACGAGTCGATTTACTCTCTGCATAGCCAACCCTCAGTTTGTTTGCTGTTAAGATAATTTTGTATTTTGATGCCGGCCGCGTATTTTTCAACTTAAGGATTGGTAATCCGTCTGTAAGACTCTGGATTGGCGGATCAGATGAGGTTCAAATTCCTGACGGTTGGCCAGTCTGCCAGACCAAAGATGAGCGGCGCCAAGACCCGCAATTAAACCGATCAGTCCGGACACAGCGGTGATCGCTTCAGACGCTTTTGCGAGATCAGCACAAACAGCAAAAACCAGCATAAAAACGATGGGCAGAAGATAGATGAGCGCAGAGGCTTTCAACATGGCCTGCTCAGGGATACCGATTGTAACGGTGTCGCCCACTTGGCAGCCAAGATGATTTCTGACCTTAAGCTGGGTCTGTTGCCCCTGAGTCAATTCGGACAAAGCACTTTGTCCGCAAGTGGACTTCGCAGAGCAAGTGCTACAAGAGCTTTGCCTTGCAACCAGAACCCAAATCGAATTGCCGTCTACGGCAACGACTTTACCTGTTTCTTCTATCATCTTTGCCCGCTTCCTCGATCATTTTCCCGCGTCGCCTCAGGTTGCGACTTTCACCAATCCTTCCAGACGGTATCCGATACACATTATACCGGGCAATTTCGGAATAAACGACCGGTCAAGGGAGGCTAAACTCAACCTTTTCAGCAACCTTCATTGCGGTTTGTGCCGGGATTTCACCAACTACGGTAATTTGTATCGCACCTTTGGAGAGCTCCACTTTCCTGCCATAGGCGATCGTTGCCCCCACTCTGGCTCCGCCTTCAGGCATTGCATCCCTGGACCAGAGTTCAACAAAAATCGTGAACGAAGACAGCCCGTCAGAATAGGCTTGTGACCAGCCATTGGCCCGACGCTCAGAATAGGACGCCTTTCCTTCAACCTGAGTATATCCCATTGGTAACCAACCCGGTTTCCAGGATTGCAGCAGCCCTGAGGTTGGCGTGGAAGCCATTTTCCCGGTGTTGGATTTATCTTTCATCACATCAACCGTCAATGACGGTTGTAACTCCAGCTCACTGATCTGGACTGAAAGCTGCAAACTTGAAAACTGAAAACGCTCGAGCATCTCGCCCTGGGCATCCATCAAAATGGATTTCAATAACAACCCGCTACCATTTTCCAGCCACAATAAATAGCTGAAGCGGTCTTTGTCTTTCGCCATGAGCGCAACTTTGTGCGCGCCATATCCCGCCACACGATCCTCACCATAAGATGCCAACGTGTAATGCTGCTCCAATTTGATCGCATCCAAAGCGGCACTTGACAGGGGACTCAATGCTACTGACTGATTCAATCGCACCGCTTGATTATTGGGCAAATAACAGATGACTTCGTCTCCATTGCGGAGTATTTCCCCCATTTCACCGTCAAGTTGAACCAACTTTTCCTGAACAAGCCCTTCCTTCCATCGGTGCACAACTTCCAGAGAGTTCATCGTCTGTCCACGAAAATAGACCACCGTTCCGCGATAATTTTGCTCGCGGCTCGCTGTCGGTATATTCAAGATCAACTCTCGCAACTGATGCTGAGTACGTTCCCCCGAATTCGACTTGTCCCCATCGTGAAGCGCCACGGGTTCCTTGGGAACAGAGGCATGGGCTGTCAGCGGCAAAAAGGTCACCATTAAACCCAGGTTAACCGCAGCCAAAACCAACACTCCCTGATGCAAACGCCCGAATAGACTACGGCAAATCAGACGCATCATGCACGAAGTTTCCCCTGAATTTTTCACCAATACACCCATGTCAGCGACTCGATTGGCCTTCACTGTTTTTTGCTGGTGATGATTCCAGGTCATTAAAACTGGCAACCCTCGCAAAGGGAACAATAACCGGTGCAGCCCCCATCACCCCGTTTTCTGCATGACGCATTAGATAGTCATTCAATCGGTCTGCGCCTTCGGTATCCAGCAGCGCTTCACGATCATGATCGGTGTTGGCCACTGTTGCAACCGGTTGTTCAGTTTGTCTCCGCAGCTCGACCAAGGCGACATCTTCATCGGAAATTTGCAGCGCGGGATCTGACTGAACCAGTTGTTGTCCATCCGACGCGGGATTACTACCTTGCAGAGAAACCCAGGCACCAAAAACGAAGAAGAACGATATCGAAGCCGCTATCGCAGCGCCCCAATAGCCCTTTCGATGCCCAGTATTGCTGCTATGAGTAACATTCCCCGTTGCATTTGTTTCAATGACGGGAATTTGATCTGTATTCTCCTTTGCAGGATCCACGGAATTTGTGGTAAGCGCATCTTCATTTGTCACCGGCTCCATTTCCACATCAGCAATTGCAGCCGAAACCCGTTGAGACAGATCAAAAGCTTGCGAATTGGTCTGAATTAACTCGGACATTTGCTGGTAACGTTTCCACTGATGCAAGACACGATCATCACTTGAAGCCAAAACTCTACGCGTTTCTAGCTCCTCTGCTTCATTGTCAAATAATGCCGAAATAGACTCTTTCAGTCTTTCATCCATTATTAATACCTCTGGAATCACCCATTTTTAAACACTAATTTTAACTGGCTGTATCAAAGCAATGGCGCAATTGCAGTGTCAACCGCTTCCCGCGCCCGAAAGATTCTGGAGCGCACGGTTCCCACCGGACAAGCCATTATTTCGGCTATTTCCTCGTAGCTCAAACCATCAAACTCCCGCAACGCCAGTGCGACTCGAAGATCTTCAGGCAATGCAGACATCGCGCGGTGAACCGTTTGTGCCAACTCATCCCGCTGGAGTATTCGATCTGGAGATTGCACGTCTCTGAGTGCGGTATCCAATTCAAAGAATTCCGCATCACTTACATCAACATCAACCCCTGGTGGTCGTCTCCCCTTGGATACCAGGTAGTTTTTCGCGGTATTGATTGCTATCCGGTAAATCCAGGTATAAAAAGCACTATCGCCCCGAAATTGATTGAGCGCTCGATAGGCTTTGACGAACGCCTCCTGGCTAACATCCAAAACTTCTGAATGATCGGTGATAAACCGGGAGATCACACCAGCCACCTTGGCCTGGTATTTTATAACCAGCATATCAAAAGCGCGCTTATCCCCTCGCTGAACGGCTTCAACCAATTGATTATCGGTTAACTGACTTCTTTGATCCATTTCGTAGTGGCCCTTACCCCTTTCACCAGTGCGCACCTCCGGACTGGAAATATTCTCACGAGCTGACTCACCCTGCCATTCCGGTATTGAATAGACATTGTTATGGGTGGTGAGTACTTGTGCTGAACTACCACTGTGCGTCCCATACGTATCACTGCAGGGGGATGAAGATACTTTTCGTTGTCTGACGTCTCGAAGCGACAAAATCCTCGATTGCTTCATACTTATCTCGCTCTCTACCGCTGATTGAACTCACCGTGTTGCAACCAGGATAAACGCCACAATCACGCGACTCAGTCCTGATTTACAGAAATAGACAGCCAAGTAGCATATTAGTTCACCTTGATATGGAGTACATCAAAAAATAGTTTTGCGCTCATCCACACGGTGAACGGCAAAACCAAATCCGTCTTGGAGTAACATTGATGGCAAAACAACATTGATCGCAAAGCAACATTGATCGCAAAACAACATCGTTGGGTACATTTCAGTTTTTTTGCATTACAATTATGCCGAAAAAGCAGAGGAACCAATGTTCGATGGGTGCAACTTACCACCACGATGTATTAATAATCGGCAGCGGGGCCGCAGGGTTAACCGTTGCCTTGAACCTACCCGAGACCGCACGTATAGCCGTTTTGAGCAAATCAAGCTTGCTCAGCGGATCCACACTCTATGCCCAGGGCGGCATTGCCGCCGTGCTGCATGATAACGATTCGGCGAAATCCCATATTGAGGACACACTGGTCGCGGGTGCCGGGCTCTGCCATCGTAACGCCGTAAAGTTTACCGTCGAAAACAGTAAACCCGCGATAGACTGGTTACTCAAGCTTGGAGTCAGTTTTACCAAACTGGAAGACGAAAGCGACGAATATCATTTAACCAAAGAAGGTGGCCACAGCCATCGCCGAGTGATTCACGCAGCGGATGCAACCGGAAAAGCCGTATCAACAACACTCAATGATCAGGTGCGGATGCGCCCGAATATTGATGTTTTCGAAAACCGGGTTGCTATCGACCTGATTACCCATAAAAAACTGTTTCTGCCTGGAAACCGATGCATAGGTGCCTATGTGTTGAACCGGCAAACCTCTCATGTGGAATTATTTCAGGCCCGTTTTATCGTGCTGGCTACCGGGGGTGCGAGTAAGGCCTACTTATATACCAGCAACCCTGATGGCGCTACGGGCGATGGCATTGCCATGGCGTGGCGTAGCGGGTGTCGTGTCGCAAACATGGAGTTCAATCAATTCCACCCAACCTGTCTGTACCACCCTCAAGCCAAAGCCTATTTGATCACCGAAGCGGTTCGGGGAGAAGGCGGTTATCTGCTTTTGCCTAACGGAAAACGGTTTATGGAAAAGTTCGATAAACGCAAAGAACTCGCGCCCCGCGATATCGTTGCACGGGCAATAGACCATGAAATGAAACGGTTAGGCGCAGACCATTTATATCTTGATATCAGCCACAAACCCGCCGAATTTGTCAAAGAGCACTTCCCTACCATTTATGAAGGTTGCCTGAAATTCGGTATCGATATTACCAAAGACCCCATTCCGATCGTTCCTGCGGCACACTACACCTGTGGCGGCGTTGTCACTGATCTCAATGGTGCCAGTGATGTCAATCAACTCTATGTGGTTGGAGAATCCTCTTTTACCGGGCTTCATGGTGCCAATCGACTCGCCAGCAATTCTTTATTGGAATGCCTCGTATTCGCATCCGCTGTTGCCAAGGACATCGAACGCCAGTTCTATGCAATCCCGGCCCCTCCTAAAGCTCCCACCTGGGACGAATCCCTGGTGACCGACTCCGATGAAGATGTCGTACTCTCTCACAACTGGGATGAACTCAGGCGTTTTATGTGGGACTACGTCGGTATTGTTCGCACCACAAAAAGACTGCAGCGGGCCAAACACCGGGTTGATCTGCTCGCGCAAGAAATCAAAGATTACTACAGCAACTACAAGGTGACGAATGACCTGCTTGAGCTCAGGAACCTGGTTACTGTTTCCGACCTGATTATTTGCTCAGCACTGCAACGCCGGGAAAGCAGAGGGTTACACTTTACCCTGGATTACCCGGAGCAACAGAAAAAAGCGAAAGATACTGTGCTCACGCCCATCAACTTTAGTGAGCGTGAATAGCACCACGGGCAGTAACGCAGTATAATGCGGCACTCATTCGAATTTTGATGTGAACTACTCTATATGACTTCCGAGATCGATAAAGCCACCGATAAAAAACGCTTGTTCTGGCACAGCCGTAGAGGAATGCTTGAGCTTGATGTGCTCCTGGTTCCTTTTCTGGAAGAGGCATACGACGACCTGAGCGACGAGGATCAAGCTCGCTATCGCAAGTTACTCGACTGTGAAGACCAGGATTTGTTTAACTGGTTCATGCAGAAATCAGAGCCCACCGACCCAGACCACCAGTACATGGTGAAAATAATCCTGGACCGGGTTCAGCCGGACTAGATCTGTTACGCTGAAAATAGTAAAGGTGTCCACTAACCCGTTTCAAGCTTGTCCCGTCCGACTCCACCCATCAAGGGCGATTATTGTTTTCTGTATCGCCCTTGCACTGAGCCAACTCTATGTGATTTACCGTGCCAACTTGCCTAACCTAGGTATGGTTCTGTTGGCACTCGCCACACTTGTTATCGCGCGCTATATGATTCTCCGTTATGGTCTGCTTCTACAGCCGCGTTCTGTGGTACGCATTAAACCTGACATCGCTGCGGCATCAAAACTAGGTCTACCCGTTGAAAAGGGAGTATTCCTGAATGTGACCCTGAAGAATGAAAAAACCTTCCGGGCCCGAGCGAAACCCACATCACTTGTACACCCCTGGCTTACCATAATCGTTTTAGATATCGACAATTATCACCTTCCGCTCTTTGCAATTTTGACATACGATAACGTGCATTCAGATCATTTCAGACGCCTTAGAGTTGCACTACGCTTCTCTTCGGGCTGAAAAAAACAACCTTAGGATTGACCATGAAATTATTGAAGGATTGGCTGTCGCCCGACACGCAATACGAGTTCAGTTACCTTGACACCTTATTCGCCGTACACCCTCAATGGGACAATGTCATCCTGTCACTGGAAGGCAAAGACGCAAAACGCTTCCTTCAAGGTCAATGTACTTGTAACCTGGATGAGGTAACCAAAGAGCATTCCAATTTTGCTGCAACCTGCACACCCAAAGGCAGAATGTTCGCCCTGTTCAAGATAGCCAGGCTCACTGAAGAACACTATCTGATCAAACTGCCATCTGAACTGGCCGCAGATTTCCAGAATCGATTGAGTAAATATCTCGCCTTTTTTAAAGCTGAGATCAAGGCCAGTAGCTGGTTTGCACTCGGCTTAACGATTCCGGAGGCTTGCGCCGAAGCTACACCGGAACTCCCAACCGAGTTTGGGGCAACAATTCAAGTCGACAACAACCAGCTCATCATTCGCCACCCCACCCAAACACCGATTTGGGAACTCTGGCTAAATAGTGCGTCAGACGCTGCAGACAACGTTGTCGCCTGCCAATCGTCAGAGGCAACCTCGATTTCGGATCAACCCACGCCTGTAGCAGACTGGAATCAGCTCGAAGTTCAAAATGGTATTCCCGAAGTCGTTACCGCCACCCAGGAGGAATACATCCCACAAATGATGAATTTACAGGCGATAGACGGCATCAGCTTCAAAAAAGGCTGTTACACTGGCCAGGAAATCGTCGCACGCATGCAGTATTTGGGTAAACTCAAGAAACGCATGTATCGCTTCGAAATTTCAGCCCCTTCGACGATACCCGCGATTGGCGACGCCCTATACGATAAAGATGATAACAAGGTTGGTAACATCGTGCGGATTGCCGCCCCGGCTCCTGCTAAGCACAACAACTACGAACTGTTAGCGGTTATCCAGAACGAAAAGGCCGATCAGGACTTGTTCTCAGCAGCGGGACAAACCAATCTGTTGTCGAGAAAAACAATGCATTATGAGCCAATCAAATGAATCGAACTAAATCATTCATACGGGTAGAATCATTCCCACTGGAGAGAATCTGAGGCGTACCGGACAAGCACTTGTTCAGCATTCACAACAAGTAGGTAAATACCAATTTGATCGTGAACTTTGGCGAGGATCTGCTATACCTTTTAGTAGTGTTTCCAATTCGTCCGAGTCAATGATTGGACTACCTTTGCATACGAGAAGCCCATATGTCTGAACTAACTGAAAGAATTAAATCGGAAATCCTGACCGCAATTGAAAATGATTCGCTGGTTCTTCCGACGTTGCCAGAGGTCGCGCTAAAAGTCAGGGAAATCGCAGAACATCCCGACTCCTCCATTATGGACATTGTTGATGTCATCAGTAATGATGCCGCATTAACCGCAAGAATTATTCGCGTGTGCAACAGTCCGTTGCTCAGAGGCGCTCGAGAAATTGACAACCTCAATATGGCAGTTAGCCGCTTAGGCATGACCTACACCAGCAATCTGGCAACCGGTCTTGCAATGGAACAAATGTTCCAGGCCACTTCGGAAGTGATTGATAAAAAAATGCGGGACGTCTGGCAACAAAGCACCGAAATTGCCGGTATCAGTCACGTGCTGACTCAACATTACACGAAACTGAAAGCCGATCAGGCAACCTTGGCGGGACTGGTACATCAAATTGGTGTGCTGCCCATTCTGAAATACGTTGAGGACAACGATATCGACCTGAACACGGCTCAGCTCGATGAAATCATCAATGCAATTCACCCATCAATCGGGCAGCAGATTCTCGTGAAATGGGATTTCCCGGCAGACCTGAAAAACGTTCCGACCGAATACGTTAACTTCTCAAGATCAGTGGACAAGGTCGACTATGCAGATGTTGTCATGGTTGCCTATCTGCAAAGCCTTGCCGGTTCGGAACATCCGCATGCACAAATGGACTGGAGTACTATTACTGCGTTTAGCCGCCTCGGACTTGATCCGGAGATCGATATTAGTGAAGCAGAGGACCTGTCTGAAGACATGGAAGCCGCAATGGCACTGCTAAACGGCTAGGTTATTCAGTTTGCCAAGGGCTACTCAGGACAAAGCGCTTCTTCGGTGACCCCGGAGAAGCTCTCCAAAACACAAAACCCTCAGCCCTGTTCCGGCAATTGCCACTGAACAGGCGAAGCGTCGTTACCTACCAGATATTCGTTTGCCAATGAAAAGTGACGACAGCCAAAGAAACCTCTGTGGGCACTGAGTGGTGAGGGGTGTGGTGACTTGAGCACAAGGTGACGTCTTGGATCGATCAACTGTCCTTTTTTCTGCGCATAGCTGCCCCACAACATAAAAACCAGATGCTCACGATGTTCGTTGAGTGCAGCAATTGCCGAATCTGTAAATTGCTCCCAGCCTTTACCTTGATGTGCTCCTGCACTGCCCTGCTCAACCGAAAGCACCGCGTTTAATAGCAAAACCCCTTGCTCCGCCCAATGGGTCAAACAACCGTGATCTGGCCTAGGAATCCCCAGATCAGACTCGATTTCTTTGAAAATATTAACCAACGAGGGTGGCGGTGCAATTCCTGAGCGAACTGAAAAACACAAGCCATGGGCCTGGCCAGGCCCGTGGTAAGGATCCTGCCCCAGAATGACCACTTTAACCTGATCAAAAGGGGTATGATTAAATGCATTGAACATTTCCCGACCAGGCGGAAAAATGGTTGCCCCGGCAGCCTTTCGTTGTTGCAAAAAAGCCTTGAGCGTTTGCATATAGGGCAACTGCAGCTGGTCCCCAATCTTCGACTGCCACGATGGGTGTAACTCACCAGCTCTATTCATCATATTTCCTGCTCCTGGTATAGGTTTTCTGCCATTGGAAGCCCCCCGTCATTCAACTGGTCACCTACCACCACAGTACTCAATGATAGGGTCCAGTTAAATTCCGGGGATTCGCTTTAGACTTTCCGCTTAAGCTCGCGGCTTCATGTGAGGAAACAGAATAACGTCCTTGATAGTTGGCGAATTAGTAAACAGCATCACCAGTCGATCAATCCCAATACCTTCTCCTGCGGTAGGCGGCAACCCGTACTCCAATGCATTAATGTAATCTGCATCGTAATGCATTGCCTCGTCATCCCCGGCGTCTTTCTCTTCGACTTGCTTACGGAAGCGATTGGCCTGATCCTCAGCATCATTCAACTCCGAAAAACCATTCGCCAGTTCCCGACCACCGACAAAAAACTCAAAACGATCCGTGACAAACGCATTGGCATCGTTACGGCGGGCCAACGGAGACACCTCCCATGGATAATCAGTAATAAATGTCGGCTGAATCAGCTGATGTTCTGCCGTTTCCTCGAATATCTCGCACAGATACTTGCCGGGGCCCCAAGCCTTCTGTTTTTCCGAATCCGGAACGCCAACTTGTCTGGCATAAGCTTTCAACTGGTCGATATTCGCCTCAGGATTGTTTATTACCTCTGGATTAAAATCCGGGTTGTACTTGAGAACGGCTTCAGCCATGCTCAATCGGGTAAAGGGCTGTCCGAAATCATATACCGTTTCCGAAACGACATTCCCTTCATCATCCTCTACGGTATTCACAATCTGAGAGGTTCCCAAAACATCCAGGGCAATAGTTCGGAGCATATCTTCCGTCATATCCATGAGGTCATGATAATCAGCGTAAGCCTGATAGAATTCAATCATCGTGAATTCCGGATTGTGCCGGGTCGACAACCCTTCATTACGGAAGTTGCGGTTGATCTCGAATACCCGCTCAAAACCGCCGACCACAAGTCGTTTCAAATACAACTCCGGCGCGATTCGCAAAAACATTTCCATGTCCATTGCATTATGCTTGGTAATAAACGGCTTGGCGGTGGCACCACCGGGAATAACCTGCAACATGGGTGTCTCGACTTCCATGAAGTCCCGGTCACTCAGATATTTCCGAATTCCCTCGATGATTTTGGTACGCATCAGGAAGATATCACGGGTACGCTGATTGATAATCAGATCCACGTAACGCTGTCGGTATTTGGCCTCCTGGTCAGACAAACCATGCCATTTTTCAGGAAGCGGGCGCAGTGATTTGGTCAAAATCACCAAATCTTCAGCCGACTCAACATTGACATACAAATCACCTTTCCCGGACTTGTGCAATGCACCACGAACACCAACAATATCGCCAAGGTCGAGCAAATTCCATGCAGCAAACTCTTTTTGCAGTTTTTTCCCGACATAGAATTGAATTTGGCCACTCATATCCTGAATGCCGACAAATGGTCCGCCTCGACGTAATATTCGACCCGCCACACTCACGACCTGATTCACATCTGCCAGGGCATCCTTATCGTGCTCACCGAACTCCTTCTGTAATACTCCGGCTAAGTGCTCCCGATGAAAATCATTCGGGTGTCCATTTGCGCTACAACCTTCACGCAGCTGAGCCAGCTTGGCTCGCCGCTCTGCAACCAGCTTGTTTTCATCCTGCTGATTCTGCATATTGTCACTCATCTTGCTTACAACCCCTGCTTCAGACTCGCTTCGATAAATCTGTCCAGATCACCATCCAGTACAGCATTCGTATTCCGGTTTTCAATTCCCGTACGTAAATCTTTAATTCGGGAATCATCCAAAACGTAAGAACGGATTTGACTCCCCCAACCAATATCAGACTTACTGTCTTCCAACGCCTGGGCAGCTTCATTACGTTTCATCATTTCCATTTCATACAACTTCGCTCGAAGTTGTTGCATGGCTTTGTCTTTGTTTTGATGTTGTGAACGCTGATTTTGACAGGACACAACAATCCCGGACGGCTCATGAGTAATCCGCACAGCCGAATCGGTTGTATTAACATGCTGCCCACCTGCACCACTGGAGCGGTAGGTATCAATTCTCAGATCTGCCGGGTTGATTTCAATTTCAACATTGTCATCAATTTCGGGAGACACAAAAACTGAAGCGAACGAAGTATGACGGCGATTACCAGAATCAAAGGGGGATTTACGCACCAGTCGATGCACCCCTGTTTCGGTGCGCAACCAGCCAAATGCGTATTCTCCGGTAAACTGCACCGTCGCACTCTTAATGCCCGCTACTTCCCCTGCCGACAGTTCGATAATTTCTGTCTTGAAGCCTTTTTCTTCGCCCCAACGGAGATACATACGGAGCATCATGTTGGCCCAATCCTGAGCCTCAGTACCACCAGACCCGGACTGGATGTCGAGATAGGCGTTATTCATATCCATTTCACCCGAGAACATGCGTCGAAATTCAAGACCCTCTAGCGCGCTCTGTAGCTTCGCCAGTTCACTCTCGACTTCCTCGACGGTATCGGCATCCTCTTCTTCAACGGCGATATCCAAAAGCTCCTGAGCATCGTCAAGGCCGGAGAGCAAGCTCTCAATGGTATTGACCACATTCTCAAGCTGTGCACGTTCACGGCCTAATTCCTGGGCACGATCTGGATTCTCCCAAATGGCCGGATCCTCAAGTTCTCGTTCAACTTCGATTAAGCGTTCTTTCTTGGTATCGAAGTCAAAGGTACCCCCTAAGGGTCTCTGTACGGGCCCGGTATTCTTTTATGGCTTGGACGATTGGGTTAATTTCCAACATTTGTATCAACCTAATTTGCGATAGATGTATGTGAAGGGGCAGTCAATTATAAAAGGGCACTTATTCTATCTGATTTACGGCGCTTGAACTACCGTTTGCAGCGCGAGTTCGCCATTAGAATACATTGTTGCAAGCGCACGCCTTACGGACACAACAGGGCGAGCACAAGCCTCGCCGGTTTGCTTAGAGCTGGAATTTGTGAACTTCATTTTCCAGGTCATGGGACAATTTATTTGTCTGCTCTGTCATCTTATGCGCCGCACCGGAAAGTTCAGCAGCATGGGCTGCAGCATCGGAAATCAGCACAACTCGCTCGGCAGTATCCTCCCCTGCTGCGAGTTGCTCCTTTGCCGCCAGGGAAATCTGATGGCTCATCCCGGCTAGCTGTGACAGCGAAGTCGCGATATCATTCAACTGCTGCGTAACAGATTGTGATTTTTTAACCGCTTGCTCACTGGTGCTGACACTCTGCGTTACGGATGCACTTGCTGCTTTTGTCGCATCCTGTAATTTGGTGATCATTTGCTGGATTTCTTCCGTGCTGGATTGAGTTCTTTGCGCCAACTGTCTGACTTCATCCGCCACAACAGCAAACCCCCGCCCCTGATCACCTGCACGAGCAGCTTCAATTGCGGCATTCAAAGCCAACAAATTGGTTTGCTCTGCTATGCCCTGAATGACAACCAGTACCGTCTCAATATTACTGACTTCGTCATTCAGGGTTTGTACATTCTGACCGACCTTGCCAATCTGTTCTTCCAGCATTGTCATGGTCGAAGAAGAGGCTTCAGTCAATGAGTAGGCTGTTTTACCTTTACTATCGGCTTCCTGAATATGACTTGCAGCCATTTCCGAATTATTGGACACCTCGCGGGCAGATGCTGTGAGCTGGGCAATTGCGGAAGACACCATTTGCGTCTGTTCGCTCAAACGTTGTGTCAGTTTATCCAGGTCAACCGAACGCTTATCCGCCTCTGTAGTTTGATTTTTAAGGCTGTCAGAAACGTCTTTAATTCCCGCAACGACACCTTTCAAACCGTTTTGCATATACACCATTGCCCCGATAATACTTTCCTCCGTTTCACGTCCGCTGGTCGCCAACTTGCGCAGATCGCCACGGGACACCCGCTTGACAATCTCAAGCACATCCTGCGGCTCACCACCAAGGGCACGACTCAAGGAAACTCCGAACAGTGCGATGATCGCAGACATGACAACGGCAATCACGATTGACAGGGCCAACAGCCATTGCGCGGTGGCCCAGTAGCGCTGCTCTGCCTCTTTGTAACTCACCCCGGTTCCGACATACCAGCCCCACACCGGGGTTTTGATCACAACCGAGGTTAAATCCACCACCTCTCCCTCGCGCAACGAATCCCAGTTATAGGTCATCAGTTGATCTGTTCTACTCCCCACCAGTGTTTTAACAATCGCGCCGATGCTGTCACCACTGGCATCTTTAAAGTCATTAAAACTGGTGCCATGTAGTTGCGGGTCGAGTGGCGTCGCAACAAAATCAAGGTTCTCATCCGCGACATAGACGTATTCAGAATCGTGATATTTGTTCTCACGCAACAACTGAGTCGCAAAACGTTTAGCGTCAGTCTCTGACAATTCCCCGTTTTGCGCCAATGACTCAAATTGTTTGACAATATTCACCGTACTTTTCATTAACTGGGCGATCCGGGCAAGGTTGTCCTTTTCACTCGCTAACCACAAAGCTTGAAGCCCCAGTAAGGCAATCGAACACAGCGAAACAAAAATAATGACGACAAAACCAGCGGTCTTGGTTTTTAGAGACAGATGGGAAAACACAGCCAACCCTCCAACTGAACATTTATCACTCAATTATTATTTTCAACTATAGTTGAGCGAATGGAAATTGGCTGTTTTTTAGTCGAAGTCAGACAAATTATCTACCCGGAAGCTCACTTGCCTCGAGATAATCAACAATAAACTGTAGATTGGATTGGTTACGATACCGGTTAACGTCCAGCTTGAACGCGACCCGGACTCGGTCCGGCAACGTCTGGCCTGCCCAGGGACTATTGAATTGAATGGCATCCACGAGCGCTCCCTGCCCTGAATCCAGCACCAGTTTACAGTGCCGTTGCCCCACGACTTTGGCTTGAACAACAGCGAATACGCCATCAAATACCGGCTCAGGAAAAGCCTGCCCCCAAGGGCCCGCTGCTCGCAGTTGCTCTGCGAAATCCAATGTCAAAGCCTCAGGTGGCAGTTCACCATCGCTCAAAATCACAGCAGATAAATCGTCTTCCGATAACCACTCCCGTGTCACCCTATCAAACTGCGTGCAAAATTCGGATAACTTATCTTCCGCCACGCTCAATCCAGCCGCAGCAGCATGGCCACCAAATTTATCAATCAATCCTGGATTCAGTGTGGCAACGCGGTCGAGTGCATCACGCAGATGAAAGCCCGGAATGGAGCGGCCAGATCCTTTCCACATTACACCATCATCAGCAGGCGCAAATACCACAACAGGTCGATGGACTTTTTCGCGCACCCGTGCAGCCAATAAACCGGTAACCCCTTGATGCCAGCTATCATCATAGAGGCACAATCCCCATGGCAAATCTTCCCCAGTGCTCAGGCGTTGCTCCACCTCGGCAAATGCTTCTTTCTGCATGCTAACCTCAATGGCCTTGCGGTCTTCATTGTAGGCATTAAGCATTTCTGCCAACGTTTGTGCTCGCTCAGCGCTATCAGACAGCAAACACTCGATACCAACGGATATATCGTCCAGACGTCCCGCCGCATTCAACCTCGGACCGACAGCAAATCCGAGATCCGTTGCCACAACTCGCTGGTAATCCCGTCCGGCAACAGCAATCAATGCCAAAACACCAGGGTGAGCCTTACCGGCACGAATTCGCTTCAGTCCCTGTTCGACCAATATACGATTATTTCGGTCCAGAGGTACTACATCCGCCACCGTCCCCAATGCTACGATATCCAGCACTTCCGCCAGATTCGGCTCGGGCAGGCCTTGTGCCGCAAACCACTGACGCGCGCGCAATTCAGCTCGCAGCAGACTCATCACATAGAATATAACCCCTACACCGGCGGCGGCTTTACTGGGAAAGTCACAACCGTTCTGATTGGGATTCACAATTGCATCCGCTTCCGGCAGCGAATCTCCGGGCAAATGATGATCCGTAACAATGACCGAAATACCATGTGAATTAGCGCTCGCCACGCCTTCTATACTGGAAATGCCATTATCAACCGTGATGATCAGGTCGGGCTTATCGCTCAATGCCAGCTCTACTATTTGTGGTGACAATCCATAGCCAAATTCAAAACGATTGGGCACCAGATAGTTAACCTTTAGAGCCCCCATTGACCTTAATAAACGAATCGCCACAGCCGTACTGGTTGCACCATCGCAATCGTAATCACCGACCAAGAGTATTTTTCGTCGCGCGACTATCGCATCGGCGATTAAATTCGCAGCCTGCTGTCCATGACGCAAATTACCGGGCGGTATAAGGCCAGAAAGCGAGAGATCAACATCCGCACAGGATGTGACACCCCGAGATAGGTAAATTTGTTTTAAAGTTTCGGGTAAATCAATTGACCAATGCCCATCGGAAACAGGAGGTCGACGAACAATTCGTTTTTTTACAGTCACAACAGGCTCAATATCAGAAATGGATTTCTAATCACGTGGGAGCAGGCAGCTACCAGAGTAGCTTACAAAAAAAGGCCAATGAACAATCAATTGATATTCATTGGCCTTTTTTAAACCTCTGGGGTCAGATCAAGCGTTCATGTTTTCCTGAACAAAAGCCTGAACCGCCGCAAGATCATTTTCCAGAACAGTGTAACGCTCTTCACGATCAAACAAGTCAGCCATATGGTGTGGAAGTTCCGGTGCAACCCCTACTCCTGATTTCTCAACCGCTTCCGGGAACTTGACAGGATGTGCTGTGCCCAATGTGACCATCGGTACCTGCGCATCACGGCGACATTCTCGCGCTGACTTCACACCGATTGCTGTATGGGGGTCGAGTAACTCTTCCGTTTCCTCAAATACCTGCTTGATGGTTGCACAAGTCTGTTCATCATCGACAGTGTAACTGTCGAATAATACCCGTGCATTCTTCCACCGGTGATCATCGATACTTGCGCTACCTTGCTTGAAGGCGTCCATAACACCTTGCAACGCCTGACCATCACGACCATAAAGATCGAACAGCAAGCGCTCAAAATTACTGGATACCATGATGTCCATACTTGGAGACAAGGTATGCTCCAATGCCTCAACTTCGTAGCGATTCTGACTCATAAAGCGGTGCAAAATGTCATTGCGATTGGTCGCAATAACCAGTTGATTGATTGGCAGACCCATATTACGCGCCAGATAACCCGCAAAAATATCACCAAAGTTCCCTGTAGGAACGCTGAAGGAAATACTGCGGTGAGGACCACCCAGAGCCAGTGAAGCGGAAAAATAATACACGATCTGAGCCATAATTCGCGCCCAGTTAATGGAATTTACCGCCACCAGACTGGTTTTTCCAGACAGGAACGACTGATCATTGAAGCTGGCTTTTACCATGCTTTGACAATCATCAAAGTTTCCTTTCACGGCGATATTATGAATGTTATCGCCTGTGATCGTGGTCATCTGCTTACGTTGTACGTCTGAAACACGCTGATACGGGTGCAGTATAAAAATATCGACATTTTTGCAGCGTCGGCAACCTTCAATCGCCGCAGAACCAGTATCTCCGGAGGTCGCGCCTAAAATCACAGCGCGCTGATTCCGTTTGGTGAGTACATAATCCAGCAGGCGACCCAATAATTGCAGAGCAAAGTCCTTAAACGCCAGAGTAGGTCCATGGAACAACTCCATCACCCATTCATTCGCATCCAATTGAGTCAATGGTGCGACCGCATTATGCGCAAAGCCAGCATATGTGTCCTCAATCATCGTTCGAAATTCATCTTCAGGGATAGAACCTTCCACGAACGGGTACATGACATTAAAGGCCAGTTTCGCGTAAGACAATCCCCTCCAGGATTCAATTTCTTCCAACGTAAACCGTGGCAAAGATTCTGGGACATATAAACCGCCATCGGAGGCCAACCCCGTCAACAACACATCTTCAAACGTCAATGCTTCTGCATTGCCACGTGTACTTATGTATTTCACAACATTTACCTATCTGTAGTTTGCAATCTGTAGTATGCAATCTGTATTTTGCAATCTGTAGTATGCCTAAAGCTGCAGTTTGTCTATAGCGATAACCAGCCTAAACGTTCTGCCTGCGCAGATCGCTCATCAGCGCAATATCAGTCTTTAAACAGCTCAACCCGAATCTTGACCACATCACCTATTACGTCGTCCAGCGCCTCAATTTTGCAAATGGCTTCATTGATTTGCTTTTCGACCACAGTGTGAGTCAACATCATCATCGGAATTTTTCCTTGGTGTTCTTCTGTTTCACGCTGCATCACTGACTCAATGTTAATGCCATCCTCGCTCAGGATAGAAGCTACTTTTGCCAACACACCAGGGTGATCCTCAGCCAGAATACGCAAGTAGTAGGCAGACTGAATATCCTCGATTGGCAACACATTAATATCCGCAATGCTTTCCTGAGTAAATCCGAGGAATGGCACCGCCGCCGCTTCACCACTATTGATAATACGTGCTACATCGACAATATCGGCCAGAACCGCAGACGCTGTCGCCTCAGAACCGGCACCAGCACCATAGTACATTGTTTGACCAACCGCATCACCATCGATTAAAACCGCATTCATAACGCCATCGACTTTGGCCAATAGTTTATCCGCTGGAACCAGAGTCGGATGAACACGCAGCTCCATACCGTTATCATGAATGCGTGCGATACCCAAATGCTTAATGATGTACCCTAACTCTTGAGCATGATCAACATCGATTGTGCTGATATTACTGATTCCCTCAGTGAAAGCCCGATCAAATTGCAATGGTGCACCAAACGCGGCAGACGCCAATATCGTCAGTTTGTGCGCAGCATCAATACCTTCAACATCAAAAGTCGGATCAGCTTCGGCGTACCCCAGTTCTTGGGCTTCTTTTAATACATCATCAAATGCACGGCCTTTATCGCGCATCTCGGTCAATATAAAGTTGCCTGTGCCGTTGATGATACCGGCGAGCCACTTAATGCTGTTTCCGGCCAGACCTTCCCGAATTGCTTTAACCACCGGGATGCCACCAGCAACTGAGGCTTCAAACGCAACAACCACGCCTTTAGCCCGAGCCGCTTCAAAAATTTCGTTACCATGCACAGCAATCAGTGCTTTGTTGGCAGTCACTACATGTTTGCCATTTTCAATCGCAGTCAACACCAACTCTTTGGCAATATCATAGCCACCAATCAGCTCAACAATGATGTCAATTTCAGGATTTTTCGCAACTGCAAAAATATCTTCAGAAAAGTCAATTCCGGTCAGATCGCAGTTGTCTTTGCGTCGGCGGGACCCCACCTGCACAATCTCAATGGGACATCCTGCTCTGCCAATAATTTCCTTCGCGTTTCTACGAAACACGTTCACAGTACCGCTGCCAACGGTACCCAGTCCACAAATGCCCACTTTTACCGGTTTCAAACTCACTACCTCTATAATTTACATCAAGTTGAATCTTGCCGAACAACCGGGGCAGCACACCTCGGCCACTCAAATAATTTATCTAAGCGACACCATCCGCTTTGAACATCGCCTTGATCCCGCGTATCGCCTGCCGGGTTCGATGCTCATTCTCTATCAAGGCAAAGCGCACGTGGTCGTCACCATAGTGACCAAACCCAACACCGGGTGACACCGCCACTTTAGCCTCTTGCAGCAGCTTTTTACTAAACTCTAACGAGCCCATTTCCAGATAGGGCTCCGGTATTTTGGCCCAAACAAACATCGTCGCCTTTGGAGGGGTAATTGACCAGCCAATAGAATTTAGCCCCTGGCACAGGACATCTCTGCGTGCGAGGTACATTTTTCTAATCTCCTCAACACAGCTCTGATCCCCTTCAAGGGCGGCAATGGCAGCAACCTGAATCGGCGTAAAGGTCCCATAATCCAGGTATGACTTAATCCGTGCCAGTGCCGCGATCAGAGTTGCATTTCCACAACAGAAACCCACTCGCCAACCCGGCATATTATAACTTTTGGACAGAGAAAAAAACTCGACGGCAATCTCTTTCGCCCCTTCCACCTGTAATATGGATGGGGCTTTATAACCATCAAAAACAATATCAGCGTAGGCTATATCCTGAACAACCCAGATATTATGCTCCCGCGCTATCGCCACCACCTTCTCGAAAAACTCCAACTCGACACATTGTGTGGTCGGGTTTCCCGGAAAGTTCAACACCAGCATCTTTGGTTTTGGCCAGGAATCGACAATTGCCTTTTCCAGCTCGGCGAAAAAGTCCACATCATCAGTAAGTGGGACATGACGGATATCTGCCCCCGCGATGACAAAGCCATAGGGATGAATAGGATAAGAAGGATTAGGCACCAAAATAGCATCTCCGGGCGCTGTAGTCGCCAATGCCAAGTGGGCAAGCCCCTCTTTCGAGCCAATGGTAACTATTGCCTCTGTTTCGAAATCCAGATCCACGTCGTAACGGGTTTTATACCAATTACAGATCGCTTTCCGCAACCGAGGAATCCCTTTCGATTGCGAATAACGGTGCGTATCACCCCGTTGCGCCGTTTCGGCCAGCTTCTCAACGATATGTCGCGGTGTTGGTTGATCCGGATTACCCATACCGAAATCAATTATGTCCTCCCCTCGGGCTCGCGCAGCCTTTTTCAACTCACCAACAATGTTGAAAACGTAAGGGGGTAATCGCTCTATTCTTGAAAATTGAGAAGACACAGCATTTGGCCTATAGTCAAATTGATAATTATGCCAGAAGACAGCAACAAACTCGCTGGCGGGTAGGAAAAATAGCGGTACGGCAACCATAAGTCAATCTTGGACTCGACGGAAGCCGGGGCAAAACGCGATGAAGAGATAGCCAGCACATTAATACATGAAAACGACGTCTAACCTAACCAGGATGGAACCATGCTACACAGCGCTTTCGTACACCCCCCCCTCAAGAAAAACTGCCATATAATCGCCCTGGCACTAACATGCATCCTGATTAACGGGTGTGGAGACAGCTCGTTTTCGGGATATAGCAATTTTGATCTTCGGGAAGCTCACCATGACTGCCAAAACAGCAATTTGTCCCCTGGCGGGGCTCAACGTTGCAGCAATATTGAAAAGGAGTGCGCAAAGCGCAAAAAAGAAACAGGCTTCCGGTGCTAAACTTGAAAAACGCACCGGAAGTGAGAATGCATGGAACCTTACAAGATCCCCATACCTTTTGCCAGTGAATCAGCAGGGAGATAGCCACGCACCAGCTCGCCAGACTCCAAAATGATAGCAGGCGTGCCTGTCACGCCGACTTTCTGGCCCAACTCAAATTGCGCCTTGATCGAGTTTTCACAGGTTTTACCTGGAATGCTCTTACCGGCTTTGGCGTCAGTCAAAGCTTGCTGGGGGTCACCCGCACACCATGCAGAAACGGCCTTAGAGTATGATGGCGACTGCAAGCCTGCTCGCGGATAGGCCAGATAACGCACCTTGATACCCAACTCGTTCAAACGAGGAACATCCTGGTGCAGTTTGCGACAATACACACAATCTATATCTGTAAATACAGTGATTGTGGCTTTGGTTTTCTCCGGCGCAAACACAATCATATCCTGCTCAGGGATTGCGTTTAAAGCATCTGCACGAAGCGCTTCACGCTTTTTCTCAGTAACATTAACCAACTCATTTGCAGCAACCTGATAGACATCACCCACAACAAAATGGCTAGCATCTTGAGTAACATACAACATTTGATCGTTATTGGACTGAACCTCAAACAATCCAGGCAACACAGAATCACTAATTGCCTTTATTTCAAGACCAGGAATGGCTTTCGATAGCTTGGATGTGATTTGCTGTTGCGCAGATTCAAGATCTCCCGCCATAACAGGCGCCGCCAACATTGCACTAGCCAAGGTTATTGCCGACAATCTAATTCTCATTTAACTTCCTCTAACACAATTCATGCTGTTGCCACTGATTTTTAATATCAGGCATCTACAGTTAAATGCTAACACCACTTATTGTCAGTAGATACGAAAGCAGTCAAAAAGTTCCTTAACTTTTCGTATAGTTTCGTAGTAAAAGCGTCAAAAATCCCCGCTAAAACGAAAAAAGGCAGCACATGGCTACCTTTTCTCATTGTATCCGCCTTTAAGTCTTTCAAGCAATTTAGCCTGATCGACATAAAGTGCAAAGAAAAACTTAGTTCAGTTTTTCTTTGATACGTGCTGCTTTACCACTCAGCTCGCGCAAGTAGTACAACTTCGCCTGACGAACCGCACCACGACGCTTAACCTGAATACTGTCTACGATCGGGCTGAAAGTTTGGAAAGTACGTTCTACACCAACACCGTAAGAGATTTTACGAACAGTGAAAGAAGAATTCAAACCGCGGTTACGCTTTGCGATTACAACACCTTCAAACGCCTGAAGACGCTCACGGTTACCTTCTTTAACCTTAACCTGAACAACCACAGTATCACCTGGGCCAAATTCAGGAATCTCTTTACTCATTTGTGCAGATTCAATCTCAGTGATAATGCTGTTCTTGCTGCTCATTATTCGCTCCTCAAATACCGAAACCGGTTAACCTGTCTATCAATAATTCTCGTACTATGCTTACTCGTCCACTACGGAGTATTCCCGTATATATTCATCGAGCAAACGCTTCATCTCGCTGGTAAGTGTCAAGTGCTCTAATAAATCAGGCCTTCTACCCCAGGTTCGGCCCAAGGCTTGTTTCAACCGCCACTGCCGTATTTTCTCGTGATTCCCACCCAGCAACACATCAGGAACCTGTCGATCCTGAAATACTTCCGGGCGCGTGTAGTGAGGGCAATCCAACAAACCTGAGAAAAAAGAATCCTCTATTGCCGAATCTTCGTGCCCCAACGTGCCAGGCAGCATTCTCGCTACCGCATCAATCAGGGCCATGGCTGGAATTTCACCGCCACTCAATACAAAGTCACCAATTGACCACTCTTCATCCACTTCAGCCTCAATGAGTCGCTCATCAACACCTTCGTAGCGGCCAGCTACCAGTACCATGCTTTCCAGTTCAGCCAGGTAATTTACCCCGGCTTGATCTAACCGCTTCCCCTGAGGAGACAGATAAATCACTTTAGGTACTGATTTTGTCTTACCATCCCTTGCCAAAGCAGACTGCTTTGCAGTGACAATCGCCTTTTGCAAAGGATCGATCTTCATCAGCATTCCTGGACCACCACCATAGGGCCGGTCATCCACGGTGCGATGTCGATCTTCAGTGAACTCTCTGGGATTCCAGCAGTTCACCTGTAAACGACCTTGAGCAATGGCCCGCCCGGTAACACCATAATCGGTAACGGCACGAAGCATCTCAGGGAACAGCGTTACAACACCAATCCACACGACCTAACTCCACTCCGCTTAGAATTCCGGGTCCCAGTCTACTGTCAACAGCCCTGATTCCAAATTCACGGATTTGATGACCTGATCAGGAAGATAAGGAATCAATCGTTCTTTGTCATCCATGCTGTCGGGTGTTGGCTTCACAATCAAAACATCATTCGACCCGGTTTCAATCAGGTGATCGACTCGACCGAGCTTCACACCCTCTTCAAGCACAACGGCCAACCCTTCCAGCTGGTGCCAGTAGAACTCACCTGCATCCAGCTCGGGCAATTCCTGTTTGCGAACTGCAATTTCTGCACCCTGTAAGGCCAGAGCATCATCCCGGTTTTGGCACCCTTCAAGCAGAGCTACCACACCTTTACCATGATGCTTACCTTTTATAACCGAACAGCTGTTCTGCTGTCCGTTACTGCTCCGACCCGGAATTCCTGGCTTTTGAAGCACCCAGTGCTTGTACTTCAGGATATTCTCGATTGGATCGGTAAAGGAAAATATCTTAACCCAACCTTTAACACCATAGGCCGTGGTTATCTTTCCAACAACAGTGTATTCATTCGCATCGGATTGTTTCAAGGTGGACTCCACTTAACCCACAACAATATAAAGTTTTTGCCTACACCTAATACCAAATACGAATAAATCGAAATAATTAACCTTGCTTCAGCAGGCTTTTAACGCGATCAGAAGTCTGAGCGCCACGCTCCAACCAAAACTGTACGCGATCACGATCAATGCGCAGACGCTCTTCTTGGCCGCGTGCGATTGGGTTAAAGAAGCCAACACGCTCGATAAAACGACCGTTACGTGCATTTCGGCTGTCTGCAACAGTCAAGTGGTAAAATGGACGTTTCTTAGAGCCACCACGAGCTAAACGGATTGTAACCATCTCGCTAAATATCCTGTAATAAATAAGTAAAAAATAATACGGTTCACGAAAGGGCGCATATTGTAGGGTAAAATTATTCAATTGAAAACCTTAACCTGTAAAAAAAACACTCGAAAATCGGGAACCTGTTAACATACATGAACTTACATGCGACCCATCGGAGGAAAACCTCCACCAGGCGGCATCATCCCCTTCATGCCTCGCATCATATTGGCCATCGAGCCTTTTTTGGAGAACTTTTTCATCATTTTCTGCATCTGCTTATGCTGCTTCAACAGACGATTAATATCCTGAATTTGCGTGCCCGAGCCCAGCGCAATACGCTTCTTGCGGGAATTACTGATCACGTCTGGAAATGAGCGTTCTTGAGGCGTCATGGAATTGATCATCGCTTCCATCTGAGTCAGCATTTTGTCATTGACATGCTCTTGCGCCATTTTGCCGATCTGCCCCATCCCAGGCAGCTTATCCAGCAAACCAGCCATGCCCCCCATATTTTTCATTTGCATCAGCTGATCGCGGAAGTCTTCCAGATCAAAACTCTTACCTTTCTTGATCTTTTTGGTGAGCTTCTCGGCCTTTCCTTTATCCAGCTTGCGCTCCGCCTCCTCGATCAGGGACATCACGTCCCCCATCCCCAAAATCCGGGAAGCTATACGATCGGGGTGAAACGGCTCAAGAGCATCGGTCTTTTCGCCCATCCCCATAAACTTGATAGGCTTACCAGTGATGGCACGCACCGACAACGCAGCACCACCACGCGCATCGCCATCCGCCTTGGTCAGGATAACCCCGGTTAACGGCAAGGCATCATTAAATGCTTTTGCAGTATTGGCCGCATCTTGCCCGGTCATTGAATCGACAACAAAGAGTGTCTCGATTGGGTTGATCGCACTATGAAGACGCTTGATCTCGGTCATCATATCCGCATCGATATGCAATCGACCGGCGGTATCGATAATAACCACATCGATGAACTTACGTTTCGCCTCCGCTATCGCGCCCTCGGCAATATCCACCGGATCCTGATCGGATGAGCTTGGAAAAAACGTGGCCTTTACATCCCCCGCCAGCGTTTCCAATTGCTTAATCGCCGCGGGCCGGTATATATCAGCACTCGCAACCAACACAGACTTCTTGCGACGCTCTTTAAGGAACCGGGCAAGCTTCGCGACAGAAGTGGTTTTACCTGCGCCCTGCAAGCCCGCCATCAACACCACTGCGGGCGGCTGGGTATTGAGTTTAAGATCTTCACAGGCTTCACCCATGACTTTCACGAGCTCGGCATTTACAACCTTGACAAATTCCTGTCCTGGCGTGAGGCTGCGCTGCACTTCCTGCCCTACAGCTCTGTTCTTGACATCCTCAATAAACGATTTGACAACCGGCAACGCAACATCAGCCTCGAGCAGAGCCATACGAACTTCGCGCAGAGCATCCTTAATGTTGTCTTCGGTTAATTTCGCCTGGCCGGTAATCTTGCGTAGACTATCCGACAGGCGATCGGTTAAATTTTCAAACATATTGATCAACTCTCGTTAACATTCAGGCCCCCGAATCCATTGCACTTTCCCGAAGACAATCGAGAAGGCTCCAGCTACACCACATTGCCAGTCAAATCCCATTGATGATCAAAGAGCGAGCCGTGACAGGAGGCGATGTGAGCTTGCAGTCGATGCGATTGATAGCATAATCACTTTCGCACCGATTGGAGTCACTCGCTCCTGCTGACCTGCACATTTGCTGCAGAACAGGTAAAGCAGTTAAGATTTGTGAGGAGACTATAGTATTTATAAGCAATGGCGGATTATATACGAACAAAAAGACAATGAGAAACCGATAACCACCCAGCAATTTGCTAAAGCCTACTGGCAATACATCTGGAGCCATGTAAAATGCGAGATTCAAGGTGTATTCGTTCGCGGGAGTTTATAAAAAAGTGTTATGCAAACAACAACGTCGATAACCAGCGATACTTGAGAACAGGTTTTCATGCCCGCTTGACCGCGACCGATCATGAAGAACTACACCGAAACACTTAACTTAATCCGACCAACTCATATTAAAGATCACACATGAACATTCTGCTTCTTGGTCTTTCTTCGGCAACACTCTATTTGTTCGGTACAATTTACCAGTGGCTCGTATTCAACCGCAAAATTGAAAGCCGGACATTCATTAGCCTGACCACTGCCGCACTGGCAATATTAAGTCATGGCGTATTGACCATTGTACTCATTAGAACCGAGCAAGGCCTGGATTTCAGTTTTTTTAAGGCCTCTTTACTCATTGCCGTTCTCGTCAGCACGACACTTTTCGCGCTGAACTTTAAAAAACCAATGCAGAATCTGATCTTGGCCGCCAATCCAATCTGCATTATTACTATTATTTGCGTTTTAGCTATCGATGTCCCATCACACCAACTTGAAACACAAAGTGCCGGCATCCTTACCCATATCACGCTCTCGGTTTTCGCTTATAGTGTATTCACCCTTTCGGCAGCCCAGGCTGCATTACTTCACCTGCAAAACCAGGCCCTTAAAAAACACTCAAGCCACTTGATCTTGAAAAATCTCCCCCCACTACAGACCATGGAACGAGTATTGTTCGAACTGCTGACTACCGGTGTCGTGCTGCTCGGACTGGCGATCGTGGCAGGCTTTCTCTTTGTGGACGACATTTTCGCGCAACACCTGGTCCACAAAACGGCATTTTCACTACTCGCGTTTATGTTGTTTGCAGTGTTACTGGGTGGCCGAAAGCGCTACGGCTGGAGGGGCGCTACAGCCAGCAAATGGACCCTATGGGGTTGCCTTTTCCTGATGCTTGGCTATTTCGGGAGCAAGTTTGCACTGGAATTTTTACTCAGCAAGCGCTAAAAACGAAAGCAACAAACCAGAACAAACCTTAAACAATATGGATAACCACTAAGTTGAACGACGCATCGCTGTATCTACTGTTCTCGATCCTGGGCGTACTGATTGTCTTATCCGGCTTTTTCTCAAGCTCGGAAACCGGAATGATGTCATTAAACCGTTATCGCCTGAAACACTTGAAAAAAAGCGGACACAAAGGCGCCATCCGAGCCAGTAAACTGTTGGCCCGGACAGACCAACTGATTGGGGTCATTCTGATTGGCAATAACTTTGTTAATATTCTGGCATCCTCCATCGCTACAATTATTGCGATTCGACTCTGGGGTGATGCCGGCATCGCCATTGCCACAACCATTCTGACGATCGTGATCCTGATCTTCGCCGAAGTTACGCCCAAAACGATAGCAGCACTTTATCCCGAACGCATCGCCTTCCCGGCATCGATTCTACTCATCCCCCTGCTAAAACTGCTCTACCCCTTTGTCTGGGCAGTCAACCTCATCACCAACGGGTTACTTAAACTGCTCGGCATCAACAGCACTGCCAACCAGAAAGATCACCTCAGCCGCGAAGAATTGCGTACCCTTGTCAACGAAGCCGGAGCGTTAATTCCCAAGAAACACCAAGATATGCTGGTCGGAATACTGGATCTGGAGAAAGTCACCGTAGATGACATAATGGTTCCGAGAAACGAGATAATTGGCATCGATATTGAAGACGATCTTGATGAAATAATTCGCCAGATTCGTGCCTCTCAACATACTCGACTGCCAGTATATCGCAAAGATATGAACGACGTTATCGGCATACTCCACCTCCGAAATCTGGCTAAATTTTTTACCTCCGAAGAAAAAAACAAGGCAATACTACTGCAAGAGTGTCGCGAGCCTTATTTTATACCCGAGGGAACCCCCTTACATACTCAGCTGTACCACTTTCAAAAGCAAAAACGTCGAATCGGCATTGTCGTGGATGAATACGGTGATGTTCAGGGCATTGCAACACTGGAAGACATTCTGGAAGAGATCGTTGGTGAATTCACAACAGACTTTTCAGCCAACAGCCCAGATATCACACCACTGGAAGGCAACGGATTTCTGGTGGATGGCACAACGACAATTCGCTATGTCAACAAACGGCTCGGCTGGAAATTGCCGATGAGCGGCCCAAAAACAATGAACGGCTTGATTATTGAGTATCTGGAATACATACCTGACAACCCAATATGCCTGACCTTGCACAACCACCGCATTGAAATAAAACATGTGAAGGACAATTTCATCAAAACAATCAGGGTATTACCTGATGACTGACCACAAAAACAAACCTTGAGCCCTGACACTTGTTCCCGGCCCCGAAAAAATTAAGTATTTTTTCGGGAAACATTTTGTTTAACCTGGAAACTCTATGTATACTAGTTAGTAATAGTACTCACAAAAAATAACAAAAAATCTCTAAGCAACGTTGACTCGGTATCATAACAGGTTGAGTTATTCCCGTGGGAGCGGTAAATGTCTAACTTGTCCAACATCGCCGACAAGGATCGTGATGTTAACAGACAAACGATCAATCTGGCCGAAGTGAAGCATATCAATCAACTACTTCAAATTGTTCTGCGCCAGATCACAAAGGTCTTGAACCAGGGCTTTGAAACGATCGATGACTCTTTTTTTGATATGGCCAATATGGCTCGTAGCAATAATGAGCAAAGTCGTTACTTTGATGCCATGCGAGAGGTACGATTAAAGCGTAAAGGTATCGAGTCGTTCATTCAGGATCGCCTAACAGAAGCATTTTCGGGAACCCTGAACCCGGCCTTCCACTCTGCCGCATCAACCCAGCAAAATCTACGCAGCTGCAGCATCGACGAGCTCACACTGGTTGATAGCGATGACTTGGAAGCTCAAGTCGCAACAGAAACAACGTCGACCAATATACGCACGACTTATCAGGGCGCACTTCTACAGTTTCAAAATCGCATTGTAGAACTCTATCGACGCAGTGCAAATGCCCAGGCTCCAACCCCCTTGCACCCGGACATATTCTGCACCATCATGGCTGCAGGGTTCGATGATCTCGACGTCGACATCAAAGAAAAATTACACGTTCTCAAGCACTTCGGCACTATTTGTACGCAGCGATATGGTGAAATCCTTGAAACCGCCAACGCACACTTGATCAGCCTAGGAATTCTACCCAACCTTAGCTTCAAAGCGACCGACAGCGGCCCCCCAGCTCAGACTGAAATCGCCACTGCAGCTCAATCCTGGGTGGGCGAAATTACAGAAACAGAGAAAAGAATTCAAGCCGAGTCTGTCGAGGCGGAAGAAGACAGCATCGAAACTCCGATTGAAAACCCGCTAGACTATCTACGCACTCTGCTGGCAGAATCACGATCCAACACCTTAAGTGATAGTGACACACCTCCGCCGCAAACCAAACGGGACGTGTTCCAGAATAATGAAGTCCTGTCCATGCTGAATCGCCTGCAACAGGACAACCTTGATCGCTATACAGCATCAATTCAACAACAAAACCTGAACCCACGGGATCAGCTCATTGACATTCACCGGGCAGCTCAAGCACTGGTACAGGAAAAATTTGCACAGCAAAATTCGCAGGGAACCTCCCGTCCTCAGGAGGCAGAGAAGACGTTCTCTCAAACCGATGACGATATTATCAATCTAGTGTCTATGTTATTTGAGTTTATACTCGATGATTATAACCTTGCCCCCCCGATACAGGCCCAGATTTGTCGATTACAGATCCCCATCCTGAAAGTGGTCTTGAAAAATCAGTCCTTTTTCAACAAAAGCACGCATCCTGCCCGAAAATTGTTAAACACCCTGGCAAAATCAGGCATTGGCTGGAACGAAGCCCAGCGGGACAAACGAGACAAACTCCTGGAACAAATCCAGTACGTCGTGCGACGAATACTGGATGAATTTGATGGCGACATCAACTTGTTTGAAACACTCTACGTGCACTTTAATGCCTTTCTGGAAAGCGAAGAAAAGCGTGCGGCATTGATAGAAGCACGCACCAAACAGGCAGAATTGGGCCGCTTGAAAACACAGCAGGCGCAATTAACCGTAAAAGACACACTCAAGACCCTGACCCAAAATACCAACCTTCCAGCCGCTGTGCTTGATCTACTGGAAAATGGCTGGAGCCGGGTAATGTTTTTGGCTTACCTTAAAGATGAGCAGGAACAACAATGGGAAGACAAACTGCGAACTGCGAAAGAGCTCGTTTGGTGTATGCAACCCCATGCTGATGCTGCAGCCCGGGAACGATGGGCGAAGGTGGTACCCATTCTGTTAAAACGCCTGAAGAAAGGCCTACAGGATGTCTCGTACCACACAGTAACAATCGATGAGCAACTCGATCTATTGAAGCAAGAACTGACTGACCGCTTCAAACACCCCGAACATCAAACAACCAAACCCGAAGTGATGTTTGAGCATGATTCTGCGCTAAACATAACGTCAGATACAGCCCTGATAACTGAAGATCAGGATCCCGCTTCCATTGCCAGCATAAACAACATCGAAGAAGGCGACTGGCTTGAGCTCCCCCTCATTAATGGCAACTTGTTTCGCTGCAAACTTTCAGCAATCATGAAAGACACCGACACCTATATTTTTGTAAATCGGACCGGCCTGAAAGTCATGGAAAAAAGCAAGTCAGAATTGGTTAAAGACTTAACTGAAGGCCGCCTGAAAATCCTCCAACAAGGACACCTTGTGGACCGCGCACTGAACGCAGTGACCTCGAATTTAAGGAAAATGGCGACCAGAGCGCAAACCGCTTAGCTATTTCCTGATAGTATTTACCCCTGAAGCTTGAGAACAATGATAAGACTAAGCTTGGTGACCAGAGCAACCCATTTAACAGCCGAACATGCAAAAAACCTTTAAGCGCAGTGACACTGGCGAACTTAAAGAACAATTGAAACTCTAATCTGAAACGAACCCCCATTCATCGCGGAAGACTGGAGCTGCAGTTCAATCTGAGACAATGTATGCATGACTTTGACACCAATAGAACTTATCGCATTGCCTTCTCGATGGCGATAGCCCTCGTCGTCCATGCAACCGCGGTTGCGTTATTTCGAAACCCGATACAAGTGCATGACAAGTACACCGCAGACCCCATTCAGATTACTCTGGCAACCAACGCATCCAAGCAAACTCAACTTACACAGTTGAATCCCGCTCCAACAAAACCGGATCAACCTCCCCAAGTGCAACCCACCCCCCAAGCAAACACACCGGCGCAGCTTACGACTTCTGCTAATACGACTCGCAAGGTTACAGACAATCGAACTCAGGATGTTGCAGGAACAGTAAACAGGAACACCAATCCAGACAAACCACCGACACAAAACCTGAAAGATCACGTTCGAATTACCCAACCCACATTCCATACACCCGAAGCCAACACCAGTCGGCAACTGGAAAACCAGACCAGAACAGACCAACTCAACCAGCTGGATAAACTCTCGACTTTATTTGAAAGTAAATCCCCAGCGGCTGCAGAAACCAGCATCCAAAGCGCCAAGATGCACCCGCTTTTACCCGCATACGAGCTGGAACTGCGTGTTCACCTGGCAAAATCACAGTACCATGACAAACTTTATCCATTTAGCCGGCTGCAACAACCCCGCTCAGTAATAATGAGCATACAACTACTCTCGAATGGCGCTTTAAAAAATGCGAGTATTGCGATTCCCAGTGGCGATCCGGACCTGGATCAAGCAGCATTACGATCAGCACTTTCTGCGAGCCCCTACCCACGCCCACCAAAAACTGATGCAAAAAAAGGCTTTCGTTACGAAATTGATGTGAAATATGTACCCAGAAACTAGGGCCTACCGACTGAATACAGGCCCCGCTGCGAACGGGGCAACAGCACAAAGATAGACAATGTGCTGGAAGGAATACAGAAGTTAAAACTTAAGCGGATGCACCCACTGCATCTTTAACCATTTTCTGCAGCTCACCACTCTCGTAGAGCTCACCGATGATATCACAGCCACCTACAAGCTCACCCTTGATATAAAGCTGGGGGTACGTTGGCCAGTTTGAATACTCTTTCAACTTCTCACGCAACTCAGGATGCTCCAGAATATTCACAAACGCAAAGCGCTCACCACACGCCATCAGAGACTGGACGGTACGAGCAGAGAAGCCACACTGGGGAGCCTGAGGGGTTCCTTTCATGTACAACAAAACATCATTACCGCTCAATTGTTCTTTAATCGTATCGATGACATCCATCAAAATTCACCTTTCTGAATATACACATAACCCTACGGAGTGCTTATCGTTTCAATCACTCCATCTGGCCCTAGTTTACCCTGTTATACCTGATTAATACAGTCAGTCTTTGTCACCCCAACCACCACCACCTGGCGTTTGTATCGTGAGCAGATCACCAATCCCCAATTCAAAACGACCTTTATCCGCAACAGGCACCCCGTTAATCCGGTTCAAACCTGGCGCACCATCTTGACCACCATTAACGCCTTTGGGTGCAGTTGCCCGCCGCTCAGTCAACAGCGTCACCTCCGCAGGCGCTAAAAACACATAGCTGCGATCAATCCCGGCGCCCCCCGCCCAAAGACCCGCACCCCGCGAATCACGCCGAATACCGTAACGCTCAATACGCAGAGGATAATGCAACTCGACACTCTCAATTGGTGTATTTAGTGTATTGGTCATATGGCTATGAACCGCATCCAAGCCTGCGCCCAGCCGATGCGCACCGACACCGCCGGCAAGGGTTTCGTAGTAATCCCATCGCCCCCCGCCGGGCAACCTTCCCCCCATAGCAACATTATTCATTGTGCCCTGACTTGCAGCGGGAATGCGTTCCGGCAAAACAGACTGCAATGTAGTCAAAATCAAATCGACGACTCGACTGCTGGTTTCAACATTTCCAGCAGCGACTGCAGCAGGTGGAAGGGCGTTTAGCAAACACCCCTTTGGTGCTTTTATCTCAATAAAGTGGTAAAGCCCGGCACAAGAGGGTGCATAGTCTGGCATCAAACAACGGACCACATAATAAACTGCAGCTGCAGTTACACTGAGGGGGCAATTGATGTTCCCTTCCACCTGATCACTGGTACCCGAGAAATCAAATGTCATTCTGTCCGGCCCGATCTCCAAGCACAATTTCAAAACAATATTGCTGGCTCCCACCCCATCGGAATCCATAACATCCTCCCCCCGGAACACACCTCGAGGGAGCACTTTCAAGCGTTCGCCAGCCAACTTTCGGGCATATCGATTTAATTCAGCCACACCCTGCTCAAACTGCTGAACTTGAGACGCCTGAATCACTTCTGACAGTCGCGCCACCCCCGCTTCGTTGGCACTCATTTGGGCAAGAAAATCCCCCAACACCACACTATTTTCAAACCGCTCGCGCCCTGTCCCTGACTCTTCCGTCGTCAACCGCTCTTCATCACCATCACCATCACCATCAATATCACCATCCCCCAATATGGACGCCAAAACTGCGAGAGTTTTTTCCTGAAGCACGCCACTTCTCTTGAGAAACTGAGGCGCAATGACAACCCCCTCTTCATGCAATGCTCGAGATATCGGCATCGACCCGGGAGAATCCGCGCCAATATTAGCGTGGTGAGCCCGATTGACCACAAACGCGAGAAGCTCACTCCCGACAAACAATGGGGAAACCACAGTAACATCCGGTAAATGTGTTCCGCCCCGATATGGGTCATTCAAAACCAGAATATCCCCAGCCTGCCAACGCACCGCACCAACAATATCCCGCATCGCGTAGGCCATACTGCCGAGATGAACCGGAATATGGGCTGCCTGGGCCAACAACTCACCATTGGCATCGAATATTGCACAGGAAAAATCCAGTCGATCTTTAATATTGGGCGAGAAAGCAGCACGCCTAAGCACCGCTCCCATTTCCGTGCACACCGACTCAATTCGACTTGAAAAGACCGCTAATTCGATCGCATTCATCCAATTCTCCAAATAATCGTTCCATATGGCCATTGATCAACGCATAAGACCAATCTATACTTGCCTTTTACCACGCTACACCGGCGTTGCTGTTACCCGAGTCAATTTATACTAATATCGATCCGGATCACAGCTTACGTAGCTCCGAAAGCGCAAGTAGCTCAAATCATACGCAGCCAATATCGTACGTCGCCATAAACGTAAACAGTGTAGCCAGAAAATAATCGTTTAAAAACAAGGCAGCAGAAACGCTGCCTTTTTATTTTGTAATTGAGGTTTATTGTTATGACAGAACAACCCGTTATGAACACCTATGGCAGACAGCCCATTGCATTTGAACGCGGTGAAGGTGCCTGGTTGTTCGATACTAACGGCAACAAGTTCTTTGATACCATCAGTGGTATCGCGGTTTGCGGACTTGGACATGCACATCCCAAGGTGGTCAAAGCCATCTCTGACCAGGCGGGCCGCTTGATGCATTGCTCGAACCTTTACAACATTCCTCTTCAGACCACACTTGCGGATCGATTGAAAACGATAACCGGGATGGAAAAAACATTCTTCTGCAATTCGGGCGCTGAAGCGAATGAAGCCGCCATAAAAATCGCAAGGCTTTATGGGCACAAGCAAAACAAAACAACCCCGGCAATCATCGTGATGGAAGGCGCCTTCCATGGTCGCACCATGGCAACGCTGTCAGCAACTGGCAACCGAAAAGTACAAGCTGGTTTCGAACCCCTCCTCAGTGGTTTTGTCCGGGCACCTTTTAATGACATTAAAGCCCTCGAAAATATCGCGAAGTCCAACCATAATATTGTCGCCATCATGATGGAACCTGTACAAGGAGAAGGTGGCGTCAACCTCTGTGACCCGGATTACCTGCAAGCAGTCAGAGATCTTTGCGATAAGCATCAGTGGCTACTGATGTTCGACGAGGTTCAAACAGGTAATGGTCGCACCGGAGCGTACTATGCGTTTCAGCGCTTGGGCGTACGTCCGGATGTCATGACCACCGCAAAAGGACTCGGGAACGGTTTCCCGATTGGCGCTTGCCTGGCTGGCGAAAAAGCAGCAAACATTTTGATGCCGGGCAGTCATGGTTCCACTTTTGGCGGCAACCCGCTTGCCTGTGCTGCGGCGCTGGCAGTACTGGACACGATAGAAACAGATAAGCTCGCAAATCGGGCCAAAGAGCTCGGTAGCCGCATTTTGGAAAACTTCAGGCTGGAATTCGAAGGTGCCGATTACATCAAGGATATCCGTGGCTTCGGCATGATGATTGGAATCGAACTGAAGGACCCGTGCCCGGAATTGGTTCCTCTCGCCAAAACTCAGGGCCTGCTGCTCAACGTAACGAACGATCGCGTTATTCGCTTGCTGCCACCACTGATTCTAACCGATGATGAAGCAGATCTTTTGGTCAGTTCGATTGTGCAACTGGTTAAAGTTTATGCGGGCGATGACAGAAAACGCCCCAGACCTAACAGCGATTAAACCTGAAGACGCAAAGATTTCATTCGGCGCGCACTCTTGAATTAAAGCTTAGACCCAATACGGAAATACAAAACTATGGCAGTTAGACACTTTTTAACCTTAAATGACCTCACCCCAGCCGAATTGGAAGCAGTCATTAAGCGCGCCATTGAGTTAAAAAAGATGAACCAGGAAGGCGCTGTGTTCGAGCCTTTCAAGAACCGGGTCATGGGCATGATATTTGAAAAATCGTCGACCCGCACACGAGTGTCTTTCGAGTCCGGCATGGCTCAATTCGGAGGCCACGCAATCTTCCTTTCACCGCGGGACACCCAATTGGGCCGCGGCGAACCAATCGAAGACAGCGCACGAGTTCTTTCCCGCATGGTCGATATCATCATGATTCGCACATTTGAACACGAGAAAATTGAGCGCTTTGCGGCCTACTCAAACGTCCCGGTTATTAATGCATTAACTGATGACTACCATCCTTGCCAGTTGTTGGCCGACATTCAAACCTACGTTGAGCATCGTGGCAGCATAAAAGGGAAAGTGGTTGCCTGGATAGGTGACGGAAACAACATGTGCAACTCCTACATCAACGCCGCAGCACAATTCGATTTCAAACTGCAAATCGCCTGCCCAAAAGGCTTTGAACCCATGCAGTCCCTGGTCGCAGCGAATGCCGACCGCGTAACGGTCGTTTCTGATCCGGAAACAGCGCTAAAAGATGCCAATCTTGTTGTAACTGACGTATGGGCATCAATGGGGCAGGAGGAAGAGCAACAAGAGCGCATTAACGCCTTCCAGAACTATCAAATCAGCCCAGAGCGAATGAGTCTGGCCGCACCAGACGCGCTATTCATGCACTGTTTACCTGCACACAGGGGTGAAGAAGTCAGTGAAGATATGCTCGATCACAGCAGTTCGGTTGTGTGGGATGAAGCGGAAAACAGGCTTCACGCACAAAAAGCGTTAATGGAATTTTTACTCCAACATTCGTGATCACAACTTTCCCGAAGTACTGATCTGCTTGCTCTTGTACCCCGTTTAAGGGTACTGAAGTGAAACCGCAAAGGTATTAAATGCGATGACAGAGTTGCTTGAGCTGAATGAAATCGAATGTCAGTATGAAGGCCAGATTGTAATATCCGGCCTGAACCTTACACTGAGAAAAGGCGATATTGGATGCCTGCTTGGCCCCAGTGGTTGCGGTAAGTCGACCATATTACGAGCAATTGCAGGTTTCCTCCCCCTTTCGAAAGGGAGCATCAGTCTACGAGGCCAAACAATATCCTCACCCGACACACTCTGGCCACCGGAAAAACGCAAGATAGGAATGGTATTTCAGGACTACGCTCTATTTCCACATTTGACGGTAGTGCAGAACGTTGCATTCGGTTTGCACAAACACCCTAAAAAAGCACAATTCCAGCAAGCGTTGAAGCAACTTGAACTTGTCGACTTAAAAGAGCTGGCAAACCGCTACCCACATGAACTTTCCGGCGGTCAACAACAACGTGTAGCGCTCGCACGAGCGCTTGCACCAGAACCTGACTTGATATTACTTGATGAGCCATTCTCCAACCTGGATGCCGAGCTGCGAAAGTCCCTTAGCCTCAATGTTAGAGATATTCTCAAGCAACTGGGTACAACCGCAATACTGGTGACCCACGATCAGCACGAAGCCTTCGCAATGAGTGATGCGGTTGGCGTACTCAAAGATGGCATCGTGCAACAATGGGATACACCGTTTAACCTTTACCACGAACCGGCGAATACATTTATCGCCACCTTCATTGGCCAGGGTTCATTTATACCTGGCAAAATGAAAAACCACGATACGATCGTCACCGAACTCGGTGAAATTCAAGGTAATCGGGCCTATCAATGGGAATCCGGAACAGCCGTCAATGTGTTAATCAGGCCTGATGACATTATCTTGGACGAGCATTCTCAGCTAACCGCGGCAATCATTAACAAAACTTTCGCAGGCACATCCACTTTATACCGTCTTCGCCTGGGAAGTGGCACTCAAATTGAAAGCCTTCTGCCTTCGCATCAGGATTACTACGTGGGCGAACAAATCCCAATCCGGGTGGCTGCAGATCACCTCATTGCCTTTCAACACTGAGGCGATCTCGAGTCTCCACCAACGCCCTAATGTCAGGCCTTGGTGGTTAATGTTAGGTCCTAGTGATTTATTTTAGTGGCTGCGTCTGACCCGCTCGACGCTGTCCAGCCAGCCACCATAGAGACGCTCCCGAATGTCCGGCGACATAGATGGCTCAAAACGTTTTTCACATGCCCATAGCTCCGCGATTTCATCAAGCGTCTCGAACCAGCCCACCTTCAGTCCGACCAGATACGCAACACCAAGAGCCGTCGTCTCGGTAACTTTGGGTCGATCTACGGGCACATTTAATATGTCCGCCAGGAATTGCACAACCCAATCATTGACCACCATTCCCCCGTCAACACGTAACGCTTTGTAGGTAGCACCGTCATTACGCATTGCGCGAACAAGGTCTTTGGTTTGGTAACAAACCGACTGCAACCCGGCAGTCACAACCTCGGCAATACCCGTGTCGCGAGTTAAACCCATAATGGCCCCTCGAGCATGAGGGTCCCAAAATGGAGCACCTAACCCGGTAAATGCCGGAACCAGATAAACACCATTATTAGCGCCGGTTTCTTCCGCCAACTTCAAACTCTCTGCGGCATGATCAATCAACTTGAGCCCATCACGTAACCACTGAATAGTTGCCCCGGCGATAAAAATGCTACCCTCAATCGCATAAGTGGTCTTACCATTTAAACGATAAGCAACGGTAGTAAGTAACCGGTTCTCCGATCGTACTAACTCTTCCCCGGTATTAAGAATCAGGAAACAGCCCGTGCCATAGGTGCTTTTTGCCATCCCCGGCTGAAAACAGGCTTGACCAATCAGAGCCGCCTGCTGATCTCCGGCAATTCCGTACACTGGAACGGCCTGCCCCAGCAACTCTGGTGCTGTCGCACCAAAGTCATCACAACTGTCAAGCACCGCAGGCAACACTGACTCCGGAACGTTAAACAGTCGTAGCAACTCCGAATCCCAGCATTGATCTTTAATATTGAATAACGAAGTTCGTGAGGCGTTGGTGGCATCGGTATTGTGCTTTGCACCGCCAGTCAAACGCCATAACAAAAAAGTATCAATCGTGCCGAATGCCAGCTCGCCTTTTTCTGCTCTGGCCCGGGCACCATCAACATGATCAAGAATCCAGCTGATTTTAGTCGCTGAGAAATAGGGATCGACCAACAAACCGGTTTTTTCGACGATAACCCCTTCACAACCATCGCGACGCAGTTGCTCACAGGTATCTGCCGTTCGCCGGTCCTGCCAGACGATGGCTTTATAGATCGGCTTACCGGTTGCACGTTCCCATACTACGGTGGTCTCACGTTGATTGGTAATACCAATCCCTGCTATTTCTGTGGCTGCCACGTCCGCTTCCTGCATTGCCTTCCGGCATGTCGCCAAAGTCGATTCCCAAATTTCCTCAGGGTCATGTTCAACCCAGCCATCATGGGGGAAATACTGCTTAAACTCTTGCTGGGCTACGGCTACCGTTTCCCCTTTCCGATTAAAAAGGATGGCGCGGGAGCTCGTTGTCCCCTGATCAATCGCCAGCACATATTCCTTCATAGTCTCTCTCGTCATAGTCAACAATTTCGATCATATACTTCTCAACCACATTGATCATGCATCAATCAAAATATGGTTTGATTTTCATTTTTGAACATCATAGTCCGGACGGTCTAATTTACAACCAATTAACCGGCAAAATGTTAAGCGTGTTCGAATATACATTCATATTCGAACAATTTTAAGCGTAATAGAACAACTAGTCAGATTTTGTTGCCGTAAACATCCAAAATAAAACCTTATACGAACTTTATTTGAGCAAATTCGCAAACAGAGCAGAAAATATGTTCATCTTATCTTCTTTTTTTCATTGTCATTGAAAAGAAACGTGGAAGTGATCAAATAATGGGAATTGTATTTTCGTTTATTTTCTTTAATAATATATTTAAATTCGTTTTAGAGATGATTCAGAGAGCAAAACTATGAGCGATCGCAATCAAAATCCACTTGATACCTCTCCTTCTGAAGTTGATGTTTTTGTTGTCGGCGGCGGAATTAATGGCGTAGGTATTGCCACAGATGTTGCAGGCAGGGGCCTTAGCGTAACCCTGTGTGAACAAAATGATTTGGCCTCAGCAACATCTTCTGCCAGCAGCAAACTCATTCATGGTGGATTGCGCTACCTCGAACACTACGAATTCAGATTGGTCAAAGAAGCCCTGGCTGAACGTGAAATTTTACTGAAACAAGCTCCACACCTGGTTCAGCCTTTGCGCTTTACCCTCCCCCATGAACCGCACTTACGACCGTTCTGGATGATTCGCACCGGCTTGTTCCTCTATGATCATCTAAGCAAAAGAATCACTTTGCCGGGCACAAAGTCAGTTCGATTTGACGGCAGCAGCCCACTTACCGGCGAGATTCGGAAAGGTTTACAATACTCTGACTGCTGGGTTGATGATGCCCGCCTTGTCATTACCAATGCATTGCAGGCTCAGCGTCATGGCGCAACCATCATGACCCGCACAAAATGCATTGCAGCGAAACGCATTGAGTCCGAAAAGCGTTGGTCCATCACCTTACAGGATGTTCACACCGGTCAAGAGCGAACAATTAAGGCTCGAGCACTGGTCAATGCCGCAGGCCCTTGGGTAACACAATTTATCAAAGAGGGTTTGCAAGCCCGCCCTGTGCGCAATATCCGACTGATCAAAGGCAGCCACATCATCGTTCCAAGGTTTCATGACTACGAAGGGGCTTTTATCCTGCAGAATACCGATAACCGGATTGTGTTTGTTCTCCCCTACCAAGACGACTTCAACCTGATTGGTACCACCGACAAAGAGTATGTGGGCAACCCCTCAGAGGTCGCAATTGACCAGGAAGAAATCAACTACCTGACCTCGGTTGTCAACAGCCACTTCAAACACCAGATCAAGTCTACGGATATAGTCGCAACTTACTCCGGTGTCAGACCCTTGTGCGATGATGAGTCCAATGACCCATCTGCAGTGACTCGGGACTACACCATGGAATTGGAGACGGCTCAAGATGACATGCCACTGCTCTCCATATTTGGTGGCAAACTCACCACCTATCGAAAGCTTGCAGTGGCTGCGACTGAACGTCTCCGCCCGTTTTTTCCGGATATGGGTCCGAACTGGACACACAATACGCCCCTGCCGGGAGCATCAACAGGAACTCGCACCGTAAGTGATATTACGAACACCATACGGGAGGTGCACCCCTGGCTACCGGAAATCATGCTGAAGCGCTATTCGAAAAGCTACGGGCTACTGAGCCTGAAGTTCCTGAAGAACGCCTGCAAACCAGAAGACTTGGGTGAACTTTTTGGTGCAACACTTTATCAGCGGGAAGTTGACTATTTAATTGATGAGGAGTGGGCGTTATCTGTGGAAGATATTGTACAACGTCGAAGCAAACTGTTCTTGCAACTCAATGATGCGGAGTTGCAGAGATTGTCCGAATACCTGAATCAGCGATTAGCGCGCCAGCAGCCTGAAGCGCAACATCAAAAACCGGAACAAAAAGCGGAAACAGAACGCAAATCAACGGCAGAAAATACTGAGAGTTTGTCAGCTTAACTTTAAATTTATGCTTACCTTACATAAATTTACATAAAACGACACAACTTAAACAGACCCCCTTGCAGAGCATATACCATAATGATTTTTGTAAGGGATGACTCTTTGAGGTTGTAGTTCTTATGAACTTTCCTTGTTTCATTTTCTCTATTGTTTAAAAGGGGCTTATGCCCCTTTTTTTTGTCAAAAATTTCTTCCGCTTCATTGACGCCGAGGCCACACCAGGGTGAATTTTGCCCCCCCCATGTCGCTTCGCCCCAAAAATGCCTGACCACCATGCCAGTACAAAATACGTCTCACTATGGATAAACCCAGACCATAACCTCCAGAACTACGGGTGCGACTGTCATCCAGACGGGCAAACGGGGTAAATACCTTCTCCCAATCCTCCTCGGGAATGCCGGGGCCATCATCTTCAACATCAACACGACAGGTCGCTTCATCCAGGGAACATACAACTCTGACTGTAGCAGCACAATAACGGGTTGCATTACCTACCAGATTCTGGATTGCACGATGTACATAACGAGGTTCGACCTGCGTCATGCTCCAGCGATCCGTATCCCCCTGAAACTCGGCAATTATTTTCAAATCAGGCTTGGTGCTGCTTTGCTCGGCGACCACTTGATTTACAATATCGACAATGTTGATATCCTGAATGGAGAGAATTGGCCCCCCCTGCTCAAGTCGGGCATAGGTTAGAATTTCATCAATTAATTCGTCCAACTCTTGTATATCATTATCGATTCCCAAAAGTTGCTTGTTGACGGCATCCTGATTAGGACAATCCTCAATCATCTGGACACCGAAGCGTATCCTCGCAACAGGAGTACGCAGCTCATGAGAAACCGCATGAATCATTTCCCGTTGCACCAGTACCAGTCGCTGTATATGTTCAGCCATGCTGTTAAAAGCCCCCCCAAGGCGAGCCAAAGCATCTAATTTACTCACCTTGACCCGGGCATCAAGTTCACCACGGGCAATTCGACTTGCGACAGTCTCCAGGCTACGTAATTTATCGGTGAGTGAATCCAGAAGAAAATACACGGCAACCGAGAGCAAGCCAGATACAGTAATGAACAGCATTAACATAATAGGCCAGGCAAAAGGATGAAATGGCTCGCCGAGCTGAACCCGCAGGATTTCCCCAGACTCGAGCCGCTTGAACCATATCAAAGGCTCGGAATCACTCTCCCGGAACACGCCACCACCGGAATCCGCCACGGCCTCCATTACGGATGTCGAGGGAAAATCGGAGACCTGACTCACCACGCTGACCTCCACAGCAAACCAGCCAGCCAGCTTTTCAATTGTTTCCTGTAAATTCCGCTCCGAGCCATGGCTGAGCTGATAACTGATTATATTGATTGTGGCCTGTGCCAAATCCTCATAAAGGTCTGGAAAAAAGCCGACCAATACATATTTATCACTCAACTTTTTGAAGACATGGGTGCCTGCTGCAGAATCCCGCACCAGAGTCTGCCCCCAGCCCAGTCGTTCAACCCCGACGTCGTCAAGGCTCAACTCTTGAATCGGGACGACCTGTAGGCGACTTCCATTCGATAAAACACTATTGAAATAGGATACCCCGGTATCCTGCTGCATGGATGATACCATCCAATCGAAGAGAGGTTTGGCTGTGTTGACCTGAAAGTGTTCGTGACGAACCGTATTCACACCAGATATGAGGATGTAACAGAGAATGCCAACAGCGAGAACGGATAACAATAACCCGCTCGACACCCTCAGGAATAACGTATTCACAATTCTCGAGTCCTAAAAGGGGGTGTAGCAAAAGGGAAAAGCCGCTGGTACCGATAACGCAGAGGGAACATCGTTATCGGTACGATCATTTCAACTCAGGCTTCTTTTACGAAGAGATAGCCTTTACTACGCACAGTTTTAATGCGCTTGGGATGCACTGGGTCATCACCAATCTTTGGCCGGATACGTGAAACGCGGACATCAATCGAACGATCCTGACCGTCATATTCAATCCCCCGAAGTGCCGTAAAGATTTCTTCCCGGCTCAACACATTGCCGGCATTACTGGCCAACAACCACAGGAGATCAAACTCGGCGCTGGTCAAATCGATGCTCTCATCGTTCAACCATGCCTCACGCATGGCTTTATCCACAACGAGATCATTGAACACCAGCCGGGTCTGCTCTCCTTGATCTTCATCAGATGCCGCTGCAGACTCTGCACCGCTACCCCCCTGTTCCTTGACACGCCGTAATAGCGCACGAATCCGCGCCAAAAGTACCCGCGGGCGCACTGGTTTAGAGGTGTAATCATCAGCCCCCATTTCCAGCCCCAAAACCTGATCAAGATCATCGGTTCTGGCTGTCAACATAAGAATTGGGCCGGAATAAAAAGGTCTGACCCGTCGACAAATAGACAAACCATCTTCACCCGGGAGCATCAAATCCAGCACAACCAGATCCGGTTTCTCATTCTTGATTCGTTCAACAGCGTGCGCTCCATTTGGCTCCACTCCGACGATCAGACCATTGGTTTCCAAATATTCCTTGGTCAGGTCAGCCAAACGCTCGTCGTCCTCAACAATGAGAATTCTCCAAGCTTCATTTTGATCTACACTATCCATTCGCTTATCTTTTTATATAGTTGGTTGATAAATTTAGGGGAAACTCCAGCCCTGCCCCGTACCCCACCTGCACATTTAATATCACTCTCAGTCAGGTGCGGTTATACTCCTTCAAACAGCTCTCCCAGCCGAATTTAACCTCGTTAGATGTTGCGCCAGTGGCGCTTTCACCACACCCCACATGACACAATTTCGGACTGAACTTCTTTTAGTATACATGCTGTTTCGAAATTTACATGAAATTGCCCCAATAATTCAGTTTTTTATCTTAATTTAAGAACACTTACAAAGATTCTGATTTCTGGAACATTCCCTGTTTTAAATATTGACGACTTGATCAAATATCAAACTGTCATCTAAGCGACAACAGAACGTCATCCAATTGCAATTTTCTCTTCATAGTATCCTCGAAAACCTCAACGAGAAAACAACATGCAGAATCTAAAAACCCAAACGAGCACGTCACGCAGTCTCTCAGTTCGCGTTGCCGACAGCGCAGAACTGATCGAGCAGGCGCAACGTCTTCGTTACGACGTTTTTACCGCTGAATACGGCGCAACCATTAACTCCTCCGAGAACATTGACCAGGACCGATACGATCCGCACTGCAAACACCTGATCGTTCTGGACGAAAGCGCGAATCGGGTCATTGCAACGACACGAATTCTGGTATGTGAATCCGCCCACGAGTTGGGGCAATATTATTCCGAGAGTGAATTCGATCTAACCAACATCAAGGCATTGAATGGCCGGATCATGGAAATTGGCCGCACCTGTGTTCACGCCTCCTTCCGAAATGGCGGAACACTCACGCTATTGTGGTCCGGTATCGCTCAGTTTCTATTGGAGAATGACTACCAGTATCTGGTCGGTTGCGGTAGTGTAAGTATGAGCGACGGCGGCTACCAAGCCTGGCTGATCACCCAAAACCTGAAAGAAAACTACCTTTGTGAACCACATCAGAGCGTAACCCCCAAGCGCCCACTCCCGCACCTGGCTTACCTCTCTGACAAAGAATGCGAACCTTCAGATGCGGCACTCAAAACCGCTGAACGCATTAAATCTGTCAGCATTCCGCCACTCATAAAAGCTTATATGCGCCTTGGTGCCAAGGTCTGTGGTGACCCCTGCTGGGATCCGGAATTCAAATGTGCCGATTTATTTATTTTGTTAGATGTGGATAATCTGTCGCCTCGTTACAAGAAACATTTTTTGAAGACAGCTTAAAACACAAACAATCACGGCATGTTGAAAAACATCAGGGTTATTGGCGTGTGACCCCCTTTCCAGACCACGGCCTGCCTCGCAAGCATATTTTGCCTGTATGGCTATGCTTGCAGGAAGAACATAGTCTGATGCAATAGGATAGCCTCGCCCCCTGATGGATCTAGACCAGGCCACTATACCGTTCGTTATTATGCTCGCAAACGCCCGACGCCTTGTGCGTATTTTGTTATTTGCTCTATTTCTAACACTCTGTATTTCTACCGCTCTCCTGTTCCGTGTTGCCGATATTGTTGTTCGGCGTCACCTGGACAGAGCCTATGTTGCCCGAATTTATCTTAAATGGTTATGTCGCCTCTGTGGCATGCGGCTACAGGTACAGTTCGCCCCGGATTACAATCACTCAAAACAGGCCAGCCTCGTCAACCAGCCAAATGGGCTAAAGCATATTCGCGGTCACCTCATCATTAGCAATCACGTTTCATGGCTGGATATCCCCGTGCTGGGCTCACAAGCGCCACTCAAGTTTTTATCTAAAGCAGAAGTACGGAACTGGCCAGTGATCGGACTGATTGCCGGAGCAGCAGGTACACTTTTCATCAAACGCGGAAGCGGGCAATCAGAATCAATCAAGCATCAGATTCAGGAAAAACTGGCGCAAAACCAGAATGTTTTGGTATTTCCGGAGGGGACAACATCAGATGGAACCAGCATCAAACGAATGCACCCCCGTCTACTGGCTTCAGCGTGTAACGCAGAGAAACTTATTCAGCCTCTCACGGTCATGTATCTGGATGAAGACAATCGCCCCAGCCGTATTGCACCGTTTATTGGAGACGATGAATTTCACAAACACGTCTGGAGATTATTTGGACAAGCGCGGGTGACAGCCGTAATTGAAATCCACCCCCCCGTAACAGTCACCCCGGAAACAGACATTGCCGAGGTGACTCACAAGATTCAGCAGAGGATGCAAGCCAGCATTGAAAGAAGACTTGGAAGCCAGCCGCTTCAGCGCCTCGATCAAGCCTCGATCGCGCCTTGATTTAACAGTTCCGCCACCAGAAGTTTGACTTCCAGCTTTGCTTTGAAATCTGAAGCGTGCTCCATATCCATACGCTTTAGCAAGGGCATCGCCTGAAGTGGAATTTCCCGCACTCTCAGGGCTGACCATATGGCCTTGATCAGCCCCGCTCGGGTCGCGGTTCTGGCTTTGAGCGCCTTCAGAGCTTTGCCCAGTTTCAACTCGTCGTCAGTAAAGTCACAACCAAAGGGAAACGGCTCGAAATCCCCTTTGGCACGGTATTTTTGCAAAATGGACATCAAGCGCTCCGGCGTATTCTGGCGATACGCCTCGGGCAGCACATAATCTGCCGGAACCTTACCCGCCGACTTCGCCTGACTGAGTAATTCGTCCTGAAAGCGGGAATCCGCAATCTTGATCAGTTCAATATAAACATCTTTATCTGGCTTGCCCAACAGGTCTGCAATGCCGTATTCCGTTACAACAATATCCCGCAAATGACGCGGAATTGTGGTGTGACCATAACTGAACACAATATTGGATAATGTTTTCCCACCGCTCTGTCGTGTCGACTTCAACTTCAAAATAGAGCGCGCATCATCAATTTCGTGAGCCATTGCCACAAAATTATATTGCCCCCCAACACCACTCACTACTTTACCATTCGCCAAACCATCGGATACCGCCGCACCACCGAGCGTGTACATCATGGTCGAATTAATAAAGCGCGCATGCTTGCGCTGCGCAACTTTAATTTTCTGATCGCCCAGCGGGTGGTCATACAGGTGGTTGATATAATTTACACTGGTCATGCATATTTTCGCTTTTTCCGCTTCGGAAAGATCGTGCAGAATGTCGTAGAATTGCTGAGGACCAAGGAAAAAGCCACCATGCATGACAATGCCACCTGTTAACGACTCGCCCAGGCAGAATTTTTTTATCCGCTGACGATTTTCGCCATCATTCAGATCAGAACCAATGATCTCAGTTCCTGCAATCAGAGATCCACCTTTGAACTCTACGCTGTCTTTGAAAATCCCCCACTTTTTGAGGTATTTAACATCTTTCAGGTGTAAACGATCTGAAATCACTTCGTTTTCAACAAGCGTATCCAGCATCGACAGATCAACCTGGGTCGTTATTTTCTCGGCATTCATCAGGCTTTGCAGGTTTAAGTCATCAAAAACCTGCTTCTTCAATATCCCGGCTTTGAAAAGATACACAAAGCCGTCAACCATCATTTCACTACAGCCGTACAGGCCTTTACTGAATTGACCCACACCGCCAATCTCATCCACCACAGGGAACTTCTCACGCAGCTGCAACTCATCAACCAGCTGAACATAGTCATCATTCTTCTGCTCTCGCATCAAGGTCGCATTAACCAGAGCACTCCCCAGAGAACCGATGCCGACCTGAAGCGTGCCATCATCTTTGACCAATGTGCTGGCATTAAATCCGATAAAATGATCAACCGGCGAAATTGCCATATTCGGTGCGGCGAAAAGTTTGCAATCGTAAGCCTTGTTATCCACCATAAAGTCAAACTCATCGGCCTCAACCTGAGCATGATTCCCCATAAATGGCAATTGATTGTTCACCTCACCCACCACGGCAATTTTCTTACCCTGTTGTTCCAGTTTCCTCAACGCAGGTACGATATCCAGGCCGGTATCCGGGTTACAACTCAAACTATAAACAACTCGCCCATCGACTTCTTTTTTGGCCACCATTTGCGCGACGACATTGACCCCGTTGCGTACCAGATCACGCACAGCATGGGTATAGTTCGTGCTGATGTAATTCTGCTGCTGGCTTTTGTTATTCAGAAAACTGCCCGCCTTGAAAAAGAACTCGGACACCTGAATATTCGGGGGTAGTGCATTACGCCGCAGATCTTGCATGTATTCGATATCCGGGATATCACCAAACAGGCGCTGGGCAAATGGCCCTAAAAATTTTTTCTCAAGTGGGCTGCTGCCTGACGGTTTCTCCAAGGTCAGCGCTGTCGCAATATGCAGCTTGATTGAATTGTCCTGCTTGGCCCGACGATACAGGGCGTTCACGAGATGGATGGGTTTACCCAGTCCCAACGGCATGCCGAACGTAATGTCTTTTCCGACTTTTTCAATGATGGCATCGACACACTGCTCAACATCAGGAAATGACCTGCACTGAGGGTGTTTGTGATCCTGCCCCTGCGTTTGGGTAAGTTTTGCTGTTCTCATGTGACTCTTCCGCTTCCGTTATTTATTGTTTTGGCGTTCCAGGCAATGGCTTTATTGCCATTGGCTCCGACCCTGGTACAGTATGCCAAACTCACACTAAACATCGATTGACAGTCGTCAAATTAGCAACGACCTTGGGGCACGCGAACGGATGTTTCGAGACGTCCATCTCCCTTTGCGCTAACTGCAAACGCCTTTGACTAGAGAGGAAAGCGCCCACCCTAACCCTGATACAGCGGCCAGCGCCAGAAATACCAGGGCATAAAACTGCCACTTCCCGGACCACGCTGCGAGCAGACCTTTGCGCCCGGATGATTGCTTCTGCCAAGCCTGTCGCTCCAGCTCCCGCCCAACCTCCAGCATCAGCTGTACTTCAGGAGATGCTCGCTCAATCAGAAACTCTGCAGCTTCGGTCCAACGGGGATCCCGGCGTCCGCGACGCAGAATGATAATGGCTTCCTGAACACTACGCATAGGCCAAACTCTACACCATAAATACTAAGGTCTGTTCGGAACAAGATTAATCGGAACGTTCACTTAACCAATCTGCACTGATTTGCCAGGTATGTTGTGGCGCCTTACTGCCAGCAAATACTCCGGCATGCCCACCAGGTACGACACAAAACTCTTTATCATTTGAAGATACAATATCAAGCACTTTACGGGCAGCGCGCTTGCTTACCAGTTTATCGGTTTCACCGGCGAACGCCAGAATCGAGCATTGAATTTTATAGAAGTCCGCCTCATTGCCGCCCAGTCGCATTTTTCCCTTGGCCATCTGGTTATTGATCGCCATCCGGACAATCATCCCCTTGATGGTTTCGCCAGGATAATCGACCATGTCGTCAAACCATTGTTTCATCGTCTCATGGGTCTTAACGTACTCCCGGTCCCACATGTTGACCAACAGTTCCCAATAACTGATCACACTTCCCATGGGATTGGTCAGTTTGAACACCGAGGAACTCAACCAGCCGGGAATATGCAAATAACGTGAAGGTAAATCCATCAAGGAAAAGTTAAGCATTTTTGAAACCATCTGCGCGGGACGGTATGTGAGCGACAATACCCGCCCTGCAACGCCACTTTGATGCATATCCACCGGGCTGGCAACCGTAATCATGTTTCGAATATGCTGATCCTGCGTCGCTGCAGCATACATCAATGTCAGCAACCCTCCCATACAGTATGCAAAAACAGATACATCCTGTTCCCCACCATGATCCCGAACAGCTTGTAACACTTTCGGCATCCAGTCCAGAACATAAGTTTCCAAAGACAGGTCATTGTGATCTGCCGTTACTTCACCCCAGTCGATCAGATACACATCGAATCCGCGCGCGAGGAAGTAACGCACGACGCTGCGCTGCGGCAGGAGATCAAAAATCATTGAGGTCGCAGCCAGAGGCGGAACCAGAATCAACGGCGTACGGTGCCGCTTGCGGGCAACCGGAATAACGTCGTCACCGACCGTAATTTCAGTATCTTCCAAGGGCGCATAGTGCCGCACGGACATGATACGATCCGTCATTATGACTTCGTAGGGCGTCAGGTTACTGACAATAAACCGATCATTAAATAAACGACGCTCTGCGGCATTAATCACAGTCCAAAGTGCTTTCTCTGTGAATGATGGCGGCCGCTTCGGCAAAATTCCCTGCTTACCCATAAGTTCTCCCACTTTGGTTCGGTATATACGTTAAAATTCACTGACAATTTCACAGATTATAGAGTGACCGCAGTCCATTTGATATTGCCCGACAACCCCGTCCCGCTATTCGCAAAGTCAATCACAAGTCTGCAACAAACTCTCAACAACCCACCTTTCTTCCTGTCGCGCTGCTTACATCCGGGTTTTCGACAGAATCACTGCAAAATCGCCAGAACCGATCACTAACCAAAGCTCTGATAGATGCAACCAAGACAACCTTAACGAACCTTTCCAGCTTCATCAATTTGTCATTCCCCGGACTCATAACTGTCACAGTTCCGCAGGATATTTGTAAGAAATGAAAAAGAGTTCGAGAATATGAGTTTAACTAAAAAGATAACCATTGTTTCGGAAACCTTTCATCCGGAAGTAAATGGAGTAACAAACACGTTGAACCACTTGGTGTCCGGCCTGCAGAACCTTGGACACGAATTACAAGTTATTCGTCCACGCCAGTCTGAACAAGACAAAGACCGATACATTAATCACATACAACATGTCACAGTAAAAGGGTTTCCGATTCCCGGCTACCCGGAGTTGCGGTTTGGTATCTTTGCCAAACACAAACTCGCCAGACTCTGGAAGAAAAACCCTCCAGATGCAGTTTATGTCGCCACAGAAGGTCCATTGGGATGGAGTGCAGTTTCCGCCGCCACAAGTCTCGATATTCCTGTGCTGACCGGATTACATACTAATTTTCAAAGCTACAGCGCCTACTATGGGGTCGGGTGGCTTGCACGCTTTCTGATTGCTTACGGTCGACTGTTCCACAATCGTTCTGCCGGAACCATCGTACCGACGCACAAGATGAAAACCATGATCGAAGGCTGGAACTTCAAACAAGTATCCGTGATCGGTCGCGGCGTCAATTGCGAAAACTTTTCACCTGCCCACCGATCTGCAGCACTACGCGAACAATGGGGCGTCAAACAAGAAGACTGCGCGGTCATTTATGTTGGTAGATTGGCTGCGGAGAAAAACCTCAACCTGGCGGTTAAATCATATCTGAAGATTCACGCCAAGAATCCAAACACGCGATTCATTCTGGTCGGTGACGGCCCATTGCGGAAATCACTGGAAAGTAAATATCCTGAATTTCACTTCGCGGGTATGAAACGGGGTAAAGAACTCTCAGAACACTTTGCCAGTGGCGATCTGTTCCTCTTCCCGAGTAAAACCGACACATTCGGAAATGTGGTGACAGAAGCCATGGCCAGCGGATTGGCCGTTGTTGCTTTCGATGATGCTGCAGCCAGTGAGTACATCAGCAACGACATCAACGGTGGCCTGGTGGAGAGCTTCAACGAAGAAAGTTATGTAGCCACAGCGCAAAAGTATGCCACCACACCGAGCCTGCTTGATAAAGCTCGTAAAGAAGCCAGAAGCACGGCCCTTTCGATCAGCTGGGAAGCCATTATCCAGCAGTTCGAATATAAACTACTCAGCCTAAGACCCGGAGATCAAGCTCATGCTGAACAGCAGCAAGACTACTCAGTTTTTTCAAAGAATCGATCAAGCTGAATTCAATCTGTGCAGAAAGGCCAATCAAATTGGTCGACTGCCAGCAGTGCATCGCTTTTTCTCCATAGTCAGTCGTTTGGGTGATGGCGTATTCTGGTACTGTTTTATTCTGGCACTACCGGCACTGTTCGGTATTGTGGGTATGACAGTATCCCTGCTTATGATCATTACCGGAATCACCTGTACCATCGTATACAAATCGTTAAAAGCGGTTCTGGTGCGTGAGCGGCCTTATATTTCTCATCCCGATATTCTGGCAGGCACCCCGCCACTTGATCGCTACTCTTTTCCATCCGGCCACACGCTGCACGCCGTATGTTTTGCGATAATCCTGGTCTACCACTTTCCCTGGCTTGGCCTGATTGTCTTACCGTTTACTATACTGGTCATGCTCTCTCGTGTATTACTCGGCCTGCACTACCCCACTGATGTTTCTGCCGGTGCACTGATTGGTGCATTGATCAGTTACCTGGCGATTCAAACCTCGGGTGCGGACACGTTCCAGGCACTGTTAAATCAAGTACTGTAGAAATACCAGCATCCGCAGTATCACAACGCCCGGATTGCCTTAAATCGGCAATTCGGGCAGCACTGTTTTTATTCTCCATTGTGTCCTCATATCGAGTTAAAAAGTCCAGACCGCCCGTAATTCCAAAACGAGCCGCAAGAGCGACTTGCAAAGCTCGCCATGCTGTTATACGCTCCGAGTACTGCTGTGTAGATCGGCCTTTGAGGAATGAATCACGCCGCTCAGCAATGTCCACTAATGCGGCGACATCGTTTCTCGTAAGCGCTATAGCGCAGTCGGAGCCCAGCAGTTTGAAGAGCGCTATTTGTTTAAATATCAGGATTCACCAATCGCTCTATATGAATTACGAAATCGATTAGCAGGAATGGATGCTTGCGGTGCAATGAACAAGAAGACAACAAGAAACAATCAAACTTCAGCCCCTTTTTTGCACTAACGGTTCCAAACCTGTTATCCGAATATCGTTCGATTATTTCAAAGCTTAAACAGCTGAATGATTTTTATAACTGCAGAGCTTTAATCATTAGGGCCTGTTGATGCTTCATATTTAGCCTCTGTTGAGCCTGAAATTCGCTCAATCAAGGAATGAGTCGTGTGGTTTGGTTATTCCAAATGAGCGACAAATGACGCGGAGTGAGCGAATTTCAGGCTCAACCCTTCGGGCCAGCGCTATTTTTTCGCCCCGATGCGTTGCTGCTCGTTGATGTAGAATAACTACACGACACTCGCAGCGCCTGACTGGACAAAAAAATAGCGCTGGCAGAGGCCAAATATGAAACATCAACAGGCCCTAATTAAAAAGCTTGTATCGTTTTAAAACCCAGGCCATGAGTTTCATGGTCAGGCTGCATTGGCTTTGACAATACCAATGCTTTTATCCGGGGATATTCGCTTACATGCACACAGCCCATCAAACTCAACCCACTCCCAGTATGCGCCTAAAGGGATCGCTTATCCCGATGACTGTACTGGAACTGGCACACTATGATATCGAAAAGCTGGACGAAGAGATTTCGGAAAAAATAGCCCAGGCACCTTCGTTTTTTAACGGACTACCGATTGTCATCAGCCTCGAAAAATTGCAAGCGGAAGACGGCCATCCAGTAAAGTTCGCAGAATTGGTTGAGTGTTGCCGCCGCAACGGTATGATTCCTGTAGCCGTGAGAGGGGGCACAACCGTCCAGAAGTCTCAAGCAGAAGCCGCAGGTCTCGCCATTATTCCTGCTCAGAAAATCAAGGCACCAGAGCTTGAGGAAAAAGAAATTCTTGAGCCTCGCCAAGACACAATAAAGAGCTCACCTCCAGCCGAAACCGGCCATGACACCGCAAACGAAACAGAGATACGGGATACTGAACAAACAGAAACCCTTCTCGTTGCGCCGCCCAGTACGGAAACACAGGTCGCCCCTGGAAATAACACAAGTTCAGCAGGAACGGGTAAAACCCCGGAAGATCAAGTCAACGCTGAGCAGCACGAACCCGAGGTACCAGAAACCAAAGTCATCGCCGTTCCGCAGCAAACCAAAATGGTCTACACACCGGTACGCTCTGGTCAGCAAATCTATGCAAAAGATGGAGACTTGATTGTCCTCGCAGCCGTCAGTCCTGGCGCAGAAATTCTGGCCGATGGCAATATTCATGTGTATGGGCCACTACGCGGTCGAGCCCTCGCCGGGATCAACGGCAACACAAAGGCAAGGATTTTTTGCCAATCACTGGAGGCAGAACTTGTTTCCATAGCTGGACAGTATAAAATCAGTGAAGACTTGCAACAGCAATCCGGCTGGCGGTCAGGCGTACAGATCGCACTGGATGATGATAAATTGGCCGTTAAGAAGCTGTAGCCGACATGGTTTTAATCATGAAAAAACGCTTCAGTAATAAAAGCCAGGGGCTTAATGAGTAGAATAATAGGTCTGCATCGAATACGACAGATCTACAGGAATACCCTAGGTCTAAAGTTACACCCTAGAACTAGGCAGGAATACTGTCGGTTGTGAGCTAAAACAATCGACACTTTAATCGGAATCAGTAGCGCGGGCGCTACGACCTGAATCAGGAAACCAGAAAGGCAGGGTATCACTTTGGCTAAAATAATAGTCGTCACCTCCGGTAAAGGGGGCGTGGGTAAAACCACTTCAAGCGCGTCCATAGCAACAGGCCTCGCTGCCCGAGGCCACAAAACTGTGGTTATCGATTTTGATGTAGGGCTACGGAACCTGGATTTAATCATGAATTGTGAACGACGTGTCGTCTATGATTTCGTGAATGTCATCAACGGCGAAGCGACTCTCACACAAGCACTCATCAAAGACAAACATGTAGACAACTTATATATTCTTCCAGCCTCCCAAACACGGGACAAAGAAGCGTTGACAAAAGAGGGCGTGGAAGAGGTCTTGAATGCATTGTCAGACACGCATGAGTACATCATCTGTGACTCACCGGCCGGAATTGAGCACGGTGCGCAAATGGCGATGCACTTTGCCGACGAAGCCATAGTGGTAACAAACCCGGAAGTATCGTCAGTGCGTGACTCAGATCGGATACTGGGCATACTGCAGAGTAAATCAAAGCGATCGGAACAGGGACTGGAGCCAATCAGGGAGCATTTACTGCTGACTCGCTACAGTCCCGAACGCGTCGAAAGGGGTGACATGCTGGCCGTAGAGGATGTTAAAGAAATTCTGGCCATCCCCCTGCTGGGCGTGATTCCCGAATCACAATCCGTCCTGAATGCATCAAACCAGGGTGTTCCAGTTATATTGGACGAGAAGAGTGATGCCGGCCAAGCGTACAATGACGCGGTTGATCGCTTATTGGGACAGGAACTCGAACATCGCTTTCTGGATATTCAGAAAAAAGGCTTCTTTAAGCGCATGTTCGGGGGGTAATAATGAGTTTTTTCGATTACTTTAAAACAAAAAAGAAAAATACGGCGTCGATTGCCAAGGAACGACTGCAAATTATCGTTGCCCACGAGCGCACCCAGCGCGATCAACCGGACTACCTTCCGCAATTACAACAGGAAATCCTGAACGTAATTCGGAAATATGTCCCAATTCAGGATGAAGATGTGCAGGTACAGCTGGATAAAAATGATAGCTGCTCAGTCCTGGAGCTCAATGTTACCCTACCGGAATAATACTCCACTTGCTGGTTGTTAAGCGCACGCTGGAACTTGAGTTCCAGCGTGTTTTCACGGTAACGACCACGCTTTACAATACGCAATACGCCTGTCAGTTTACAGACTACCAACGCGCGAAATGGTCTTCGGCAAATCCGGGCACGCCATTCAAGCGATAACTTTTTCGCCCAGACTTCACTTCCCCAGAATACCGGCCGAACATCTGCTTGAAATTAGACGCGACCAGCCACATGTCTATTTTTTCTTTACGTACCCCTTCCGGCTCGAATATCAGATCCAAATTGCCATCTGTTGTACTTATTCGCCAGGTACGCATCGGATCCTTGCGTTGAAACTCAAACGTCGCCAACCCCAGATCGATCAAGCGACCATTCAACCAGAGCCCGTTTTCAGTCACGCCCGTTTCATTTACACCGGCCGCCAGATTCAACCCCACCTTCTCACCTGTCTCCGTGAGGCCAGAGAGGCAGGCCCAATTCCAACTTGTTTCTCGACGCATATACCCGGCCGACCAGTCTGAACTACCGAATGCCGTGTCCGGGCTTAACCGATAGACGTCGTCACCGAGTCTTATTTCGCCCTCAACGGGCATGCCCGCAGCTTTCTGGGTATAAGACCAACCATTGTAACCGGCTCTTGAACATACCCGTAAAGGCTGATATCCGCGCCCAGGATAGAGTATCGCCTGAATCTTGATTTGATCCGCCTGAACGGCAATCTGACGCTGCCCGCTTTCCACGTCAGCAATCATCGCAAACTGACAACCTGATTTTTGATAACTCGCCGCCCCGGCATCGGGCGTCAATGGCATAGACGTCCCCAAAGCCAATGGTGACAGAAAACTGCATTCGGTCAGTTTCTTCCTCTTGAAGTCGTACAAATAGACAAATGCATTACTGACGTATTTGAGATCGACAATTGCAACACCGCAAACCAGTTCCGGATTCATCATTCCGACAAACTGAAACTGGTTAAATTTGAGCCGCTTTCGCCAATTCGAAAGCGGTTTGTCCATGACAGAGTGATAGCTATAATCCAGATAATTTATTTCGCCCACAGGCTGAGAAAAGCGCCCGAATGAAGGCTCGCCGTTTACCACCAATTTGTTACTCATTGTTTTGTCATCTTTCCTTGCTTATATGAAACGTCAACAGACCCTAACATACTGGAACATTTGAACTAGAAACGCCACGCACTTATCACTTCTCATAGATAATGAATGATAAACTAGTCGCCGTCCCTCGATGGAGTCGAGGACTTTTGCCTAAGTTTTTCACAATATGGATAATTATGAAAATAAACTATATTTCTCCGGATGACACAGGAAAACAATCAGTTTTGAATACCTATATTTCGCTCATAATTGCACTGTTGTTCAGCGCGACTGCGGCCCACGCAGAGCTGACCACAGATCACCCCGATTGGAAGCTGGCCCTTGAGAAAGACGGTGTGGAAATCTACACCCGGCCTTATGAGAACTCGGACATTGAAGCATTCAAAGCGGTGGCATTGTTAAATGCCCCCTTGAATAACATAATGGCGGTAATGGCGAACCCCAATTCATGCACAGAATGGGTGCACGGCTGCACAGTATCCTATGGTTTTGACGAAGCCAGTTTTAACAGCCGCTACGCTTACTCAGTAAATGATTTGCCATGGCCCGTAAAAGATCGGGATTATGTGCTCAAATTAACCACCTGGACCAGCAAGGAATCCGGGCACATCATGTTGGAAATGCATGCGGTACCGGAACGTAAACCCATTGCAGACGATTACCAGCGTGTTACTGTTGCCAACACACTGTATGAGTTTATCCCTGAAGGTGACAAGACCAAACTAATCTGGTTACAACATACTGAGCCTGCTGGAGTTCTACCCGGTTGGCTGGTGAATGCCCTTCTGGTTGATATTCCTTACAAATCGCTTAAAAAACTTGAAGAAGTTGCAATGTGGCCAGCCTATCAGGGACACGAAATCACCCACGATGAAAATGGCCAGGTTACAGGTGTTCGCAAGGTGACGGTTGAGAATTAACTCGTTTCTATGAGCACTCAGATTTCGAGCGTAACACAAGGGCACTAACGACACGGTGCCCCGCCCCCCCTTTATCCCTTCACTGAAAACAAAGGCTTTCCGGCATGCAAATTCACAAAAGTAATCCCACATATATCAAATAAAAAAGTATATACTCTTCCTCAGCGCCCTTCCCCAACATGGAAAATAAGGAACACCGACTATGCCTGTCTATGCTAAAGACATCATGACGCCCAATATCAAATCGGTGCCGCAAACCTGGACCATGCAACAGTTCACACGATTCCTCTCAGATAACGAGATTAGCGGTAGTCCTGTGGTTGATGAAAATGGTGAAATAGTAGGGATTGCGACATTGAAAGATGTTGCCGATTTCCATTTCAACAGCTCCTCATCAGAACACGAAAAACGCATGACAGAAGAAGAACTCAAAGAGGCACGTCGACTGCGACAGTTCATCTTCGAGGAAATGCAAAAAGTACCGGTTGAAGTTAGAGATATTTTAACGCCAATCGTCTTTTCGGTTGAGGAAACTTGCCCGGTTAGAGAAGTGGCAGAAAAGATGATGGCAAATCATTTGCATAGAATTTTTGTTACTAAAGATGAACATGTTTCGGGAATCATCACAACCTACGATCTTTTGAAGCTGATCGTAGAACAGGTTGAATTGGATTGAACTTCGTTGCAATGAAGATCCATCCTGCTCGGCACAATGCTTATGATACACTTTAGAAAATGCCACACATGGTGCAGCAGTCATTCATGATTTCGAATGAGCCTGTCACCCGCCTGAAGAATGTGAGAATTTGAATTGAAATGCATTACGCAACGCTTACGAGCGATTGACGACAACGAAAAAGCCCTCAAGAAGCAAACCATACTCGACTCAGCCAAAGCACTTTTCGCCCATGAGCCGGAAAGTTTGCCATCTGTTATCAACATTGCAAAATCTGCAGGACTGGCGAAAGGCACCGTCTATCTGTACTTCAAAACCAAAGAAGAGATATTCCTCGCCATTTTATCCGAGCAATATCAGCAACTTCTTTCCGAAATGGTCAAAACACTGGAAAACGCACCAATAGATAGCGAATCCGTAGTTCTGTCGCTGACCAGCACGCTGCGAAACCATATGGACACCAATCCAATTTTTATGCCGCTCGCAAGTATGGCCAGTTCTGTCATTGAAAAAAACGTTGAGCACACAATCATTCTCGAATTCAAAACAATGCTGGCACAAAACCTGAAACAAATCGGGAAACTGCTCCATGCGCATTACCCCGCGCTGAGCGAAGAAAAAGGCACCCGGTTATTGTTGCATACCAATGCACTGATTATTGGATTGTGGCAAATGCAAAATTGGCCCAGCACGCTTAAACCTCTGTTGGCCAACCCGGAGGTAAGAACCATCTACCCCGAATTTAACGAAGAGATCATACCCGCATTGCAAAGTCTCTGGCTTGGAACCCTGAAGAGCTGACGCTCAGCGCAAAATCCCCTTTTGTCCAGACCAAGGAGAACATCAGACAATTCAATAATGTTCTATAGTATTCAAAATAAGCGACCTGACACCTCACTCAGCCAGGACCCAAAGGACGATAACTGAGTACACACAATCGGCCTTGAACTGTATCTTTTAAGATAACGATGATAAAGAAAATAAGGATGCGTATATGGCAGTATTAAAAGCTCGCAAGAAAGTTTACGTGCTCGATACTAATGTTCTGATCCATGACCCCAGCGCCATTCTGAACTTCGAAGAACACCAGGTTATTATTCCGATGACGGTCCTCGAAGAGCTGGACAAACTTAAAACCGGGAAACAGACTATTGCTGCCGACTGTCGGCAGGCGATCAGAACAATCGACCATCTCTTGGGAGACGCTACGCCGAAGCAAATCGAAAAAGGAGTACCGATCAAACGCGGGGAGAAAAGTGACCCACTCGGTACGATATCCATTCTCATGAACACTGAGTCTAAAAGTGGCCCCCACCTTCCAGATAACCTCAACGACAACAAAATTATCAACAGCCTTGCAAATCTGCAGTCCGTTTTAAAAGACCGCCAGATTATTCTGGTGAGCAAAGATATCAACATGCGCCTCAAGGCTCGAGGTTTTGGCGTTGAAGCTCAAGATTATCACAACGACCAATTGGTCGAAGACATCACCCTATTGCCAGCTGGCTATACGGAATATCCGAAATCGTTCTGGGATACAATCGATAAAGTCGAAACCATCCAGCGTGAAAGCATCACAGAACACATTCTGCGACGCAGCAATGGCCTGGAGCAATTACATATCAATGAATTTGTAATTGATGAACAAGGGTTTATCGGACGTGTTACCGAAATTAATGAAGACCAGGTCATTCTGGAAGATCTGTCTCAAATGGATCTGTTGAATCAAGAAGCCTGGGGATTGGTTCCGCGGGATATTTATCAAGCACTTGCGTTACACCTGCTGCTTGACCCGGACATACACCTGGTCAACCTCACCGGTGCCGCAGGCTCGGGAAAAACCATACTGGCTCTGGCGGCCGCCATTGAGATGACAGTGGCAAGCAAACGCTACAAACGCATCATTGCGACACGCAGTACGCAAGGCCTGGACGAAGATATCGGTTTTCTACCGGGAACCGAAACAGAGAAAATGGAGCCCTGGCTTGGAGCAATCACTGACAACCTCGAAGCGCTGCATGAAGATGATGAAAATATGCACAGCAGCGTGAATTACATTCTGGATAAAGTACCCATTCAGTTCAAATCCATGAACTACATTCGCGGTCGCAGTTTTCAGCACAGCCTGATTTTGATTGACGAATGCCAGAACCTGACCCCGCACCAGATTAAAACGATCATTACCCGTGCAGGTAACGGCAGTAAAGTCATTTGCCTTGGGAACCTGGCCCAGATTGATACCCCCTACCTGAGCCCCCAAAGCTCTGGTTTGACCTACATGACCGAACGTTTCAAAGCGTTTCCATACGGAGGTCATATCAACCTGAAAGGGGTGCCACGATCACTGCTTGCGGAATACGCCGAGGCGAATCTATAACATTTATGCCCCCACTGCCTCGCAGACCATGAAATGAACAGCGAGGCAGTGGGAACAATACTATCGCCCAGCACACTGACAGCATTGCGGATCCCGCTGCAAGCGCATTGTGCGCCAATCCGCATTCAAGCCATCAAACAGCAACAGCTTTCCGACCAACGGTGTCCCCACTCCAGCAATCATTTTAATGGTTTCAAGCGCCTGCATACTGCCAATCACCCCGACAACCGGCGCTAAAATTCCAGACTCGGAACAGGTTAACTGCTCTTCGCCGAGATCAGGATAAAGGCAGGCATAACAAGGGCTTTCATCATCTGCGAAATCGAATACCGCGACCTGACCTTCAAAGCGAATCGCCGCACCGGAAACCAGCGGCCGTTTCAGGCGAATACAAGCCTGATTGATCGCGTACCGGGTATTGAAGTTATCGCTGGCATCCACAACCAGATCAACAGCGGACACAATCTGCTCGAGTCGTTCAGACTTCAGTTTTTCTGCCAGCACCTCAACCTTACATCCCGGATTGATATCCTGTAAGCGGGATGCCGCTGACTGGGCTTTATTTTGATTTAACGTCGCCTCACCATGGACGATCTGGCGCTGAAGGTTGCTTAGCTCCACCTCATCATGATCGGCTAAAACCAACGTGCCGACGCCTGCGGCAGCAAGATATAAGGCGACCGGGCTGCCCAACCCGCCTATTCCAACGATCAATACCCGAGCCGATGCCAGTTTATGCTGCCCCGCGATATCAAATGCCGGCAGCATGATCTGACGACTGTATCGCAGCAAATCCTGATCACTAAATTCAATCACAAAGCATGCTCCACTTTTCCTATACAACCAACAGTGACGCGAGGCAATCCGGCAAGATCGGGTAAACACCGAACCTGATTAAAGCCAGCATTCGTAAATATGTTCTGCACACAGGATTGCTGGTCATAACCATGCTCAATCGCAAGCCAGCCATTCGCATCAAGGTGCTGTATCGCGCCGCGTGTAATTTCTTCAATTTCAGCCAAGCCATGATTTTCAGCGATCAGAGCTGATCTCGGTTCATAACGCACATCGCCCTGCTGAAGATGAGGGTCCTCCGGATCAATGTAGGGCGGATTACTCACGATCAAATCGTACTGTTCTTCGCCAGCCGCCTGATACCAGGATCCTTGTTGAAACTGCACCCTTTGCAGATCCAACCGCTCGGCATTGCGTTGCGCCAATGCAACCGCCTGCGGGGAAAAGTCAGTCCCCCGTACTCGCCAGTTGGCCCGCTCAGACGCAATCGCGAGTGCAATCGCTCCCGTTCCACAACCTAGATCCAGAACACGACAAGTGGTGGCAGAATTCATATTTTGCAACGCCCATTCAACAATCAACTCCGTTTCAGGACGCGGTATTAACGTGGAGGCATCACACGCCAGCGACAATGACCAAAACTCCCGATACCCGGTAATATATGCCACCGGCTCACCCGCCTGCCGACGCGACACCATTGCTCGAAAACGGGCTGCTTCCTCTTCCTGGAGACAATAATCAGGCCAGGTATAAAGAAAAGCCCGGTTTTTATCAAGCGTATCACAGAGCAGCACTTCAACATCCAGACGGTCAAGCGCGGATTCTCCACGACTGTACACATCAAGCAAGGCTGCAACCGAGAGCGGACTATCCTGCACAATCAATTACCTCTACTCCAGTTGATATTGATTTACTCTTCGGACATTGATGCCAGCAATTCTGCCTGATGCTCATTCACCAGAGGCTGAATGAGCACATTCAAGTCACCCTGCATGATTTCGTCCAGCTTGTACAGCGTCAAGTTGATACGATGATCGGTAACCCGCCCCTGCGGATAGTTGTAGGTTCGAATTCGCTCCGAACGATCACCACTACCCACCAGACTCTTACGGGTTTCAGCCTGCTCTTTGGCTTGGGCATCCTGCTGTGACGTCAACAACTTGGCCTGCAACAACGACATCGCCTTGGCCCGGTTCTTGTGTTGCGAACGCTCATCCTGACACTCGACCACGATTCCAGTCGGTAGATGGGTTATGCGAATAGCGGAGTCTGTCTTGTTAACGTGCTGCCCACCCGCACCGGAGGCCCGGAAGGTATCCACACGCAAATCCGCTTTATTGATATCGACAGCCTCGACACCTTCAGCCTCCGGCATCACCGCTACGGTGCAAGCAGAAGTATGAATACGGCCTTGGGATTCGGTTTCCGGGACACGTTGGACGCGATGTGCACCGGACTCAAACTTGAGATGCGCATAGACATCAGCGCCGACCAAACGGCAAATAATTTCCTTGAAACCACCATGTTCCCCCTCGTTCTGGCTGATAATTTCCACCTTCCAGCGCTGGGTTTCCGCATAACGGGAATACATTCGGAACAAATCCCCGGCAAAGATTGCCGCCTCGTCCCCACCGGTACCCGCCCGAACTTCCAAAAAGATGTTATTGGCATCATTTGGATCCTTCGGCAAGAGCAGTCGTTGCAACTGTGCATCCAGATCGTCCCGCTGGGACTGGGCCTCTTTCATCGTTTCCATGGCCATCTCGCGCATCTCCGGGTCACTGTCGCCGGCCAGTACCTCGGCTTCCTCGATATCTTCCAACGCCAGTTTGTATTGGGAGTAACATGTTACAACATCTTCCAATTCAGAGTATTCCTTGGAATAGTCCCGAAATTTATTCTGATCGGAAATCACACCAGGATCACTTAATAACCCCGCCAACTCTTCGTAACGCTCTGAAATATTATCGAGCTTTGCAACTATCGAGTCTTTCATGATATTTCTCGCACCTTTTATAATATGAATTGTCTTTGGGCGACAATTGAATTCTGGAATCCGCCACGCCGTTTCAACATTTGTGGTCGTTTGATTCGGCTGGCAGGGTTTAAATCAGGGGGCCGCTTGACCGCATTGACGTATCAATACAAGCGGGATATGCGATGAGCGCCTATTGAGGGACGCTAATTGAAATGCTGTTTTGGATTGGGTGTAGCAGAATCAGCGCTATCAAGTTCGAATAATTCCCGGACCCAGTCATTGACTTCAACTCGGCCCTCGGAATTGGCATTGCGCAATTGAACCGAGGGACTGTGAATCAATTTGTTAGTCAACCCTCGGGCGAGTGCTGCCAAAACCTTTTGGGGATCAGAGCCGGCTTCGAGGCTTTTCATTGCCTTTTCCAATTCAATATCACGTATCATTTCTGCTTGTCCACGGAACTGCTTCAACGTCGAGACGGCTCCCAGTGCCCGAATCTGGGACATAAATTCTGCCGCACCGCTTTCCACCAGATGCGCCGCCTCTTCCGCAGCACCTTGTCGAGACTTTATATTCTCTTCGACCACTTCCTTCAAATCATCCACTGTATACAAATAGACATCGTCCAGTTCGCCAACCTGTGGCTCTATATCTCTGGGTACAGCGATATCCACCATAAAAATCGGACTGTGTCGACGCAATTTCAAAGCTCGCTCTGCAGCGCCTTTACCTAAAATCGGCAATGGGCTGGCAGTTGATGCAATTACGATATCCGCATAGGGTAACCGGTCCGGTATGTCAGAGAGCAATACCGCTTCACCATTAAATTGGCTCGCCAGTTCCCGGGCTCGGGTAAGTGTCCGGTTCGCGACGGTAATATGTCGCACGCCGCTCTCCCATAAATGCTTGGCAACCAGTTCAATGGTCTCTCCCGCACCTATCAACAGCGCCTTGTTCTCGGACATGTCCGCGAAAATTCGGGTCGCCATGCTAACTGCGGCATAGGCTACCGAGACGGGATTTTCACCAATTGCGGTATCGGTTCGAACCCGCTTAGCCACAGAGAACGTCTGCTGAAACAGTTTACTCAGCAAACTGCCCATTGAATTTGCCTCGTTGGCCAGTGCATAGGCATCTTTCATTTGCCCCAGTATCTGAGGCTCACCCAGAACCAGTGAATCCAGGCCGCTTGCAACGCGCATCATATGACGGGCCGCATCTTCTCCCCAGTAACTGTAGGTACAGGCTTCCAGCTGAGAGACTTGAATATTGTGGTAACGACCCAACCAACTGAGCAACGCCCCGGTATCTTGATGATCCAGCGAACAATAAAGCTCGGTTCGGTTACAGGTCGATAAAATGGCGACTTCATTGATTTGCGCTTGCTCACGGATAGCGCTCAGCGCCCCACCAATATGGTCGGGTGCGAATGTCACGCGTTCGCGGATGTCCACCGGTGCCGTTTTGTGATTGATGCCTAACGCAAGTAATGCCATTGACCAGTTCATAAATGCCTTTATCTGTGCAAGGCGCCAATTTTACATGGCAATCCAGACATACGCCAGTGGTTACAACCCCCTTCCCCGGGTGCTCAATCGTAAACAAATTAAAAACCTGAGCCTTATTCAGCCTTGTACAAGTGCGCAAGTCTCTTTACTATCAGTACTTGGAAGAATCACATTACGGTTACACCGGGCCCCCGAACACAATTCAACGTTTGCTGAACTGCATTTGGGGCATTAATTTACAGAACCGTAACTTTTTGCCGCCCAAAGTTTGCTTTACATTGGCAGTAAGTTCACCAATATGCGCTAAGCTCTTACATAATGCATAACAGTTCTGGCTGGCTTGGCATACTGCTCGATTCGAGCTGGCGTCGTTCCGGCGAAAACCATGCACGCTACCGATTTTGAAGACCTGAACTGCTATTCGATCCGAGAAGGCATTACATTTGACCCCGACAATGAAATCAACCTTAATGAAGCCGCTAACCAAAACAATTACAATTTTTGCCCTGATCGTACAAATGGTCGCCTGTGCCTCATTCGATCAGAAAACAAGCAAACCGGCACCGCCGCCACCCGCGCCAATTACTGAAGAACCCATCGCTGTCGTAAAGCACCGGGATTTTGCTCCGGAAACACTCTACGCATTGCTTACAGCGGAAATCGCCGGACAACGTAATCGTTTCGACGTGACCTTACTTAATTATGTTCAGCAAGCGAAAAAAACCCGTGACCTGGGTGTCGTCAAGCGAGCCGTGCAGATTTCCCAGTTTTTGAAAGCCTCCAATGCACTCACCGATTTAGGGGAGCTTTGGCTGGAATTGGAGCCAGGCAGTGCAGAACCGCACCAGATACTGGCATTTCAGTTTGTCGCACAAGGTGACTACGAGCGCGCCATGCACCACATGGAGCAAATTTATCTGATGAGTGGCAGCGCCGACTTTGAAAGTCTGGCAGTTCACAGCAAGTCGCTCAGCGTGCCCGAAAAACAGACCCTGATGGAACTCTACGCTGATCTGGCACAGCGCTACCCTGATAACTTCGACTTGGGATACAGCTATGCCCTGGTGCAACGGAACAACGAACAACACCAGGCTGCACTGGATACCATTTCTCACTATCTGGCCCAGGATCCTGAATACCAGCCCGGACTGCTTTTAAAGGCCACCTTGCTTTACGATGTCGGGCAAATGAGCAATGCGCTCGATTTACTTTCTGACGCCACTCAGCGCTTTCCGGAAAACCGCAAACTCGGTACGCTGTATGCACGCATGCTGATCGATGACAACCAACTCGAACAATCCGAAGAGGAATATCGAAAGCTGGTCAAACGCTTCCCCGATGTCCCCGGTCTGCGCCTGGCACATTCATTGGTCGCATTGGAAAATAACAATCTGGATGTCGCTGTTGAAGGCCTGGAAACCCTGGTCAAAGAGGGTCAACACCTCAATGAAGCCCATTTCTACCTGGGGCGAACTGCAGACCAGAGAGGTGACCACGCACTGGCACTCAATCACTACGAACAAATTAGCAGTGGCGGTCACTACTATAATGCACTCGCCAGATCGAGCTTCCTGCGTGCATCTGAAGGCCAGCTTGACGAAGTCATGAGTAAGCTGGCTACCCTCCGGGAAGACCATCCACAGCAGGTCAACGCGCTCTGGCAGATCGAAATCAATCTATTGATGGATCTGGAGAAACTGGATGTAGCCCTCGAACGCGTAAACGAAGCGATAAAGCAACATCCGGATAGCAGTGATTTGCGTTACGCCAGAGCGATGCTGTATGAAAGGCAGGATTTACTTCCGGAGATGGAAGCCGACCTACGCTTTATTCTTCAGGCAGAACCCGAGAATTCAATTGCCATGAATGCACTGGGTTACACACTCGCAGACAAAACAGATCGCTATCTGGAGGCTTTCGAATTAATCAATAACGCCTTGAAAATAAATCCGAAGAGTCCTGCGATCATCGACAGTCTTGGTTGGGTCTATTACAAAATGGGCGATATGGAGCAGGCATTAGCCTATCTCAGGCAAGCCTATGACCAATTCCCTGACCCCGAAGTTGCCGCCCACCTCGGGGAAGTACTTTGGGAAACAGGCGAAGAAAAGGAAGCCTTGGAAATATGGCAGAAGGCATACCAGACAGATCCTGTACACCGCATTCTGCAAAGAATTCTCAATAAATACGGCGTGAAGTTTGAGTAAGCCATCGTTCTTCCAGGCAGGGGCTCTTCCCTGCCTACATCTTTTCTAGATCCACATTATCAATGCAAAAGCATATCATCGAGATTCAGCCGTGCCCGCAAATGACTTCCTGAGACACAAAAACCGCCTTCGAAACGACACCCGCAAGCTGCTTTTGAAGCTCATCACAGCGACACTACTGGTTAACGTCCTCCACGGCTGTTCCTTGATAAGCACACAGGAACCTCTGATAACCAACTCGGTCGTTCCAGAAACCTGGCCAATGCAACATCGAATGCTGAGCACGCTAACACACTGGAGCATCAACGGTAAGATCGGAATTCGACAGCCTGGTCAATCCGAGAGTGCGGCGATAAATAACTGGTCGCAACGAGGTGACCACTACAATATCGACCTGTCATCATTACTGCTAGGCATGGGAGCAATACATATAGAGGGCAACCTCGACTATATATTGTTATCCGACTCAGACGAACAAAATATCTACTCCGATGACCCTGAAAGCTTGCTGGAACAACACGCCGGCTGGACATTGCCACTTGCCTACATCGCAGACTGGGTGAAGGGTATCCCCTCTCCTGGCTCACCCTACCGCCTTGAATTCACAGCCGAAGGCCGGCTTGCACATGTGGAACAATCCGGCTGGACAGTAACCTACCGCAATTTCCTGGAGGTCGGAGACTATCCACTACCCGCTAAAATTACGATTACCGATGGCGAGCGCCGGATTATCATTGTGATAAATCAATGGCAACTACTGTGATTGACTGAAAGTACACAGACCATCTCAGGTTCCCCTGATAATAAACTGAAAACCTAACCATGACTTTATCAAGCCAACAATCATTCGAAACCATTGCCCCAGCCAAATTAAATTTGTTTTTACATATTAACGGTCAACGTGACGATGGCTACCACGAATTACAAACCGTGTTCCAGCTCCTCGACTACGGCGACCGCATGTCATTCACGGTGACGGATAACCCCAAGATCACGCTCACACCCGACCTGCCCGGCGTCCCCAGCGAAGACAACCTGATTATCAAAGCTGCGAAACTGCTACAGGAAAGGTTTTCACAAGAAAAACGATTGCCCCCCAAAGGCGCGCACATCACCCTGGATAAAATACTGCCAATGGGTGGAGGTGTCGGTGGCGGCAGCTCCAACGCTGCAACCACTTTATTGGTACTGAACCAGCTCTGGGGCCTGCACCTCAGTACAGATGAACTCAGGGCCATAGGGGTCAAACTGGGTGCCGATGTTCCGGTATTTGTACTGGGGCACACCGCTTGGGCCGAAGGAATCGGCGAGCAACTCACCCCCATTGAACTCCCGGAATACTGGTTTGTTGTGCTCAAACCGCAATGCGAAATCAACACAAAGAAAATTTTTTCAAATAAAGTGTTGACAAGAGACACGCAAAAGATGAGAATAGCGCCCGCTCTTGAGGGAGACGTCGCAGAACTCGGAAACGACTGCGAGCCTGTTGTTAAACATCTCTACCCAGAGGTTGAACAGGCACTAAGCTGGCTTGGCCAGTTTGGAAGAGCCAAACTTACAGGAACAGGTTCTTGTATTTTTGCAAAATTTTCTAGCAAAGAAGACGCAAATACGGTATGGTCTCAGCGACCAGACTCACTGAGCGGATTCATTGCTAAGGGAATTAATAAGTCTCCAACTTGTAGCAGTCTGAATATTATGGTCACATAGCGACTATGAAACTTTTTACTGGGGTGTCGCCAAGCGGTAAGGCACCAGGTTTTGATCCTGGCATGCGTTGGTTCGAATCCAGCCACCCCAGCCACTTTCTCTCTCAGAAATCCCCTTGAATACTACAGATCAATCAAAGGAAACCACCGTGTCCAAGTTGATGGTTTTTGCCGGCAATGCCAATCCGGATCTCGCCAAACTTGTTGTGAACACCCTGCACATCCCGATGGGCGACGCTGTTGTCGATCAATTTAGTGATGGTGAAATCTCAGTAGAAATCAATGAGAACGTGCGCGGCCGTGACGTTTTTATTATTCAGCCTACTTGCGCTCCGACCAATGACAACCTCATGGAATTGATCGTCATGGCCGATGCGTTGCGTCGCGCTTCTGCAAGCCGAATTACCGCTGTAGTGCCCTATTTCGGTTACGCTCGCCAGGATCGTCGCGTACGCTCAATGCGCGTCCCGATAAGCGCCAAAGTCGTTGCCGATATGATGACCGGAGTTGGCATCAACCGCTTGTTGACCGTTGACCTCCACGCTGATCAGATTCAGGGTTTCTTTGATATCCCGGTAGACAATATTTACGCAACACCGACATTGATCGATGACATCGAGCGCCAGCGCTACGATAACTTTGTCGTTGTATCGCCCGATGTGGGTGGCGTAGTCCGTGCCCGCGCCATGGCCAAACGCCTGGATGATGCGGATTTAGCCATCATCGACAAACGGCGTCCGAAAGCCAATGTTTCTCAAGTAATGCATATCATTGGTGACGTGGCGGGTAAAACCTGTATTCTCGTAGACGATATCGTCGATACTGCCGGCACGCTATGTAAAGCCGCAGACGCACTGAAAGAACACGGTGCAGAACGAGTCGTCGCTTACATTACGCACCCGGTTCTCTCCGGCCCTGCGATAGATAATATCAGTGCTTCCAAACTGGATGAACTGGTTATCACCGATACAATCCCACTTAGTGACAAAGGCCAGAATTGTGCTAAAATCCGAGTCCTTTCGATGTCGGGCTTACTGGCTGAGTCTATTCGTCGGATTTGTAACGAAGAATCCATTAGCGCAATGTTCGACTGATACCCGTCGATATTGCCAATACAGCCTTGAGGGTCGAGCGCGCAGCACTACCCAGTGCCAGCCGATTAACAAGGTATCTTAGAACCGGCAATTGGTCGCAAATTGCCGGTATTTTATTTTAAAGGAAATCGCAATGAGCAATGAATACGTAGTCGAAGCAGAACTTCGAGCAGACAAAGGGAAAGGTGCGAGCCGCCGCCTGCGTCGTCTTGAAAATAAAGTTCCTGCCATCCTGTACGGTGAAAACAAAGAACCTGTTATGCTGAGCCTTGCACTGAACAAAATCATGCAATCTCTGAACAATGAAGGTTTCTACTCTCACATTCTGACCATCAACTACGATGGCAAATCTGAGTCTGCAATCCTGAAAGATCTGCAACGTCACCCAGCAAGCAATGACGTGACTCACGCTGACTTCTTGCGTGTTAGCAAAGACCACGCGATCCACGTTAATGTACCACTGCACTTCATCAATGAAGCAGCATGCGCAGGCGTAAAAACCGGTGGTGGTGTGATCTCTCACCAGATGACTGAAGTTGAAGTGATCTGTCTGCCAGGTGATCTGCCAGAATTCATCGAAGTCGATATGACAGACGTTGAAGCTGAGCAAATCGTTCACCTTACCGACCTGACCGTGCCAGCAGGCGTTACCATTGCAGCACTGCAACAAGGCGAAGATCACGACCTGCCAGTTGTGTCTGTACACAAGCCTAAAGGTGCTAAAGCTGACGAAGAAGAGGAAGCAGGCGAAGAGTAATCTTCACCATCTGACTCCTTCCCGGCTCAGTCATAAGCACAATAAAAAAGCGCGCTTACCCAGTGTAAACGCGCTTTTTTAACATTTGAATTCACCAAAAAGAAACCAGCCATGTCAATTAAACTCATCGTTGGCCTGGGTAATCCGGGCAGTGAATACGCCAGCACCCGACACAACGCCGGAGCGTTATTTGTCGAATACCTCTGCCGCCAATTTGGCACGACTCTGCGTCCGGATAAAAAGTTCCACGGCCTGTACGCCAAGATCAGTATTTCCGGACAAGACCTTCACCTGCTAAACCCAACCACTTTTATGAATCGGAGTGGAATGGCTGTTCAGGCACTCTGTAATTACCTGAAGATTAACGCTGACGAAGTACTGGTTGCTCACGATGAACTGGATATCCCGTGCGGTGCGGTGAAGGTAAAACTGGGTGGCGGCCACGGCGGACACAATGGATTGCGCGATATTATAAAAGCACTGGGTGGTAACAAAGACTTCTACCGCTTACGCCTGGGGATCGACCATCCTGGTAGCAAAGAAAAAGTCGTTGGCTTCGTTTTAGGACAGCTGGGCAAATCAGAAACCCAGAAACTGGAGGCCAGTTTCGATGAGGTTGATCGCGCACTATCAATGCTGGTAGAAGGCGAAATAGCCAAAGCCACGCAACGCATTAATTCCTATAAGCCCGAATAACACCGGAAAGCAAACAATCCAAGCCCGGAAATAGCAATTCAAAGCCGATACCAATACAGGTATAATGGCGCTCATTTTTTCAGCGCATTCACAGAACATCGATTTATTGAGGTCTACTATGGGTTTTAATTGTGGCATCGTTGGCTTGCCCAATGTCGGAAAATCAACACTTTTTAACGCACTGACCAAAGCCGGAATCGGCGCAGAAAACTTCCCCTTCTGCACCATCGAGCCGAATGCCGGGGTGGTCGCCATGCCAGACCCACGGTTAAACAAACTGGCCGAAATCGTAAAGCCGGAACGCACTATTGCCACGACCATGGAATTTGTCGATATCGCCGGTCTGGTTGCGGGTGCCTCCAAGGGTGAAGGCCTGGGCAACCAGTTCCTCGCCAATATTCGGGAAACCGATGCAATTGCCCACGTTGTCCGCTGCTTTGAAGATGAAAACGTGGTGCACGTAGCAAACCATGTAAACCCGGAAGCCGATATCGAAGTTATTAATACCGAACTGGCACTTGCCGACCTGGATACCGTTGAAAAAGCCATCAAACGCGTAATCCGCGTTGCCAACAGCGGCGACAAGGATGCAAAAGCCCAATTGGCCGTTCTGCAAAAACTTGAGCCCCACTTGAACGAAGCAAAACCCGTTCGCATGCTCAAGCTGGAACCGGAGGATATGGCGCAGATCAAGGAACTCTGCTTACTGACCGTAAAACCGACCATGTACATCGCCAATGTTGATGAAGAGGGCTTTGAAAACAACCCCTACCTGGATCGGGTAAAAGCCATTGCCGAGGCCGAAAACGCTGTTGTGGTACCCATCTGCAATAAACTGGAAGCCGAAATTGCCGAGCTGGAAGACGAAGAAAAAGCAGAATTCCTTGCTGATCTGGGCATGGAAGAACCCGGCCTGGATCGCGTAATCCGAGCGGGATATGAGTTATTGGGTCTGCAAACCTACTTCACTGCAGGTGTAAAAGAAGTTCGTGCCTGGACTATGCCCATCGGCGCAACCGCACCAGATGCCGCCGGCGTGATCCACACCGACTTCAAAAAAGGCTTCATCCGTGCAGAAGTCGTCGGTTATGATGATTTTGTTCACTACAACGGTGAGCAAGGTGCAAAAGAAGCTGGAAAATGGCGCCTGGAAGGTAAAGACTACATCGTCAAAGACGGTGACGTCGTCCACTTCCGCTTCAACGTTTGATAATTTAAATTTTTTGAGGAAAAAGCGTATTTAAGTGTTGACAATCCACCGCAAAAAACACAAAATACGCGCCTCAAATTGATGTGGCAAGGTAGCTCAGTTGGTTAGAGCACAGCACTCATAATGCTGGGGTCGGCGGTTCGAATCCGCCCCTTGCTACCACGTATTCCAAAAGCCCAGTCTGAAAAGACTGGGCTTTTTTTATGCCTGTTTCCTGTTGAAACAATGCCTTCCTGAACCTGCACTTGCTATTGTTCGAACCTGAAGCAATCAAAACCACCTTGCTTGTTCCGCCACAGCATTATCAAATTCCAATCTGAATTGACCTTCAGGCTCAATCCTTAGAGCCAGCGCTATTTTTTCGCCCCGATGCGTTGCTGCTCAAATTACAATGAGCAACGACTTGCTGACCCCGGCACCTTGAAGACGAGCACTTGCTGCAAACCATCCTCACTGCTTTTCAAGTTGACCACGATATCCAACAGCCCATCGCCGTCTACATCCGCTACAGTGGGCACAGCCATTGCGCCCTGGTTTGGTAGAAGCAAACTGTGCTGTAGTGCCCCTGTTGCGCTCAGGATGATGAGCTGGCCTGTTTCGCCTGCATTATTGGAATATGTTGCAAACAGAATTTCCGGGACGCCGTCATTGCTGAGATCAGATACAGTCACACCACTTACCAAGTGTTTTTCTTCGGTAGCGTCAGATGCTTCCGCGTCAGAGTCAATCACATCCGGTTTCTGGTCGTAGGCATATTGCCACAGGTCGCTGGATTGACTGGAGATGGCATGAATTTTCCCATTTAAAGCGAACAACACCTCCAGACCAGGCTCATTGGTATTGATATCCCCAGCCGTTACGCGAAGCGGATTGCTACCGCCATTATCGACAGGCGTCACGCAATGCTCAACACAGGGCAATGCCAATTCATTGTCCAAAGGACTGGCAACCACAGATCCATTTGCCTGGATTGCCACAACCGCACTTTGCTCGGTAACACCATCATCAGCGACGGTGGTCACAACAAGCTCGCCCTCACCATCCCCCGTAACATCCGCTGCGAGCATAGCACGGATCTTTTGATCAGAGACAAACGGGAAACCACTCAATGCTTCGCCCCTGGCATTCCAGGCAAAGATTTTATTCCCTGCAGCAACAGCCAGCTCAAGGCCGGGATAGTCAGGCAATAAATTCACAACTACCGGGGTTAAATCGATGTCCGATTCAGTCAACTCTACATTGAAAACCACCTCTCCATCATAATGCCAGGCAACAACCCGATCGCCTCGAGCAACGATAATTTCGTTGCGGCCATCACCATCCAGATCAACCACAACAGGCGACGCACGCAATGCCTCGCCCCAGACATCGTAGAACGATTGAGTAAGTTCCGGTGATTCGGTTGTCACTGACGTGGCTTCCGTGACGCACTCCGCACTGAGTGAACTCGCACCAGCAACCTGATTCGCTTGCTTGCTTTGGGCGTTAGCAATAAACGAAGGCGTATTAGGGAGGGTAATCCCTCCAAGCGTCGCACTGTCTAACCCGAGCAGCTCCAGTTCGTAGGAACCATCGAGGAAGACCAGGCTAATAGCCTGATTGAGACCCAGAAACGTGACAGTCGGTGTGACGTCACTACCGTCGTAGATCGAAATTACCGTGCCCGCCACTGCGAATCTGTAACTATCCAGATTCTTGGTGAATTGAACACGCTCAATATTGGCATCCACCGTTGCTCTAACTCCTGCTGGAACAACAAGCGTTTCAGTACCGGAAGCGCCATAAATCGTAGCGTCTTCATTTAACGTAATGGTTTGCCCTGGCACCAGAAATTCGGGTGGGCCAGGCAGGACTGGAATTTGGTTACCATTGATTTGCGCGTTGTTCAATCCAAGCAATTCAAGCTGATATGAGTCGTCCGTAAAAATAAAGGTGGTCGCTTGATTCACACCATTCAGGGTCAAGGTCGGATTCGACTGCGCACCATCGTAAACCAGAATCTGGCTGCCCTTCACATAGATCCGGTACTCGCTATATGCCTTGGCGAATTGAAAGCCTTCTATGTTGGCATCGGCGATTACGCTCACCCCTTCAGGAATGATTACCGTTTCTGTCCCCGAAGCACCAAATACATAAGAATCGGACGTAACCGTTATGGTTTCACCCGGCGTAAAGAACACCTCTTCAAACTCATCTACCGGGGGAGGCTCAACAGCGCTTTTTACAGAAAATGTTGAGCTGGGGCCAGCAGCCGGTGCGCCTTGACTCACATTTAAGGCAGATCCTGCTGCGATTGAGATCCCCAGAGTCCCCTCACCCGAAATAGACGACAGCTCTACGGTTGGGGTCAAGCTTGTACCATTCAATACCGTGACCACTGCATTGGTACCGTTACGGTTGAGCGTGATCATACTGTTGGTCAAATTGACACTGGTGACATTGGAATACGTAATAATGTAACTCACAGGACCGGTCTGCGTAGAACTCACACTCGGTGCAGAAATAACAACGCCTGGTACCGTCAACGAGTAGTTAAGTTCAAGTTGCGTGGCTGCAGGGTTTTTTATGACACTATCCACGGCGTCATCCACTACACCAGCAGGCAAGTCAACCGTAATAGCGCCTTGACTGTCAGGCGTAATGTCGACGGTATAGGACGCGCCACTCCCCGCAAAATTGGAGGCACTGCCATTGGCAACGACCAGATCAGTGATTACAAAATTCGTGACCGCCCGACTGAACTGAATCGCTACAGGAATCGGTGAAACAGAGGTTGGCGTGGTGGCGGATGTGGACAATTGTACTGTCAACAATTCAAGTGTAAGTGTGTCAGATGCCGCCGCGATGACCACACTATTACTGTTAACCGTGGCACTTAAGGTACTCGTGGTACTGGTGTAGTCCCCAACAGCAGTACTCGCCGGTATCAATGTGGTGACATCAAAAGAACAGTTACCTCCAGAGGCTAATGACCCCCCTGAAAAGCTTAACGTCCCCGTGCCCGATATCGTAGATCCGGCACCGCAAGGTGTAGTGGGTAGCGTACCGGTCGCGGCATACCCCGTAAATACCGCCCCCAGATTATCGGTAAACTGAATCCCGGTCGCGGCGAGGGCACTCCCTGAATTAGCAATGGTATAACGCAATACCACGGTGCCACCGGGCAACGCCGGGTCAGAAACAAATTGTTTACTGAATGTGAGCCCCGATATGGTCAGCACATCGGACGCCGCCGAAGAACTAACTGCTAAACTTGAGGATGTTCCCGTCACAGCAGACGTATTGATGGTCACATTACCTGGCGACGCATTTGCAGGCGTTTGTAACGTTACCGAAAAGTTACAGGAATTACCCGCAGTCAGGGAACCGCCAGTGAAGGTAATGGTAGACGTACCACTGACACTCGACCCGGCACCACAGACATTGCTCTGCAACGCAGAGGTTGACACCAGGCCACTGAGCGCGGCATCGAGATCAACAGTGAAACCCACCGCCGTTACCGCATCAGGGGCGTTGGCGTCATAGGTCAGGGTGAACTGGGCTGTTGTACTCTGCCCTGGCCCCACGATATCGTTATTGATCACCATGGTTAACGTAGGTGCGCCAACCACCTTGAAAGTTGAGCTGGGATCAGGTGCACCGGAATTTCCAGAGCCGTTTCGCCCGGTTCCGGGGGCTATAGATATACCCAACGTTCCCAGCCCTGTTATCGAGGATACTGTCACCGTAGCAGGATTAGTCGTACCATTTGTCACGGCAATGGAGCCGTCGGCAGTACCTGTTTTGTTCAAGGTGACATGACTGGTGTTAAGGTTGACCTGATCGGCATTGGTGTAGTTAACCGTAAAACTGACCGGGCCTGAGATGGTTTGAGCTGCACTGGGCCCGGAAATGGAAACCGTGGGATTGGGCGTGGACGAGCTATAGTCAAGTGACAACTGTGTCGCCGCCGGGTTTTTAACGGAATTATCGACTGAATCATCCACCACGTTTGCCGGTAAGTCTATGGTGACGGTACCATCTGCTGTCGGCGTAATGTCAACAGTGTACGTATCTCCCGAACCCGAGAAATTCGAGGTGCTGCCATTGCCCACCACCAGATCGCTGACCACGAAATTCACCACAGGTCGGCTGAATGCGATGGTGACTGGTATGGGACTGGTTGTTGTCGGGCTGGATGCCGTTGTGCTCAGCAGCACGGTCAGTTTCTCGATGGACAACGTATCAAACGAGGCATTGGTTGTCGTATTGTTAGCGTCGACAGTTGCGGACATTGCGCTTGTGGTACTTGTGTAAGTCCCGGCACTCGCCCCGGCAGGTACCAATAGCGTCACATCGAACGAACAGTTCGCGCCAGAAGCTAAAGTGCCACCTGAAAACGAGAGATTATTTGTTCCAGAAATCGTCCCACCGCATCCCGATGGAGGCAGGCCTGTTACTGTTAGACTATTCAGCACCCCCGTCAGTGAATGTGAGAACTGAATTGCCGATGCCGCCGATGCTGTTGCGGCATTCGTAATCGTGTAACGCAAGGTCACATTTGAACCAGGTAATGCCGGATCACCAATAAACTGATGCGTAAATGACAAACCTGTAATTAGCAACGTATCTGAGGCTGCAGCGGAAATTACAGCTTTGCTGGAAACCGTGGCAGAAACACTACTGCTGGGAATGGTAATGGTACTCGGTGTGGCCGACCCGGGAACTTGCAATGTAACTGAGAACGTACAGGTATCGCCCGGAGCAAGGTTCGCCCCCGTGAGGGTGAGTGTAGAAGTTCCGTCAAAACTTGATCCAGAACCGCAAATATTGCTTTGCGTCGCCGTGGTTGACGTCAACCCGGTAAGCGCACTGTTCAAATCAACCGTAAAGCCGACACCTGTTGCATTTGCAGCGGCATTTGCACTGTAGTTCAGGGTAAACTCCGCGGTAACGGTATTCCCTGGTTGTATCGAATCTTCAGTCACAGAGAGGGTCAGTGCCGGTGCGGAGACCACCGTCAACGTGTCTGTAGCAGCTGCAGAGTACAACGTATTTCCACTTACCGACCCAGAAACTGCGCTAGAGGTAAAATCGTAAGTACCCGGTACAGCACTATCTGGAACGGTTAAGATGTAGTCAAACGTACAGAAAGCACCAGCAGCCAAAGACGCGTTAGAGATAGTAAGCGTCCTCACTCCACTATTATTATCGAAGATTTGGCTAAATGATGACCCCGACCCGCAACTATTGGCAGCCGGTAACGTTTTAACGACCATCCCCCCAATACCATCGTTGATAACTTCGGTGAAACTGATAGCGCTTGCCATATTAGCCGTATCTGTATTCGTCAGCGTGTACCGCAACGTAACATCCTCACCGGCTCCGACCGGATCATCTATGAATAGCGCAGTTAATAATGGAGCCTTCTGGATATTCAATGTACCGCTGACAGCGGGTTTAGTTGTAGCGGAACCGATGCTCATATTGAGCATGCTGGTCGTCAACGTATAAGCTCCCGCAGGGGCGTTTGCCGGTATAGCGACAGTAACGTCAAACCGACAGTTCGCCCCGGTAGCCAAGCTCGCGTTACTGATAGTCAGGGTTGAAGTCCCCGATATTGTCGACCCTGCGCCACAAAATCCGGTAGAGGGTAAGCTGGTTGCAGCCAATCCCGAGAGCGCCGTGTTTAAATCCAGCGTAAAACTGATTCCCGTGGCAGAATCGCGACTGAAATCATTGTTGGTCATGTCAAAAGTCAATGTTGCAGATGACCCAGGTGATGCTGCATTAGGCAAAGTGAGATAAAGAAACGGATTGGTAACTAAAAGGCTCGCAGTTGCAGCGCCGCTGGGTGTAGAGGGTGATAGTTGGCTACTCAAATCACCTGTCGTGCTCACATAATTTCCCGCGGCGGAAGCGGTTACATCCACGTTAATATCACAGCTCGTACCCGCGTTGACGGTTATTCCAGCACCGCTGATCGAACTACTTGATGACGCTGCTGTAATGACCCCTGCGGCACAAGTGTGGCTGACATTCGGGGACAACGCGGTGGTTACGCCACTCGGCAACGTATGTGAAAACAATAAAAAAGTTGAATTGCTGCCATTAAGCGAATTGTCAATCGTATACGTCAGCGTGCTGACCGCTCCGGGCGTAATCGAACTGGGTGAAAAAGCCATACTGAACCCGGGACGGGAACTATCGACGGTCAATGTTGCATTGGCGGTCCCCGCACTCCCCTCGCTTGAGCTGAGCGCCCCGGTTGTATTCACATTCGCACCTGGAGTACTGCTGGTCACCTTAAGAGACAAGGTGCAGGACTCCCCTTTACCCAGGCGATAATCAGTAAAACTAACTGAATTAGAACCGGCTATCGCAGTATACGTGCCATCTAAACAAGTCGTTTGCGCGACGCTTGGATCCGCGATGGTCATTCCCGCGGGAAAGCTATTACTAAAACTCAGGCTCGATACCGGAACGGTATTGGCTGAATTATCGATCGTATACGTAAGCGTGCTTGAAACTCCCGGCGCAATTGTCGAGGGCGAAAAGGCTATCGAGAATGTCGGGGGCGCGGCAAAAGCGATATTTGCGGTAAAAGATAAAAAGATAAACGCACAAAGAGATAATAATCTTTTCTGCAAATTCATTATTGAACACCTTCAATTCAAAAAGATAACACCAGAATGAGTCTGGTTTTGCTAACGCTCCAGGACAATAATTACGCTGTCAAACCTGTCAGAATAACGTGAAGATTCACTTGCCGAGATAGAGATACATCAAATGTAGCAAAATACTGTAATTGACAAGACACCGTAATTGACAAAGTATAGCCGCTTTCCGTCCAGTTGCTGCCCAAGCCCGAAAATGAAAATCAAAAATACGAGACTGACTATGCTCCCGCTCTTGAATCGCGGAATTTCTATTCAAATATGTTGCTTGCTTACCGGTTTAACCGCGATGTCCGCACCCGCGCAGCTTATTGCGCAGGAACAAAATGGTTCAACGGCACGCTGGTCTACTCCAGCAACGGAATTAATCGAGCATCACTCAAGCCTGGAAACACTGATTAACACCAAGCTGGAAGCCCATAGCAAGAACACCGAAATCAGCAATGAGCTGTTTACCCGGAACTTGCAAGTGTATTTTGCGCGCGCAGACTTGCCTGACTCAGAGCTGGAGCAAAAGAAGTTTTCATCCTACTTGACTGAAGCGATGACTGCTTTTGCCGGTACACTTTATCTTCAAGCGCAAGCGCTGGAACCCCATAGCGATGTCATTAGCTCCCAAGCCGTCGAAAAAGCCACTGAGTTACTGCTCCCTTCGAAAGCGAATCCCTATAAGGAGCAAATATTTTTCCCGGATCTACCGACAGATAAACAGATCATCATTGAACCCTACGATATTGATGCCTTTCTTGATACCGGCTTACCGTGGCGTTATCTCGCTTATGCGCTTTCGGACATCGCAACACATAGAACTAAAGCGCCAGACACCCCCGCGACAGAAAACATGATCCAGGCGATTTCCCGCTACGGGGTATTGCTGCTCAACGTTGCGGGCCAGACCGCACGATTGGAACAGCCCGAGATGCCGGTTTATCTTTCTGCTGATTTATTAGTCAAGGCCTATCAACAACTACAACAACTGGCCACCACCAATCGGCATCCGGCAACCGGCCAGGACTCAGCGACTCAGACTGATGCATCACGGGAATCTGCCAGCCCCTCACAATCCTACTTCACTAACCGAAATGATGAATGGGATCTTCACCTTGCCCATCGCACCTCTGACTGGTTGAGTCGCCTGATGCGCGGTTATCTCATCACGGACACAAATACGGGCATATTGCCCATTCCGCCGGTTTTCGGCGGTTCCGGCCTGGCGGCAGAGGATATCGATGGAGATGGATTGATCGATCTGCTGGTACTGAGTGGCTCCGGGAACCACCTGTTGAAAAATATCGGCGGGAAATTTGTCGACATTACTGACAAAGCCGGGATCGACTGGAAGCGTCCCCAGGACAATCTACCGGGCGAACCGAGGCAACCCCTGATCGCTGATATGGATAATGACGGCGACCAGGATATTATTATTACCTATGTCAATGACTCGCACCGGGCCTACCGCAACAACGGCGATGGTACGTTTACCGATTTAACCGACAAAGCACAACTCGGGGGCCAAGGGCTCGTTGGCAGCGCGGCCACCGTTGTCGATATTAACAACGATGGTTTGCTCGACATTTATATCTCGTACTACGGCAATTATCTACAAGGTGTGTTGCCGGTGCCGCATACCGCCAATTCCAATGGTACAGCCAATCAACTGTTCATAAACCAAGGGGATTTTGTCTTCTCGCTTACAGACGATGCGCTGGGCAGCAATGATAAGGGATGGTCGCAAACGGTCACCCATACGGATATCAATCAGGATGGCTGGCAGGATCTGATCGTTGGCAACGACTTTGGCAAAAACGCTTACTTTCTCAACAAAAATGGTCAAAGCTTTGTCAATTACACCCGCACTTTAGGTCTCGATAAAACATCATCAACAACCAGTATTGGTCTTTCCGAACAAAATAAGGATGGCTTGGTTGATTTTTATATCGCAAATGGAACTGAAAGCACGGCGAGCTCAAGCGGTGATACACTCTTTTTGTCTGTAACGAACGAGAATGGTGCGCTTCAATACCAACCGAGTGATAAAGAGGGAAATCGTTCGGATCTGACAGGCTGGGCGTGGCATGCCGCGTTATTTGATGCGGACAACGATGGCGATGATGACCTTTATGTCCTGAATGGCCTGACGGACTACAATCTAAGCAACTACCTAAGCAACTACAATCCAAACAACTACAGCGTTCGCAACACCACTCGTGGTGACAGGCAGAGAAACGACTCAAATCATGTTCTCGGCCCAAACCAAGACGAAAGCAATTTACGGACACCTAATCGGACGCCAAATGTTTTTTTTATTAACAGTCGAGAACGATTGAGTAATGTGTCGGCGCAATCCGGCTTGAATATAAACAGCAACAGCCGCTCTGCGGTTTACAGTGACTTTGACGGTGACGGTGATCTCGACCTGGCGCTAAACAACTACCACGATGAAGTTTCTGTTTTTAGCAACAATGCTGAATTGCTCAAAAACAATTGGTTGCAAGTAACCCTTAAAGGCAACCCCGAAGCACAGGTCAATCTCGATGCAATTGGCGCACAGATCCAAGTGGGGTTTGGCGAAACGGGTTATGCCTGGCGTCAGGTCTCCGGCAGTGAAGGTCACCTCTCCGCCCAGCCGAAAATTCAACATTTCGGCCTGGGTAAAGCGGATAAGGCAACGGTCATCGTGATATGGCCAAATGGTAAGCGCCAGGCATTTGGCCCTCTACCCGCCAATAATCGCTACATACTCACCTACGAGCCCTCACAACGATCTCAAAACCCGTAACAAAACACAGACAGGTTCGGACAATAACCTTGAAAAGGGCTTACAGAGCTTAACAACCGGCATACGCAGGATAACAACTGATTTATTGCTAATCTTTTTGTATTTTGTAATTCTTGATTATTGAGCTTTAATAAGAGGACTAATTACTGGAGTATCAAGTCCAGTGATCAAACGGACGAAAAACCAAATAGCGCTGATTAGAAAATATATTGTCGCAACTGGAGAGGTAATATGCGGTTATCGAAAAAATTAACGATGGGCCTGCTTCTGACGGCAGGACTCGCAGGTATGGCATCAGCCCAGCCCAATCCAGATGTGACCATTCGTTCTCATTCAATCCATATTGATGCCGGTGGCAATGTGGACAGCGTGGTGCTCAGGATCACAGGTGATGGCAGCTATTCCTTCAACGAGGCCTATGACAACGCCAGTATTGACGTGCTGGCCAGCGACCTGGAACTGGCCAGAAACGGTGACTACTATTACGAAGTGAGTAGTATAAAATATACCGGAAAAACCCGGGTAGTGAGCGGTAATGGCCGCCCTCCAGGGTCGGAAATGCGTGAGTCTACGGTAAAAAAAGTTTCTGGGCGCTTTGAGGTCAAGAATTACAGCCTGGTTGAACAGGATCAGGACGAGCAGGAATTAATGGGGGAGTAAGTGATGAGTAGTCAAAAAACAGCAGCAGTCTGGGGTCTCGCTCTCTTGTTGGTTACCACATCAAACGCAAAGGCAGATCAGCTCATTCAAGATGATCTCGTCGTAGTGGGAAGCACTTGTATCGGGGTGGATTGTTCAAGTGGTGAAACATTCAGTTTCGATACGATCAGACTCAAGGAAAACAATCTTCGCATTAAGTTTCAGGACACCAGTAACGCTGGTGGATTTCCAACCATTGATTGGCAACTCACCGCAAATGACTCAGCGAACGGCGGCACAAACTATTTTGCGATCGAAAATATTGACGATGAAACGATCCCCTTTAAAGTAGTCCACGGAGCTAAAACGAATTCGCTATATGTTCACAGCAACGGATATGTCGGCTTAGGTACTGCGGTACCGGGACTACAATTACAAATTACCAACGGCAACTCTCCTGGTATTCGACTTGAACAGGATGGCACAAGTGGCTTCGCCGCTCAAACCTGGGATGTATCCGGCAATGAGACCAATTTCTTTGTCCGCGACGTTACCAATGGTGGTTTATTACCATTTCGAATCCAGCCCGGCGCACCAAACGGGAGTTTATTTGTTGCCAGTGATGGCGATGTAGGCATTGGATCACTCACACCAGATGGTCAGTTCGACGTTGCGCATGCATCCAATATAAACAATCATGCATTTCTGATTGACCCAAGCTCCAATGTGGGCATTAATATTGACAATAGTTTCGTCCCCCGGGGTCTGCTGGATGTGCAAACTACTGGCGGTGTGAGCGAATTGATAGTGGAGTCGGATGGTGATGTAGGGATTGGCATGGGGACAACAGATACTGCAAGCGCCCCTTTACATGTTAAACGAAATGGTCAGAGTAATGGTATTTTAATTGAGGATACTGGTGGTTCTGATCCACTGTTGACTGCAAAAAATAATGGTGCTCCAATCATTCGACTTACAAATAACATTGTTTCTGCGGGCTCGGGACAATCCTGGCAACTCTATCTCAATAATAATGGAGCGTTCAGAATACAGAATGTTGACAATCCAAGTGCAGTTTTCCAATTAAATAATGATGGCACTATGTTTATGGGCTCAAAATTTAGTGTTGATTCAAACGGAAATACAACAATAGATGGAAATTTAACCGTAAACGGAACATGCACTGGGTGCTAGAATAGGCAAAAAGAGAACGGGAGTAAAATAATGCAAGAAACTGAAACAAAAGCAGATCAGCGATCAAAGGAATGCTGGACCACACCAAAATTGGTAAGCTTGGACGATCTAGAAACAAAGGGCGGTGTAGGCATCCCAAATGATGGACTCTCATCTACACCGAGTTAATCCCCGAGCACTACAAATTAAATGTGTACAACACTGGGCTAATTCGTATTACGTACGGGGTTCGAACATTAGAACCTCCTTCACTAACAGTTAGCCCTCTCTTCCCAATGGATAAACGAGGCGATCATAAAACTTCTATTCAAGGATTGCATGGCCCTGAGACGCGCCAACGGTTGCATCTCCATACTGTTTAATTCCTGAATCACCTTTTTCAACTTTTGAGTATTGATCACTTCATCGACCAGATCATTTTGTTCCAACTTTTGAGCGTAGGTTATGAGTTGCTCGGTACACTCCTGGTAGAATGGATAAAAATCCAGAGCCTGAACGCCTCTGAAACGCCGTTGTAATACAAATTCCGGCACAGTATTTTTCATCGCTCTTTTAATTAAGAGCCTGCTATTAAATCCCTGGCGGTATTCAGTTTCAGGTATGCCCAAGGTATATTCTACAATTCGCTTATCCAAAGTCGGATCTCGGCGCTCGACATGAGTTACTGAACGCATGGCACTGATATGGTCTACAGCATCGCACCGGGCCCCCTTTAACAGTATTCGGGAACGAGTTGCACGTCCATTTGACAATGGCCGGTAGAAAGGATCCCAGCCAAGTTCGTGAAAGCGCTCTTGCAATCTCAACCTGGATGCAAAACTCGGGTTTATATAAGAATGGGCGTTCCAAGGTGGTTCGGGGTATATTCGTCGACTTATTAAGCGAGACCATAGCGAATCAGACAGAGTTGTAGAAAGAATTTCCCGCGCGATTTTTTTGGTATCAAGAGGACGGTTCTTTATTGTGTCAATCACGGCCTTCAACAAATGCCGCCATTTTCGCTTAAAAAACATCTCAGAATACAAGCACTTCCCATCCCAACTGATCGTAGTATTTCCACTCGCTCCCGATAACATCACTCGACAGTTCTTTTGTCTCGCACTGAGTGATAACGCCCGAATCCACTCCCAAAATACTGCCCGCGTGGGAGTTCCCTGTTGGTAGAACGTATCCTCAATCGAAGAGATTAGCTGTTGATCATCCGGAGATGTAACAACAAAGTTTGGGTTAATGTTGGGATACAGCTCAGCAATTGACTGAATACAGGGCTTTTCATTAAAAGACCATCCAGGTCTGTGGTACCCCTCATAGTCATGAGGTGGAATCGATGAAAAAGTTTCCAGCGTTTTATTCTTTTTTTGGAGCTCAATCGCAGCAACACATGCAATGCTCGATGAATCGAGTCCACCACTCAACTCACAACCAACAGATGTATGGGAGCGAAGACGACAATTCACAGCTGTCGTCAACTTTTCACGGAGACCTTCCGCATAGGCTTCAGAAGACGAGAATCGAATATCATTTATATTTTCCTCGAGCACATAATATTGTTTTGTCCTAATTCCTGATGCGCCCACTGTTAGCGTGTGAGCCGGTGGTAGACGTAAGATGTCCTGATAAAACGTTTGAACGGTATCGGCATGTAATAAAACCAGCAAATCGGCTATTTTTTGTTCATTCAGCTTGCGTTCAACGCTCGGCAAACTCAGTAGTGCTCGTAAATCATTCGCGAAGGCAAAGGTTCCCGCTTTATGAACATAAAACAGGGGCCGCACCCCAAAATGATCCCGTGCCGCAAACAAAGATTGTGCTTTTGCATCCCAAATGACAAAGGTGAAGTCGCCTAACAAATAGTTCGGACACGCTTCACCCCACTTTTCATAGGCTTTCAGGATAAAAAAACTATCGGGAAGTGTTTTTGCTTTTGCCGGATGAAGATTAAAACGACTGCAAAGCTCTTCCCGGTTGTCGATGCGCGCATCGGAGCAGAGTATCTGATTTGAACCCACTCTGGCGGGCTGACGTTCAAAATAGTCTTCCGGGGTGACCCGCATCAGCGTATGGACAAACCCTGAGTTGTTGAGCTTCAGGGTTTGCTCCCGATCCGGGCCATAGGGTCTGAGGATATTCAGCATTCGATCAAGCTCCGTTTGCTCAACCCGCTCACCGTTAAACTTGACAATGCCGCCCATACCACTCATAAAATGTTGCCCAAAATTATACAGTTATCGAAAATACGCTATTGTATTGTAGACGATATAATTGAATGCCTGCACGAATTTGGGAATCCTAATGAATCATCCGGCTGAGCCAGACATCGAACAAAGCAAACCTTTACCGCGCCCGGAACTCACTATCGACGTGGCTGAGACTTTTGGTCTCGACAGGGATATAGCGCGGAATATGCACACCAAAGCATTTAGCAGCCGCGTGGAGCATGTGCCGGTACAGGATGCATCCTATGTGTTTGATCCGGTTACAACATTATCAATACTGGCCGGTTTTAACCATAACCGGCGGGTTATCGTGCAGGGTATGCATGGCAGTGGCAAATCCTCCCATATTGAACAGGTGGCCGCCCGCTTGAACTGGCCCTGTGTCAGAGTCAACCTGGACAGCCATATCAGTCGCCTTGACCTGATTGGTCGGGACGCCATTGTGCTCAAAAACGGCGTCCAGACCACAGAGTTTCAGGAAGGTATTCTGCCTTGGGCCATGCAAAACGGCACAGCGATTATCTTCGATGAATATGACGCCGGGCGGCCGGACGTGATGTTTGTCATTCAACGTCTGCTGGAAGATAACGGCAAGCTGACCTTGCTTGAGCAGAACCGGGTTATTACACCCCATGAGAACTTCCGGGTCTTTGCGACGTCCAACACGGTGGGCCTGGGTGATGCCACGGGACTTTACCATGGCTCGCAGCAGATTAATCAGGCACAGATGGATCGCTGGCATATTACGGTTAACCTGAACTATCTGGCCTTTGAGGAAGAGCTGAATATTTTACTGACCAAATTACCGGATTTTCAAAACGAGCCAAACAGGGCTCTGTTAGGCTCCATGGTGGCCATGGCGGAATTGACCCGGGAAGGCTTCAAGCATGGCGATATTTCTACCTTGATGTCACTCAGGACGCTGATAAGCTGGGCGGAAAACTACTTGATTGTCGGCGACCTGGAGATGGCGTTCCGGCTCAGCTTCCTGAATAAATGCGATGAACAGGAGCGGTTTATTCTGTCGGAATACTACCAGCGTTGTTTTGATATCGACCTGCTTGATTGATTTTCCCTGCTGGCCCACGAAACAGGAATTGAACCGGTGAGCAAAGGTTTTTATCATAGCACTGCAACTGCAGAGCAACGCCAGACTGCCCTCAGTGCCAGTAACCGTGCGTTACCGGCCCACCGTTGCACTGACATGGCAGGCAGTAACACAGCATGTGCACACGAATCACATCCCCCTGGCAACAGTGAAGTCCACCCCGTCATCACGGCTCTGATCAGGCAACGTTACGATCTCGAGCAACAGGATCACCCAGATCAACAGAAAACGAAATCGTTCTTACGGGGTCTTTCTGATCTTGAAAGTTTGCTCCAGCAGCATCACAGTGCCTTCCAGTTTGCAGATCAGATAAAACAATATGGATTTTCGCAGTATCTGGGCTGGTTGGAACTGGTCCGTGTCGAAGCATTGGGCTGCCCCCATCTGGCAGGGCGGGCCCAAAACGTCGGAGCGCTGATCGTACAGGGCCTGGAACACGCATTGATGCGGCACGGGGATTCACAACCTGCCATCTGGTACAGGCTACCCCTTGCCATTCGCCAAGCCATTACTGAAGCCAAGCTCCGAGCTCCCGCTACCATCCCAACCCCCGAATTCGACCTGACGCTTTCAGAGTTTGACAAATGGGTGAATGACCAAGGGCGCTTTATCGAAAAAGGCGTCGAAATGCTAGCCCGCATAAACGCTCAGCCCGATCTGGACAACCTCGATACCATCACTTACTCAAGAGTCAGCCTTGATGACCCGATGTTTTCCGACGCAAATGGCGAAGTCGACAAAACCAATCCTCTAGAGACAGGGCAAACTGAGCCGAACCTGGATGATGTTCAGGCTGAAATTGTGCAGAACGACGATAATGTCCGGGATGAATATGCGTCGACGGATGCACCAGACCCCGTGAGTACATTGCCACAAAGTCCGGAAATAAGCCGGTTTCCCCCAAGAGAAACGGCCAATTACCCTATTTTTACCACACAATTTGATCAGGTTTTAAAAGCAAGCCAGCTTGCGAATGCCATCGATGCCCCTCTTTCTTTGGCTCAATTTGACCAGGACTTGCAACAACACAGACAAACCATTGCCAAACTCAGCAAACAACTCCAGCGCAAAATTTTCGCCCTACAACGGAAAAACTGGCAATTTGATACTGATCAGGGTCGACTCGATACGGGTCGCCTGAGTCGATTGGTCACCTCCCCTCTGGCAACGGTGCCCTTAAAAAACGAATCAGAAGGGAAGTTCAAAGACACGGTTATTAGCTTACTGATTGATAACTCCGGCTCCATGAAAGGCGAGGCCATTAAACTGGCATGGCTTTCCACGAGCATAATCGTACAAGCTTTGGAACGTTGCTCGGTAAAAACCGAGGTGCTCGGCTATACAACGACCAGTCAGGAAAATAATCGAGCCTATCTGGAGTGGGTAAACTGCGGCAAACCTGAAAATCCGGGCCGTTTGAACGGTGTACGGCACATTATCTACAAGGAAGCAGGGGAAACCTATCGACGCATTAAACGCTCACTGGGCACGATGCTACAGGAGTCTTTACTGCAAGAAAACATAGACGGTGAAGCCCTGTGGTGGGCTTATCAGCGCATTCTCCGAAATCCAACAGAGCGACGGATACTGATCGTCATTTCAGATGGACGCCCGATGGACAAAGCCACCCAACAGGCAAACGGCTCTCATTTTCTGGAGGCCCATCTGCGGGAAATAATCACCCTGGTTGAACAAGACCCGCGGGTTGAGTTGTTGGCCATCGGCATTGGGCACGATGTAGGCCGCTACTATGCCAAGTCGACCCGAATAGCCAATGCTCAATTACTGGGTGAAACATTGCTTAAGCAACTCGCCTCGCTTTTTGAGCGCGAATAATGGGAGCGTTGGACTGCATCGTTATTTGGACTGCATCGTTATTTGGACTGCATCGTTATTTGGACTGCATCGTTATTTGGACTGCATTGTTCCTTGGACTGCATCGTTACCGGGTCAGTTCTGTCCCGTAAAAATCGATTACAGTATACCGTTTGTGTCCCCTGCCCCCAGTGAGGTAATGCTCACCATAACGCACCCAGGCGTGGGCCTGGTGTTGCCTGGTTTCATCACTGTCACGGGTGACGCCAATATAAAGCGTTGTCGCAATCTTTCTGCGGGACAACATGATCTGGGCCACCAGCGCTTGCGCCAGACACTTACATTCCCAAGGCAGACGATCCGAGGCCGCCCGGATCAAGCGCCCGATGAGGATGGCTTCCGGATCGGTGTGAGTCAGAACCTTTGCGGTTTCATGGTGGCGCTGACCAAAATGTGGGGTAAGGCGTTTGAAAGCAACAAACCGAATGGCAACCCATGAACAGGCCAGCAAAAAGCCTATTTCGATTAACAAACGCTTTTCGTGCCAACTTAATGCGGCATATTTGGTATACGCCCGCCCAAGTTTACTGGTCGCCAACATCGATAAAATTCTGTTCATGCAGTGCTTTGAGAAACCCCAGGGTTTGTGCCTGACAATTGGACTCACTGACATCAAAGCGCTTCGTTAAATCAACGCACAGGTCTTGCACCCGCTTTGGCACCGCAATCATTTCCCAGATGGCTTTCCCGGTTTCTTTCAATTGAAAGTACCGGCCACTGTCCAGATTCATGAGCACGACTTCTCCATCCAGCTCACAGGCCGCGTGCCCCTCTTTTTGCTTCACCTGTGATTCCAGGCTGAGTTCATACATTTTAGTTCTCCATACGTTACCGAAAGACTCGGGACAGATTCAGGCTTTTTCGCGATCAAAAAACCGGTTGGTTATTTTCATCAATATAGCCGTGTCGCAGCAAGGTTTCACGACTGGAAAGAATAAACTTCTCCACCAGAGCTTTATCCAGTTTTTGCCGCCAGGTTCCCACTTCACCTTCTCGAAAGAACGATTTGGACTTTTTCGGTCGTTCTTTAAAGCCTTTTTCCAATTCCTGCTTTTTGAGCTTTTGGAACGCGCACGCGTCAATGGCTTGCTTGATCCGCTCAGCATCGCTTGGCAACCCCAGAAACCGCGCCGCTCGGGTAAACGCCGCCAAGGCATCTGATTTCATGTCTTCGTAGCGGATCACCAGGCAGGCTATTCCCGAATCCAGCTCCCAACTGTCCACATGTTGGCTCCAGGAGCGCAATTGTTGCTGTAACTGATCCGCAGGTCGATACGTGGTTTTCGCCATTGCATATTCAGGATCCATCATATTCAACAGCATTTTGTCGTAATCATCGTGACCGGCATGATGGGCGAACGATACACAGACATCAAGGGGATTCCGGATCAGGTACAACACCCGCGCTGAAATCTCGGGCGGAAAGAGTGGCGCGCCCACATCATTATAAATATAGGCATCATGAACTTTGTGAAAGCTCAACGACTGTTGACTTTTGGCATGATGCCGGTAGATATCGGGTCGAATACGGTTAATCTGCTGGAGCGTTAACGCCGTTGAATCCAGACCGGAGTCTTTTAAGAACCACTCTCGGGAACTCGCAATTTCCGTTTTTGAAATGCTTTCCAGGTCAATTTCAGTCTTGCCGTGGGTCAGCGCCGCCATAAACAGCCTAAACCAAGTGTTCCCTGACTTGGGATAGGAGGCTAACCAAACCAGATTGCCCTCGGTCATAGATCAATACCACGGATCAGATCAACCAACTCGGACAAACGGGACAAGTGATCGGGTCGGCTGACCACCTCCACGGCAATACCACTGCTCAGGGTACGGCTCACCTGATGAAAATGCGGCTTGTTTAAACCCAGGCCATTTATATACTGTTTTCGATAACTGTTTTCCTGCAGCGCTTTAATCGCCAGCGCCCCCTTCAACAGCTCTCGCTCGAAGCGATCTTCTTTACTTTTGGCCAGCACATAGAGTTTGCTGATCGCCTGAGGGCTAGCACAGAAGTTTTGAGGGTTGGGAATGGCCTTTTTACGCATTGTCGGCCTGAGCAGTCGAAGCCCGTCTGACTCAATGGCAAGCGCATCAAGGGAATCCGGCCACAGTTTATTTTGCGGATAAGCCGGGTGCAATAAGGCCTGATTGTTTTCGAAGGAGATGGAGCACAGATCATCACTCAGCATCTGGAAACCGGTCTGGCACAATGCTTGAGCGAGCGTCGACTTACCGATCCCGGAACGCCCCAGAAACACCAAACAGGTATCGTCCTTCACTACCGCACTGCCGTGCAGAACGAATCGTCCCTGCTGTTGCATTAACGCACCAAAGCAGGAGCCCAACAGGAACAAACGAATAGAATCTTCATCGCAATCGTCAATAACATCGATGGTGATCGTTGTACCGCCTTCGATCAGAAATCGGGCCACACAATCGACATGCAATAACAGCTGGCCTGTTTTTGCCTGAAAGCGCGCGCCCTCTTCATGGGGTGCTGTCAACGATTCCGGAACACTCCCCAGGGTAATCGTGACGATTTCATCTATATCTGGTTGATCGGTAAAAGGTAATAGCTCCGGCAACGCAATGTCAGACTTCACGTGATAGCCAAAAGCATAATATTGGTACATTACAACTCCAAAAAAATGAGTGGGTCACCACTTAATGTTAATCCTGTCCTGCGGACTCATTGCGTAAGCGTGACGTTGCCGCATTGTGCAGCCGATTTAGTACTCTGCGTTCCATCTGGCCACAATACCTTAACCGTTACCTGCTCTGATTTTCCGAGGCCGAATAAGTGTACTGCGCTGTCCTGGGAAAAGTAGCCGCTTCCGGCCTGAACGTCCCGGCTCGTAGTCATCCCGTCACTCCGTGTAACCGTAATGCGTGCACCAATCCCCAACGGATTTCGTGCGCTCCCCTGCAATCGCAGAGTCAACGCACACTGGCCATCAATGCCAGTGTTTTTAAACAATAGAGGCCGTTCATCATTCACGCCGACTGCGATATCCACCCAGCCATCTTTGTTATAGTCACTCACCGCCACACCTCGACCGTCATAGGGCACAAACAAGCCGCTTTGGGTGGAAGGTACTTCAGTGAAGGTGCCATCTCCGTTGCCTTTGAGCAGATAGCTGATGCCGCCGGAGAATTGTCTGAATTCGTGATCCATATGGCTAAAGTTCCCGACAAGGTAAAGGTCTTCATGGCCGTCATTGTCAAAGTCAGCAGCGGTAATACCGTAACCCGTAGTGGCCTGAACAAGGCCCGGCAGGACATTCATGCTGAAGTGGCCTTGGCCATCATTGATAAACACAGCATGTTTCAGCGTATTCGCATACAACGTCATCACGCCCTCACCCAGCAAACGATCATCGTAAATCTCAGCGAGGGTGGCCTCAGCATAGGCACGGAAAGTATCAAATTTTTCGTAGACAAAAGGCATCTCAGCGCCCACCATGCCACGTTCACGCATGGGCCTGAGTACGCCATCGACATATTCCGCTTCAACGATGTCGAGGTCTCCATCGCCATCTATGTTACCCGCATAGAGCATGGCCGGATACTTTTCAGATGCATGATACCGGGTATTCATCCCCCAGTTCGCCACGGCAAAATCCATGTAGCCATCTTCGTTGAAGTCACCAGCGGTAATACCCGACCAAAGGCCATGCCACTTCTGCAGTCCTGAGGTTTTTGTAGCATCACGGAAGGCACCTTTATCATTTATAAACAAACGCACCGGGCCATATTCTGTGGCAATAAGCAAATCACTGTCCTGATCATTATCGATATCCAGCCACATCGCTCCAGTTGCCAGGCCCAGTTCAAGCAATCCGGGTGCTTTTTCTGCGGTAACATTTGTGTAAGTTGCACCATCATTGCGATAAATGTAGCTGGACGCCGGTAACGGCCATTGGTTCGGTATTGCTCTGCCCCCGATAAAAATATCGAGGTCTCCATCACCATCCATGTCGTTTAAAGCCAGTGCACCACCAGAAGCATCAGCCTGAAACTGCAATCCGTTATTGTTGGCCATAATGGCCGCTATGGGCGCATTTGGAACTTCGTATCGGCTGAAGCTGGAAACAAACGCGCCATTGGCATACCAGACGGTTGCCAATTCTTCCAAAGCCGCTGGAACGATATTATTGGAAATCGGGTCAAACCTGCCATCCCCCAGATTTTGATAGACTGTCCCGGCCTGTCCATGTGCTCCGGCAACATACAGATCATCATCCCCATCGGCATCCATGTCGGCCCAGGAGACCCCTGGCCCAATCGCCGAAAGTCGGCGAGGCAACAAAAGCTGCTCTTCAAAATCATCGTAGCCTTCATACTGCCGGTCATCAAAATTTGCCTCAATATGGGCGTGGGTCAACCCCGCCGTTGCGCCCACTTCGGCGAATTGGGTGTTCTCAGCCTGCAAACGTCGAGGTGGCGGAGGCGTGCGAATGCTGTCCGGTTCCGCGATTACATAGCGTTGATTGGCCAGCAACGCTTTCTGTTCAATGTCAGTGAAGGTTTGGCTATGCCCGGAAGGCCAGTTGACCTCGATCTGTTTGATCGTCTCGGCATCATCCAGGCCGAAAACCAACACGGGAGCGTGGCTGGAGAGATATCCACCGGAGGTTGTCATCATCCGGGTCTGCTTTTGACCATTTGTAGAGGTAACCGTAACCCGCGCACCGATCCCGAAGGAATTCGAACGATACCCGACCAATTCCACAAGAATGCGGTTCTTCAGGGCGTTATTCCGGTAAACACCCAGTGGCTCATTCATGAAATTATCGACCTTGTCCAGATCCCCGTCATTGTCCAAATCTGCCAGAGTGGCACCATGGGCAATGGATTCATCATCAATTCCCCAAAGTGCCGAGACTTCGGAAAAGGTCAAATCACCATTGTTGCGAAAAGCGTTATTCGGTGTGGCCAGCTTGGGGTAATTTTCATAATAAGCCGGTGCATTTTTGAACTGGGGGAGATTAATGTTCGCCAGCACATCGCTATCCATCAAATCACCGATCATACCGTTACTGATCAATAAATCGACATAGCCGTCCAGATCAATATCGGCGAATTTTGTCGACCAGGTCCATTCACTGGCGGCGACGCCGGCGAACCAGGAAATTTCACTGAACGAGCCATCACCATTATTGAGATAAAGTCCGTTATGCATCACCTGGGCGGCTGACTCATCCGGTGGCAAAGTGGTATCCATCAAGCCGTGTTGGGTCAGTCGCAAGGTGGCATCCTGACTCAACATGTCACCTACGAAATAGTCCGTCAGCCCATCATTGTTGATGTCCGCAAAGTCCATCCCCATCGCAAACATCGGCGTTTGCTGAACACGTTCCGCATCCAGCAACGTGAAAGTGCCATCACCATTGTTATGGTAAAACATGTCTGGCGACCAGAAATCATTGGTGACATATAAGTCTGGCCAGCCATCATTATCGATATCACTGAAAGATGCCGAAAGTCCCCAATACCCGCCGGAGATCCCCGCCTGTTTGGCAACTTCAGTAAAGGTACCGTCGCCATTATTACGGTACAGTAAATCAGGCTCGCCCAGTTGCCGAACACTCAAACCTTTCTTGGTTTCGAATAACTCGATCGAACTCTTGAGGTTATCGGGAATAACAATCTGGCCATCTTTCATCTCGAGTTTTGGTGTACCAATTTCGGCGGCAAGATCAGCAGGTCGATAGGTGGCCACGTAAAAGTCCAGATCACCGTCACGGTCATAATCTGCGAACGTGGCTGTGGTTGAGCCGCCGTTATAACCGACCCCTGCGGTATCAGTGATGTCCGTAAAGGTTCCGTCTCCGTTGTTACGATACAGCGTGTTCGGCATATTCCAATTGGTCAGAAACAGATCCAGATCGTGATCATTATCGATATCCGCAAAGCTGGCGCCAATTGCAAAGCCCGCTTTATCCTGCTTAATCCCGGCCTGGGTGGTCACATCGGCAAAACGAAACCCGCCCAGATTACGATACAACTTGCTTTGGCCTTCTTCAGTGACCAGATACAAGTCCGTCAAGCCATCACCATCGAAATCGCCGGAGGCCAACCCCGCCCCGTTAAATGTAAAATTACGCTGATGTTCGACAGAAAGTGTGTTGGCGAAACGAATTCCGGTCTCCTTTTCACCCAATCGAGCGAAAAGCTTTTCACCTTGACGCTCCGGTTTGACCAGCGGTGTGCCCTGAATACTGTCAGGCGCAATGGGGGGGGACACGTCGCCCCCCTGATTTCGCGCGCTGGCACTGGCAACCGGCACCCCAACATTGACAAGAGAACAGCTGAGCGCAACCAGAAGCGCATGTTTACTGGCAAAGGTGGCGCAAGGTCGCCAGACAAAGGTGTGAAACATGTAGATCTCCAACAGGGAGGGTTACGCAGAATTAACGATCAACCGGCAACCCGCTCGGAACGGTTTGGGGGACAAGGTACGACAAATCCTGGGTGGATGGTGACGTCAAGGATTCCAGAAACGCAATTAACTGCTCGGTTTCCTGTGAATTTAATTCAGGTACAACATTGATCTCGGGGGAAAATGTTTGCGACATAACGAGTATTGTCGAAGTATTCAGGCGAAACGTTTTTTTAACGCTGGGATCAAGTTGCGAAGCATCATAAGCCTGCAGCATCTCCAGAGGTTTGGCATGATGCTCGATCACAGCCTCTAACGACATATAGGAACCGTTATGCATCCAGGGTCCGGTAATCGCAACATTGCGCAGAGGCGGCGTGCGGAAAGCAAAAGCATCTTTCTTCTGATCTGTCACTCGAGCCCGGCCAATATCAAAACCGGAACTGTCACGGTGGCCCGGGCCAATTTGCGGCACCAGCAAGTTATAAAATTTTTGGTCTGTCATTAACGCGCCGCTATGACAGGATGAGCAACCAGCGCTGCCATAGAAGAGAATAGCACCCTGTTTTGCCGCCTCTGGCAAAGCCGCCTGCTCCCCCCTCAGATAACGATCCCACGGGCTGTCTTCAAAGGTAAAAGATTTTGTTTGAAATGCAGCCAGAGCATTTGCCGCATGGGCGTAATGTAATTCATCTGTAGCGAGTTCAGGGTATGCCTGTTTAAACAGAGCGACATACTCTGGAATCGCCAACACCCGACCCATGACACGTTCCCAGATTTCTTCGAAGTCCGTATCCCCTATTGCCGCGAGCGTATTCGGTTGACCGGAAACATCAAGATCCCCCTTACGGCCCCGCATTTCGTGCCGCGAGGTCACGGGAAACATTGCTTGCATGGCCACGATGTTTTCCAGTTTGTCGGCGGGTAACTTTTCATCCGCAGGAGAAATTCGGTGGCCATCAGCGGCAATTTCCACCCGGCCGTCCCAGAACATGGTACGCCACTGTGATGCCCCCCGATTGAAAATTTCGGGTGCATTTCGGGGAATTAGCGGGCGAGCCTTGCCAAGTTTACGTTCATAGCCCAGTCCATCCCCCCCCACACCAATGGAGAGGCTCAGGTCATCTCCGGAATGAAGATTAGGATGGTGGCAGGTCGCACAGGCGATATCGCCACTGCCGCTTAACACCTTATCAAAAAAAAGCGCTCTGCCCAGTGCGACTTTCTCTGTACTTTGTCCTTTATCTGAATAAATCGACGAAATATTTTGTGCTTTGATCAAGCGCGTCAGTTCAATATCCAGATTTGAGGCGTCAGCTGCTGCAGAATCAGCAATAACAGACTTGGAGACCAACAGGCCAGCGGCAATCCAGCCAATCACAGTGGTGAAGGTATTTCGTTCCATATTTGATACTTAAGGGCAGCCCGGATGAGTTATTCGTTGCCTCAGTATAAGCATCAAAGTTGAATACAGCAAAAAACCAGTCAGGCCGCGACCACAACCTCACTTCGGCGTCGATCCGGGAGCAGTGAAAAACAGCCCATACAAATGAGCTCCAGTGTTAACGTTTCCAAAACGATCTCATTTACAGGAACCCAATATTTCCATTCAACACAGCTGTGAGATTGACAATGGGGGCATTGAAACTGAGACATAACGATATCCTTAACGTGTCTTTCATTGAAGCATAGACAAGGAAAATCGATTTCAATGTGCGAAAAAGCTGAAAAATATGTGCGAGATATCCTACAACTCTGTCGCTTAATTGACCAACCGGGGCATTAATTTATCAAAGCGGTGGGTCGATATGCTCTGCGGTAGAATTGTTAACCCTGAACCACCCTGCCAGACTGTAACGATCTCGATGAGTGGTTAACACTTCGTGGGGAAAATCTTCACTGAGAAACAACACCAAGGTATTCCGTTCGGGATAGACCGTAGTGATCCTGGTGACCTTATCCGCCCCATAAATCACAAGCCCGCCACCATCTTGTGGCTGCCAGCCACGGTTAAAATAGGTGACCATCGTCAGCTTCCGGTTCGAGCGCCCGCGAAATGCATCAACATGGGTTTTATAAAAGTCGCCAGGCTTATAGATTGAGTAATGACACTCAAAATCGAACAACCCAAGAAAAAGGCGACGATTCAATTCCTGTTTGAGGGTATCTATCCAGTCGAACCAATCCGCCAGTTCGGAATCATTTTCCAGCCAGACAATTTTGTCGTTGCGCACAAAGTTGTTCGCCGTATGATCACGACCTCGACCAATACCCGCTTCGGAAAAAGTATTCTCATTTAATTTCAGGAAATTATTTTCCAAGGTCGCAAAAACCGACGGCGGTATCGCATTTTCTAATACGACATATCCCTGCTGCCACAAACCTCGACTGATGGTCTCAAACACGCAGGGGTGATGCGTCGCCAATAACGGCGACTCGGATAAACTCAGTTCCATGGGGTCTCGATAATTTCCGGAGAGAGGTGTGTTAGATCACCTAGAGCTCAGCTTCATAAATCGGTTCTTCCGAGAATCCTGTACCGGTGTTCATCACACTCAACTTGACTCGCCGGGTTTTCACTGCGATTAATCGGGTGTATTTTGCCCACACTTTTTCGACAGGTGTCTGGGCATCCAGCTCACCCTCGACGACTTTCAGCAGGCGCTCTTCATCAGGCGCAGTCACGGCGCGCTCGCCCGAGTGCAACTCACTAAGGTATACACCGATCTGGGTTAACAGGTCCGCTTCTGCTTTTGAGAAATCACCGCCGCGATTAAAACCGTGGGGGAAATTTTTGCTGTCATAAAACTTTTTGGCTGTAACAAAACGTTCCATTAATACCGGCACCTCTTTTCGAATCGGACCCTTGCCCTGAAAATCACAGCATTTACTGTTCGTATTGACTCAGACACTCCTCAAGCAATTGATCAACATCAATTTCCTGATTAGGATCTTCGGTCACCATGCGTTCAATGTCTTTTTCAATCTTGCTAAAACACTGGTCTGCACCTGAGGCTACACTGTCACCGCAGGCCGATTCACTTTCACCGTAAGCGGCACCTTCACATGCGGCTTCGGCTGGCTCATAACCGTCCAATTCTGGACTGTCCATACCTTCTGAGTTAGCCGATACGGGTGCAACAAAAACCAAAAACGTAAGAAATAAGGAACCGATCGTTTTTTTCATCATTTCGTCTCCGGAAAATCGCGCGGATTATCCAATAAAAGAAAAATGCAGGAAAACGAAACAATTTAATGGTGACAACAAAAAATTTTACTGATAAATAGATTGTATTTATTAAAATAGAAGTCCCAATGGATACCGAATTACTGAAAACATTTTTAGAGGTTAACAGCACCCGACATTTCGGCAAGGCAGCGGAGAATCTCTACCTCACACAAGCGGCAGTGAGTGCCCGTATCAAGCAACTCGAAAGTACCCTGGGTGTCCCCTTGTTTACCCGGCACAGGAACAATCTGCAACTCACGGCCACTGGTGAAAAGCTCATCAGCCATGCCGAAACCATTTTAATGGCCTGGGAACGGGCACGTCAGGATGTCTCCCTGAAACAAGACCAGCAATACGTATTCACCATGGGGGCGACTACAGGTTTATGGGATTTGTTATTGCAGGATGTTCTGGATGTATTGCATCAAGGCCATGATGATCTGGCGCTCAGGGCAGAGGTTCACAGCCAGGCCATTCTCGTGCGTCACCTCATGGAGCGAACCATTGATTTTGCACTATTGTATGACCCAGCCAAGATTGGTGATTTGTCGTCAGTGCCGGTCGTCCGGACGGACTTGATTCTCGTCAGCACCCGTCAGGACGAAAGCATCGAAAGCGCAATAAATCGCAAATTTGTTGCCGTTGACTGGGGCCTGTCTTTCAATGTCAGCTTCACGCAACTTTTTCCCGATGCCCAGCCACCGGTATTACACACATCGTTGGCAAGAATCGCACTGGATTTCATCCTGAACAATCAAGGCACGGCTTACCTCCCCTATCGAATGGTTCAGGATGTATTGGGCACGCGCTTGCACAAAGTCACAGGGGCACCGGTGATATCCCGGCAAATTTACGGCTGCTTCCAGAAAGACAGCAAATCCGAATTCTGGATCAATGAAGTACTCGCCGCGCTGGCAAACCTGGATAACCCCATCGAAGACAATGATGCCATGCTGGTTCGTGTCTAAAAAAGTCGCACGGCAATCATTGATAGCACCATAATGATTGCAATGATATCATTGGTAAGCATAACCGGAATAAGAGTGAACTCAATGGCTAACCTGATTGTAAGAAACGTTGATGAAGCGGTCGTTCGCGCACTTAAAGCGAAAGCAGGCGCTGACGGGATTAGTGCAGAAGCCGAACATCGTAAAATCCTTGAAACCGCACTCCTAAAGCCTCGAAAGAAGAACTTTACGCAGGCACTGATGGCTATTCCTGACGTTGGGGTGGATGCTGATTTTGAACGAATACAGGATGATAAGTCGGACGATAAGGCTCTCGGGTCTTTATCAGCGTTTTGACATCCTTCCCGCCCTAAAGGACGGGGATTCCTACAGCTAGACGGTCATGCCCGACCGCAAGAATGTTCCTGGCAGCGTTTATGTCACGCTGATGTTCAGCTCCGCACTCTGAACAGACCCATTCTCTTATTCCAAGACCCGTCCTACCTTTCGGACTACTATCAGGTATTACCCTGCAGCACGAACAAGTCTGGGTGGAGTAGGCTTCGTTGACGATTTCAAAAACCACGCCTGCGTGATCGCACTTGTATTCCAACATGGTTTTCAGGATTCCCCAACCGGCATCTAAAGCTGATTTGGCTTTTTTGGTTTTCACCATTGCCTGACTGGATACGTTGCCAACGAAGATAGCCGCATTCTCATTCACCAGTTTGCGGCTGTATTTGTGCAGGGCATCCTGCCTCCTGTTTTTAATTTTAGCGTGAATAGCCTTCACTCTTTTCTGGTTACCGGCTCTTTGGGCAATGCCTAATTTCTGCTCAAGCAGTCGGTATTCTCGACCTGCAACAACGTTTCCGTTTGAGTCCGTTGCGGACTCTTTAAAGCCGAGGTCTATGCCAACTGACTGTGTTCCTTCAGATATTTCAAACTCAACATCAACAACAACATTGAAATACCAACGGCCTCTTGAGTCTTCACTGAAACTGGCAGAGCGAAACTTGTAGTTGTTGAGTTCAAAAGAGTCCCACACTGAAAAGTAACGCCCGTTATGGAATACCTGCCCATTTTTCCATTTGGCTTGTCCGGTATTTACCGGAATCCAGCCAAGGGAGCGACGCACACCACCGGACTTTCGCCAGTTGAGCCTTGCCTTCTTAAACTGTTTTCTGCGAGTCACATACTCAGCAGCGATGCACTGCAAAGACTGACTATGCAATCCCAATTCTTTCCCCGCCCCTTTGGTGTAGGGGTGTATGTCATAGGCAGACAAAAACACGCCCCGTTCTTTGATCGAACGGGAACTCAGTTCATTGATGTAGTTCCAGACAAAGTTCACAGAGCGAGCCATTCGATTCAACAGCTTTACATGTTTGTCTTTTATCCGAACTTTAAGTGTTTTTGTCTTCTTCATAGATTGAGTATACAATTGGTCTATGAGTAAAACAAATGAATATAGAGCAGGCCGGCACTGCGTTTTTAAACTTCACTGCCATTTGGTCTTCGTAACAAAGTACCGTTACGGGGTGCTCGAAGGTTATATGTTTCCAGTTCTTAAAAGTCTATTTGAAAAGGTCTGCACTGACTTTGAAGCGGAACTGGTTGAATTTAATGGAGAACCGGACCATGTACATCTTCTGATTAACTATCCACCAAAAATTGCACTGTCAACTCTGGTAAATAGCCTGAAAGGTGTATCAAGTCGAAAACTAAAACGACACCATCCTGAAGTGGCAAATCGTTACTACAAATCGGCTCTCTGGAGTCCAAGCTATTTTGCCGCAAGTTGCGGTGGCGCACCCGTAGAGATCATCAAACAATATGTGCAGCAACAAAGAACGCCACATTAGTCGGCTATCGCCGACGAGCTTACATCCCTGCCCTAAAGGACGGGGTTTTACGCTCATTCGATAACGATCGGTGAGCTCCGGCGTGGAGTTGAGTTAATAAAACACAGGGGCGATATCAGCCAGTCTGAAATATTGGAGCAGTGGTTGGAGCGCCTACTTGAAGATTACAGTGACAATATTCTCCCGTTTACCGTTGATGAAGCCCAGGTCTGGGGCAGACTGAGAGTGCCAAATTATGAGAACTCTATTGACAAACAAATTGCTGCAACAGCCCTAATTTATGATTTATGTCTTGTCACCAGAAACACAAAAGACTTCATGAGTACAGGTGTTCAATTATTGAATCCATTTAACAGCAATGAAGCTCGGTAGTGCCTGAAACTCGGGCTGCGAGGGGTTTGGAGAACAGTTAATTCTGCATCAACCATCCAACCACTTTTCCCGTTTTCGGTAGATGGTCGAGGCACTGACTTCGAGTAACGCAGCGGCTTTGGGTATATTTCCATCGCAAAGTGCAATGGCTTTTTCGATGGTTTCCTTTTCAATCAGCCATAGCGGTTTTATGGCATCAACCGCACTACTCAGCATCTCGGCCCTCGGAACTTCAACAGGGGTAACGGGGACTGCCCCGGCTTTGGCTTGAGCGCGGCTCGGCGAAGGCGAAACCGGTCTGACCGGCGGGGGAATTATGGACTCATCAACAACGGGGGCATTATTTAACACGACAATGTTGCGGACGATATTTTGTAACTGGCGAACGTTTCCGGGCCAGTCATAATCCATCATCATTTCTGTCGCCTTAACGGAAAATTCAGTAAAAAGTTTTCCCTCCTCCCGGCTATAAGTCCGCAAAAAGTGATCCATAATCAATTTAATGTCGGTTTCCCGGGCACGCAGTGGAGGTAACTCGATCGGTATCACATGCAAACGGTAGTACAGGTCTTCTCTAAAACGGCCCTCCTGCACTTCAACCCAGGGATCTCGATTCGTCGCACAGATAAAACGAACATCGACATGCTCCAGTTTGCTCGCACCGACTTTCTGAAATGTGCCGGTTTGAATAAAGCGTAGCAACTTGGTTTGCAGATCAAGGTCCATTTCGCAAATTTCATCCAGAAATAAAGTTCCCCCATCCGCCAGCGTTGCGGCACCATCCCGGCTACTCTGGGCACCGGTAAACGCCCCTTTGGCGTGACCGAAAATCTCACTCTCCATTAAATCCCGGGGAATAGCGCCACAGTTCAATGGCACAAAGGCCTTCTTGCTGCGGGAACTTCGGCGATGAATCGCATCCGCACAAACCTCCTTGCCCGTTCCACTTTCTCCGGTGATAAATACAGTCGCATTACTGGGTGCTGCACTATCGATGATGCGATACACAGATTGCATCGGTAAACTTTCACCGATAAAGCCTTCATAGTGATTTCGCGCAAAAGTATCACGGTAGGATGCAACCTCTTTTGTCAGTGCACCGTGCTCCAATGCATTTTGCACCGTAACAACCAGGCGCTTGCCATCAAATGGCTTGACCAGAAAATCAAAGGCACCGTTTTGCATCGCATCCACGGCGATATCGACCGAGCCATGGGCAGTAATCACAATAACCTGAGTTGGAACTCCATTTTCTTTAATGTGCCGCAACACATCCATGCCATTCATATCCGGCAGTTTTAAATCCAGAATCAAAAGATCCGGAGGGGATTGCAGAATCCGGATCATCGCTTCTTTTCCGGTTTCCACATGCGCGATGAACAACCCTTTCTCATCCAGGTAACTTTGGTAGACTGCAGCCAGGGATTGGCTGTCCTCCACCAACAGTACTCGTTTTTTCATTGTCATTCCCTTTTCCCCGAACCTTTTGTTAATAGTCTAGAGGCATTTGCCAAACTGGCGCACTTTTTTAACCTGCCTACTTTAATCCGCCCCTTCCGGCAGACTGATACTGATGAGTGTCATATCATCACTCGCGGCACCCGCCTTTTTTAACACGCGATTGAGCAACCAGGTTGCCCCCTGACGTGGAGGCAGTTCACGGAACATCGTTTCCAGTTCCGAATTAACAATGTCGGTTTTCATATCCATCCCCTGCTCGACCAGACCATCGGTGTAAAGCAGCAGCGATTCACCTGGCGTTAACGTTAAGCTTACCGCGTCGTATTGCGCATCCTCGGAAAGCCCGGGCAACATACCGCCAACACCGACTTCACGAAAGTGTCCATCAGCAGAAATGACCCAAGGTGCGGGATGTCCTCCGGAAGCCAGCGTAATCGTGCCATCTGCAAATAGCTCGATAACCATGCAGGTTAATATGGTCGAACCGAGCACTTGACTCGTCCTGACCCCTTCCGAAAGCTGAGATAACAATTCGGTAACGGACTGTCCACTGGCACAAGCCATACACATGCCATGCAAATAACCGCTTAATGCATAGGTAAAAAATTTACCCTGATCACCATGTCCCATTACATCCCCCAGGATGACGATCAGACTGTGCTCGCGATGACTTGAGAAAATAAAGTCACCACCACCACGAGCGGCAACCTGATAAGCTGCATCGAGCTGGTATCCGCCATAGGTTTTCGGCAGCGTATTCCATAAACTATGGGTGACCTCTGCATCGAACTCCGAAGAAATTTGATCACGCAAATCAGCAACCCGCAAAAGCACCCGCTCTATGGTGTTTTCCAGCATGGACTTATTGACAGGCTTGCTCACAAAGTCGTCAATTCGAAGAAAGGCAGCCTGGCGTAACAGATCCTTCGTTGTTTCCCCGGTCAGGAAAATGAAAGGCAGCAACCGTGCCGAGCGAATCGAGCGCACCTGTTCCCGCAGCTGAAAACCATTGATTTCCGGCATATTGATATCGCAAATAATCAAATCAAAGGGCGTTTGCCGCAAACTCTTCAAGGCTTCCGCCGGATTGGAAAACAGGCTTGTGTGATAATGCTCGGCAAGATAACTCTCCAGCACGGCCAGCTGGGTGATGTCATCATCAATGATCATGATCCGTGGTCTATTTATCTCCGGCAATGGTATGCAGAGGCGATTACAGGGTTCAGCCGGATGCTCAGCTGCCACATGATAAAGCGCATCAGGACAGAGGCTCTTGATCAGGCTCAGCCCCATACCAGAACTGCGCATTTGTCCGGTCGCAAGTAATGCGTCCAAATCCGGAGCCGTTTCGAGTAACGCATCGATGGGAAGACCATAATCTTCCAGGATCAATCTGGGGGGTGTAGTTTGGATGACAACCGCAATCGACGTTTCCTCGGGGCTGTGCTTCAAGACGTTGGTAAAATATTCCGTCAGGGTCAGACGAATATTGTCGGTCGTGATTTCATCGATCTTGTAGGGCTTCAAAATCGCACCCAAGCGGTCTCGCAAACTTCGAATCAAATCGTAGCTGACCGGAGTTGGCGACAGTATCGTTTTACTTTTCTGCTTGAATATAGCCATAGTGGGCCTCCAGCTGTTCCAGCGAAGTCTCGGCCAGGGTCGTGATCAGCTCAATTTTGGCACCAATGCCTTCGGTCTCCCCCGAACGAACCCGTTGCTCAGTCTCTTTTGCAATTAGATGTAACTGCTGCGCTCCAAAAGTCTGCGCACTGCTCTTCAAGGCATGTACGCTGGTCTCCAACCCGTCCCAGTTGCCAGCCGCAAGAAAGGCCTGGATCTGATCGACACGTTTGCGGGTTTCCCGGTCAAAGATGGACAACATGCGCAACATTGCTGCTTCGCTCGTGTCCTGCTTGAGCTGCTCAAGGGCCTGATGATTGATTTCAGCAGAACCAGCCCGTCCCCTATCCGGACTTGATGGCCCACAACTGAATTCCAACTTAAGCCAATGGGCTATTTTTTCCAGTAACACGGTGCGCTCAATGGGTTTGGTCAGAAAGTCCTGCATCCCGGCATCAAGGCAAAGTTGTTTTTCGCTCGTCATGGCATGAGCGGTCAGCGCCAGAATCGGTGTGCTTTCAGCCAGGTGCTCAGCGCGAATGATCGAAGTTGCTTCCACCCCGCCCATTTGCGGCATACGCATATCCATTAAAATCAGATCAAATGCCCTCTCCCTGACGATTTGCAAAGCGGCTTTGCCATTCTCCACCTCCACAACCTCATAGCCCGCATCTTCCATATAGGTACTAGCAATCATGCGATTGGCCTCACTATCCTCAACCAAGAGAATTCTTGCCCTGGCTGGAGCTCGCTTGATTTCTGCTGGCGCTCTGTCAGCCTCAGAGGATGGATTCATTTCCATCTGAACCGCAGGTCTCACAGTTGCAATCAGCTGACCGGAATCTGCGGCCAAAAGCCCCTGCATCAAAGACAAGCGGTTAACCGGCTCTGACAATTCTGCCGTGCAAACAACATCGCAATGGCGTAGCGAACCGGTGGAGAGAATGGGTATTTTATTTCGAGACAGTAGCGAGATCTGTTCATCAAAACCCATTTCATCGGGCAGACGTTCACGATCAAACCGTTCACTATCAATGATCACTGCAAGCCACGTTCTATCTCGTTCTGCAAGCACGCTCTGCAGAGAAGGCAATGAATCTGTATTTTCTTTAAAACAACAGGCGTAAACGCGAATTCCCCAACTGGACAATTGGTCACGATAATTTTCCAGCCATAGCGGATCATCCGAACAGAGTAATACCGCTTTTTCATTCCAGCAAGACAGGCCTGGATTCAGCGCACGATCTTCAATCGGTATCTGCAAGGAAAAAACGGACCCTTGATCCTCCTCAGACTCGAATGCAATGTCCCCTCCCATCAAATTCGCCAGCTCCCGACAGATTACCAACCCTAACCCCGTACCGGTCGTGCCGTCACTTTGGGTGTGTAGCTGGGTAAACTCTTCAAAAATTCGTTTTTTCTGGGAAGCACTGATGCCCTGCCCGGTATCGCGTACTTGCAACTCCAAATGCCGAAGGTCATTCAACCAGGTCAGTCTCAGACTGACCACCAAACCGCCCTCCTGAGTGTATTTAATGGCGTTACCAATGAGATTGATACAAACCTGACGAAAAAAAGTCACATCATTGAATATCGACGGGGGAATCTGGGCAGAAATATTGGAAAACAGGCGCAAACCTTTACTGGCAGCACGGTGCTTGAACATACTCAGCGTAGACTCGACAATACCGGCAGGATTGAATAGAGTATATTTCACTTCCATTTTACCCGCCTCGATTTTGGCCAGATCCAGCACATCATTGATAATATCAAGCAAGTTGTGGCCGGCATTGCTGGCGGCAATAATCTGCTCGTACTGCTGCTTTTCCAGGCAACTGCTTTTCAAAAGCTCTAACATCCCCAGAATAATATTTAATGGCGTACGAATTTCATGACTCATTGAAGCCAGAAATTGTGACTTCGCTTGATTGGCAGAATCCGCTTCTTCTTTCGCTTTTTTAAGTTTCTCCGTAGTCTCCAAACGCTCGGTGATATCATCAATCACTGCGGTAAAAACGACATTATCTCGGGTATGAATCGGTGTGATCACGAGTTCGACCGGAAATTCAATACTATTCTTTCGAATCGCCCGGAGCTGCAAGCGTTGCCGGAGAACCGGCCCGGTTCCCGTTTCGAGATAATGCTGCATCCCCTTGAGATGGGCCTCGCGAAACTGCTCGGGCATAATCAGTTCCGCCATTCGCTGTCCCAACACATCATTTTTCGAATACCCGAAGATCATTTCCGCCGCAGCATTAAACTCAATGATCCGATCATCCTGATCAATGGCGATCACCCCACTGAGACTGGACTCCAGCATGCCACTTTTAATCGTTTCGCTTAATTCAGCCTGACGCTCAATCTGCTTCTGCCAGGAAAGATCCCGCAACAACAGGATAAAAATATCTTCTTGATCCACCCGTGCCGCAGTTAAGGTCATATCGACCGGAAAAGGCGTACCATCCCGGCGATAACCTGTTTCATCGAAGTGTTTTGTACGGGATTGGATATCATTGTTTGCCGCTGCAGAGGCGATAAAATCACTAATACGTTGTCTCTGGTGTTCATCCAGAATCAATAGACTGATATCGAGCCCCAGCAATTCCTTTTGACTGTAACCAAAAATTTTCTGGGCAGGATGGTTGGAAGAACGAATGATGCCGCCGGCATCGAAAACCACAATGGCATCAGCAATATTATCAACGATTGAGCGCAACCACTGTTCGCGCCGCTTTACTTCCATGGCCAGTCTTTTCGAGTCGATCAGGAATGTCCGACTCTCCTCATGGCTGCGTTGCAGTTCGGCAGAAAGATCATTGAAGGCGGTTATGGTCTGGCCAATTTCATCATCGGCACCGGAATACTGGATCTGGATATACTCGCCCTGATTGATCTGCTTTATCCCCGCCTGGAGCTGTCGCAAGTTTCGGGTGAGATAGTAACCCAGTAACATGGAGGCAAAAGCGACCAAAACAATTTCCAGGATCGCAATCTGGACACTTTCAACCCTCGCTTCCTGCCAGATTCTGCTGACCTCACTGGTATCAATTGCCAACTCTACCCGCCCAAATACTCTGCCACCAACCTCGATATGATGCTCTGCGACATAGAGCTCCAGGACTTTCTGGCTTTTACCATCCCGCTCTGCAGGTGTTTCCATGCCATTAGCCTCGGCAAGTAAGCCCGTATTTCCGAACACTTTGACAAAAAGTACTTCAGGCTTATTCTCCAGATCCGCAACCATGCTTTCCAGCGTTGCCAAATCGGTCGAGAGCACCGCATCGGCTGTCGCATACGCTAAAAGGCTTGCCAGAGTATTGGCCCTTTGAGCCATGAGATCGTGATGAGACTGACGTAAAATAGACAGGGAATTGACGATCAGAATAAACAGAAAAATTGCTTCGATCAGCGCTATACCCACAATGGTTTTCAATCGAAAAGACATTTCCGCTCTCTATCTGCAAGTGATTTATTGGCTAGCCACCCAGCAGCCCGATCTTTAATGCTCTCACATCATCCCAATCCGCATCTTCGGCCGGCGTAAATCCGTTAATCTTCAGGCCCTGCAATGCCAAACGACCTTCCGGCGTCTGATCCAGGTGCAGCAGTGCCTGAGTCAAGCGGAACCTGACTTGCCCGGACAACCTTGGATGGTTCGCGATAGCGTGTGGCGTATAGCCCGGCGTCGTCCACAAGATACGGAGCTGTGCCTTGACGTTATCCGGCATGGAAGCAAATGTTCGCATGACACCGCCTCCGGCAGCATACAAACCACGGGCCACCGTGAGATAGACAGAATCATGGGTCTGCACGTATTTCGTCGCAATCATGATGTTTTCGTTGGCCAGATAAGCTCGAGGCAACATGCTGGCTGCGAACGCGGCAGGAGCAGGAAAAGCCAGCGTCAAGCCGCTCAGATCACTCAACTGCTGAATCGAACTGTCCCGGGCAACGACGATAATCCCTTTGATTTCCCGGTCGGCGGCACGCACCATGGCCTGGTAACCCGGCTCAAGATTGAATACGGTAAAGTGATAGGGATTCATGTACGCCAAGTCATATTCACCTTCAGCGAGGCGACGCTCGAACTCAGGGATATCCGGAGCGGTTTTGAACAGTATCTGGATACCACTACTGGCCTGCAGAGCATCGAACACCGGTTGCCACTTGAGTGCTAACTTCTGGGCACTTTGTTGGGGAACCACACCAAAATTAACGGTTTGAATACGGCGCTCTGCACTGAGTGGGGTAGACAGCCCGACCAGTACCACCATCAAAAATAAAGACAGCACAGCAAACGGATGTAACATGCGCTTGACTTACCTCCCCTAAACGGACAGATTTAAAAAGTGACTTGACCTGATTTTGTTCGCAAACCAACTCGCAATTCTCGGGAGCATCCGCTCCAGACGCGTGGTTTCCCGCAACAGCTCCTCGGCAAGGGTGGGACACTCCGCATCGTTCATAACCACACCCGCCAAGCGTGCACTACATCGCTGTAATCGATTATAGGCCGTTAACAATTCGGATTCGGTTGTCTTATTGGAACGCACGACCAGTAGCGCCGCATCCGCCGCGCCACAAATGAGTTCCGCTGGAATATTATTTCGATTCAAGGCATTCAGTGGTGAAGTATCTATGACTATAGCATCAAAACTACGACGCCAGGTTTCGATGAAGCGGTTCACCAATTCCGACTTGCGGAAGTCCATGGCGGGCAATGTTGAAGCGGTTAATACGTTGTATCCCTGCGCCAGATTCACCATCGCCGAGGAGGAGGAATGCTCCTCCAGACTCCAATCCGCTCGGGGTAGATTAAAATATCGGTCAAATGCGGGCCGATACAGGTTCATATCCACCAATAAACAGGAATAACCTGATTTTTGATGCCGTTCAGCAAGCGCACAAGCCAGAGAAGTGCAACCCTCCCCTGAATTCGCGGCACAGACTGCCAGCGAGTGAATGCCGTTACCCAGTGTTTGACTGTAAATCTGTTCTAGCTCGATAAAGTCAGCAATGCCCTGCATATCAAAGTACTCCGATAATGGCCACAATTGAAATCAGTTTGAACACATCGCTTACGCCTTCCATAAAGATCCGCCAATCACTGTCTTGCTTGGCCGGAATAAACAGGGTATCGCCCGGTCGCAATACCGGTAGGGTGGAAAAATCCGGCATTTTCATAAATGCTTCCAGATCAAATGCTACCGAGCGACTGGCACAACATGAGGCATTCACCACAACCAGTTTGTTCAAATAGGCTCCTTCGGTTGTGCCACCGGCTTGCGCAAGCAAATCCAGAATCGTCATTTCACCATCAAACTCATAACGCCCCGGATTATTTACCGCGCCGATTACCCGGATCATTTCCTCTTTAGGTCGATCCAGCCAACTCCCGTTTTTCTCGGGCACAAATATTGAGTCTCCGGGCTTGACAATCGGAAGCAAGGTTTCATCTCCGGTTTGAAAATATAGCGCCAGATTCAACTCTGTCATGTGCGCCGCTGATCCATTGCGATGCACAATTCTGATACGGTGTAAGTCAGCATTAGCGGTCGGTCCATTTGCCGCACTCAAAATATCCAGAAATGTTAATTTGTCGTTAAACATATAACGACCTGGCGCACCCACCTGCCCCATAATATAGATGGATTTTTCACGACTTTGTCTAACCCATTGTGCTTTATTGTCGCTGGGATCCTGCGGCAATTCCGGAACCACAATGGTGTACCCCGCACGAATCACCGGCAAATCTGCAATATTTCCGCCCTGGTCAAAGAAATGTTCGAGATTAAAAACTTGTGAGACCGTATTTCCCCGGCCATCCGGCCCCATAATTCGAATATTGGCCGTATCTGCACGGGCGGTCGGTCCTTCGGCATGGGCAATAATGTCGAGCAATGACATTTCATCAGACCATTCATATCGGCCCGGGTTATACACCTGACCGATGATTTTTATCGCCCGGGAGGGGGGTACCTTTAACCACGATGCCTCATTGGTGTCTGTTTTCTCCGGAATAAAAATCGCATCACCGGCGTGGATAACCGGTAACACAGACTGGGACAGTCCTTCTGTATAAGCCTGCAAATCGAAGGGCGTGACGCTGCCATCACTACGCAATATTCGCATTTGCCGGGATTCTGCAAACCGCGTCGGGCCACCGGCATTGGCAAGAATGTCCAGTAGCGTCGCTTCTGGTTTATTCTCGTAGGCCCCGGGCTTAAACACCTCCCCCATGATATAAACGACATTACTACCGGTTTTAATTTCCTCTTCCTGAATCGGCACAAATATGGTGGTACCTGGCTGTACCGGGGGCATTAATCGTTCATCTCCGGTTTCCAGGTAGGTCTTGAGATTAAAGGTAATTGGCCGGGCGCCCGAAATAATTTTGATCTGCTCTACCCCCGCATAGCGCGTCACCCCGCCCGCACGCATGATGGCATCCACGATTGAATAGCCATCTTTGAGCGCAAAACGACCAGGACTGACCACCTCACCAAAAATCCGGAAAGATTTTTTATCATCCGCTGCATCGCCCGTTGCCGAAAGGGTGGCAGCATCAAAATCAATCTGTACATTTCCAGTCAGGGGAGATGCCGGAATAAACAGAATGTCCAGGGATTGCAACTCAGGCAGGACTTGGGCATCACCGCTATCAAGATAGTCCTTGTAATTAAACTCGATTGTTCGTCCTCCGCGCTGAATCTGGAACCGGTCCAACTGGGCACCAGGCAATAATCCACCGGCCAGTTGAATGGCAGATTGAACATTTGCGCTCGCGGGGGCCGTAACCTGTCCTGGCTGAGCGACATAGCCCAACACCTGAATCAACAAATTACGTGCTTTCAAACTCACATTTAATCGCTCGGTTCCTTTGAATACCAGAGCCATGAGTTTTCTGATTTTTGCTTCAGCGGCGTCCAGCTTCTGCCCTGATATTTTAAATGGCCCCAGCTCCGGCAAGTCGATTTTACCGTTGGCGTCAAGAACAAATGCCTGATTAAACCCAGCTTCCCCGGGGAAGCCGATATACAACACATCTCCGGGTTGCAAACTAAAGTCATTCTCTTCATCCAATGCAAAGACCGGTGTTGCAATCCACAAAAACAATGCCGCAAACCACAGCAGTGCAAATTGCGAAACGCAGAGTAGCTGCGCCACGTTCAAGATCGCTCTCATCACAACGCCTCCTGAAGGTCATACCCGTCGCCAGTGTGCCCATCAAAAACTCTAAATGCCTGAGCACCTTGTTCTTGCAGGCCTGGTTCCCAATTCTTTAGCTCATCAAACCGGTTGTGGTGACGTTTTCGCTCAAGACCCACCTCCGCCTGATGCGCTGAAGATTGCACAACAATATCCACTCTGCGATTACGGGCATGCCCCGATTCGGACTGTTCAAAAGAAGTTACAGTCGCCTCACCCAGAACTTGCAAATTCATAGCTTGAAACCTGTCGGTACCGTTTTTGAGATACCCCATTACAGCTTCACCACGGGCTCGCGCCAAAGCGAGATTATGCGCCTCGGCCCCGCGAATATCGGCATAGCCCAAAATTGTCAGATTTAACGGTTGTTCCGCAAGAAATGTAGCCAAAGCGCGCAACTGGTATTGGTAAGGCAAGCTGACTTCTGCTGAGTCAGTATCGAAATAGATGCTGAGTACCGTAAAGGCCTGTGTCGGCGTTTTCAGTGATTGCCGCGTTACCGATTCACTGCACCGGGTGCGCTCAGAGACATTTCGGAACACCGAATTCAATCGCTTTAATTCATATTCCATGATGATCAAGTCCTGCTTTGCATCTTCAAACAGCTGACCGTGAATTTCTTGCGCGATTCGATTACTCAGATGGTGCAACTTCAGGTAGCGAGCTGGTACACAGCGCTGGGCCCCTTTCAATTGCAGAATGTCCAATTGCATATCCAATGATTCTTTTTTGCGGACAACATGCATTTGTGCGTAGGCGACCTTTGGATCAAAAACGGTTTCGGACAGACCGATATATTCAGACCCGTATCCGCCCCCCATAGCCCCCGGCCAACTCGAACAACCGCCACAGATGCACACCAACAGTACCAAAAATATCCCGCCGCAGAGTTTGTTGCTCATCCTGCCCTCCTCGTCGTATACAAGCTTTCCGTTACGAACCCACTGTTGCCGGTTGTGTGAATTGTTTGTCTGACTGCTTCAGAAAATGGCTCATGGAATCGTGAGTTTCGATCACCTGATCGATACGAAGTAGCGAGATTAAACGAGCGGGTTGTCCTGAAAGGCCCACGAGGCACATGGTCCTTTTTTCCACCGATAGCCGTTTGAACAAAAACACCAGTGCACCGATCCCGGATGAGTCAATGAACGTCACATCAGCCATATCAAACACCAGATTTTCCGAATCTGCCTCAACCAGATTTGCAAACTCCGTTCGAGTCTGCTCGACCGTATGTGCATCAAAATCTCCGGCCAGGGAAATGGCTTTAAATCCGTTCAGGGAATGCTCTTTCATGGACATCACTCTTCTCCAAATCGTTAAGGTAACCTGAAGTAAGCAGAGCGATTACCGTGCCAAATTTATAAGACACTGTTTTTATTGCATTAGTAGACTAAAAAGAGGTGATTTATGAGGGTGAGATGCAATTTGCAAATCGCATTTTGCGAACAGACGGGAAAGCCTCCCTGCTTCCAACAATCAATGCGTCCTGTCTATCGACCTTTACCCAAGACCATAACCAGCAGCGTTTTGTAAATGACCATTAGATCCATGAGAAGCCAGGCACGGAACCGGCTCAAGGCAATTGCATAGGCGTGGTCATAGAGCAATTTGCTTTTAACATCATCCAGACAGGTATCATAACCCTGATGCACTTGGGCAAAACCGGTAATCCCCGGACTGACAAAACAGGTTCGTTCTGCATAATAGGGAATCGCCGCATCAAGTCGCCCGCCAATTCCAGGTCGTTCAGGTCGAGGACCGATCAAGGACATTTCGCCTTTAATCACATTCAGTAGCTGGGGAAGCTCGTCGAGCCGCGTTTTTCTTAAAAACCAGCCGACTCTTGTGATGCGGGGATCACGATCCTGAGCCCAGACGGCCCCGGTTTCTTTTTCCGCATCCTGAACCATTGTTCGAAATTTAATCATCATAAAGAGCTCTGCTCGATCCGGTAGAATCCTGCCAACACGCATTTGCCTGAAGAACACCGGGCCTCGGGACTCGAGTTTTATTGCCAACCCGATCAATAGCCATACAGGCAAAGTTATGAGAACGCCCAAACTGGCAAGACAAAAGTCCACCAAACGTTTACTGAACAGAATGGACACAGGAATGTAATGCTGAGCGCCCGAACTCGCTTTTACTCTGGACCAGGGCGCACCTGATTTTCGATTGCAAAAGTAATACAGCGATCCAATACCATTACTGACATGTCCACTCACCAGATAATGCAACAGCTGGATTGGTTTAGGCCATTTCAAGTTCGGTAAAAGCTGCTTCAACGCTGCCAGGCTGTAGGCCAGCACTTGCAACAGCGCCAGGCTGGCAAAAAAGCCGGACTGGGCACTCAAGACCAGCGTACCGGTAAAGAACACAAGCAAGATCAGAGGCATCCAGGCCCGCAGAAACTTACCCGATGCAAAATTGAACGCGACCCCACCCAGGCGCGGATTGAGCAGCCCCTTGAGGCGAATCGCCTGTTGCATGTTGCCCATTGATATCCGCACTCGACGCCGTTGATCCAGGTGTAGAGAGGCCTGCTCCAATTCCACCGCGACAATATCGTTGACATACTCACACTGGTAACCTTTTTTGACGATTTCCATGGGTAAAATGAAATCATCATTAATTGTGTCGACAGGCAAAGGCTCAAACAGCGCTCTGCGAAACCCGTAAAGCGCTCCGTGGGCTCCGATAGCAGAACCTAATGCACTCTCCATTGCTTTAATTTTTGTTTGATACTGCCAATAGGCCGATTCACCCCGAGAACCCGGTACGAGAATTTGATAGGTACCCGCAACGACCCCGACTTTGGGGTTTTGAAAACGCTGCGCGATGATCTGAAATGCGTCCATGGAAATCAGCGCAGATGTATCCGATAACACCACAAGCCCGTCTTCAATGGCTGCCAGAGCCTCATTGATTCGAGCCACTTTTCCGCGGTTGTCCCGATGCTGAATCATCGTAATATTCAGCCCGGTAAATCCGGGCTCGAGTATCGTTTTCTGGAAAATAGACTGAGTTTGATCGGTAGATCCATCATTGATGAACCGTACGCAAAACCGGTCCGCAGGATAATCGAGAAAGGTAAAATTGCGCATTTTTTCTGCAATAACAGCAGCTTCGTTATAACAAGGCACAACCACCGTGATAAATGGAAAACTGGTGCATTCCGGTTCGCGCGATGGCTCTGACAGTTCGTTTCGCACCCGCCATTTTGCCAACAGCTTCAAGAGCACCGGGTACACCAGATGGTGGTAGAGAATTAACATACCCGCGAAAAGCGTAATAAAGAGAATTAACAGTGTCACAACAACCTCCCACAAATTAGTTACAGCTCGCCCGACGTTCAGATGCCTGACGTCAACGATTGATAATTACGAATCATCCGTCGCACATCCCGGGCGCGAACCACAAAGTCTCTTGGTGAAATGCCGGGAGCTTGCTTACGCTGACGCTCCAATGCGCGACCCAGTGCAGCGGAGTCGCCCGCAGGAAACAGCAATCCGGTAGCGGGGCAGACGGTTTCTGAACAGGCACCAACATCAGACAATACAACCGGCGCTCCGCAGGCTTGCGCTTCCAGTGGAGACAAGGGCATACCCTCGTGATGAGACGCCAGACAGAAGACATCAAGGGCTTGGTAAAAAGACGGCATATCATCAAGGTGCCCGAGAAAGTGAACCCGCCCGGACAGATTCAAATCCATAACCTGTTGCCGTAACGCCGATTCAGCGGGCCCCGTGCCCGCCAGCACAACATGAACTTGCCGAGGTAAGCGAAACAGGGCATCCAGAAGTACATCATGACCTTTTACATCCTGCAGTCTGGCAGCACAACCCACCAGCCATTTGTCACGGGGTAAGGCCAATGCTTTCCGCGCGAGCCGTTGGTCACCCGGAATAAAGCGCTGGGTATTAATACCATTGTGAATAATTCTGGGCGCTGCGCAGGATACTTTTTCCTCCAATTTTCGAGCGACTAATTGTGCATCCGCCACTACCGTGGGTCTGAAGAGCTTGACAGAATGGCGCATCAAACGCTGGTGCTTGTTATTCTCCAGATGCCAGGCATCATGTTCGGTATGAATGATCTGCTGAACACCGGCAAGGCGGGCGGCAAAACCGCCGTAAAGCAACGGACCGATATGGTGAGTATGAACCAGAGACGCACGCAGCCGCAGTAACAAACGAAACAGCCTCCAGACTGTCTTTGGCGCAACCCCTTGAGGTTTTTCCAAAAAGTGTAAAGATTCAGAGATCGATGCCAGCCGGGGCCAACGGGCAATCATCTCAGCTTTGCTACCTTCCAGGCTCACGATATGTACTTCCACCTCGGCATTGGCAAATTGTTTTAAATCAAGGCTCATGGTCTCAATTCCACCAGGTGCAAGGTGCTGCACAACCTGGACGTGCACGGGTCGTTTTTTCATAGGTAATCCTCTTCAATTTGTAAGCTGCTGCAATTCAGTGAACCGGACAATTTCGGAATACGTGTTAAAACCGGCACACCAATAAGCCGTTCTACCGCATCTCTACGGACGATTGCGGTGTTCGATATTTCACTCACCAAAGACAAGGCAATCCCCAGAAACAATCCCGCCACAATTCCGAGAACGCCGTACAGATAAAGTGGTAAATTGACCGGCCCATAGGGCGTGTAAGGCCAGTCGATAATTTTCACCCGGTCCTGTTCTTCAAAACGCCCCAACGCCTCCGTAACCTTGGCCATTTCATGTCTTTTCAATAAGTCATCGTAGAGACTTTGTTTGGTTTGAATATCCCGTTCCAGCTCCGTCATCTGTTGCTCTACCGCCGCAAAACGCTCCAGCTTGAGGGTTAGCTGGGTTATTTCCGCAGTCAATTGCCGGGTTTCTTCAATAAGCTGCCCCTCTGTGGATTTTGCTTTTTCAATCGCCTCCATCTGCGACACCAGAAGCGGGCGCACAGCGGTTTCCGAAGCATTGACTGACAAGTTACTCGCTAGTTGCCAGAGACTTTCCATATCCTGAGTGGAAAGTCCTCCAACCGCTTGCAAAATCGAATCACGCTCCCGCTCCAGTCGCTGCAATGACGCTTTGACAGAGACAATACTGCTATGGCGATCGGTATAGCGCGAACTCAACAACGCCAGTCTCGCCGTTTCCTGAACAATGGACTCCTCTATGGATGCCAGCATCGGATTGGTTTTTAACAGTTGGGTTTTCAAGGATTTCAGCTGCCCTTGAGCGCCCGAGAGCGCCATACTTCTTTCCCTCAGCTTGGCCTCCAGATCCCGAAGTTGCAGCACATCGTAGTTATACTGATCTGGCAAATGGGCGGAATTTTTTCGCTTGAACATCGCCAGATCCGTTTCCGCCGCGAGTAATGATTCGTGTTGGGCTTTAAGTTGAGTCGCCAGAAATACTTCCGAGGCACGAATAGAAGATCGCTCCGGGGCCAGCAACTTGGCCAGAAAGTGATCAGAAACAACTGACAGGGTTTTTTCCATATGTGTTGGTTTATTCGCGACCAGAACCAGCTTGATCATATCCGACCCGATCAGTTGCACGGTCAAGGATGCAGACAAACGGCTAATCACCTGCTCCGCCAACTTTGAATCCCGAGTCTTGATTTCCCCTAATTCCAGCGCCACTTCAGAAAGCATGTGCCGGCTATGCAGCAGCGCTTTGAGTGCGGCCATTCGCTCTTTTAACTGTGTCGAGACCGCAAAGTCGGCCAGATAAGGGTTCAACTTCGTGGTCTCCTGAATCAGCATCGTGGTGTGGCTTTGGTATTTCTTGGGTGTCATCGCCCCCAGAGCCAACATAATAAATGGCATGATCATGATGGGGATCACAATAAGGTAACGCCGCCGCCATGCAGCCCAAAAGGCGAAGTAAAGATTTAAAAACACGCTACTTTTCATCACTCCAGCTCCTTCTCATCCACTTAGACTCAAAGCCATTAAGCCTGGTCAGACAGCCCCATTGAACCGGTTTCAACAGGATCTGGACCCAAACGGGATTCCGGTAACAACCGCTGAACCTCATGCGCACGCATCAGCCAGCTTTCGGAGAGCACCCGGGTTCGACGGGTCATTACATTTTTTCGATGTTGCGGGGCACAATCAGGTGCATATTCACGGGCATTGATTTCACGCAGAGCTGTCACAAACGATTCAGCGCTGTCGACAATGTTCACACAGTCTCGATAACCATCCAGTGCGGGAAAATCAGTTGCAATAACCGGCTTGCCCACCGCAAGATATTCTCTAAGTTTGAGAGGATTACAGGCCTTTATCTGCGGGCACGACCTGAAGGGCAACAATGAAACCTGCCAGCCACTGACATAGGCCGGTAAATCCTGATGACGCTTGGCCCCCAAAATCGTGACATTATCCAAGGCAGCAAGTGGTGCAATGTCTGTGCTGACTGGGCCAATCAAAACAAAATTCCACGACTGGCAGTCACGGGCAACCTTGGTCAGTAACTCAACGTCGATCCAGTCGGCCAGGGCACCGTAAAAGCCTGCAATCGGTTTCCCTTTCGGTAGATCCTCCGGCAACCGGAGACCAGGCTTGAACAGACTCACGTCCACGCCATGGGGAATAACTACGCTATACCGTGGCGCGAACTTTTTTCGCAACGCTTCGCTGGCGACCAGCACCGTGTCGGCTTTCGCCAGGAGTTCTTGCTCCATACTGCTTATGGGGTTATGGTCCACCCCGGCCAATGCGGAAAAATCATCGCCACAGTAATACACAACATGACTTTCCCCCAACTTGCCGACGACGTCCACTGCGGAAGGTAACGATAACCAAAGCACTACTTTTTGCTCCGATGGTAGATACTTCCGGAGCCTATGTTGCAGGAGCAAACCGTTTAAAAGGCGACAAATACCGACACTGAAAAATGGCAACACCAGAGGTTGAACAATCGTAAAACGATTTCGGTGGTCGCTTTGTTTATCTTCACCGCGGACTGTACAAGCTTTGCTTAGGCCTTGTTTTCCCATGGAGTATGCGATTTTCTGCACAACACGAATAAAGTCAGCTAAGCGAAACTTTGGGCGTCTCAGACCAATCGAATTAACCCAAAGCACATCGTAATCATTACGCAGGATGCTGATAAGGTGCTGGGTACTGCTTGGATGACGCCCCCAATCCTCTCCAAAAACAACGAGCATGGTCATGCTGAAATTCCTCTCGTAAACTAGTATCTGCAAATCAAATCTGACGAATGACTCGTGCTGGTGACCCGGCAGCAATAACATTGGCTGGAATATTCCGGGTAACCACACTATTGGTACCGATAATCGAATTGCGACCAATTCGAACTCCCGGCAATACCGTCACGCCGGTGGCCAGCCAGACATTTTCTTCAAGCACAATGTCACCGACCTGGTCATCCGTTTCCGGAAGGCCAAGACGCCGGGGTTCCGGATTAATCGGATGGCCTGGAAACCCGGCGAGATAGCATTTACCGGCAATGCGAACATCATTATCCAGTTGCACTCGCGTCCCCACCGCGATTGTGGTTTGCCAACCGACATCTACATTTCGCCCTATTGTCAGAGTCGGTATTCGCCCACTCACCGAGCGACCGAAGAAGCTGGAGTGCCCTGAAATTCGAGCCCCCTCATCAATGTGAAGTTCCAGAGCCCCCATGACTTGCGGCATACCGGAGTAAAGATGCAGCACCTTTGGTGCGGAGTTTAATCGCGATTTGAACAAGGGCGTCCAGTACCAGAAATTGCACCACTGTCTGATCAGTGCCGAAAGCGCCAGATGTACAACATACAAAGGATGGTGAACCACACGAATCAAGGGACACTGGATCTGGACAAGCCCCCGATAAATTTTTCGAATACTGCCAGCAATGGCGTTATCGCTTTCTTTTATCCATTTACGCCACAGCAACGAACCACTTACTACACTCATACTGAACCCTCCCCCTGCAGGACTGACTAAATTCATTATCAGAAACCGTTACTCCCTGAATACACATTGCATTCCAACTCTACAATTATGTTTATTTACAAACACTTAGACTAAAAACAGCACACCATTGGCGCGCTTGGATTGCGAAATGATTTGCAAAACGGGAATCACGGCCTCCTCAATCTTGATAAACCCGCGCACCCTGCGACGGAAAATTTATAAGCAACTGTTTTAATTAAATAAAAAATATCAAACCAAGATCGGCACAAAAGCTGCTCTGCCCTTCAGTAAGGTAAAAAACTGATCGATCAGCAGCTCTGGGGAAGCATCTTATGGCTACAGCATTTTTCGAGTTTCAATTTCAATCCAGGATGGCTAAACAGGGAATGGAAGCAAAAGCCTCGGCGTTTATCGGGAAGGTACGCCCTGCGGGAAATGAGGGATCAGCAAGGACGTATGCCATTGCCAATATGAAAATTTATATTTGGGGGGATCCAGCACAACAGGATCAGGACCAACAGATCGTTAAAAACATCCGGCTAAACACCTACAAGAGTTATTTTGGTCGCTCCTGGCTGGTCTATCATGAAATTGACAACCGCATTGATGCGGCACTCGACCGCCTGGGGTTGTTTCCGATTATCTCGCTCTGGCAAAAAGGGCGCTATTTGCTCGGCAGCAGTGCACAACAAATCCGATCAAGTGGCGCTACGGAATTATCGTTAAATCCGGACGCCCTGGGACAATTACTCGCTTATGGACAACTTCTGGATAACCAAAGTGGTCTGGCTGGCGCACAGCATCATGCCCCGGGAACACTAATCAGTATCAATACCTTTGGTGTACTCACGTCCCGCACCACCCCGAGCGACGACTTGTTTCGACATCAAACCAGTTCATTCGACTCAGCATTGGACGCGATCGTCGAGGCCGTAAAAAAGTCGGCTAACGCCAGCAGCGCCCCCTTGATTTCCCTTTCTGGTGGCCTGGATTCACGGCTCATACTTGCCGCTTTGCAATGTACTGGTAACAAAGCGATCGGTTTATCATACGGCCACCCGAAAAGTGCAGATGTGCGCATTGCTAATGAACTTGCCCGATCCTGCAAGTTTCCCATCTTCAGATCCCAACAAACCAAGGACTCAAATTCCTGCGGACACCTGACATGGGATACCATCCAGCGCATTGCCGATTTAGGTGGTGGTGAGCTCGCAGTGCATCATGCCCATTCGCTACTGGATCGCAGTTTACTTGAACAGTCCGCTGGTCGAACCCTGTTGACGGGCACCGGAGCTGAAACCTTCCGGGCATTCTATTTTGACCGCGGGGTACCCGGAATGTCTGTACTTGCCATTCCCGCTTTTCGCAAACAGCTAAATGCCCGGGGAAGACGCTATGTCTTCGAAGAGTATGCCAAAACAGCAGCACCGTTGGTCGCAGCACTTCCTGGTATTGCGGAGCAGCTTGGGTCAGTAAGGGATCGAGCAATCGATAACTGTTTTAACCTGGATCTTTCGGTCGCAAACTGTCTCAACCTGTTCTATTTGCGCTACCGGTTACCCCGCATGGTCGTGAACGGCCAGCTTGCACTGGATCAACACTATGATCGCAGCCACCCCTTTCTGGACGGCGATGTGCTTAAACAGCTGATCAACCTGCCCGTTCGATACCACTTGGGCAGCGGATTTCACCTGCGTGCCATCAATCGCTTATCCCCTCGTCTTGCAGGCATCGATTGGGACAAAACCAATGCCCCGTTGAATCGGGGTTTGAGTTTCTCAGCCCGGTATCCGGGTTTGATCAGTCGACTGGGTTTAACGCCTCGCTGGGGGAAAGCAAACCTGCCGATGTTTGAATATGGCCCCTGGGCGAAGACTCTCGGCCCGAGTGTTTTACACAGTGCCCTGAGCTTTTTAGGCATCTCCGGGCAGGATCAGGTAAAAGCCACTCAGACGTTAATGGCCAGTCCCAATTATCACCAGACTATGGGGTTCTGCGCCGTGTGGTTTGCGCTGCTGGATAAAACGCCCCCTCATTGCAAAGACAACAGCAGGGCTATCGCATGAAAAAAATTGGCTACGTTTTATCCGGATTTCCGGTCTTGTCAGAGACCTTCATTGGGACAGAAATGCGCTCCATGGGTTTGCTGGGGCATGAGGTCGTACCCATTTCAATCACTCGGCCGAACTCGGCGGCCCAACCCTATGACCAGAGTATCGCAAGTGAGACCCACTACCTGGAAAACATCGGCCGGGCTAAAGCGATGGCAAGCTTTGTCCGAAAGTTATCGCAATGTGCCGATGCCGTGAGCTTCGCGCGAGCACAGAAAAGCATTCCCGCCAAATCGCTCCTGCTACTCAGTGCCAAAATCGCTTACATTGCCGAGCGCACCGGGTGTAATCACCTGCATGCACATTTTGCCCTGCATACCGCCGCGGCGGCCATTACCGCGGCAAAGTTGCTCAAAATTCCGGTTTCATTTGTTGGTCATGGTTTTGATATCTACGCCACCCCCGCAGATCTTGCACTGAAATTGCGAGCTGCAAATTTTTCTGTCGCCGTGTGCAAACAAATGCAACAGGATTTCCTTCGCCTGAACCACGCAGGAACAACAGAATTGGTGCAATGCGGTCTCGAACTTCACCGATTCCCTTACCGTGCCACTCAGCAGCACAATGGTCGTTTACTTTTTATCGGCAGGTTGACTGAAAAAAAGGGCCTGACTTATTTGTTTGAAGCACTTGCTGGTCTACCCCGGGAAGCGCGCCCTCAACTGGATATTGTCGGGGAAGGCGCAATGAAAACACAACTGGAGCAACTGCAACTGAGTTTAAATCTACACGAGTCAGTTGCGTTTCTGGGTGCCAAAGACAGCCAATGGATCAGTCGCTATGGCGCGTCCTATGTGGCACTGCTCGCACCGTTTCACGAAGCCAGCAACGGCGATCGGGATACCGGGCCGTTGGTGTTGAAAGAAGCTATGGCAATCGGTCTGCCTGTGATTACCACGGCGTTCATGGGTTGTCCGGATATCCTCGGCTCGAATCTTCAGGGAAACACGGAGACCGGCATACTGGTCCCGCCCAGGAACAAGGTCGCACTGGGGGAGGCCATTCTCAAAATGATGGCGATGTCCCAGCCGCAGAGGCAAAAACTTACAGAGTCGGCCAGAGCCCGGATTGAGAACCACTACAGCGCATTACATCAATGCAAAATCCTGTCGGGGGCCATTGAACGCTGTATCTAACAACGTCGTTTTTTAAACACCTTAACTCAAAAAAACAGCCAGAAATTGATGGGTTTAGCGATGAAATTGACCGAAAATCAAAGCGTTTTAAAGCAGACTGCCTACTATGCCGCCGGGCTTCTGGTGATGAAAGGCAGTGCTTTTCTGATCTTGCCCATCACCACTGGCTATCTTGGCACTGAGTCATTCGGTAGCCTGGATATTCTGCTCACCTGGCTCAGCGTTGGCGGCATACTACTCGGCCTGGGTCTCACAGAGGCGATGTATCGTTTCGTCGGCAGCAGCAAGACAGTAGAACGAAAAGCAGCGGTAGCAGGCGTCGCTTATCGAGTGCAGATCATGGCTTGTATACTGGGCTTTCTGCTTTGCTTTGCGCTAAAGGATTATGCCCCTGAATGGCTGCCCGGAAACATAACTGACACCCAATGGCTCCTTGCCAGCGCAGTTCTTGTCGTGACCGCAGCTACAGCGCTACCACTCGCCTGGTTGCGACTCCAGGAGCAAGCCAGCCTGTTTTTCTGGCTCACCTCAGGCAAAGCCGCGTTCCAGGCGGCAACCACATTCGTGTTGCTGGAATTGGGCGCAGGTATTGACGGAGTCCTGCTCAGCGGCCTGTTCTCCTCAATGTTCCTGGTAATTGCGCTGAACCGTTTCGTTCTACCAAAAATAATCGTCAAGCCAGTTTTATCTACCACACAAACGGCACAAGGCTTTTGGTTACAAAGCGCACTCGAACTGCTGAAATACAGTACCCCGATTATCGCTTCAGGTTTACTGGTATTCCTGACATTTGGTGCGGAAAAATGGATATTGGCCGCTCTCACCGATACTCAATCTCTCGCTCTTTACGCTGTTGCTATCCAGTTTGCTGCACTGGTTCCATTGGCACTGGAGCCCTTCGCGATGTGGTGGTTTCCGAAACGATTTGAATTGCTACAGCAGGCAAACGGTCGAATCTGCAATGGCAACCTGGCCTCACTCGGCTGTTGCTTTTCGTTCCTGTCTGCACTCATATTTGGCTGGATTACACCTCATGTTGTCCAGCTCTGGCTGCCAGCAGAATTCCATCCGGCAGCAAACCTGTTGCCCATGCTCTGTTTTGCCATGGCCTTAAAGCAATGCTCACACTTGCTGAATACCGGATGCTATACCAATACATCCCCAACCATCGTGTTCAAACTCAATGCAGTAACCTCGATACTCGCATTGGGGACGTTTAGTATTGCAATCTACCTGTTTTCGCTACCCGGATTGGTCTATGGATTTGTTGCGGTGTACCTTGGCAGAACGATTCTCTTTGTCCGAGCGAGCCAGAAGCGGCTACACCTGCCATACCGTTACGGCACAATTTTCGGGAGTGCCTTGCTCTGTGCTCTTGGCCTCGGATTCGCATCCCGGCTGGACTTTTCTGCCGCACTGTTCAGCGTTGGCCTGACCGCAGGGCTAACCCTGGCTTTAATCTATAAAGCCGGGCTGCTTTCGGTCGGCCCCTCACCCCGCATGGCGGTAAATCCAATATGACGGGGAATATCAAACTGCAACAAGTCAGTCTCGCCGGGTTCGCATCTATTGTGTTGGGGGGCATCATGTCGACCCTGCCCAATCCCTTGTTCGGAATCGCGATACCCGTGCTGGTTCCCATTGCCATTGCAGTATTTCGCAATCCGGTTTGGGTTTGTCTGGGGTTTATTATTTTTTCATTTTTCCGGATACACGAAGCGATTCCGGTACTCATGCCCTTCAAAATACCTCAGCTACTGGCACTGGCCTCCTTCGCGGTGTTGGGATGGCACATTTTCATCGCGAACACCATCAGCTTGTACTGGTCCAAATTGTTAACCCTGTTCAGTCTGTTCTTTCTGTTGATTTGTTTGGGTGCAGTTTTTGCCACCGACCGGGGGGCGGCAATCGGCGCGATCACTGGCACCTTTTCAAAGATCGCGATCATGGTTTGTGCGATTGCCTGGTTAATCCGAACCCCCAAAGACTTCCATCGCTGCAGCATGCTGATCATCCTGGCGGGCTGTGTCATTGGTAGCATCGCGATCACCAACAAGTTAAACGGCATTGGACTGGTGGAGGGTACACGGGTAACCATCGGTCGCAATATCGGTTCGATGATTGGTGATCCGAATGATCTTGCCCTGGTGCTCACGTTTCCACTCAGTTTCGCAGCCGGAATGCTGTTCAGTAAGCGCAGCCCCGGATACTTGAGGCTTTTTGCAGTACTCGGCTACGGCATCATCGCCTGGGCTATTCTATGTACACAAAGCCGTGGCGGTCTACTCGGGATGACGACGGTCACGGGACTGTTAGCCTGGCAATCGACTAAACGAAAAGCACTGGTCATCGCGGCCGGGGTACTGGCGCTGGCGATCCTTGGTGCCTTGGCGGGCCTTTCCGAGCGCAAGTCCGGTGGCGCTGCGGAAGAGGGTATTGATGAATCCGCAATGGGTCGAATTTATGCCTGGCAAGCTGCTATCAGTATGGCGACCCACCACCCGCTCACCGGAGTGGGTATCAATAATTTTTACGCCAATTACTATTTCCACAGCCCCCACTGGGACGGCAAAAATCATGCTGTGCACAGTACGTGGTTCCAGGTGCTCGCCGAATCCGGTTTCCTGGGACTGATCATCTTTATCATTTTGGTGTACAGCACTTTTCAATTCACCCGAAAGAACAATCAACGCATCAGGTTAAACCCCGGACTCCCGCCCAGTGTATGTGTTATGGGCAACGCCCTGCAGTCGGGTCTTGCCGGGTTTTGCATCTCCGGAACATTTCTGACTCAGGGTTTTATCTGGCCACTGTATATCCTTATGGCGCTGACCATCGGATTAAATTACTACCTGGATTCGCACTGCAGAACCAAAACAGAGACCCCGGAAAACAACACAACCCAATTTCAACCAACCTCCTGTTTTCAGATCAGCGGGAAACGGGAACCGTCTTAAATATCGAATCACAAAAACGAGGTGCGCCATGCCAAAATCTGTACCGGAACTGAGTATTATTACACCGAATTTCAATTGCCTTCCTTACCTGGAGGCCTGGCTGAACAGTATCTTGCAACAAAGCTATAACGAATACGAAATTATCGTTGTCGATGACGGCTCTACTGATGGCTCAAAAACGTGGTTGAGCGAGAAAGAAGAACAACTGGAATGCCTTACCGTTCTCTATGAAAATAAATTAGGTCCAGGAGGCGCACGAAACACAGCGGCGCAAATTGCCCGGGGACGTTATCTCGCCTTTCTCGATGCGGATGATGTCTGGTTACCGGGGAAGCTGGAGCAGCAAATGCGCTTTCACAAAAACAATCCGGATGTGGTGCTGAGTTTTACCGATTACGAACATATCAAAGAAGATACCGGTGATGCCATCATCGGATGCTTTGATTACTGGCCGTTATTCAGAAAAACCAACCGGTTGGAGAGCGTCGAACTTCAGGGTTACCAAATACTGACAAATGCCCTGGCACAACTGTTTAGCGAAAATGTGGTCGGCACCTCCACAACCCTCGTGGCAAGAAGTGCATTCCTGGCTGTAGGGGGCTTCGATACGGCGTTAAAATCAGCCAGTGACTGGGATTTATGGCTCAAGCTTGCAGCACTGGGTGATGTCGGGTTCACGATGGAAAAAACCATGCTCTATTTGATGCGCTCCGGATCGGTGTCCAGTAATATCAAAAACCGGATAGCTGCGATGGAGAGCATCACAGCACGGCACGTTAACCATGCAGCGACTCAGAATCATCATGTAAAACGTATTGCCCAGGCTCGTATTTCCGTGGCAAAAGCAGAGTACTGTGACAGCAGACAAAACCAGTGGGGCAAGTTTTTATACTCGTGCAAGGCATTTATGCAACAGCCTTGTGAACGCTACTTCAAGGAAATGGTAAAAGCGATACTCATGCTACCGGAACAGTTGCTCAGACACAAACAGGCTCAGTAGCTCGAATATCGGGGAATAAATACCGGGTGTGTAAAAACATCACCCGGTCGGATTAACGGCCTGTAACTTTATTCCGGCCATTTTGTTTACTGCGATAGAGACGGTCGTCTGCCAGTTTCAACAGGTTATCAAGTGGTGATTCGTCAAGATCGGATTGATCGCAAGACACATCATCCGATTTATTACACGTTAAATCATCAGGGTAAGTGGCCAAGCCAAAACTGGCGGTAAGCTGGATTGTTGTATTTTCGAACTGAATGGTCATCGCCCGCACCGCAGCTCTCAACTTTTCCGCTACCAACAATGCCTGCTTGTGTTCTGTGTTCGGGAGTACAATCACAAATTCTTCACCGCCATATCGACACACCCAGTCAATATTCACGCGAATGTTCTGTAACAACACCTGTAGAAATGCTTTCAACGCTTCATCTCCCCCCAGGTGACCGTAACGGTCATTGACCGATTTAAAGAAGTCGATATCCGCCAGAAGCACACTGGTGGGCAATTGGTAACGTTGGGCACGTTTAAGTTCGCAGACCAGTGTTTGCGTCAAATAGCCGCGATTATAAGCACCGGTGAGGGGGTCCCGTTGCGCCTGCTGTAAAATTTCCTGTTTCTGTTGTTCCAACAGGCGCTGCTGAATTAATATTCGAACACCACAATCCAGTCGGGCCAGTAATTCTGATTTACGACCGCCTTTCACAATATAATCATCAGCACCGGCATTCAGTCCGGTAACAATTTCATCCTCATCATTTTTACTGGTTAGGAGAATGATGTAATGATAAGGCTCGGAACAACGCCGCAAGCGCGAGCAGAGCTCGAGACCATTCATTTCAGGCATCATCCAGTCGCAGAGAATCAGTGGATAATGCCTTTCCTGAATCCGGATTTGCGCCTCATAGGCATCCGCAACGGCCTCAACAACGTACCCTTCCTCCTGCAAGAATAACAAGGCTAATTCCCGGAACACGACATCATCATCTACGAGTAATACCGGAAAATCAGGGCGCTCCGTCACGACCGATAAACTTCGGCCGGTTTCAGGACTACATTGGAACAGATCAATCATCGTAAACCTCCATAAATCTATGCATAGAGCGCACTGATTTGCTCAACACAGGTTTGCTCGGAATAATGCTCCCGCACCCGGCTTATTGCCCTGCGGGAAATTTGTGTCTTTGCAGATAACGAAAGACGCTGCCATTGTTGAATTACGGATTCAAAGTCAGCCAGTGAGTCCGCGAGATACCCGTTAACCCCGTGCTCGATCAAGACAGGTAAATCGCCTAATGGCCGAGCAACAACCGGTACCCCTACAGACATTGACTCCAGAGCTGCCAGGGGTAGACCTTCAGCATCGGAACAGATAACGAGTAAATCCAGGCGCTGCCAGTGAGCATCCATAGCGTTCACCTGCCCCCAGAAAACCACATTGGGTGCCGCTTCGGCACTTAATTCGGCACGCATCCCACCATCGCCAAAAAGGTGAAAGGTCCAGTTCGGAAGCTGGCGCGCCAGCTGGATAAACCGGTCCGGTCGCTTGACCGGCTCCAGCCGCCCCACAAAGCCGATTGAACGTTTCATACCCTGCCACGCACTGCGTTCCGGCACCGTTACGAAGTTGGGAATATGTTTTTTGGTTCCCCAAATACGGGCCTGAATCTCCGCACTGACAGCAATGTTCCGTGACAATATGCCACTCATACAATCCAATGCGGTGTAGAGCCGCAATCGCCCCGAGCCCAGGTCACCATTATGATAAGTACTGACAACATGAATCCCCCGAATCAAACGGAGAAAGCGCCCGATCAAATTTGCTTTGTAACCATGACTATGAAGTACCGGCGTTTTAGCGCCTGGTGTGTGCTCGCCCGATTTCAGTTGCTGTAACAACTTACCGATGCGCCCATCACACGACTCCAGTGTGATACCCATCCCGCCCAGCTCAGCCTCCAACGGATGTTTCCCGTAACGGCGCCACAACAGCACGCGAACTTCAAAATTATTCCGGCAGAGCGCCGCAGCCAGATTTCGCACATGAGTCTCGATTCCCCCCATTCCCCGACTATCTAAAAATAAAACAACCGCTTTTTTGGTCATCGTTTTACCCTCATCAACTAACTTGACCCAGCTTTGATTTCATTCACCACCAACCTGATCTGTTGCAAAGCTCAGGCCAGAGCGAAATGGCTTGAATCAGAGGCATAAACGAGGTATTTCGCAATTTGCATTTCAAATTGCAAAAAGTGAACTTAAAAAGGAGAAATCGAACACCATTATGGATCTGGGCACCGGGAATGATTTCTGCAAACCCCATCGGGAAATCTTCGGCACAGAGTAACCGGTATGTTCAATTCAATCGCACTGCAAAATCTGGGTAAATCACTCAAATACGACGTATCAAGCGTAACCCTGTTGTTAATCACCGCTACGCTTGCATTTGCCCCTTTACCGGAGCACCGGTTGAATTATTTGATTATTCCGCTAATGAATCTACTTCATGTCCCCGGGGCATGGTTGGTGTACCACTTTATCGCAAGCCTTTTACGACGGTGGCGCCATACTCAACACCTGTACCAGAGCCTGAGTGTGTTGATCAGTCTCGGCATGATCACTGCAGTCGAACTGGTACAAAGCCAGACAGGACGCATTCCGAGTTTTGAAGACTTGATCCTGGGTGCTTTTGGTATCACGATTGGAGCAACCTGGCATCACCCGGGAATCGGACGTCAGTACAAGCTGATCATTTTCTTTGTAATGTTCGGTCTTGCATTCACACCATTAGCGATTCACCTCCACCGCTGGCATGAATTGCAATCACGACTGCCGATACTCGCGAATTTTTCAGCACCTTATGAACAGCAGCTCTGGGAAGCCAATAAATATGAAATGTTGGCGGTGATAAAAAGCAACGAAAAGAACAACAATACAGGTCAAAATCAATTATCGGTGCAACTGAACGTCAGTGGCTGGACCGGGATAACGTTTAATAATCCGGGCGTGAATTTCGAAAACTACAGCGAACTGTGTATCGAAGCCAGCGGCTCGGCGCCTGCCCGCTTGCACATCCGTATCGATGACCAAGGTGCAATGGATTATTCATCCCGGTTCCACGCCTACATTGATATCAATACGACACCGCGGGATCAATGCATTGGTATAGCAGGTTTACAAAGTCCGAATGGGCGGATTTTGCAGCGTGATCAGATTATTCGGATTGTGCTTTTTGTTGCTGGCAATCCTACGCTCGAAGCACTCGTCATTTCAAAACTGGAGCTGAGCCGATAATTAAGGCTCGGAATCACTCAAATCCAACTCCAGACTTCGCTGTGGCAACGGGTTCTGATTTCCGGAAAACAAATGAGGATAGGCCCGCTCCAAATCATTCCAGATAAAGTCAAACGGCAGATCGGCAAAGAGGCCATGGTCAGCAAGATATTCCATGTGAGCCAAACCATCAGCTGTATATTCCTGAAACACCGAATCATGCACACCATCAAAAGGCAAAGGCTCCACCTTCATAAAACGGCATAAACGCGCATCAAATGCCGGTGTCGCTTTGACCCAGCGATCCGTCAGGTACAATTCGGTGTAACCGTGCATGTGAAATACATCGGTACCCAGCCACTCGATCAATTTAGGGCTCGACAGATGGTTCCTGACATTGGCAAAGCCAAGGCGAGAGGGGATGCCCTTGTATCGGGCGACGGCTCCCAATAACACGGCTTTAGGAATACAGTAAGACTCACCGGAATCCAGCAAATAGCTCGCTGACATTGCTGCGCGGTCTCGTTTCGCGGTATACGGGTTGTAGCGAATCTGATCCCGGCAAGCGAGATATAAACACTGGGCAATCGCAACCGGATGCGTGTCACAGTCGTGCAGCTGCTTGTCAGCCCACTGTTGCACCGCGGGTTTATCAAAATCAAAGAACGATGTGGCTTCCAGATATTTTTGCATCTTGAGTCTCTCTGCTTTTGAGTTTTTATTTAATGAGCCTGATACCTATTTGTGCCTGAACCCGAGCAGAGAGACAATGGCCCATTCGACCAGCGGTATTGACCACAGCGCTGTTCAGTGTGAATTAATGCAAAAAGTTCATCACAATATTGGCTGAGGTAACAGGTCGAAATTTGGGTAGAAAATGCCCAGCGAAAGCCACTGTTTTCAACGACGCCCCCGGTATACTCTGCGCAATTGCCTGAGTATGGGATGCCTTGATTATCTCCAGCTCCCCGGCCACAACCAGTGTGGGGGCGGAAATGCGCTGCAATGATTCCAGACAGTGCCCCTGTGCAGCCTCCGCAAAGTAGCAGGGAGAACGCCACAATGTGTACAGTTTATCCCTGAAGATCGGCCAGTACCCTGGTGTAGGACTGGTTGCACGGTATTTCAGGCCAAAGGTATTGTCGACAAACAGATCAAATACACCTTTATTGGACAAAACAAAATCAAACAACTCTATATAGGCGTCCTGCTGATAAGCCGCACCAAACAACACCAGTTGATTAACCCGTTGAGGCTGATTTGCAGCAATATAGCTGGCGATAACTGCACCATCACTCCATCCTACAAAATGGGCATTGGCAATATTCAAATGATCTAATAGTTTGAGCGTATCATCCGCCATCAATTCATAGGTAATCGGGGCATCACTATCGGTGCTGCGTCCGTGGCCACGGCTATCAATTTCAATTACCTGATAGTGTGCGGCGAGAATCCAGGTTTCAACCTGCCACATGTCCGAATCGTCGTAACCGCCATGCAGCAGAACCAAGGGTGTACCGGAACCATGAATTTCGTAATACAACTCGATACCATTAATCTGCACCGACCCGGCAGACACCTGGCTATTTGAAAAAATAAAAACGAGAAACAGGATACAGCGGATTAGATCGTTATTTTTATTCATTAAATGGTATTCCCTGTAAAGTAAGCAAACATATTCGTAGGTTAAATACTGCTTTTTTCGGGGATTGCCGTTACCGCAAGTCGGCAGAACAGGAGTGCCTGAAGTTGATCGATTACCCTCCGGATTGATTAGATTTCATTCAGTATAGAGGGCACAATCAGGATTGCCAGAGCCATCTGCCGTTGCCGGAGGTAAAAACGTTAGATATAACCGGACAACTTACTTCTATACTTTCAACATAACTAATTCTTCAAAGGTGGGTGACTATGTCTTTGTTTTCTACATCTTCATTTTCTCTGGAAACGCTGAAACAGGCTGCAGCTCTCGTTTACCAACACATGCCACCTACTCCCCAATATGAATGGCCGCAGCTATCCGGGTATCTCGGGACAACACTCTGGGTAAAACATGAAAATCACACCGCCACCGGGGCATTTAAAATACGTGGCGGTATTACCTTTATGAATTGGTTAAGCCAAACCGAACCGGACTGTCGAGGCATTATCACCGCTACACGAGGCAACCATGGCCAAAGTCAGGCGCGGGCAGCAAAAGCCTTCGGTCTGGAAGCACATATTGTCGTTCCCCATGGGAATGCCCGGGAGAAAAACGATGCGATGCAGGCCTTTGGTGCCAACCTCATCGAACACGGGTCAGATTTCGATGCAGCCAAACAGGAAGCCATGAACCGGGCGAGTGCTGCCAATCTGGTGATGGTTCCCCCCTATCACAGTGAAATTGTGGTCGGCGTTGCCACCTACGCACTGGAGTTATTTAATGCCGTCCGGGATCTGGACGTGGTCTATGTGCCTATAGGCTGTGGATCCGGAGTATGCGGTCTGGTACAAACCCGGGATATACTCAACTTGAAAACCCGGATCGTTGGTGTGGTTTCGACTGAAGCAGATGCTGCAAAACAGTCATTTGAAGCGGGCCAATTGATTGAAACCAAATCAGCACATACCTTCGCAGATGGCATGGCCGTGCGCGCCCCGATCCCGGAGGCCTTTGCGATTTATTCACGAGGTGTGGATCACATGGTTGCGGTGACAGACGAAGAAGTTGCCCAGGCCATTCGACTTTATTTTGCCTGCACCCACAATGTTGCCGAAGGTGCAGGCGCAGCAGCCCTGGCCGCCGCGCTTCAGGAGAAAGCACAACTGCAGGGCCAAAAGGTGGGAGTTATTCTCACCGGAGGCAATATCGACACAGAAGTCATGAGCGCGATACTCCGTCGAGAACCCGTGTGACCCTAGAATCGAATGGATTTGAAGATGCGTTCCCCGGCGCGAATCTCGACATTAGGCAATGAATAGCCTGAAGCGAACGTTGCGCCGGGCAAATTCATACGGATATCGTAGGCACCAGGCAATAGCGAAATTCGAACAAGATGAAAGCCTGCAGGCAGGGTTAGCCAGGAACGAGTATCGGCATGTTCGGTCGCAAAAAACAGGATGCGCACCAGAATCTCCAACAATTCATTTTGATCACCGATGGATTCCGCCAGGGATTCCTTGCCAGCCACACGAGCCGTTTGGCGCGCAATAATACCGGGCATACGGGCTTTAAGCGACGCCCGTGAGAGCGCCAGAGTATCGGTTGAAAACGGGTAGATCTGCGCACCTGAGTGCTCAAGAACGACCACATCGGGCTCCCGATAAGGTGTAACAGGCTGATACTCGGGGATTGAAATCTTGATGGATGGCGGAGCCACGAATTCCAAAGCCGACTTTCTGGGTCCTTGACCGAGCGATAGCAGCAAGACCAACTCCCCTTCTTTGGTGAAGTCTGTGGGTGATGGAATACTTACATCCGGGTCGACGTTCTTTATTTTTTCATACTCAATACGCGCATCGTCGAATTGATTGAAGAGTTCAAAACAGAGTGCGATTAAAGCACGGGAGTATCTCGCCTGTTGCAGAGGGTCAGGATTTTCATCCAACACCTCCAATGCCCGCTTCGCCTCGACCCGCGCTGCTTCGTAATCATGCAATTGCAGGAACCCCATCATCAGATAGGTATGGAGCCAGAGCTGCTCAGAATACTCCCCCTGATAAACAATCGCATAGTCGTTTACTACAGAGGCCAGTGTTTGCTGGCTTATACTGAGGTAATCCTGCTCCCGGATAAAGGCATCTGCAGCCAAAAACACCCGGGTACTCTCCTGATACTTTCCAGCATCGTAGAGCACCGTGCCGCTGTCCAGAAGGCACAATAAACGGTCATCGCGGCTCTCACTTTCACACTGCTCCAAAGCATCAGCGGCGGCCAACCATTGGCCGTTACTGTGTAGTTGTCTGGCCTTTTGCAAAGATAGGCTGGAGCACCCGGAGAGTATCAAAGCCAGAATGGCAAACAGTACTCCTGGGTGCAATCGCGGTAGCAGCATGGGTAGCGGAATCATGGAAAAATAACGTCTTGGTTTACCATCCAATGAACGGTCGAGATGCTTCACGGGCAATCTCCGCTTGATCCGCATAGATAAGCTCGCCCGTCTCCAGATCCGTCACGCTCAGGTCAAGGCTGTAGTAGATCCGTTCTGACTTCGACAAGCGCCATTGCCGAGGCTCTTTTTTACGAATTGAACGAAGGGTACCACTGATCATATATTCCGCCCCCAACTGCTTGCCCATGGCAATACGTTGAGCCGGATTTACATAACCTTTCTGCTGATACTGGGTTTCTTTCTGGATATTCTCACGCTGTCTTTCACTGATAAGACGAAACTTACCGGAATTCAGCAATTTCATTCGGATATCATCGGATATTCCACCCGTGCTGATGTGCTCCGATGTCTCGTTAACGATGGGGTAAACGATCAAAATCGGCTTTTCGGATTGAGGCGGGATATTATTTTGCGTGATTAGAGGTGTAACCAGTTTCTCGACAATTTTTTTCTTGTCCGAGAAATCATAACTGGCATCGTAATGGACCTCGTTCTCCGGATCCAGATTTGTCGTCGTCGCACATCCACCCAGAATTAAAGAGCAGAGTGCCATAGGGAGTGCCATAGATAGCATTCGATTGATCATGAAGTGTCTCCAGCGTATTCAGGATATTCCGTCTACTATACCTTATTAACCTGAACCGAAACTGAAGAAACCGTTAATTTAATACAAAAAAATCAGTTGCCAACAGTGCACAACGGCCACAGTGAAAAATGGAAGGTGAACAGCCAATGTCTATACTCAACTATAAACAATACAACTGAGCGGTCATCAGAACGGAGCCCTCCTTTGGCACTTCAAATCGCTGACTACCACATTCTCAAAACCCTCTACAGCAACGCCAATACCATCGTGGTACGGGCGGAAGATCGTAAAACCCATGAAACGGTAATTTTGAAGCACCTCACCGTCGATGCGGTAAACAACAACCAGCTCGCCCGATTTGCTTTCAGCTATGATGTTTTGAGCAAATTCAATCATGCCAATGTGATTAAGCCCATCCGCTGGATTGATGATGGCCATGGCCCCACGATGGCGATGGAGGATATTAACGGGATTGATCTACACCAATATGCAGCCGGCTTTGAAAATAAACAACTGCCGGTTATTCCGTTTCTGACACTGGCGATCCAACTGGCAGATGGACTTGGGGAGATACACCATGCACAAGTCATCCACAAAGATTTACACCCCGGCAATATCATTGTCACCCCCGATCAGGAAAACGCGAAAGACTTTCAGCTTCAAATCATCGATTTCGGGCTAGCATCCTTATTGACACGGGAGCAGCCGTCTCTCGCCGCACCGGACAAACTGGAAGGCATACTGGCCTATATCTCGCCGGAACAAACCGGACGCATGAACCGGGCACTGGACTACCGGACCGACTTCTATTCACTCGGTGTAATCCTGTATCAATTGCTGACCGGCACACTGCCTTACACGGCGGACAATGCAATGAGCTGGGTATACGCACACATCGCGCGCCCCATCACCCCCGTCACTAAAATCCGGAACGATGTGCCGCCATTGGTATCCGCGATAATCGACAAACTGCTCGCCAAGAATGCCGAAGATCGGTATCAAAGCGCCTGGGGTTTGCGTCATGATCTTGAGAATTGTTTGCGGTCGCTCGAATCAGGATCGGTGATCCCCTCCTTCCCGTTAGGTCAGACTGACATCTCGGATCACTTGCATATACCCCAGATCCTTTACGGCAGACAGGATGAAATCAGCCGGCTACTGTCCACGTTTACTGAAGCAACCGAGGGTACGCCCCAACTACTCGTCGTAACGGGCAATGCCGGTATCGGTAAATCTGCATTGATACATGAAATTCACAAACCCATTGCAGAACACGATGGTTTATTTATCAGTGGCAAATTTGACCAATTCCAGAAAAACATTCCCTACTCGGCCCTGAAACAGGCGTTGCAGCAGTGGTTGCAACAGCAGTTGACCAAAAGTGATAACGCACTGGAACAACTCAAACGCAAACTGACCCTTCATTTAGGCAATACAGCCCGACTGATGATCGAGTTTATGGGCGAGCTCCGCCATGTACTGGAAGATAACCTGCCCGAGATACCTGAGCTGGTTCCGGTGCAGAGTGAAGTGCGGTTGAAAACCACGGTAAGTCGACTGGTGCAGTTTATTGCGATGGCTCAGCCACTGGTGCTTTTCATCGATGATTTACAATGGGCAGACCGCGGCACGCTGAGCTTGTTGCCAGAGCTATTGCAACCCAATCGAACCCAACACCATGACACCACCAAGTTAATGGTTATCGTCGCCTACCGTGACAACGAAGTGGACCAGAGCCATCCGACCACTCTGACCTTAACGCAAATTGAGCAGAACAAGAATCCCTGCACCCGGCTCTGTCTGGCACCACTCCCTCCCGGTCATATCGTCAAAATGCTCGAAGATACCCTGCACTTGAGTTCGGTCACCGTGAGCCCATTAGCCGACCTGGTCTATCGAAAAACCGCTGGAAATCCATTTTTTATCAATGAGTTTTTACGTAGCCTTTACCACGATGGAGAACTCCGCTTTAACTTGCGCAAACAACGCTGGGACTGGGATCTCGAGGCGATCAGGAATACGGTGGTGACCGACAACGTTGTGGATTTAATGCTGCACAAAATGACGCATCTACCCAAGGTCACCCGTGAATTGCTCCAGATGGCGTCTTGTTTGGGGAGCCGATTTGATCTGGACATTCTCGCCCGATTAGCTCAACGCTCCATCGCCGACATTACCCGGGAACTCTGGCCCGCACTAAAAGCCGGTTTACTGCTTCAGGAAGGGGGTGAATGGTCCCTGGGCAGTATTTCAGAGCAGGTACAAGGTGATCTCAACTATGATGAGAACCGGCTTTATCAGACACAGATATCCCCCTTGCTGCCACATTGCCGCTTTCTCCATGACCGGATGCTGCAAGCGGCTTACGAATCAATTGCCAAGCCCAAACAGCTGCAGTTGCATCTGGCCATCGGCCGCGTTCTGCTCGATATGACAAAAAAATCCGGGCCACAAAAATCAACGGGAATAACCGATATCCCAGCCAGTCAATTGTACGAAGTTGTAGAACACCTCAATCAGGCACAGTCACTGCTGAGTTCAGAGCCCGATTTTCTGGAACTGGCTGAATTAAATATGCAGGCCAGCTTACTGGCAAAAGACGCAAGTGTCTGGTCCGCTGCGCTCACTTATGCTCAGGCGGGCAATCAGCAGCTGCACCGCACAACAAACCAACCTGAAACCTTACAGTTTCAGCTTCAACTCATGGAGCTGGATATGTTATTCATGAATGGCAAAAGGGAGAAAGCACTCAGTCTCGCCACAGACCTTGAACACATGACCTCAAACCGGATCAATAAAGCCCGGGTCTGCTGCTCGGTCGTTACCAACGCACTCACATCAACATTCGAAATGATCGATAAACTACTCGAGAAAGGTATAGATGGACTTCGACATTGTGACCAGACCGTGCCCGGGGTTGACGAGATCGACGACCAGTACATCGAGCGTTTGTACCGGGACGTGCGCCCCGTTGTGAACAAAAAAATAGAACACCTGGTCGTATGCAGGGAAGAGGAAAACCCAAGATTAAATCTGATATTCCGATTATTTGCCCAACTCGGTGTGGCAGCCCAGGTTTCGGGGCGACAATCACTGCTACGCTACTGCTGCCTGAAAGGCGCTCAAATCGCATTTCAAGAGCAAATCACCGTTCGCGGGATAGTATTACTGGCTTTTTACAGTGTACTTCTCTCCCGGCGTGGTGATCACCAAGAGGCGCGCACTGTCGCAGAAAAAGTCATGGCGATCTGCCATGGCACCCCTGACTGTCCGGATATCCCCATGATTTACAATTGCCTGGGAGCGCAGAACTGGCACTGTTACCACCCGCTTCAGGAAGCCATTTCAGTGCTGATGAACGCGCATCAGACGGGATATGAGTACGGTGACCTGATCCGCGGCGTTTTTGCAGGCTACTCGAACTCGCTCATTTCACGGTTTTCTCAGGGTACGCCCTTCAACGCGCTGGAACCGCACTTCAATACCCTGTTTCTGCTGAAAGACAAGCTGCAGATGAGAGTCTCTGCAGGGAGCTATTATGCCCGTTTGATCACCATATTATCTGCACAGGGCAACGCAAATTTACTGACAGAATCCGCCTTTGATGCCAAAGAATGGCAACTGATCCAGAATTCCACTTTATTGGGTTTTATCCATCACTTACAACTGCAACAGGCCTTCTGGCAAGGCGATATCGACGCCGCGTTGATTGCCATAAACATTGCGGATACAAGCGCGGAACGCATGGCAGGCTATATCTCGGTGCTCGAGCAGGATTTTCTCAGTGCGTTGATAATCTGTCACCACAAACAGCGCACGAAGGTCAAACCCGTTAATACGAACAACGCAATCGCTCCGGAAACGAATCTTGATGGTGAACCTCAAGCCGGGCAAATCATTACGATATCCGCTATGGATCAGCGCGTTTCGAAAACGCTCAAAATGTTTGAGCAGCTGTGCGAATACTGCCCGGAAAACTTCCGGCACAAATTATATTTATTGCAAGCTGAATGGTCCCTCACAAACACCTGCCCTGACGAGCAGATCATGGATTTCTATGAACTCGCAATCACGGATGCAGCAGAAAATGGTTTTATTCAATTTGAAGCCTATGCCAATCAGCGCTACGGCGAATATTGGTTAAGTTTGGGGCGAAAACTGGTCGCAAAACCCTTTTTACAGCGAGCACAACAACTTTTTGCGCTGTGGGGGTGTGAAATCAGGGTACAAAATTTGGCCCGGCGCTATGAAAACCTTTTATTACCAATACAAAACCTGAACACACGTCAAAAACAGGAAGGTTCGTCAGGAGAATTCAACAGCGGCGGAATTTCCCAGGAAGGCATCGATCTGATTGCAATCATGCAGTCTGCCCGATCAATTGCCAGTGAATTGTCGTTGGATGTGCTCATCACAAAAGTAATGGGGATTCTGTTGGAAAACGCCGGAGCCCAACGGGGCGCACTCATCCGAGTGTCCGGTGAGGAGAATGATTCAACGACGATGAGCGTAAACGCCTGGGTTGATCTGGATCACGATGGGAACGAAGCCTTCACCCCGCAACCAATAGTTGATTTTGCCTACCCAATCGAGACCCCCCTGATTTGGGCTACGCTGCGCCAGAAAACAGCAATGTTGATAAATGACTTCGAGAAATCTGAATATCAAAACAGAATAGTCCCGCCAAACAGGAGCGATGCAAAATCGGTACTGTGTTTACCCATTCTGCTTCGGGATCAACTGCAGGGCGTGCTCTATCTCGAAAACCGGCTCACGACCAACGCCTTTACCCAATCCCGACTGGATACCACAGAGCTCCTGCTAGCCCAGGCCGCCATCGCCATGGAAAATGCGGCACTCTTCTCGGAGGTCACCAAACTCAACCGGGATCTTGAAGCCAAGGTTATGGAACGCACTCAGGAACTTGCTGCTGCCAATGAGGAACTCTATGCCGCCAATCAGGAATTGAGCGCATTCAGCCACAGCGTATCCCATGACTTGCGTGCCCCAGTGCGCACCATGAAAGGTTTTGCCAATATTCTACTGGAAGATCATGAGTTTGAACTGGACGACCAGGCCAGACACCTTATAGAGCGCATCATTAAAGGCAGTGACAAACTTACCCAGATTATTGATGGCCTGCTGGCCCTCTCTCGAGTACAACGAAACGAACTCAAAAAAGAGCATCTCAACCTGAGTGAGTTGGTCACGAGAACGTTACATGATCTTCAGGAACAAGATCCTGACCGGCATGTATCAACTCAGGTTTGCCCGGATTGTGCAGTTTATGCCGATCAGAGAATGATGCGTTCAGCCATTGAGAACCTGCTCAATAATGCCTGGAAATATACCGGAAAAGTACAACATGCCCGAATTGAGTTTGGCTTGGCGGACGAGCACGAAGATGGGGAGCAGGTATTTTTTATCAGGGACAACGGTGCGGGATTCAATATGACCCAATCCGAAAAGCTGTTCGAAAGCTTTAAACGCCTTCACCCGGAAAGTCAGTTTGAGGGAACCGGCATTGGTCTTTCGACCGTGAAACGCATTGTTGAGCGTCATGGCGGTAAAATCTGGGCTATCGGGCAAGAAAACGCAGGTGCTACGTTCTATTTTACCATTCCCAATATTGATTAAAGCTGAAATAGAATGAGTATATATACCAAAAAAAAACGCTTGCCCGAAGGCAAGCGTGAACGTAAAGCCAGGAGATAGCTGGCCTAATGCTTAACGCAGGGATACTGCTGAAAAGCGAATCTGAAAATTAGTCCAGAATCGGCGTCATTATCAGATCAATTGTGTTGCCAGGGCCCGCCATTTTGAGGTTCAGGATGGAGGTCAACAGACCACAGTTCTCAAGTGGTGGCAATTCATAAGTTCCAACCACACGGCCACCCAAAATTGGGTCGAAGGGCTCGCCATCCGGAGAGCTGACATTGAAGGTTACCGGCTCGCTGGTACGACAGTTCGCGCCACCACCGATTGGCCAGTCAATGAAACCGAACAGTGTTTTGGTCACTTTAGGCAGTTTCACGTAGGCTTGAGAAGTCGCGACAAGTTTGCCATCAATCAAGCTACCTTCGGTAATACCAACAGATTCAAACTCGACGTGAGCCGTTGCCTGGTATTTGCTCCAGCCCTGAATGATGTCAAATTTACCTTGAGTTGGCGCAAGCAACAAATCACCCGTGAACAGTCCCGTGCTCAAGTTCAACAGGCTCACGATATCACCCTGTAATGGCAGAGTGGCGTCGCTAGCAGCAATGTACGAGCCTCCTTCAACATTCAGAGAGATTTCGATATCACAGCAAGGTGGCTCAATGTCCTCTTCCTCACCGACACCTGTCAAGGCAACTGTCGTGGTACCTTCGTCCTCATCATCGGATAGAATAGTCAAAGTACCCGTGCTGGCTCCTAAGACAGCAGCATACATCACATCAACAGCACAGCTTGATCCAGCCGGTACAGTCGCACAATCACTTCCGACTTCCACAAACTCAGAACCGGTTACTTCAACACTGGAAATGGTCAGGGCTGCTCCGCCCGTGTTTTCAATGGTGATGGTTTCTGTTTTGGTGGTGCCTTCAATGATGGTACCGAAATCGACTGACCCAACAACTTCGATTTCAGGCTTGAGTTCAACTTGTCCGGTGCCTGTCAGCGCTACTGTAACAGTCGGTTCGTCGCTATCTGTTGACGCGATAACCAGGTTCGCCGCCTGGCTACCTTCTTCAGATGCAGTGTAAGTCACGTCAACTGCGCAACTTGCGCCACCCGCGATGGTGGTACAGGCATTGGTTTCAACAAACGCGGAAGCATCTGCGCCAGCGATAGAGATGGAATTGATACCCAGATCCAGATCACCGGTATTGGTAATGGTAACAGTTTCTGTTGCGGTTTGACCCAATTGCAAGGTACCGAAGTCCACCGAAGCAACATCAACATCAATGTCTGCAGGGTCTTCTACAACAATATCACCCACCACTTCGAAGCTGGTCAAGGTGGTATCCTGACCTTCTACAATGGTGCAGTCAGATTCAAACTCACCAATTGGCGCAGGTGCTTGCGTACCATCTTCTTTCAGGTTGACGAGGTTCAAGACCAAATCATCTACAGTAATGTAAGCGGTACCAATGTGAGATTCATTGAACGCAACTTCAGGCGTCATACCATCCGCTGGCACATCAAACGGGCCCGTTTCATCCATTGGTACTGTGGTGGATTCAATTGTCAGCTCTGTGATATTTGGAATATCTTCTGACACAGTATGAATGGTATTTATGCTGGTCGCGGTGCCAGTAATCGTAGTCGCACCAACGAAAGCGAGACCTTGTCGCGCTTTATCCGGCACAGTCGTGATGGTGTCAATCAAAATGGGTGGCACAACCGGATTATCCGCCAGTACAACCTCTTCCGGGAAATCAGCGCTGATCTGGGCAATGATAGTTTGATCACCAATGAGCGGGAAAGGACACACCATTTCCAGTGTTTTGCTCACAGGCGCAGCCATTGCAACATTGTTTGCTGCAATCATTGCAGCACCCAGCATGGCTGAGCGAATCGGATTCATCTTGAATTTTATTGTTTTCATGTGTAGTCCTCTAAGTGTCTTACGGATGCTCTTTTTGATTTTTATCAGGCGCTTATTAGATACCGCAGCATCATTCAAAACGTATTCACTTGCGCTACGCTCTGGTGACCAAGCCATGTGCTTAACGGGCTGCAGTGGGGGCTATTAAGCGGGTATTTGAGGAAAGAGTCATTGTTGAAAAAGGAACATTTTTTGTTAAATCCGGCGGCTGTGAAACCGGCCTCTAGTTTTTGAGAGGTTCATCAAATTTTTTGCCAAAAATAGCCAAACCCAAAACGTGACAAACTAACACGTGTTACACTTTGTTCTAACTAACAGTATGGTGTGCCTCAAATCAACGCCCTAAGGGCATGAATACGGTGCAGCAAACATGCAAAATACATCGATAAACAAGCCCAAAAAAGGTACAAATCCCGCCTATTTATTTGTACAAATGAACCATAAAAACAATAACTTATAGAGCCTTTACTCTAACTTCAGCTTGTCATTACCGGAACTCGTTTTGACATTAGCGGAACCACCTCCCTCATCCGTTGCAAACTGTGACCGCAATCAAAGCATGAATGTAAAACCGGCCACAAAACACAAGACTTACATTTGTTAGTCTAAAGAAAACAATAATTAACACAGAGCAACCAAGGTAAATCGCTATGCCGGAAGCACTCACGTATGACGTACCACTCATATCCACACGGTATGCGTATCGGTTTTTCAAGTTCCTGAAATCCAAACAAATCTCACCCGAGGTTATCCGTGCCCATTGCCCCGTTCCCCGGGACTTGCTGGAAAACCCCGATGCCTTTTTATCCATGAATCAGGTTATTCCGATTTTGGAAACGGCGCAGTGGCTGCTAAGCGACGAAAAAGCGGCGTTCGAATTCGGTCAACAGCTTGATTTAGGTGCCCATGGGCTTTTTGGCTATATGCTGTTGAGCCGGGAAGATCAAGTTCAGCTCATTGAAACGGTGGTAAAGCACATACGCGTCTGTTTACCACTGCTGGATATGGAAGTACTGAGAAGTGGGCGTGATGTCGTCATCCGCCTGCATGACACTTGGGAAATAGGCCCGGCCCGCGCTTTTATGGCCAAAATCTATATGGGGAGTATTCACACCGTCGCGAATAATATTTGCGGCAGCATTCGTTTTGACTGCGATTTCAAAACAACGCTGGACACAACGGAGTGGAGCTCGCTTGCACAAGGCACGCAATGGCATTTTGGTTCAGAAACCAATCAAGTTACGCTGCCGCAAGTGAAACATTCAGAACAATGTGAAAAACTGAAGGTGGTTTATTCGCTGGCCGAAAGCAACCATTTGAAAAACGCAACCCCGACTCAATCCAGTTCAGAGAAAGCCAGCAATCTGGCCGCCAAAGTTCGCGAACACATCATGAAATCACCGCGCCATGCCAGCATCGAACGCAGTGCGCTTTTATTAAACATGAGTTCGCGGTACTTACGCCAGCAACTTTCGGAAGAAGGGACATCATTTCGGGAAATTAGCAACGAAATCAGACAAAGCTACGCAGACTTGTACCTGCAGGACACTCCCATGCCGTTACACGAAATTGCGTACAAACTGGGCTTTGGCGATCAGGCAAGCTTCACCCGCGCCTACCGCAGCTGGACAGGCAAAACCCCGGGGGAAATCAGAAGGAAAGCGAAAAAACGGGACTACGACAATCTGACGACTTGATAACCAGACAAAACGGTGTTAATTGAAAATCAAACCAACATTCCCCGGAGGGGATAAATCCTATAGCCGGTGGTTTCAACCACCGGTTGGGGAACACAACACCTGGGAGCCACGTACCGAAGGTGAAACCACCGGTTGCGAATCAAAACCTCTGCGAGCCACATACCGAAGGTGAAACCACCGGTTGAGAATCAAAACGTCTGTGAGCCACATACCGGTGGTTAAAACCACCGGTTGAGAATCCCCCCTGCGAGCCACATACCGGTGGTTAAAACCACCGGCTATATTCAATTTCCCTTTCAGGGAAAACGGGCATATCACGAGAGATTTCGAAGTAGGACTAACAAACAATCAATGCTGTAGAGCGATAGTGAAAGCCTTCTGGTCTTCTCGTGATATCTTTACTGCACAAAATTGAAGTGGCGATGGCCCTCATAGAGAGACCACCCCACACCATTGTTAAACTTACCAACTCAGCTCGGAACATTCATCGACCAGACGGACCATCCAAGTACCCAAATTACCATCAGCGTCCAAACCTATGCCTGCGATATGAGATCCATCTGATGAGATGGTAGTTGCATTTGCCAATCGCCAGCCTTGCAGGTCAACATTGTATTCTGTTGCCAACAGCTCTTCCAAACTTCGCATACCATGTACTTCATCCCAAATCACCGCCTCCTGAATGTGCCAGGACTCAGGATTGTTTTTATAAGCTCTCGACAACGATGGATCAGGGTCATTGGTATTAGATCTTCCGACTACAATTTTACCATTTTCAGAAATTGCATATGCCTTACTGCGTGTTTGCGGCACAATAAAACCTAGTCCAGTAACTTGCCCATTTTTCCACATAACGGCTTCTGTGTCGTTCTGACCAACTACAATACCATCTGAATTAACTGCAACAGCCTCAATGTCCCACTCTGTTGAAAGATTAGTGGTTATACCCGTTGAAAGGTCGAGAAATTCAGACTTCGTGATAATGTATCTTCCATTTTCACTCAGATCCAAATATTTTCCAGTATATTGAGGTAAGTATCCGGAATCAGCTGTCCATAACTGATATGAATTGGAATGCTTCCCACCAGTTCTCACACTCCCGTCATCAGACATTCCATTACTAACGAAATTCATACCATCTTCAGGTAATGCTAATGGGATCAATATCCCGTTGTCGATTATTCCTTCGCGAACAAGAACACGCTCTCCATCTGCGGATATTTGCAAAGCAGCACTATTTAAATCAGTTGTACCTTCAGGACTCCAAATCGCTTGCCCAAAAGGCATTTGGCCAAAATTACTGATCTCTGGAGGTATAAATGGTAAATCTGAATTATTTTCAATACTGTAAATGGGGTGAAAAGTGGCTGTCGCCGCGAAGGCGGAACCAGCAATTGAATAAGCAACTAAAATGTGGGCAATTTTTTTAAATTCCATTTCTTGACTCCATGTTTAAAACTTAGAATGAACAGAAAAATACAGACTTCTGCAATCAACGCGCAAATCTAGCCTGCGACTTGTTACAAAAAATTACTGTCTCTGCGGATTCAACTAACTTGAATATACATTGTTATTTTTTATGAAAAAGCCACCAACGAGGGTGACTTTTTACTCAGGACAAGCTCAACGTCTTGGTCAAACTTAGTGACCGTAAATTTCCGTCTGAGCTGTCATGTGAAGGTCGGTAATATACAAATCACCGATCGAAGGAGAGGCCCCCATAGTGATGTTGTTCAAGTCAATATCAGCTTCAAAATTTTGCAAATCAAACGCAAGACCTTGAGTACCACGAGAAACATTCATCTGAACATGCGCCAATGAGTGACCTTCATCCACTGCACCAATAGCAACAACCGTGTCACCACGGCTATTATGAATGGTAAACTCAGTCGATACGTTCATAAATGGAAGGTTTAAAGATCCCTCAGCGTTGAAATATGCAGAGATATTTACACCGTCATCACTATTATGAACCACGATATCCACAGGACCGAGGAAACCGGCCAAATTGAGGTCAGAGATGAGCTCGGTGCCATCAATTTGACCAATCGTTTGATTGGAGTCACCCAACTTAACAGAACCAATCTGTAAACCGTAATCGACAGTCTGAATGCCACCGATCAGATTGATTGATTTGATTGAAATAACCAAATCGCCGTTACCAATAGTTGGGCGCGCATAATTATGATTAGAAATTTGGCTACCAGTTAGTATACCAGCGGCCTGGACGAGATAGTCATTACCAAGTCGAAAACTATCAGGATCCGTAGGATTACCTGGTGTTAAGTCCGCAGCACCGGCTACATCTATTTCCATTCGAATATTATTCAAAATACCGTCACCAGCACCACTTCCAAATGCATCAGTACTACCGGTCAACACCAAATCCTGAATCGCCAAAAAGCCTTCATCTTGATATGCGATCTCACCAATGGATACCTCTGCAGCGTTGATATCAATTGTGATACCCGCCTGACCGGTGGTTGCGCTCAATGCAGAGTCGTCCATTGCGACCAGTTCGGCTTGTGCTGAGGATGCTGCGGTGATTGCAGCCAGTAATGCAACTTTTTTCAGACCTTTCATCTCTTATTCTCCTTGCGGAATACCGTTTTGTGTTTTTTATTTATTCGCTCGCCGGATTGGCGATCCTCTCCAGCAATAACAACATTCGGATTGTCAGCGTGAGTAAAATGCATAAAAACAGAACAGCGTGTTTTGTTTTACCGGAATCAGATTCCGAGCATTGTTTCCTCAAGCCCCTTCCCTAGCGAGGCTTTGCGCAATACCGAATCATTGCTACTGAACGCATTAAGCTGCTTTTGCGAAAATTAGTCATTGTTAAAAAAGGAGCAATTCTTGTTAAAAACGGCAAGTGTGAAATGCAGCGTAACGAGATGTGAACCGATTCATGCTTTTGAGTTGACCGAGCTGACCCTGCTTGTCAATATTTACACCGTCAACATTATGCTTTACTCTATACGGGTCAAGATTCCTGGTCTAACCCAACAAGATGAATACAACACTTGAATTCGACGTTATCGTCATTGGTGCCAGCATCGCCGGCTGCCACCTGGCTACCCTGCTATCCGATCAGGGCTTATCTATTGCACTGGTGGAACGACGGGAATCTCCCGCCAGCTATAAGCGAATGTGCAGCCATCTGCTTCATCCCGGCGCAGTGGAATGTTTACGATCCATGGGGCTTCTGGAAAAGCTGCTCCAAGCCGGTGGCCAACTTACCCGTCTGGACATCGCAATCGCAGCAGGGCCCCGACTCCAATATCCGCCCCGAAAACGATACAGCATGGCAAATATTGAACGTCGACTGATTGATCCGCTAATCCGCGAGCGTGCGATCAATAGTCCGGGCGTGTCCTATTTTCAGGGCTTTACGCTGAATGAACTCCTTCGGAATGAGCACGGCGACATTGCCGGGGTTCGTATTAAAAACAAACAGCAGCAAGTCCTGGGGTTGTCTGCACCATTGACTGTAGGTGCAGATGGCAAGCAATCCAGCCTGGCCAGACTGGCAAATATTCGAAGTATCACCCATTACAATGGGCGCGTTGCCTTGTTCGCCTACTATAATAGCCAGGATACCCGACTTGAGAATCAGCTTGAGAATAGACCACCGGCAAAGCCGAATGCCAGTAAAATCTGGGTGCTCGATAAAGGCCAAACCTACATCGCGGCCTTTCCAAACGGTGCGAAAACGTTGGTGAGTTGCTACCTGACCGAGGATAAAATCGGCGGCAAAGGAACCATAAATCCGAAACAGTCTTACGAACAACAGTTCCTGCACACTGCCGAACAACATGTCAAACAGCACATGTCATTGGGTACACGTCTGACGGCGCCAATAGTTGCCAAGCATACCGATACAGTGTACCGGCCTTACACCATACAGGGCATGGCGTTGATCGGTGATGCGTACCTCAGTGCCGACCCCCTCACGGGTATCGGTTGCAGTTGGGCATTCAGCTCTGCAGAGCTGTTGGCAAAGTGCGTGGCCAAACCGCTAAAGAATCGCACTGCCAACCCGAAAACACTCCATCAGGCTTTACGATGCTACCGCTACCAGCATCGCGTGCGTTATCAACTTCCCGCCTACCTGATGGCGCATGGCTCAACACAAGGCCGTTTGTTCACCCACCCAGCTCTGACGCACCCGGCAGCACTGTTGATGCGCTAGGGCCTCAGCCCCCGCGACGGCCCCCTGCAATCGCCCCCTGAGTGTGGCGTTTCTCGCCTATTTTCGTGGCCGGGAAAATCATTGCATTTCCATCGCCAGTTTACTCAAAATGCCCAATTGAAAAGCGCAGTTGGCGTGAATAACAAAAATTCTCAAATTCAGGAGAAATAGAATGGAATTACAGGGCGTTCCCGTAATTATCACCGGCGGAGCATCAGGACTGGGCGAAGGTGCGGCCCGCGTATTCGCGGCAGCCGGTGCAAAAGTCACCTTACTTGACCTGCAAATCGAAAAAGCCCAGGCTCTTGCAGAAGAGCTTGGCGGTTTGGCCATTTCCTGCAATGTCGCCGATGCCGATAGTGCCGATGCAGCACTGCAACAATCGCTCGAAAAGTTCGGCCCGTGCGGTGTCGCGCTCAACTGCGCCGGTATCGGTACGGCTGGCCGGATACTCGGTAAAGAAGGCCCCATGGATCTGGCGCTGTTCAGCAAAACCATCAACGTCAATCTGATCGGTAGTTTCAACATCCTGCGCCTGGCAGCGGATCAAATGCAACATCGCGCACCGAATGAAGATGGCGAGCGAGGTGTAATCATCAATACCGCCTCCATCGCGGCATTCGAGGGTCAGATCGGCCAGGCGGCTTACTCTGCCTCCAAAGGCGGCGTGGTTGCGATGACCCTGCCGGCAGCACGGGAACTGGCCCGCTTTGGGATTCGCGTGAATACCATTGCACCGGGACTGTTCAAGACCCCTATGATGGAATCCTTCCCGCAAGAGATTCAGGATGCACTTGCAGCCGGACTTCCCTTCCCGTCACGACTTGGCAAGCCGAGTGAATTTGGTGCACTCGCCAAACACATTGCCGAGAACTCGATCATGAATGGTGAGACCATCCGCCTGGATAGCGCAGTCAGACTGCAACCCAAGTAAGCTGAAGAGCTATCCAGCGAAATTGATCCGGATTCCTGTCTGGAATCCGGTATGCCTCAATAAATTGAGGAAGCGCCCTCGGGACGGGTTTTAAATCGTTTATGCATCCAGAGATACTGGTCGGGATATTTTCGGACCCACGTTTCTAAATAGTCATTCCAGGCCTTGGCATCTGCAGCTTCATCCTCACCAAAGCTATCCAATACCGGCGAGAAGCCAATCTCGTATTGCCCGTCAGGATGCCGGATATGGCTGACACACATTACAGTAGCCCCGGTTGTTCGCGCGATATGGCTCGGCATCGTGATACAGCCGGCGTCTACACCAAAAAAAGGAACAAACAACGTACTTTTACGGCCGAAGTCCTGGTCACATGCGTACCATACCGCCCCCCCTTTCTCAATGTGCTCTGCCATTTGTTTTAACTGATACTTGGTGAACGGTGAAATGCCGAAGTGTCGACGACGACCCCGCTCAATCATGTACTCGATTACCGGATTATCATTGGGCCGATAAACATAGCCGGGTTTATCGAGTAAACTGGCAATCAAAGGCAATGCAAAATCAAAAATCGAGTAATGTCCGCCAATTAACAAAACCCCTTTGCCCCTTCGTTTCGCTTCTTCCAGGTTTTCAATACCGGTGATTTTCAAGTTGCGAATGTAGGGGTCGAGATCGCGCCACCAGGCGTGGATAGACTCCAGAAAGCCTCGCCCCGTCGCAATAAACGCAGCCTCAACCAGCTCATCCCGTTCCGCGAGCGATAAATCCGGAAAACAGGCGGCAATATTCTTCTCGGTTACTCGACGTCGGGAACGCATTTTCCGGTAAGCCAAACGGCCTATTTTTGCTCCGAGCTTCTGTTTGGTCGTCATCGGCAATAAAGAGAGACAAAATAGAATAAACACTACAATCCATGTCGGCCAAAGAAACGGATGCCAAAGGGGTTTATCTTTCAATTTCGACGCCATGCACTATCCTCAATCACGCAATCTGTGGGTTTCCATTAGGAGCAGCAGTATAACCAACTTCAACGATTCTCGCATGAGGATCAGCTATACTTTGGCAGGAGAGTGTTTCACACGAAGCCAAACCATGAGAACGACATTTCTTTTACATCAGCGCAAGTCGAACGCCTCAGATCCCGTTCGAACCAAATTGCAGTTGTTTCTGTTCATTCCCCTCATTCTCCTGCCCATGATGACGCTGCCACCAACTCTCGTCGCAGCGAAAGCGTCAGCAAGCCCGGATCGCGAACACCTTCGCTCACTAAAAATCATTGAGGAAGCAGAAACCACACTCCAAAAAGAAAATATCGCCACGGTTGATTTATTCAATCTGCGATTGCTGGGCACGCTGGCATCCACTGATGAATTTATCGATCAACTATACGGCCAGGTATGCGCTCAGAAAAAGACGCTTATCCAAAGCATTGATCAGGCACTGACCGAATTCCCGTTTCGGGACAGAGTATTCAGGATACTGACAGAATTGGCCGACCGTTCTCAACGTGCCGACTATAAAGACAAAGAAAAGCTTCGCCGTAATAAGTGGAGCTATGCCAATTTTCTGCGCTATACCGCCAAACTGGACTGCATTCTTGCCGATGCAAATGCCAGAACCTCATATGGAGACCCGATTGCTCGGGATCAGGCGCTGCTGATTTACGACATGATCAAAGGCTATCGAGACAGTACCGCAAAATACGCTCAACTCAAGCAGTCACTCGAATCCGAAGCCAGAACAGCGATAAGTCAGAAACGGCCCCTGGAACCCGGCAACATTGCCAGCTACGATATTCTGGATATTCAGCTGGGTATGTCTTTTCCTGCCGTAAGGTTGATCAAGCCCGAACTGCATATCAAAAACCCACAGCAAGTATCGCCTGGCAACCCTGGAATTCTGGCAGAATTTCAGGATAGGCAAATTGAAAACCACCCTATCCGGGTCACGCTGGAGTTTCCAACTAAAAGAGAAACCTCCAGAGTCACCTATAACTGCCAGGATATTACCTACCAACTTGAAACTGCGGGCTTTACAGCCAACAATTTATTGAAAATATTTGGCAAGTTATTCAGTAAATACGGATCACCCACTCTGGATCTAACCTACAGCGCACAACCCTTTGACTTGAAAGCCGTACCAGCACGGATTGAGCTAGCCAAAAAGTACCCTGTTCGTTATTGTTGGGGAGACTGCGAGTTCTCAGATCCCCCGTCTTTTTTTGGCCCTTATCCGGCGGGATATCGTATGATGCTGGACTACAGCGCACAGCAGAACCAGCTTCGCCTGAAATTGAACCATACTGAAGCACAGCCTGAGAACGAAGCGAAACTGGAAGATTTCTTCGACTCCGAAGTCGGTCCGGAAGATTGGTTTGAGCACAATCCTGCGCCTGCACCTGATCACTCGAATAGTGAAAGGCAAGACAGCCTTAAGCAACAAGACCACCAGCAAACAAATGAGACGCTGGAATTTTAACGCCCTAAACCCGCTCGAAAGTTAAGCCCGCATGTTTCTCCAGACGCGAGAGCAAGGCTTCGCCAAGCAACGTCGATGGCGTCCAGAATCCACCTTGACGCTCGCCTCCATTTAAATCAAAAGCCAGACACAACCCTGCCTGGGCGAGCATTTTCGCCGTTGAGCCATAGCCCGGATCCCGGTCACCGGTGACTTTTACTTGCAGAGATTGTCCATCACGGGTCGTGCCCTTGAAACGAAGATCATAAAAGCCCTTTTCCTGGGACTCACGGCTCGGGCCCTCTCCAGGCGCTGGAACGACATATTTTTCCAGTAACCAGCGTGTCGGCTTCAAGGCTGCTCCCGCGACAAAACCGCCGAGCCCCAAAGTGACGCCTTGTGCCATTGTCCAGCCTTTTGCCCCTTTTCCAGTAAGCATTGCCTCATCATATTGAAAACCATCAATCTGGCCGTTCAGCGCGTTGGAACGCAGTACCACCCGGGTATTGATAGCGGACATTACAAACGGAGCACTCCAGGCATCAAAATCAGAATCGTAGGTCGCCAGCGTTACATTCTTCTGACGCACTTTAGCGCCCGAATCGGCTGGACAGATCAAATAAGGATTGGCAAGGTCTTTACGTAATGCTGGATCCGCGACGACCTCCTTGGTCACATTGATAATACTGGCAACCGTGCCTCCGGAGAACTCCCCCCGAAGTGCCTTGACTCGCATTTTAACGTTGACACAATCAGCACCGAACTGTGTTTGGGCCTGCTGCTGAAGAAAAAACACCCCCAAGTCAGAGGGGATGGAGTCAAACCCGCAGCAATGCACAATCCGTGCACCTGAAGACTGAGCAGTGCTTTCATAACGATCCAGCATACGCTTGATCCATTGCACTTCGCCAGTGAGATCACAATAGTCTGTGCCAGATTCCGCACAGACTTTGACCAGTGGTTCGCCATATAAGGCATAGGGGCCCACGGTGGAGATAATCACTCTAGCCTGATCACACATGGCCTTCAACGCCATCTCATCGGCAGCATCTGCAACAATAACCGGTAGATTCTCTGCTTTTGTACCCAACTCTTTTTTTAATGTGTCCAGTTTGGACTGAGAGCGACCGGCAATGGCCCAGTTAACGGTGGAGCCTGCTCCCTGAAAATTCACCATATAGCGACACAGAATTTGCCCGACAAAACTGGTCGCACCAAAAATCACAAGATCATACTGACGATTTGACACCGATTCCTCCTGAATAACCCTGCCCAGGGCATGCCCTGGCGCACAAAAAACACCGTTCGTATCATGGAACGTGAAATCTTATTTGACAGCAACCACAAAATACTGAATGATGAACCCTATGAATATTTACGCAAAAGATCAACAGATTATTATGATCATCATCTCCCGGAGCGTGGTGGGTTAATCTGTGTCTTTCAGAATTCGCAAAAACCCGCCAGCTGGCGGGTTTTTTTTTGCCTTATTGTTTTGCTCTAGCTGAATACCAAACGGGATACCACAATGAACGCTGAACCAGCCCTGTCAGTGCAGGATGACACCGTAACACTGACTGCCATACAAGAAGCCGCACAACGGCTCAAAAATATCGCGGTGCGCACACCGCTGTTGAAAAATCACAACCTCAGCGAGCGCTACAACGCAAATATCTACATCAAACGGGAAGACCTGCAGGTGGTGCGTTCATACAAGCTTCGCGGCGCTTACAACAAGATGCGGAGCCTGTCTGATGCAGAACTGGCACGTGGGGTGGTTTGCGCAAGTGCGGGCAATCACGCCCAGGGCGTCGCCTATGCGTGCCGTAAACTGGGTGTTCAGGGAACCATCTTCATGCCGGTTCCAACACCGCAACAGAAAGTGCGGCAAGTGGAAAACTACGGTAAGTCATCGGTAAAAATTGTATTGATTGGTGACACATTCGACGACGCCTATCAGCAGGCACGATTATTCGGCGAACAAAATGAAGCTGCGTTTATTCACCCTTTTGATGACCATAAAGTGATGGAGGGTCAAGGCACCGTTGGACTCGAAATTCTCGAGGATATCGACACTCCGATTGATCTGATGGTAATGCCTGTTGGCGGTGGCGGTTTGGCATCCGGCGTGTCCTCCTGCTTCCGGGCCTTGTCTCCAGCAACCCGGCTCGTGGGGGTTGAACCCAGTGGTGCAGCAGCGATGAAGGCCTCTCTGGAAGCAGGACAAAATCTCACACTGGATGAAATTGACACCTTTGTTGATGGCGCAGCAGTCAGACGGGTCGGGGAAAATACATTCAGAGTCTGTCAACAACTGCTGGACGAAGTCATTGCCGTTCCGGAAGGACAAGTCTGCTCCACAATACTCTCACTCTACAATGAAGAAGCCATTGTTGCAGAACCGGCAGGAGCCCTGAGCATTGCAGCGTTGGAATCGCTCAAGGATCAAATTGAGGGAAAAACCGTCGTTTGTGTTTTGAGCGGTGGCAACAACGACATCACCCGCACCGAGGAGATAAAGGAACGCTCCCTGCTGCACGAGGGGCTTAAGCACTACTTTATTGTCAACTTTCCCCAGCGTGCAGGGGCATTGAAGGAATTTGTGGTGGAGGTGCTCGGACCGGATGACAATATTACCCACTTTGCCTACACCAAGAAGAACAGCCGTGCCCAGGCACCTGCACTAATCGGAATTGAGGTATTAAATCGGGACAACCTGTCAGCGTTGATGACAAATATGGGGCAAAAAAAGCTACAGTACCAGTATTTGAATGAAGAGTCAGATCTATTCCACTATCTGGTGTGAAGCTGGGGGCCGGGATTATCTCTCGTCCTCAACAGATGAGACTGAAATCGTTGCAAGAACGTGCCACATACCGACTTGCAAGTGTTAATAAATAGTAATCCAGATTTACAAAAAATGCCTTGTTATTGGGCCAGATCGAAGGGCAATTTTGCCCGGTTTGTAGTAGACTGTGCGCCATTTTACGGCACATGCTCCACATCGGGGAAAAGCCGCTGGATCAGAGACACTTGTTAGTCGGAATCACACATGACAAATGCGAATAGCCCGACCATAGATTATGGTGCACTTGAAGCTGACTTAAATCAGATCAAACAAAAACACATCGATGACCTGGGAGAGAAAGATGTTCGCTATATCAAGCGACTGCGCCGTTTTTCCCGGATATTTGAAGCCATCGGTCGAGGGATAATCTGGTTCACCCCCGCTCCGATTGCGTTAACTCTTGGCGTTTTTTTTCTGTGGTTACACCGAAATATCGAATCCATCGAAATTGGTCATAACGTATTGCATGGCCAGTATGATTCATTTGAAAATATCCCGCAGTTCCACAGCCGCAACTTTCGCTGGAAAGCCCCGGTGGACGAGAAAGCATGGCGGGAAGAACACAACGGCATACACCATGTCTACACCAATGTATTCGAGCAAGACCCCGACCTGAATCATGGTTTCCTCCGGGTTAATGATCAAACACCTCACAATAAATGGCACTACTTCCAGCTGCCCATTTACTTGCTATTTGTCTACCCGGTCATTCTGTACAATTTCAATTCCCAAAACCTGGGCAAAAATGACGAGTTTCGGGAAAAGCGTTTCCCGTTGGGCAATCAGGGATATGCAACCTATAAAAACCCGGAAAACGAAAGCCCACGAGATCTGCAAAAGCGCCATTGGAAATCTGTCCTGCGGGTCTGGATCAAAGAATATATTGCTTTCCCGGTTATGGCATTGATCACCGGTTATTCATTCTGGAAAGTATTTCTGGCAAACCTGATTGTAGATGCACTTAACAATTACTGGATCGCATTGACCATTCAGGCAACACACCTGACTGAACCCCTGCAACCGGAAGATGCAGTCAAGAACAAGGGACACTGGTATCTGACCCAACTGGACTCATCTGTAAACTTCAAAGGTTCACGCCGGATGTCCATACTATGGGGCCATCTGAACTATCAAATCGAACATCACCTTTACCCGGATGTGCCGTCTCACCGCTATCCGGATATGGCAATCGAAGTCAAGGATATCTGCAAGCGGCACGGTATCGATTACAAACTGAATCCATCCTGGTATCGAGCCATTCGCAATTATATGGGGGTATTCTGGAAGTATTCATTCCCGGGTACAAATGGCAGTGGGAATGGTGCGCGCGGCAATGAACAAAACGTTGCAGGCCATAACGGAACAGTTGCTAATGGACTCATTGGAGGAACCGCTGATGCGAAAGCTTAGTTCACTCCTGGCCCAGGAAAATTTTTCGAGCTTCAGTGCTCTGGCAACCCGTTTTGTGCCAACTGAACTGATTGAATACGTCACAAGCAATACCATGAATGAGGTGACAAGACGCGTTAATCCCTTCCTTTGGACCTACCAGAAGAAAGTCCAGATTGTTGCCATTCACCGGGAAAATCACGCAGTAAAAACCTTCGTATTACGCCCGAATCAGCATATGAACGGCGCGCTGCCAGGCCAGCACCTGAAAATCGAAGTCCCCTCGGCACCGGAACCGTTGACCCGCTATTACAGCATTTCAAGCATCCGGAAAGACGGTACTTTCACGATTACGGTTAAACGTTGCCACGAAGGTGCGGTATCAAACTGGCTGCACAAACATGCCAAAATCGGCACCATACTGAAATGCTCTGATCCTGAAGGTCAGTTTATTTATCAAGGCCAGGAGAAATGTCTGTTCTTGTCCGCCGGGGTTGGTATTACACCCTGCTACTCGATTGTTGACGCCATCCAGAATCAGGATCAAGTTGATATTGAGGTCTATGCAATTTTCAAACGTACAACCGATTTGGTGTATGAACAACAAATGAAGCGCTGGCCGGCACACATCAAACGCCACATCACTGTCGCGAATTCCCTCGACCAGCAATATTACGAAAAGCCCTTTGACCTAACTTCGGGCGCGCTATTGAAAGCCTTTCCTGACATTCATGAAAGAACCGTCTATCTTTGCGGCCCACCACCTTTCATGGACAAAGTTATCAATCTTCTGGAAGAGATCAAATTCAATTTTGATCAACTGAATATCGAACGTTTCAACTTTGTCGCACCGGCCCCTGGCGATGAGCAGGAAAACAGCGATGTCCTCGCTGAAATTCGCTTCAATAAGCTGGGGCAAACCGTCCAGATGACAGAGGCCGATCAAGGTAAAACCCTGCTTGAAATAGCGGAAAATCACGGCATTCATCTGGAGCATGGCTGCCGCTCGGGTATGTGTGGTACCTGTCGAACACAGATTAGCGAAGGCTGTGTTTCCGGCAACCAGATTGGCAAAGTGATTTACCCCTGCACGTGTTATCCTGCGTCCGAGCGAATCACTCTGGAATAGGATTTCATTTTCGCGGTGCGCGGCCACTTTTATTCCGCGCCCCGGCTTTTCTGGCCGCTTTTTTCTCTGCAGCCACCTGTTTTTGAACTTCCAGCTCAGCGCCTTCTCGCGCAACAAGCTCTGGTGTTTCCAATGTAATGCCGCCAAGGGCCCCTTCTCTGAGTTCATTCAGGAACAGGTTTGACACTTTATTCAAATCGGCTAATCCGCCCTTGCGTAAGCACCCCCGACGAGCTGCTATAGCATCCAACAATTCAATTCCTGTCGCCGGCAGGCTGCCCAGTTCATAACGGTTCTGCAGGGCCAGGCCATATTGTTCCAGAAGATACTCAGCCGCAAACAAGGCAACGTCTTCCGCTTCATAGATCGTATTCTTGACCGCCCCAGTTGCGGCTAATCGATACCCCGACGCTTCCGGCTCAAGCTTGGGCCATAAAAAACCCGGAGTATCAAAAAGCGTGATGCTATCTGTGATTTTGATACGTTGCTGTGTTTTAGTTACGGCTGGCTCATTGCCGGTTTTTGCGATCACGCGCCCAGCGAGATTATTGATCAATGTGGACTTGCCTACATTAGGTATACCTAATATGAGGACTCGCAATGGTTTTTCTGCGGTACCACGGGTTGCAACCATGGACTGACAATGTTTCAGAATGTCATTCGTACTTCCAGCCTGCTTCTGAGACAACGCAACCGCTTTTGTCCCAGCCTCCTGGTTTAAATGAGCGAGCCAGTGCCGGGTCGCATCTGGATCTGCCAAATCACTCTTGTTCAGTATTTTCAGCATGGGTTTATCTTCCCTCAGCCCTGGTACCATTGGATTACCACTACTGAAAGGAATGCGCGCATCCAGCAACTCAATCAGGACATCGACTTGGGTCAGCACCTCCCGAATCTCCTTCTTCGCCTTGTGCATGTGCCCCGGATACCAATTGATTGCCATAATACGCCACCGCCAAAATGTTAAAAAGTGACAATTATAAGGTGACCATAGACTTATTGACCACTGTTCATGATTTTTGTTTTGCATAAACAGTTAGCCTTTTCTATATTCAAGTACAACTTCCCGAATCTGGATTCAGAGCAATCGCATGTATGATGCACAAGCAGTATTGAAATCCTGTCTGGCCTTGTCGATAAAAGTCGCGCTTCCGTTGTCCCTCGCCGTGACTTTAAACGCTAAAGCAGAGACATCAGATTCAAGGCGACCAGACTATTTAAATCTATCACTCGGAGACTTATTGAAGGTTGTGGTGACCTCCCAGCGCCGCGAAGAAAATTTGCTCGACGTACCGATATCGATCACCACCTTGACCCAGCAAGACTTGGACGATGCCGGTGTGCACCGCTTGCGAGACACGCAACACCTTGCTCCAAATATGATTGTGACAGGCCCCTACGTAAATGGTCGTCCTGATTTTGTAATCCGGGGTATTCAGTCAACTTTCGACCAGCCCGCGTTCGAATCTTCGGTCAGCATCTATATCGATGGTGTCTATATGGGGCGGGAAACCTCCGCGAACCCGGATCTCATCGACGTCGAACGGGTCGAAATTCTGAGGGGCCCACAGGGCACACTCTATGGCAAAAACTCGATTGCCGGTGCAATCAATCTCGTGACCGCTGAACCCGGCAAGAAATTCAAAAGCAAGGTTGATCTCACTACAGGGGAGTTTGAACGCCGAAGGGTTACGGCGATGCTCAACAGCCCCATAATCGATGATAAGTTGTATATAAAAATACGCGGTTTTGGCCTTCGGGATGAAGGCTACATGTATAACACTTACCGTGATGAGAATGTCAACAACGAAAACTCACGGGGCTTACAGCTGTATGTTCTGTCAACACCTACCGACAAACTCAAAGTTAAAATTACCGCTGACGGTTTGTGGGAAGACCGTGACATATCCTTTGGTGAGGCGATTTTGGTACCTGGGCAACCGGCGCATCCGGGGTATGTATCCGGGGATTTTCAAGTCGCCTTCAATGAACCCGAAACTGAAGACCGAGAAGTTTCCGGCGTAGGCCTGAACATTGACTACGATATTGCAACGCACTACAAGCTAACAACAGTCTTGGGTTACCGCCAATCTGATATCGATGTAACCGGCGATTTTGGCGAATCCCCACTCGACGAAGCCTTTACCGATTTCCATGACGAAATGGAACAGCTAAGTGCCGAAATTCGACTGGCATCACCACAGGAAGACCGGTTTAATTATGTTGCCGGGCTATTCTTCTACGATGCCCGAACCAAGAGTGAGCATAATGCGTTTACAGGTTTAGACCACCCTGCAGGTGTCTCACAAATTTTGAATGACATGGTACTGGATACGACCAGTTACGCTGTGTTTGCAAATTCCAGTTTCAAACTCAGTGAGCGCTGGACACTGATTGCTGGTGGCCGCTATACCATTGAAAAGAAAACCTTCGACTACTCACAATTCCCAGACTTTCCCCTCAACACCATTTATGCAGACGTTAATGGTTTTCATGATGAGATTTCGGAAAAGAATTTTTCACCCGAATTTGGCTTGAAATTCAAAGTTAACGACCAGTTGGCCACTTACCTCAAAGCAAGTCGGGCGTTTAAAAGTGGCGGATGGTCAACCTTGCTGGTCAGCAGCACAGATGACCTGAAATTCGGATCAGAATATGTCACCAACTATGAACTGGGTGTGAAATGGCTGGGACTGAACAACAAACTGCAGCTCAACACGGCCTTGTTCTACATGGACTACAAGGATTTACAGTCCACCACTTACAATGTTGAGACTCAACGCAGCAAGTTTACCAACGTTGCTGCCGCCACCAGCAAGGGTGTAGAGATCGAGTTAAAAGCACGGCCGATTACACCACTGACGCTCTGGACCAGTTTTGGTTATACCGACGCCAGCTATGACGACTTCGAGCGATGTGGGCCTGGAGGCATCAGCTGCAATGGTAATCGACTTATTCGTGCTCCTGAATACACAGGCCGCGTCGCAGCTCAATATCACTACGCGCTCCCGGTCGGCAAGCTTATTCTCCACAGTGAAGCGATCTACCGCGGAGACATGTACTTCTCGGTGACCAATGACCCGGAATCAAAGAATCCCGATTACACCCTGCTAAATGCTTATATTGGTTATCAGTATGATTGGCTTGAAGCCTCAATTTGGGCCCAGAATCTAACAGATGAACGCGTTCTGAACGGCGTCTCCCTTGAAAACTCCTTTATTGTTCCCGGAAATCCGCGAACTGCAGGTTTGCGATTCAAAGTCCGTTTATAGAACCGCTATGCCCCGAAATACTTCGACCCTTTCTGCGGTCGATTTGCCAGTGGATGGGCATATTTCGCTCCATGGGCAGCTTTTCACTTGGGGACCTGGCAGAAAGTTGGCTCATTATGGACAATTTCAATCCTGGTGCGCCACCAGTTTAATATCTGAAACCGCCAGGTGTTCTGCTATTGTGCTGCGCAGCGTATCAAGTTTCACAGGCTTACCCAGATAAGCGTTCATACCACACGTCAAACATTGTGCTGCTGTAACGTCAGTAAGGTTTGCTGTCACCGCAATAACGGGAATGTCACGCTGATAGTCTTTCTTGGCTCGAATTTCCTGAGTACAAGTAAACCCATCCATTACCGGCATCTGTAAATCCATCAGCACCAAACAAACATCATGCAGGCGTAAAAGCTTCAAGGCCTCATCACCATTGTTTGCCAAAATCGAATCAAAGCCTAACTTGGTGAGCATCTTTTGCAGTATTTTTTGATTAACCGGATTATCTTCCACGATCAGAACTGGAAGAGACGTGTCCACGACCTGTTCCGGATCCACCAGCATGGGTGTTCCTTCTTTAACATTGAAACAGACCGTAAATCGACTTCCTTTGTGGCCATCAGACTCTACTTTGATATCCCCCCCAATTTGCAGCAGCAGCTCTTTGCAAATTGATAGGCCGATCCCCAAGCCGCTGTAGTTTCGATCAAATCCTGATTCACGCTGCTGAAACGCATCAAAAATTTTGCCCTGATACTCCACTTCAATTCCAGGCCCGGTATCCTCAACCATACACACTAACTGCCAGGGTTGAACCGATGTGTCGCAACTCGCGATGAACCTGACCTCGCCGTGCTGGGTAAATTTCACTGCATTATCCAGCAATTTCTCAATGACATTCTCGACCTTACGAGAGTCGATCCGCAACCAACCCGGAATTTCCTTCTCAATCCAGATCAGCTTCAAATCTTTAAGTTCACAGCGTTTCTCGATACTGGATTTGACCGACTTGAACATCGTTTGAATATTGACATTCTCCACCTGAACGACCATCTGGTTTGACTGAATTTCGGTGTAATCGAGAATATCCGTAATCAAGCGCATCATTTCCAGAGAACTGCGATCGATCATATCCAGCGCCGTTCGCATACTGTCCATGCTGTCCAGTTCCACCGTCTCAATTGCGCCTTTAATGCCATTCATCGGGGTACGGAGTTCATGATTAATGGCCGTCAAGAAATCATTTTTTAGCTTGAGACTGGATTCATAGGCTTTTATTGAGTCTTTCTGTGCGCTCACCAGCTGCTCCTCAATTTCAAGCAACTTCCGTTCGCGTTTAAGCGCCGCTTTCTGCTTCAGAATTATGGCAATAGATACACACAATAATGCGATGAGCGCAATTACGATGACATTTCGCTGAGATGTAATAGTATGACTTTGATCTTCAACCTGTTGACTGGTTTGCTTGAGCAAGCCCTCTTTTTGTTCGATATTTTTTTGTAAGGCCTGTAAAATACCAACATTTTTTTCAATGCTTTTTTCAAGCTGTCTAACTTCCAGCTCTTTGATTTTCAGAGCTTTATCTCGTTCGGACAGATTACGCTTGCTACTACCCAGTTCATCCTCGACATGCTGCAGAGCGATCTCTTTAATTTCCAGCTCAGTATTTTTTTCCAGCACCAATTCTTCAGCTGCACTCAACTCGCGGGCTTTGTTGCGGAGCGCGCTATTCTTTTGTTGCAGGTCGGCTTCAGCCTGCGTCAACATGGCCTGGCGCTGTTGCAACTGGTTTGCTTTTTGAGACAACAATGCATTAGCCGAATCGATATCTTTCTTGTAACGCTCTATTTCTGCTTTCTGCCCGATGATATCCAGCTCTTGCCTGTTTATCTCTTCGATATGAAGTGCCAGCTCTTTTTTCTGCGCTTGTAACTGATCTTTTATCTTACGGAGCGAATATTCAATTTCCTTGTACAACGTAGCCACTTCGATTTCCGTTCCACCATAAAGCAAAACATCGTTCGATATCGTTAAACCTTCGTAAACGATATTGCTCTTGTTCACTTCAAAAGATAAATGCTTGTTATCATGGTATGTGAAATTAATCATCACCAGATTTTTATTGATCGCGCCATCAGATATGACCAAGGTGCCGGTTTTAACCAGATACGATGAAATGTCTTCCAAGTGCACCGTTTCTTCTTTTGAAACGATAACGACCTGCATGGGACGCGCCTGAAGAATAGAGTCTACCCGGTGTAACGTTATGGCTTTACCACGAACACTAAGGCTACCAACGACACTCTGAAACTCATCAAACAATGCCTCGTCCCGTCCATAAAACCCCACTCGAATCGTATCGAGACGGGCTTCCTCGGGCCACGTTGTGTGTTCAATAAAGCGATAGATAAATGCCGTTTTTGTTTCGACTTCAGATAATGTTTCTTTTGCACCTGCACCGATAGATAAAATCAATAGCATCCAGAACATGACGATTTGCATAATCGACAGGCTCTGCAGGCGGGCGGGTAAAATAAAAGTAGTCGGTATTTGCATGAAATCAGGCCGGATTGATAGCGATGGGAACCATACTGCACGCTATTCGTTACGTGAGTCTTTTTTCGAACCAATACCCACAAATAATAGCCGAAATACCAACAATCTGCATAACTCTGTTACAAAGAAAAAGCCGATACGGATATCATCCGTATCGGCTTTGAGAGCAATCAAAAAGGCGCTTAATCAATGAACATTTGCGACCACACCAACTTGGGGCATGTCCGCCAGACCAACATCCCGGGCATGCTCTTCGAACCCTTTGTTTTTCCAGAAGAATGCACCAGGCATTGTGGTCGGTATTACAAGTACATAAAACAATGCCCGCCCAATCAGTAAGGCCACTACGGCACACATTGCCAACAGAACAAAAGCCGCTGCTGCCAAAGCACTCTCCCAACCAGTCATCGCAATTAGAGCCATTCCGGAGGCGGCAACAGCCATCAGCACGTTGCGTAACCAGTAGGTTTTACCAAAAGTTGTGCATTGGACATAGTGTGATGCAGCACCCTCACCCGATTCCGTGTTCAAATAAGCCGCATGGCGCCACAAACCAACACCCTCAGCAACCAGCCCCAAACAGGTTACGGCGGCACAAGCCGTAAGTACCCCATTGATTTCCTCGCCCTGCCAGGCCATCGGCAACACAACAAAAAGCGCAACCAGAACGCCACCCAGACTGAACATGGTGCCAAAAAATGATGTCAGCACCTGCCAATGGTTCCAGAACGGACGGGCCGGTATGCGGTAGATACAGTGCATAAAATACAGGCCAACCAGACCGGAGACCAGTGCGACGAAAGCAGAAACACCGGTGCCGAAGGCAAAGAGCCCCCAATCCAGCCAACTGTGCATCAACTCAAAAAAGGTATATCCCGCCAGTCCCGCAAAAAACACAGCGATACCCAGTGCTTCACGACTGAGTGGAGAATAGCGGAGGTTATTGAAACCACGGTAAAAACGGAGCGGTTTGCCCAAGTGCAAGGTCGAAAGAACAAGCACTGCGGCTTGCAACACAACCATTGTAAACAATAGCGGTAGCCAACTGCCGCTTTCCGAAACTGCCGAGAAGCTCTCAAAACCAAACCAGGGTGCGACAGCCCCGATCAGAAATGCGCCAATAATACCTTGCGTCACCAGTGTAAAAATCACCAATGGGTTCTCGCGAGAGCTCAAGCGCTTGATATTCCAGAATGTATCTTTGCCTTCTTTTTCATCTACGACAGAGCGAAAATCACCATCCTCGGTTTTGTGATATTTGATCGGCATCGAATCAGTACGTACCACTTCGTTCGGCATGGAATTTTTTTGTTGGAAGCGAATGTTTGGATGAGTAATGTCCGGGGTTGGAAAACCAGGAATAGCCGCCTTCACCTGTTCACGATTTTCCGGTGTGTTCTCGATCACGCCAAAGTTCAGAGCATTCCCCAAACAAGCCGAGACACACGCCGGTTTAAGGCCAACCTCTAATCGGTCAACACACATATTACACTTGGAAACCTGGCCTTTTACCGGGTCGAGTTGAGGGGCATTATAGGGGCAAACCCAAGTACAATATCCGCACCCGAAACAGGTATCCGGATCCTGCAGCACCGCACCGTATTCCGTATGTTTGGTATACGCTTTGGTCGGACACCCCTTAAGACATACCGGGTTATCACAGTGATTACAAGCCATGGAAATATTCATCCGCTTGTAATCCGGATAACTCCCCCCCTCAACATAGCCAACCGAGCGGAACGCGATATGGGCTGGGTTTTCATTCTTTTCACTACAGGCCGCTTCACAAGCATGGCAACCAATACAGTTGTCTGCGGTGAAATGGAAACCATGTTGTTTATTCCGGTTGGGGTTCTCCCCAATTACCGGGTTTTCGTTGATAAACATGGGTTTGCCCGACGGTTGCCGAGTCAAATCCAGCAAGTCGATTTTTTGCCCGTAACGATTTTCAGATTTGGTTTCCGTATCATTGAGCAGCGCGTAACGGGGCTCATGCTCACGTTTTTCGAAAATACGCCGCGGCGTTGCATCGAGGCCCGTGTCATCTCTGCCAATTTGATCAAGCCGACTCCTTACCTTGGGCCAGATTCCGGCAATACCAGAATACTCCGGCTGTTCAGGCGTCCACTCACCAACCGCTGGGGTTGATTGTTTTGAATCTTGTTTGTCCAATTTGCTGTCCATCATTCACTCTCATTCAGTCAGCGTTGAATTCGTTTCGAATTAAGGGCTTTCGGGCGTTTTTACGTGAGCCCGAATACCTGTTTCACTCATCCGGGTCTCTAGAATGTTCGGCGCTCTCTGTTCAACTGCGCGGCCAATCCCTGATCAATCGGTTCTACGCGCACCGCACACTGCTTGAATGCCGGTTGACGGGAATGGGGATCCAATAAGCCAAGCGACACGCGGTTGACACAGTCGTGAAAATGAAACGGAATGAAAACCATGTTTCGGGGAACCCGTTGCGTTAACTGCACCATCACGACCGAATCACCGCGTCGGGACACCAGCCGAACATAGGATTGATGCTTAACCCCCAAATCACGGGCAGCATCAGGATTCATTTCCATGTAGGGTGTTGGACTGAATTTATTACAGTTGCCAATCTTTCCGGTTCGGGTTCGGGTGTGGAAATGCTCTACAACGCGGCCACTATTGAGCCAGAACGGATAATCATCATCGGGGCATTCATTATTGTTAATAAATGGCAATGCGATCAGATTAGCTTTACCGGTTGCGGTTTGGTAAACACCATCGGCATAAAGTCGTGGATCGCCTTTCAAGCCATCATCCGAATCACGATAAGGCCACTGAATACCGCGTGCTGCTTCAATTTTGTCATGATCCATCCCGGAGATGTTCAGCGTTCGGCCTTCGCCTTTCGAAAGCTCCGTCATTTCCACAAAGGCTTCCGCGGGCGATTGTGCAAACGTCATATTGGCTGAATTGGGGAATCGTTTCGCCAACTCTGTAAAAATCCAGAAATCCGCTTTCGACTGTGCTTTGGGCTGAACGACTTGTCGCACAATGTTAACTCGGCGCTCGGTGTTGGTGAACACACCTTCTTTTTCGGCCCAGACTGCCGCTGGCAGGTACATATGAGCGTATTGTGTGCTTTCAACATCCTGATATGCGTCCTGGACAACCAGAAAATCAAGTTTTTCCAGGGTTTTACGAATTCGCGAACTTTGAGGCATTGACGTCATCGGATTCGTTGCCACCAACCAGAGTCCCTTGATCTGTCCGGTTTCTATGGCCGGGAAAATATCGGTCATGAACATGCCACGTTTTTCGGGGAAGAAGTCTTCATCGACACCCCAGAATTCCGAAATCTGTTTCCTGTGGGCCGGATTTTCCAGAGCTCGATAGCCCGGCAATCCGGAACAGGATGACCACTCCCGGGTTCCCATAGCGTTACACTGTCCGGTAATCGAAAGGCTGGTTCCTCCTGGCTTACCGATGTTCCCGGTTACCAGATTCAAGTTGTTTATTCCAACAACCCCATCAGAACCATGAGTGCTCTGATTGATCCCCATCGTCCAGATACTCATTGCCGCAGGTGCTTTAGCATACAAGCGAGCTACGTTACGAATGGTATCTTCATCAATACCACAAATTTTTGATGCCGTTACCGGATCATACTGTTTGACCAACTCTTCTACTGCTTCGATACCCTGCGTGTGTTTCTCAATGTAATCCCGGTCTTCCAGACCTTCCGCCAGGATTACGTGCATCAAGCTGTTAAGTAACACTAAATCTGTACCCGGTGTAATCGGTAGGTGCATATCGGCAAACTGAGCCAGCATCGTCACCCGTGGATCAACTACAATCAGCGGAAACTTGCGTTTCTCCAGCGCTTCTTTCAATCGCCAATAAATAATCGGGTGTTGCTCGGGCAGATTGGAGCCCCAGGCGATAAGGCAATGTGTATGCTCAAAGTCATCATAACAACCCGGCGGACCATCTGATCCAAATGAACGTTTGTAACCCGAAACGGCAGAAGCCATACACAACGTGGTATTGCCGTCATAATTATTGGTGCCAATGCAGCCACGCACCAGCTTGCCAAGCGTGTAGAACTCTTCTGTCAATATTTGACCGGTTGAAACCACAGCAAAAGAATCCCGGCCATAGGTTTCCTGAATTCGGGTAATTTCACTCGCCATTTTATCCAGCGCAGAGTCCCAGGATGTCTGACGCCAGCTATCATAGGGTTTATCACGAACCAGCGGCACTTCTCCCCGACCGGCGGCTTCGAACAGCTCATGCTCAAAAATACCTTTTATACACAGCTTGCCACGATTCACATCTGCCTCGGCGTGACCTCGGGTTGCAACGGGTTTTCCAGCCTCGTTCAAGCCTACCTCAATGGAACACCCTGTAGAGCAGTAGCCGCATGTGGTGTACTTCCATTCAGCGACGTGCTTATCCACAATTTTGATGGGTTTTCGGTCTTTACGCCCAAATAACATATTGCGCTCTCCGTTGGTCGAAAAGAATGCACCATTTTAGAGCCAATCTCGACCCTTAAACTGCTTAACACTGGTGCACACAATTTCTAAAATCACAGCTTTGTGCACCAGTCTTGTGCATTCAATTTCTTAACAGTTTGATTTAATTAACAAATAAATTTATTACTCCAATAACAGCAATATTCAGGCCATTCATCAAACAACTTATTTGAGCACGAAGGGCGAGCATCAATATTCACTCTAACGGGAAACCAAGCTATTTCCGCGTGACTGAGCAGGCAAATCCCTGCGATTGGAAACGCCTGCGGATCGCTTCACGCCAGACATAAAGAACCAATCCGGAGAGCACCACAAATGCCCCCCAATAAACCCTGCCCGGCAATATCTCTGCATTGAGCATCGCCCCCAACATCAGAGCAAACAGCGGGGTAACCACCGTAACCAGTGCCACGGTCGATGCATGTAAGCGCTGCAAGATAAAGTAATAGGACACGAACCCTAAAAGCGATCCAAATAATGCCAGGAAGATCACGGCCCAAGGCGATTTGCTGGACCAATCAAGAACTGGCATTTGACCATCCAGAGTCCACCACGCGATTAAAAACAGCGGCATCGACACCCAAAGCGCACCCACTGTAATCGCAAGTGGATGCATGCCACGCGCCTTGTGCTGCGTTAACACACCACTCAAACTAAAACAACATACCGCTCCGAATAACTGATATATACCGATACCGTATTCTAAATCCGATCCGGAGCCCCCCAAGAACACAACGAAAATCCCGGTTAATGCCAGAACCATGGCCAACCAGCCGATAATATTGATAGATCGATCCTTGAAAATGATGAAAGAGAGCATACCCGACAACATTGGCGACATGGCATAACACACGGATAGCACACCCGACGGAACGGTTTGCGCCGCCAGATAAGTCAACACGGTACCACCAAAAACACCAAGCGTTGACAACATATACGCTTTCAATGCAGACCCACTCCAGGACTGTTTAAGTGAGAACAAACGCATCAGTAGCGACCCGAGCAAAGCTGCAATACCCATCCGGATTCCGACCGCCGCAATCGGAGTCAGTGTTGCATTGCTCCATACAATGGCCAGTGGTGTAAAAGACCAAATACAAACAACGAGGGCATAAGCTGCCGAAACGGGCATGGTCATCTCCTTAAGGTTTACTCTGCCTGTAAATAATTCCGACTACGTTTGGCGGAAGCAGTACTGAAACAACGCTGAGGCTGACAATCAATGAGATGAGAGGTGAAAGAGAATAACCAGAAACATATCATGAATGAAAAGCCATCGAGCAGATTGCGGCTTTCCGATGAAGAAGAGGGAGGTTAATAAAGACTGAAACCGGATTGGTTTCAACCGGGAGCACAGTGTAATGCCTTTCAGGCCCTGGATCGAGACTGTGTTCCGAAAACCGCTTCAACATCATCTTCCGCAGGCGAAATGCGCCAACAGACTGGCCGCCGCATCACTGCGGACAGCCGCTGCCGTTTCCGGCAGGAGATAATATTGATTACGGTATGTGATTTCATAACGGCAATATTGAGGCTGGTAGCCCGGAATGTCAATATGGCCCTATGCCAAATCTGCATTTGAGAGGTAATCATTAAAACATGCAAGCAAAGGCGGGAAAGCCACACTCAATTCTTGGCCGAGCACTTGAATTTGTGGATCAACAGGACTGTCTCGAGTCGCCGCCTCAATCCGGGCGCAAATATCCTGCACCTGAACCGCCCCCACATTTGCGGCCGCACCTTTAATACCATGGGCCAGGGCACAAATGTTTTCATAATCGGGAGAATCTGATGGCGGAGCCGCGATAGCCCCAAGTAGTTCATCATATTGTTCAGGGATCGATTCACAAAATGCGGTTATCAATTTGAACAGCAATTTTTCCCGGCCACGAATCCTGGCCAAGGCGCCTTCACGATCCCAGATTTCCGAGTTTGCCATATATTCACCCTCTTAGTCTTCCATACTCTTGAATCCTGATCTTAAGCGTAGGCCAAGGGCTTTAACAGTCAACGAAATACTTGACTAAACCCACTCATATACAGTAGCTTGTACAGTATTGTTTTTTCATGGATGGAGGTGATGATCATGGCTGAATTTCTATCGATAGGCGCTGCCGCTTTTCTGCTGGGTGTGGCCGTTTCCACCCTTCGTCGCTGGGAAAAAGAATCACGATTTTTCTCAGATTTCCGTACGCTTGGTGGCCATCGTCGTAAAAATCAACGAGCCATCGCCTAGTGAATACGCCAACGAAAACACTCACCTTTGAAACCCGGCTTGATTTGAATCATGAGCAGGATGCGGCATTGTGTCAATATGCCGAGCTGTGGAATCAAGTGAAGTTTCGTTGGTTTGCTAACTTACAAAAGCCTAAAGCCCAGCAATTGAATCGTACCCAGTTTATGCATGAAATGGGGATGCCGTTCAGCTATCGGGTGTTTCAAGGCGTCCAGCAAAGCATTAAAGGCTTAATCCAGTCTTACCAAACCAATCGAAACAACCGATTGGTGACGCTGGACGTTAAAATCAAACAGCTGGAGAAAACGCTCAACAAGCTAAAGCAGCGCTGTGATCATGTTGCAGAGAAAGGCTGCCCGCAACAGGCAAAACAACTTCGCAACAGGCTGCGACAGAAGCAAGTGAAACTGCATCGTTGGCAGCAAAAGCAGGCCGCCTTGGTGGCCGAAAAACAGGAAAACAAAACACCGATTTGTTTTGGTGGTCGAAAGCTGCTGAAAGAGCGACAAACACTAAAATCCAATGAAGGGATCAGGGATTGGCAATGTCGCTGGCACGAAGCGCGACACCGTGAATTTCTATTAGTGGGTTCTCATGATGAATCCTGGGGCTGTCAAAATGCCCAGCTATCGCCCAGTGAGCAAGAAGATGCTTACCAACTAAAACTCCTGGTGCCCCATCAATTACGCGCCACGTTCGGCACGACCATTAATATTGATCGCCTGCAATTCAAGCATGGTAAGGCGGCTATTGCCCAAGCCGTTTGGCAGAATCAGGTTAAAAAACACGATAAATCAATCAAAGGGCAATCCCTGAGCTTTCGATTTAAGCGAGACAAAAAAGGTTGGCGGTTACTCGTTAGCGTGGAAGTGGCAGGTCCAACAGAGCAAGCAGTGTGGATCGATGCTGATCAAGGTGTCATTGGTGTGGATGTCAACCCGGATCACTTAGCGGTCGTCGAGCTGGATCGAAACGGTAACCCACTGCAACACCGAACGTTTGACTTACCGTTACACTATAAGAATGATGCTCAACGGGCGGCCATTGTTGGGGATGCCGTACGAGACCTGATGGACTTTGCCGCACAGCAAAGTAAAGCGGTGGTGATCGAAAAGCTGGATTTTCAGCAAAAGAAACGGCAGTACCAAAAGCAGGATCATCCTCAGTATGCCCGGATGTTGAATGCCTTTGCTTACGGTAAGGTCAAGGACTTGATTGAAACGCAAAGCATAAAGCGCGGCATACGCCTTTATCACGTCAATCCGGCTTATACCTCATTATTGGGGCGGATGAAGTATCGCGATCGACACGGTTTTTCAGATCACCACGCGGCCGCGTTAGTGATTGGTCGTCGGCATTATGGCTTTAAAGAAAAGCCGCCAAAACAACTCATTGGTATTAACGCGAAGGGTATCGTTAAGACCGATCATCCGCCTGTAAGGATGGCGCTCGGGGATTATCAGTATTACAACAAACTTCAGCGTTGGTACCGACCACTCGAAAAATCAATAGATTTTCTGAGTGGCTGGCGTCACTTTCGTCGTGTGAATCGGGTTAGTTACTCCGTCGAGGCTCGCCTTGATGGTAGACCGGGCATGAGTCCCGACTTGATTCAGGAAAGCACTCCAGTGTTTTCCGCGCACCCTGCGCTGTAGGGATAGGCTTGTTTAAACCATGAGTAGGTTTAAGCAGGTTTATGAAAACGGTGGACTGCGTCAATTACATAATGCCTAACTGGAGATGTGCAGCGACATAACCGTCTTGACCCGCCAAAGTAATCAGAGTCCGTCCTTCTCCAGTCACTTTATAGCCTTTTGCGATGGCCATCGTTACGAGCTTCTTCCAGAACCGGGGTAAATCTTTGTGAGATCCCTTAAACTCGGTGGCCAGGCATTTGAACGGCTTTGTCTCCTTATAAAGGAAAGACCCGACAGGTTGAGCCTCCTGATCCACTGGCCAGCCAATCTGAGCCGTTATTTTTTCCGGATCAAATGATGACACATTCTCAAAAATGTAAGTAAAAGGGCCATCCAGCACTGTGGAGGTTTTGGTGGCAATGGCAAACGCCGTTTTCTGGGCAATTTCATCGCCTTGTTTATGCATATCCTTGCCCGATAACTGGTATTCCCCGTAAAAGAACTTTATTGGCTTTACCGTCTTTTCCACCATCGAAAACTCCACGGCAGTCTCTGCGACAGCAGCATGGGAAACAAGATAAAACGTAAACAGCAAAAATGCCGAAATATAACTCAGCGTCTTCATAACAACTCTCTCGGTCAGGTAAAATTGTGCGCAAGTCTAAAATCAAGTGCCAAATTTTGCATTTTAGGAACAATGTCAAACCAATACATTGGTTCAAATGACGCCATCAAATTGACCAGAGTGGATTTGCTTAACGCCTTTTAATTAGTACACTTGTCTATAATGAATTGATTTTCTGGGCGTAATAAAAATAACATGTCGAAAACTTCTACACACCTTAATGAACTTCGCTTTCCGGGTAACTACCTGGATATTATTGTCCGGGCATGGTCACAAGCAGGCCTGCCCACTGACGAAATCATCAAAATCGCCACAAAACAAGGCAGGGTGCCTGTCAGCGCCAGTCAACCAATAAATGGCGAAGATCTTCTCTTCCTGTTCGGCATTGCCCAACCCTATTTACCCCAAAATGAGCCGTTCAGCCTCACTTTGTCGGAACAGTTTAATTTCACGAGCCTCGGTGACCTGGGATTAGCCGTGATTACAGCCGAAAACCTGAAGCACGTACTGGACCTGTTCGTACGGTATCACAACCTTTATATACCGGGGTCGGAGGTAAATTACTGGTTTACCGGAGAAACAATCCATTTGGGCATCAACGTCAGTGATTGTTTCGCAGAGATGCAAGCCTTTCTCGAAGAAGTGGTTGTTGCCGTCATCGTCAGATTTTCCGATTACTTTAATAGTAACCTGCAACCCACTTCCGTGAGCTTCGCTCACCCCAACACTTACCCTATCGAGGCTTATAAAAACTATTTCAAATGTCACGTTGAGTTCAATGCGGACAGCACAGAGCTTGAATTTCCCTTAATGTCCTTGAAGGCCTCAACCTCAATGGCAGAAGCCAATACCCACGCGGAACTGGAACGTAAACTCAGTGCCGCACTGGAACAACAAACAAAAACATTGAGCTGGACCGAAAAAATCAGGGTCGCCTGGCAAAATTCTACAAGTGCCGGGGTAACCGCAACACTGGAAGATATTGCCAATCAGTTTAATGCCAGTGTCCGGACTCTGGAACGACGCTTGGAAAAAGAAAATACAAGTTTCCGAAACATTGTTGCCGAGGCCCGCCTTTCCCAAGCCAACGATTTACTGACAAACACTGACATTCCCATATCCGTCATTGGTTTCCTGGTCGGTTTTCAAGACAGCACATCCTTCTCCCGCTTTTTCAAGCAATACATGGGAGTAAGCCCCAATCATGTCCGGGCGCAGGCCGAGAAGCCCTGACCCGGCTACACAACACCAAAGCAAGACAAGATTACAAAAAATATTAATTGAGTCACAAATCAGCACCGCTGTCGTAAGTTGCCAAGTGTGTGGCAGAAACCGACATGATTACCTGTACATTTTTTGGCAAAGTGGCCGGTCAAGATACCGGCTTACAGATTGTTACAATCCAAAACTCAAGGATCCAACCATTATGTACCCTGAACGTATCCGCAGAACCATGCAATATGCAATACTTCTAATGATCTCCGTACTGACCGGTTGCAGCACTCAGCAACTGCATAATCAAGGTGCGGCTTTCCTGGAAGGTTTTGTTGAAACCTCTGTCACACAGCATATGCTAACCTTGAGTGATGTCGATCAGAGCTGTCAGCTCGGCAGCAGCATGGGCCCGGTTTTCTTTGCCACACACAGCATCACCGACGCACCTCCGGCAACGCTATCACTACTTTACCTTTTGTCCGCAAACTGCAGTGAACAACAAGCATTTGAAGCGGAGTTCCGATCATTAAGAGCGCTTCAGGATGGCCGTCCAACTGAAGCAAAAGATGCCAGAACCGCACAAAAACGCTGGTTAAAATTGACGGCAGAACGGCGGAACCTGAGCTTCAAGTACGCCCTGGAAGCCAACAACTACCCTTACGACGAAGCCAGCTCCAGCTGCCCGACCTTCACCTCTGACCAGCAGGAAATGGTCTTTCTTCTGGGGTTGTTAACCGGGCTGCAAGCGATTATCAGCGATGCCGGTGCCGAGATGCGAGCCAATGTACCACGCAACATTGCCGCTATTGCAGCACGGGCCTCATACTGCCTTGACGATCAAAAATGGGGTGGCAGTCCTGCCTCAATTCGTTCAGCTATCTGGGTTCTGCTGCCAGGCCTGAATGCGGAAAACCAGGATGCCTGGGCCATTTTAGACGCCAGCTCCAAGCAGAGCCTGAATTTTGGCATCCGCATCCCCGTTGCGCTCCATGCGACAATGGCAGAAACATCCAACAATTTACCACAACTCGAAAAATCCCTGAGTTATCTACAACAGGAAATTCAGCCGAACCCTGATTATTCGCTGCTGGATGCTATTGCGCTATCCCACATCACGGCGATATCAGACCGTATCTGGACCCAGGCGAAAGGCGAACGAACCCCATTTGGCCGTTTAGGCTTTTTGCCAGATCACGTCGATGAAGACGCTAACGATGAACAGCTCGACGATTTGTTATGACACAGGTCAGGTTGCGACCTTTAGCATGATCAGCCTTACAGATCAGGCAATTTCAGCATGAGCGCAAACGTCCAACTAACCGGAGTATTTCGATGAAAAGATTTTTAGTATTGGTATTCACGCTGGTAACCATGCTGAGTACCCATTCATATGCCGAACAAGACCAGACTTCTGCGGGAGAAATGCCAGTAAGGCTTGAACTGGCAACGGCAATCAAAAAAAGTATTTGTGTCTACGATCCACTGGGTAAAAAAGGCGATATCTATAATATCGTGAATGACTATGCACTGGACATGGCCACAACTGGCGTACAATTTGAACTGATCCCATTTACTGATGAGAGTGTTGCCGTGGGTGACTTTCTCGCACGCCAGTGCGATATGATTGCTGCGACAGATATCCGGTTGCGTCCCTTCTCCAAGTTTGCCGGCACCATCAGTGCTGTAGGTGCCCTGCCCTCCACAGAAGATCTGCGCATACTGCTTCGGGCCCTGAACCGTCGCAAAGCCGAAAAATGGCTCGACAATGGTCGCTTTGCGGTCATGGGAATCTTTCCAATGGGTGCAGGTTATCTCTTTGTTGATGACCGCTCCATGAACTCGGCTCAGAAACTCGCCGGTAAAAAAATTGCGACACTAACGCACCACCCGGATGCCATGCACATGACCCGCTACGTCGGTGCGACACCGGTTCCGTCTGAAGTTACCACCTTCGGGGGCAAGTTCAACAATGGTTCCGTCAATGTCTGTTACGCACCGGCAGCGGCATATAATGCTTTTGAGCTGTACCGTGGTCTGGGTGAAAATGGTGGCATCATAAAATATCCATTAGGCCAGCTCACCTTGCTCCTGGTTTCTCGCAGCAATGAATTCGACCTGAATTTCAAACGCAAATCCCGCAGAACGGCAATGGGCATGTTCCACAAAGCATTCCATATCGTTCGGCAACATGAACTCAGTATTGACAAGAAATACTGGGTCGATATCCCGCAAAAAGACATCGATGGCTATCAGGAAATGTTCCGCCAAAACCGCATGTCCCTGCGTGATGAAGGGGTCTATGACGCCAAATTACTCAAAGTTATGCGAAAAGTACGCTGCATCAGCAACCGCGCGGCGCCAGAATGTGCCCGGGATGCGGACAGAGAATGATTCAAGTGTTCGAGAATTCAGGCCACCGGAAGCCACTTCCGGGGCCGCAATTCAGCATGCAATGAGACTTGCAGAGCCAACGCGGATGAGGCTACTATTAAAGCCGCGCACAGCAATACCTGAGTGCGCGATGCAGAACATGCCTGCCTGATCCGACCCAAACCAACTGGCTAATACAATCATGGTAAAACTGCGTGACCTTGAGTACTTGAACGCAATCGACAAGTACAAACACTTCAGCAAAGCTGCAGAAGCATGCTTTGTCAGCCAGCCAACCCTCAGCGGTCAAATCATGAAACTGGAGGATCAGCTGGGGCTGCAGTTAATTGAACGTCATCGCCGCAACGTTATGTTGACGCCGGCCGGAGAACAACTGGTGAAACAGGCGCGTCAGGTTTTGCAGGCTGCACACGAATTTGAAGAGGTCGCAAGGGCTCTGCTGGATCCATTGGCAGGTGATCTGCACGTGGGACTGATCCCTACTGTCGCACCTTACCTCCTGCCGCACATTATTCAAAATCTTAATACCAAACTTCCAAAAATAAACCTGTATTTGCACGAAGCTCAGACCAAGCATTTATTGCAAGAGTTAAATGACGGCCATTTAGACTTGATTATTCTACCCTGGCTTGAAGAAATGGATCGCTTTGAGCGTTACGACCTGTTTGAAGAACCCCTGTTACTCGCGGCCCCACACAACCATCCATTAGCCAAAAAATCAAAAGTCGCTCTCGAAGACCTGAATGACCAGCCAATTCTGACTCTGGAAGATGGCCATTGCCTTCGAGATCAGGCGTTAGGCTACTGTTTTACCGCCGGCGCCCGTGAAGACCACCGCTTTCAAGCCACCAGCCTGGAAACCCTCCGTTTCATGGTTGCAAGCGGGATGGGCATTACGATGCTGCCACAACTGGCGATCCAGAATCCTGATCAGGATGGATACCTCCGCTATATCCCTTTCAAGAACCCGGTTCCCAAGCGCCAGATTGCACTGCTCATACGCCCTAACTATTCAAGAATGGAATGCATCCGGGCCGTCGTGGCGTCCATACGCCAGTCAGTACAGAGCCTGTTTTAGAAAACCGATCTACTCCCCCCCTCCGGCAACGTGGTACCAATCTCCTCAGAGCAGGTTCAACGCCAAGTTGGCGTTGAAGATGTTTGCCTTACACAGAAAACGTAACAGTTTATGAACTTTGCATTACCAAATGTTTTTGGCTAGTCTTCTACAAGCTCGAAAATCGGAAATAAAGAAACGAGTCATTCAAGGAAGAGCTCAATAATATGAATACTAATAAAAATCCACACAGGAACAGGGGACGCGACATGATCGCCAGGATGACAACAATCCTCATGAGTGCTTTACTCGGCATTCTCGCTGTATTTATCGCGGCACTCATGTTCGCACAGTTCTACGAAATTCAATCCCAGCAGGGGCTTTATTCGTTACTGTATTTGAAAGTTTATTGTCTCAGCTCAGTATTGGCTGCCGTAATGGGCGGTATAGTTGGAAATGCACAATTCCAAGCCTGTGCCCGATATGATCGCCGGTATGGCGAAAATCAAAGCTCGCAATAAGACCAATGGCGTGTTGACCGGGTGCTAATAATGCTTAAAGTGCATTACTGATTTATGACAACGGTTTTTTACTGGATAGCAAAGACTCTAAAGACAGGAATGCGGACCGATGCAGTACATCGTTTAGTCCACAAACAACGCGGGTTGACCTGGACACAAAATCAAAGATCACCCGTTAAGTGATTATCGAAGACCTTAACTCGATAGGAAGTATCGCTATGATTCCAACTTGGCTAGAACAGACTTACCCAACTCATGGACGGATTACACAAGCATCCGACTTACATGTAATTAAAGAAGATACTGGCGAAGAACTCTATGTGAGTATGGACTGCCAGGAATTGGACGAATCCGGCACGACAATCGCTAAAATCCGGCTTTGGCACATGCATTGTGGCTTATCCGGCTACGAGAAGTATGATTTGCAGGGTAACTGCTTAGAACGAAAAATTACCGGGCCTCTGGGTAATTAATGTTGACTGACATAGTTTTCAATTAACACATTTTTACCCAAAGGCGTGAATATTAGGGTCTGTTGACCCTCGTTGTGTATTACTCAGTCCGGTTTGTCACTTCAACCAAGTGAAATCCGAACTGGGTCTTGACCGGCCCTTGCACTTGCCCTACCGGCGCGCTGAACACAACTTCGTCAAACTCTTTGACCATCTGGCCTGGCCCGAATTCGCCCAGATCTCCCCCCTGACGTCCAGATGGACACGATGAATGCTGCTTTGCAATTTCAGCAAAATCTGCCCCACCTTCAATTTCTGATTTTAGCTGTGAACATAACTCCTCAGAGTTAACCAATATGTGACGTGCAGATGCTCGTGGCATAATTTTGCTCCTGTGCAAACATAGTAAGTTTAGGTGAACCGAAGCGCTTTACGCGGTTATTATTGCGGTAGTCTGCGCCTCTTCTTGCGCAATTGATACAACTCATCCTGAGCTTTACCCACTTCGGTGTAATGGCGACGACGGATATCCGAAATCTGATTCTGAATATCCCGCTTTTTGTCCCGCAAATCCTGTCGGGTATACTTCGCAGATTTATCCCGCCAGGCCCGATCCAGATCAGATCGAACGTCAGCAAGCTCCTGCTCCAATCTCTGAATGGTGTCATTGAAGTCGTTTTTCAACCGTTCAATTTTCCGTTCCTGTGCAACGATAGCACGATCCAGTTCACGAACCTGACGATCTCTGGCCATATCTTCGGTCAGTTTTTCTATTTCTTGAGTGCTCGGTGCCTGGGCGGGCTTTGATGGTGCGGGCGTGATTTTGATATCCATTTCCTGGGCGCCATCGCCACACACCTCATCAGAATAAACGGTTTTCCCATTCACGACACATTTGTAGATTTTCGCGCTAGCATTGATACTACACAGCATCAGAAATGTACATGCGACACAGCAAATGATCCACCTAACCACGCTTGCCACAACAACCTGATTTATACGGCATTCCATCATTCCGGTCCCCTACGGACAATACGGTTTTCACTTAGTGTAGCTTATTCCTGACACTTGGCCTGAGCAGCCTTCTATTTCCAAGTCAAATACTTGGAGGAATTTACCCAGAAAATAAACTACACTAAAAGTTGGCCTTGGGGTATTCGATAGCGAAAGATCCCAGAACAGAATAAGTCCCAAAAAAGGACAAGGGGAAATGAATTCCATAAAGATATTACTCGTAGAAGATAACTGCGATGAAGAAGAGCTGGCGATGCGCGCACTGAGACGCTCCGGTATTACCAATGAAGTGTGCGTCGTCAGGGATGGCCAAGAGGCCATAGACTACGTTTTTGCCCAAGGCCCTCACGCTGGCCGTAAAGATATCAATGATCCCTATGTGATTTTGTTAGATATCAATTTACCCAAGTTAAATGGGCTGGAAGTGTTGAAACGTATTCGTGACAACGAAGCGACAGCGTTGATTCCCGTCGTTCTCTTAACGTCCTCGGACGAAGAGAGGGATATGGTCGAAGGTTACAAGCTCGGCGCCAATAGTTACATTAACAAGCCTTATGATTTTTCCGAGTTTGCGAATCAAATGAAAATGCTGGGAACTTATTGGCTTGATATCAATAAGTTTCCTCCGATAAAAGCCAGAGATTGACTGAATAAGATGAAACTACGCCTACTCATAGTCGATGATTCAGAAGATGATGTATTTCTTCTGGTACGTACCCTGAAATCCGGGGGGATTGAGCTTGAGTATCGGCATGTTGAAACTGCTCTTGAACTTATGCAGGCATTAAAAAGCAGCAGCTGGGATATGGTCATAACCGATCACAACATGGTTGGCTTCACTTCCAAAGAAGCTCTGCAAGTGGTGCGCAAATTCAGCGAGGATTTACCGGTCATAATCGTGTCCGGTGAAATCGGTGAAGATGTTGCCGTAAATGCCATGTATCAGGGTGCCCAAGACTACATCATGAAGGACAATCTGGCGCGACTGATTCCGGTAATACACCGGGAAGTCAAGCTGAATGCCGACCGGAAAGCGAAACGGGACGCAGAAGAGAGCCTGCAGTATCTGGCCTACCATGACAGCTTGACAGACCTTGTCAACCGCGCCGAATTCGAGCGTTGCCTGGACCACGCGGTACAAATGGCAAAACTGGAAAAACAAAGCAGTATCCTGATGTTTCTGGATCTGGATCAGTTCAAGCTGGTCAATGATACCTGCGGCCACGTCGCGGGTGATGAACTTCTGGTCAAAATTACCCGACTGCTTAAACTGCACACACGGGAAACGGATACACTTGCCCGACTCGGCGGAGATGAATTCGGAATTTTACTGAATCATTGCCGCAAACAAGAGGCCGTGACAACTGCTGAACGCATTCGCTCAGAAGTCCAGGACTGTCGCTTTGTATGGCAAGATAAGCCGTTCAATATCACGATCAGTATCGGCATGGCCGAAATTACAGACCAGCTGCAAAATCACCACGAATTGCTCAGTTGCGCAGATATTGCCTGCTATGTTTCGAAGGACAAAGGCCGCAATAATATTACGTGGTACAATCCCAATGATAACGAGTTCCATCAGCGCCGTGCGGAAATGCAATGGGCCCCCAAAATCAAACGAGCCGCAGAAGATGATAAGTTTGTTCTGTTTCACCAACCGATGGCCAATTTGCAGCAGGATCTTGGGCCACACTGGGAATTTCTGGTTCGACTGAAAGATGATCAGGATCTCGTTCCTCCTGGCGCATTCATCCCCGCTGCCGAGCGCTATAATTTAATGCCGATTATCGACCGCTGGGTTGTAAAACACGTCTTTCACTTTCTGCAACACAGTGGTTTGGGGTACAAAGATCAAGGCACCTATTTTATAAATTTGTCCGGTTCGACCCTCAGCGATGGCTCATTTTTTGAGGACGTCAAACGGTTACAGGAAGCATCCGGGTTATTACCAGAACGGATTTGCTTTGAAATAACTGAAACTGCAGCGATTGCGAATTTGGTCGATGCAGTACAGTTCATTGAAGATATCCGGGAAAAAGGATTCAAGTTCGCGCTCGACGATTTCGGCGTTGGACTGAGTTCATTCTCCTACCTGAAAACAATTCCGGTAGATTATCTCAAAATTGATGGTAGTTTTGTAAAACGCATGCTCAGTGATCCCATTGACCGGGGTATTGTTGAGGCCTGCAACCAGATTGGTCATGCTGCGGGACTACAAACCATTGCCGAGTTTGTTGAAGATGAAGCTACGATGGATGCGCTACGTAATGTAGGGGTCAATTTCGCTCAAGGATTTGGCATCGCCAAGCCGGGTCCACTGCCAACGCTCTGGCTGGACAATCCATCAGATTCCCCATCACCTCAACATAATGCAAACACTTAAGGATTAGTCATTAATTGGATTTCTGATTTTGCTCCCATCCGGTACTCGAGCCAGTTTCTGCACAACATCAATAGCTGGCTTATCCTTCCCGGACTGCTCATCCTGATCATTGCAGATGTCGTTGCACGCTCCTGGCTGAATACGGCAATCAGCTGGGGTCATGAGGTCAGTGAATATTTGCTACTCTGCCTGTTTTTTGCTTCGATCCCCTGGTGCCACCATCGCCAGGACTTACTCAAAGTAGATTTGATTTACACACGTAGCAACACAGCTATGCAATGCGCTCTCGCCCTGCTCTCCGAGACCTCAGTGCTGCTACTGGCAATAATTATTGCCTGGCAAGGCTGGCTCGCCACCGAAGAAATGCGAGAGTACGAGGATACAGCAAACAGCATTGATATGCCGCTCTGGCCATTTTCAGCACTCACGTGTATTTGCGGCATGCAGCTTCTACTACAAGCAATATTAAGGCTGATTGACGCTTTTAGAGATTGTTCGAAGCAGCCAACTCAATCCGGCAAGCCCGGCGATACAGAAAAGGTTCGCGTACACAATGAGTGATATAACAACCGGGAGTGATATGACAACCGGAATCGTTGTTATTGGCGGTATGTTGTGTGCCATTCTGCTACGGGTACCTGTCGGGGTTGCACTCGCACTGAGCGGCATCGCAGGCAATTGGCTCTTGCTCGGACAAGAACAAGCCCTGGCTCAAGTGCAACTGGCAAGTTGGGAAGTTGGCACCAATTTTCTACTGGTTTCATTGCCTCTGTTTGTCCTGATGGGGCAGTTAGCCCATGAGGCCCGAATCGCAGAAGATCTCTACGATTGTGTCTACAAGTGGTTCGCCCGTCTGCCAGGAGGGCTGGCATCGACTTCAATCATCACATCAGCGGGCTTCGGTGCAATTACCGGTTCCAGTGTTGTCACGGTCAGCACCATGGGTAATATGCTGATGCCTGAACTCAAGAAATACCACTACAATTCCGCAATAGCATCAGGATCTATTGCCTCGGCAGGTGTACTGGCGATTCTCATCCCCCCCAGCATACCACTGGTATTCTATGGTGCCTGGACAGAGACTTCGATCGGAGACTTGTTTATCGCCGGAATAATCCCGGGATTATTGCTCACCCTGATTTTTTGTGCCTACATCACAATCCGATGCCAGCTCGACCTGAGCAAAGGCCCTCCCGGATTGACTTCACCGCTCTCCGTGCGACTTCGCTCCCTATACCGGCTGCTCCCGGTAGCACTTGTATTTACAGTAGTCGTTGGCGGGATCTATGGTGGCTGGGTAACGACAAGTGAAGCGGGTGCTATTGGTGTTGTGGGCGTTTTGATTGTTGGTATTCTCAAGCGCCAGTTGAGCTGGCAGGCTCTGGCGCGCAGCCTGAGTCAGAGCACACAACTATCGGCAAATATATTCTTGTTTTTTATCGGCGGCGTGTTGTTCAGTCGATTTTTGGTCTTAACCGGGATTACACCTGAAACAATCTCTTTATTGTCTGATTCTTCGTTCCCACCCTGGTCCATTATGCTCGGACTGGTCTTACTTTACCTTTTGCTGGGTGCAATACTCGATACCTTTGGCATGATTATCATTACCCTGCCCCTGGTTTTCCCGATCGTGACTGGCTTGGGGTACGACCCGGTCTGGTTTGGTATTTTCCTGGTACTTATGATCGAAATGGCATTAATTACCCCCCCGATCGGCATCAATGTATTTGTACTTCGAAAGGTTGTACCTGATATTCCCATCTGGACAATTTACGAGGGCTGCCTACCTTACATTGGACTCTGCCTGGTTATGGTGATGATCCTTATTGCGTTTCCAGAACTGGCATTGTGGTTGCCCTCCACAATGAAAAACTAAGGACGTGCGTCAGGGTGAAATTTAGCACCTTAAGTTCAGCTCCTTTATAGTACAAACTTGGCAATTCAGACTTTGATCCTATTGAACTGGAAAACAGATTCGCTCACTATTGATTTCACAATCGTCGACCCACTGACTTGATCAAAAGGAACCTGGCTTCAATTAAATACAGGTTCTTTGTTAGAGCAGAAGATGCGCTTAGGGAGATTCTGGACGAACACTGACCAGGGGCTGATGCCCCTGATACTCAAAAGAAAATTTAATAAAAAGTTCTGCAAAAAATCCCTATAAGTAATTATTATTTTTGGCATGACTCACAAGCCCTACACCTAACGATTATAACTCGAGGTTTCCATGTCCTTCCCGAAAATACAGGCACTGCGTCATATTCCCCTGATATCAATATTGTTGATGCTCTGCTCAAACACCCTCGCAGAGACGACCAATGCGTGGCTGAGCAATACAACGCCCGTGATAAAAAATCCGACAGCCATCCAGTTTCGCTTTGCCCACCCCGCTCCGCCAGTGTCACAATTGCCTCCGGCATTGCAAAAAGGCTTTGACTGGCTGGCAGCGAAAACCGCGAACACGCTGACGATTGAACAGTTTGGTGGTGGTGTGTTGTATGGGATGAAAAACGGCGTGAAAGCCATTCGATCCGGCATAGCCGACTACGGAACCTGTTACTCCGTCGGCGAAAGCTCCGGCTTTGAATATGCACGAACCTTTCATACACCGTATGTGATGCCTGACAATCCCTATTTGTCCGCCCGGATTCTTCATGAACTGGCGCCAAAATACAGCGCGCTTGAGTATCAAAAACGGGGTGTCCAGCTTGCGCATATTATACCCATGCGCCCAATGACATTGATGAGTACCAGCCCGATCCGGACCCCCCAGGATCTCAAGGGCAAACGGGTCATATCGTATATGAATGCGCCTGGCGCTTCGGACAGACTTGAATATGTCGAATTGAAAATACCGTTCCCTGAAATTTATACGGCCTTGCAACAGGGGCTCGCAGATGTCGTTATCTGGTCTGACCTGGGCTTCATTCCGTTCAAGATTTTTGAGCATGCGAAATACTACACCCCGATCAATGTGTCGATCGGAACCATTGAAACCTGCATAAATCGTAAAAGTTTCAAGAAATTATCACCTAAAATCCAAACAATTTTCGCAGAATTCCAGCAAAAATCGGTGTTACCGATTGTTAGCAAAGAAGTCAGTTTCGCCGAAAATGCCAAGGTGATCTATACCGAAAACAAAGTCGAATACCTCAACCTGACCGATACCGAGAAAAGTGCATGGGAAGCCGCCTTCGAACCCATTCGCGAGGGCTGGCTGGATGAATGTGAGGAAGAAGGCAAGCAATGCCGAAAAATGGTTCAGGAGATCCGGAATCTTCGCAAAAAATATGCAATGCTATCTGACGAGGAATTGATCGACCTAATTGTCAATCATCCCGTTGCAGGTATTATGAAAAACTGACGATTGATTAAATGAAGGAACTATTGTCGTTGACCAAATTGCAACTTTGGTAAATTATAATCCACTGGAAAGATAACTATCGATTGCCCGCCTGATCATACCAGGATGGTAAATTGAATTTAATTCGGCTTTGGACAGCAAAGCCCAAAATGAGTTATGTGGATGGACAAGCTTAAAATTCTGGGCTGGAGAGAATGGTTCTCGCTACCCGAACTCGGTATTACCTCAATCAAAGCAAAAATAGATACGGGTGCCCGCACCTCTTGCCTGCATGCCTTCGAAGTTGAAGGTTTTGAAAAACCGGATGGCTCACCTTATGTCCGGTTTAAAGTGCATCCGATTCAGGACAATCTCGATGCTGTGATCGAGTGTGAATGCCCGGTAGTCGATCAGCGAACCGTGTCAGACTCTGGTGGTCACAAGGAACTGCGCTATGTCATCCAGACTACAGCGGTCTGTGGTGATGAACAGTGGCCCATTGAGATGACCCTGACCAATCGTGATACCATGCGTTTTCGCATGCTTCTTGGCAGAACAGCTATGGAAGGACGTTTCGCAGTAGACCCTGAGAGTTCCTATCTACAGAGCAATCCCGACCAGGAAACAGAATCCTGAGTTCAGTTGAACAGCAACTTAGGATAAAATAGAGTCGACGTGAAATAGAAGAAGAGAACACATGCGCAGAGTCGTAGTAACAGGAATGGGCATCATCGGATGCCTGGGAAACGACATTGAAACAACGCTGGAGAGTCTGAAAACAGGCCGCTCAGGCATCACATTCAATGAAACCTACAAGGAAAAAGGTTTTCGCAGCCAGATATCAGGCTCAGTGAAACTCGATTATGACGGGTTGATCGAACGAAAAGTAAAACGCTTCATGGCCGACTCCAGTGCCTTTGCCTATTTGGCAATGGAACAAGCTGTCGCAGATGCGCGTCTGGACGAGACTCTGGTATCCAGTCCTAGAACCGGGATTGTGGCGGGATCAGGTGGCGCATCATCAGCAGTGCAAACCACAGGAGCAGAAACCTTAAAGGAACGGGGCGTTAAAAAACTTGGCACTTACAATGTACCAAGAATCATGAGCAGTACCGTTTCAGCCAACCTTGCTAACGCATTTAAGATTAAAGGGATAAACTATTCAATCTCATCAGCCTGCGCAACCAGCACACACTGTATTGGTCATGCAGCAGAACAAATCAAGCTTGGCAAGCAAGATATCGTCTTTGCTGGGGGGGGTGAAGAGGAGCATTGGTCACAGACCATGTTCTTCGACGCAATGGGGGCACTCTCCACAAAATACAATGATACCCCGCATACCGCTTCCCGACCTTATGACGAGACACGCGATGGGTTTGTTATCGCAGGCGGTGGCGGCATTGTTGTTTTGGAAGAACTCGAACACGCATTGAAGCGGGGTGCAACAATCTACGGTGAAGTTGTCGGTTATGGCGCTACTTCCGATGGTTATGATATGGTCGCGCCGTCAGGGGAAGGCGCTGTACGCTGTATGCAAGAGGCACTCGCGACAATCGAGGGCTCCGTTGATTACATCAACACCCATGGAACCAGCACTCCGGTTGGCGACATTACTGAACTAAAGGCAATTCAAGAAGTATTCGGCAGTAGTATCCCGAAAATATCGTCGACCAAATCTCTTTCCGGCCACTCACTTGGTGCAGCGGGTGTGCACGAAGCAATTTACAGCCTGCTCATGATGCATCACGGATTCATCGCTGCCAGTGCCAATATCGAAACACGCGCAGAAGGTGCCCATGATATGCCTATCGTCACCCACTGCGAGAATGGAGTCACACTGAATCAAGTCATGTCCAACAGTTTTGGCTTCGGCGGCACAAACGCATGCCTGGTCTTTAGAAAACCAGCCTAAGGCCTCACCCTATCGAAAGATACCGTTCATCAACATGAAGTACGGTATCCCCCCTCCCTTGACTCACATCAACACCTCGCACCCCACACTGCACTAGACTAGAACCTCGACACGATGAGCTTATCCAGACATTGAAGGCGGGTTCTCTGGTAGCGCTCACCGCCTGAAGATTCAACGCATAACTAGAGCCAAGGGCATGGGTACAGAACTTCATCACATAAAAAACAGTATTCGATACCCGAGTGTAAACCTTTCCAACGGGGATCGACTCTACCTTCCGGTTACCTCCAAAGCGGGAAAAGATACGTTGATCTGGGCTGCGCAGCTTAATCATCTGGATCTGCTATGCAACGGTACGTCACTCCACTACCATGATGACCGCAGCCTGAATTCCACCGCGTTTGCCGACGCCATACGGAATAATCGCCGCAGAAGCACGCTCGGTCTCGCCTTGATACTCCCCACAACACACGAAGCGTGCCCCCCCCTCTCCCCCGAGCCACAAACACGATCTTTGGAAACATTACCGGTATCAATATCCAGAAAGAGCCTGGATGCGTTACTGAAAGAAATCCGCTTAATGGGGACCCTTTTAACCAAGCACCAGGCTGTTTCTTATTTGTTCCTGCATCAAAATATCAGCCGGTCGCTATCCCCGGAAGAACTTACAGAGTTAATGTTCTACCTCAGCAAATGTTTTTCACTGGATCATAGCAAAGACGCCCGAAATGTCATTGAGCTGGATATCAACCGACTGGATGACAGCTTAATCCCTTTACTCAAAGGACTCGGTTTTAATCACATCTGTTTCACTGCCGAGAACATCCCGGACCGGCTCGCCAGCCTTCAAGCGCTCCGGGATTCGATTGATCTCATCCGGGCTTACGACTTCTCCACCATCAGTTTTCGACTGGATTATAAAAACATCTCGGGGCGTAACAGTCGGACAGACACATTAAATCGGGTTACTACGCTGCTGCCTGATCGAATCTGCTTGCCTGAATTGCTGGATATCGATTTTAATGACAAGTGCAATTTGACACTGAAAACGAGCGAAACCAAGCAGATACAAAATACGCTGACCCGAGCCCGATATCAGAACTTTGGCTTTGGTAACTTTAGCCGTGGCAACCTGAGCCGTGAAGGCCTGCTCAAAGCCCCCGAGAAACAAGACTGGCACCTGGATGACTTGATAACTTTAGGTCTTGGCGGCTGCAGTATTGTCGATAACCTGATTGCTCAAAATTGTTCACAGTTCAGCGAATACCTCCAAACGTTGGCTGACAATCAACTTCCCTTCCATCAGGGAGGATACATCACGCGCACACGCTAGCCCCGATAGAGAAATCAGATACCCCGAAGTTGGTGCAATAAATCAGTGCACTATCGACCAAGGATGGATTGACAACGCACAGCAATCCTTTATGCTTGAGCGAATATAATTCGCGAATTTCGGATAGGCACATGTCTGATAATAACTACAGCACGAATAATCAGCACCAGGGAAATGACAAACTCTTCAGTACGGAGAACTCTACTCAAAATAGTGAGCCTGTTTCACAGAACAGTGACAAACGCTGTTCCAAAGGTCTGCTGCCTTCGTCTTGTAATACCTGTAGCTTGAGTAACCTTTGCCTGCCGATTGCCGTAACTCAAAACGATATTTCCCAGCTTGAAGATATCATCAAGCAAGGAAAAATAATCGATCGTGGTGAGCATATTTTTTCAGAACATACGCCTTTCCGATCCTGTTTCGCAGTGCGTAGCGGTTCCATTAAGACATACGTGGTGTCTGAGGAAGGCGAAGAGCAGGTCACCGGTTTTTATTTACCCGGTGAAATTATCGGCATGGACAGTATGAACACAGATGCCTATTCCTGTTCTGCAAAAGCATTGGAAAAGTCCAGTGTATGTGAAATCCCTTTTGATCGTTTTGAAACCCTTGCCACTCAAATTCCGACCCTTCAACACCACTTTTTCCAATTGATGAGCAAGGAAATTAAAGAAAGCCGACAGCTCAGCATGCTACTCAGCAAAAATACCGCAGAAGAGCGCATCGCATCCCTGCTCCTGAGCCTGTCAGAACGCTTCAAGCGACGGAAATTATCACCAACACAATTTCGCTTGCCCATGCCGCGCAATGATATCGGCAACTATCTGGGACTGGCAGTTGAAACTGTAAGCCGAGTTTTCACTCGTTTCCAGAAATCAGGACTCATTACCGTCCAGGGCCGAGAGGTAACCATTAACGATTTGGACAAACTGAAGGACATGCTCAAGCATCAGACTAAATGCCTGAGCTAACGCCCAATATCAGTTCCACCACCTGTTCCTGTTCCCCCCCTCTGAATAACCGCGCCAATAGGCGCGGGCATCAAATTTGGTGTCACCCGATAACATGATTTGGTACTAGTGTATCATTTTGTGAAATAACACAACATTTTCTCACATTTTGACAGGTAAACTCTTAAGCGCTCGGGTAGTCGCTCTCTGGCCATTATCAATTCAATCGGCCAGCGTACCGTAATAATCAAAAATAATCAGCGCCTCCACCCTGCAAGGTAAAACGACTAGAAACTCTCAGGAAAAATTCCGCAATGATAAAACACCAAGAACATATGGTTGCTCCCCTATCAGCAGAACATCATCGCCGTGCGAATGATGTGATTGCCAAAATCAAACTGGCGGAGCAAGCAAGCAAACATACCATTGAGCTAATCGACATTATCCTCGACTTGACCGAGCACGGTCTCCACTTTTATTTTCTCTCTCCTCTGGAGCGTATTGGAGCTGGAAGTATGACAATGAAAGTGGCAAAAGTGGGGTTAGGCAGTACTTACAAAGGCATGAAAATGGTTATTTCCAAAGTGTTGAAAAACTTGGATGACCGGCAAATTTTAATGCTGACAGAGTTTCTCGAAGAAATCATGCACCCCGCCGAAGCTGCAGGAATAGCAAAAATCGCTTAATTCCATGATCCGATTTTGCGTTGGCTATTTGTAGCCCACCACAGTGCTCAGTCAGGCGCTCTGGTGGGTATAAACTCGGGGCACTCGGGATGTAATCCCGGTTAGCAATTCATAGCCAATTGTCTGGCAATGGTCAGCCACTGTGTCAACCGATACAGTATTGCCCCAAAGCTCAACCTCCGCACCGACCCCGATATCAGACATCAAACCCAGATCAACCGTCAGCATATCCATAGAGACTCTACCAATCAACTGAACCTGGCGACCCTGAACTGCGACCGGTGTACCATTGGGGGCATGCCTGGGGTAACCGTCACCATACCCCATCGCGACAACCCCCATATAACATTCTTTATCGGCGATCCATGTCGCACCATAACCAACAGTATCGCCAGGTTTCAGTTTTCGAGTGGCAATCACACGGGACTTGAGCGTCATAACCGGCTTCAAGCCCAATTCCAGCCCTGTCCGACCCAGAACAGGAGAACTGCCATAGAGCATAATCCCTGGTCGTATCAATTGATAACAATGCTTCGGATAATTCAAAAGTGTAGCCGAATTCGCAATACTGGAAAGCCCGTGACTACAGCGACTTCGAAAATCAGCAAAACGCTGAAACTGGGACACAGCATGTGAACTCTCAGCATCATCCGCACAGGCAACATGGGACAATACTCCCTGAAGATGAACGCAGCCCCCTAGTTCCGCTAACCGCGACTTCATTTCAAGCAAGGTGGGCTCATCAAACCCGAGTCGGTTCATGCCTGTATTTAATTTTAACCAGACTTGTACCGCGCTGCATGCTGCCCTATCGTCTCGCAAATAATCTCGAAGGTAAGACTCCAGAGCTGATACCTGGTAATCGGAATGTAATACCAGCTCACAATTATGTGTCAAACACCATGCTAACTCATCAGCACAAAAAATACCTTCCAGTAGTATAATCGGGTTCTTCACCCCGGCTTTCCGAATTTGCAATGCTTCTTCCGGACAGGATACTGCAAGCCGCTGTACCTGATGGGCAGCCGTGCGGGCAATCTCCACAATACCGTGACCGTAACCGTCCGCCTTAACCACAGCAACAGTCTCTGCTGTCCCCGCTAACAAGTCCGCGTATCTCAGATTATCCGCAAACGCCTTCAGGTCAATAGAGGCAACCGCAGGCCGAGTCATTAAAATTCCTCATAGTCAACATGCGCAAGATCATCAAATTTGGTGTACTTACCCTGGAATGCCAATTTCACGGTACCAGTGGGACCATTCCGTTGCTTCCCGATAATAATTTCGGCAATACCCTTGTCTGGGCTGTCCTCGTTGTAATACTCATCACGATAGATAAACATTATCACGTCGGCATCCTGCTCTATTGCGCCCGATTCACGAAGATCCGAGTTTACTGGACGCTTATTCGGACGCTGCTCCAGGGAGCGGTTTAACTGAGACAAAGCAACAACAGGACACTGCAATTCCTTGGCGAGCGCTTTTAAGGAGCGGGATATCTCGGAAATCTCTGCAGTACGCCCCTCTGTCATACCCGGCACACGCATCAACTGCAGGTAATCGATCATGATCAAGCCAATTTCACCTTTGTTCTCACGCGCCACACGACGAGCTCTCGAACGCACTTCTGTGGGACTCAGCGCCGGAGTATCATCAACATACAACGGCTTATCGCGCAACATACTCACAGCAGAGGTGAGCCTTGGCCAATCATCTTCTTCCAGCTGCCCACTCCGGATCTTGGTTTGGTCAATACGTCCTATTGACGATAGCATACGCATCAAAATGGAGTCTGACGGCATCTCCATACTAAAAACCAACACAGGCTTACCAGACTTCATCAAAGCATTTTCAACCAAATTCATCGCAAATGCCGTTTTACCCATTGAGGGGCGAGCAGCAACAATGACCAAATCCGATTTCTGCATCCCCGAGGTTCGATCATCCAGGTCTCGAAAGCCCGTGGTAACACCCGTTATAACCCCTTCGGAATTGAATAACTCATCAATTCGCTCCAGCGTTTTCTGCATAATGGCATTTACGCCTACCGGGCCACCTTCTTTGGTACGACCCTCTGAAATCAGAAATACCTTACGCTCAGCCTCATCCAGAACCTCTGAACTGTTTTTACCCTGCGGAGAAAACGCACTTTCAGCAATCTCGCCAGAGACCCGAATCAGACTCCTCAGCACGGAACGTTCACGAACAATTTCCGCATAGGAACGAATATTGGAAGCACTCGGTGTTTTGTTTGCCAGCTCCCCCAGATAAGCGAGTCCACCGGCCTCTTCTAAAACTTCCAGACGGGTAAGCTCTTCGGAAACCGTAACCACATCCAATGGATGAGCCTCCGAAGCAAGGTTGAAAATTGCTTTGAATATAAGACGGTGATCCTGGCGATAAAAGTCTTCAGACGTCACCATATCTGAGACAATATCCCACTTGGAATTATCCAACATTAATCCACCCAGGATGGATTGCTCAGCCTCAATCGAGTGCGGTGGGGTCTTGGCTTTAACGGTTTCGTTATCAATATCGAGAGTCGAGTGCATGCCTTAAGTCTATACCCGTGTGGTATCTGAATTGGAAACATGAATTATAGGGGTTGAACCATGCAGATCCAACAAGAGTTTCGAAAGGTCGAAGGGAGAAGAGCTCAAAGAGAAAGAACAGATCAAAGGAAGAAAACAGCGAAAAAAATAAGGCCCGGAACAATTCCGGGCCTTATTCAAAGATCTGCACGCGCTGCAAATCAACACCCGCTAACACGAGTGCCAACCTGGACAAGAACCTAGGTATCAGCAGCCTGATACCTATTTTGAGCTTAGTACTTATCTAGAGCCTAGTACTTATCTTGAGCGTGATGCCGATCTTGAGTGCGATATTGCTTATTCAGCAACAACGATCACTTTAACCGTCGTGTCTACGTCGGTGAACAGGTGCAGAGCAATCTCATACTCACCTACAGCACGCAGAGGACCTTCTGGCAGACGTACTTCGCTCTTCTCTACCGCAATACCCGCAGCAGTGAATGCGTCCGCTACATCTCGAACACCAATTGATCCGAACAGCTTACCTTCGTCACCGGCTTTAGCAACGATGGTCACTTCTTTGCCAGACAGTTCTTCGGAACGTGACTGCGCCGCAGCCAGTTTCTCAGCCGCCTGTTTTTCAAGCTCAGCACGACGCGCTTCAAACTGTTCTACATTTTCTTTCGTTGCTGGAACTGCTTTACCGTATGGGATGAGGAAGTTGCGGCCAAAGCCTGCTTTAACTGCAACCTTGTCACCCAGGCCACCCAGCTTGCCAACTTTCTCGAGCAGAATAACTTCCATCTCGCTAACCTCTTTTTAATCTGAAACGTTTATTAGTCCACTCGTATTCGGGACCGGACATCAATCCAGCTGTCCATTACAGCCAACAATACGAGCAACACTATCAGGCTGGGGCCAATGATTAATGAAATCACATAAAACCAAACAAGCCAGCCTTTACTTAAGTTTTTCCTAGCCACACTACCGTGTATAAGCGCCAACCCGGCAAAGCCAAGCGGAATTAGCAAAGCGAATGCAAAAACAGCATTCTGGTCACCCAAGCTCGAAAGCACTAACACTGAAATGACACTCAGTGTTGCCGAAGCCCGGGACAATCGAAATTGATGAAACTCTTTTCGAAATCCACCAGGATTGAAAAGTTTGGCTTGCCAGGCACGTGCCAACATCAAGCTCATGGTGGCGAACATGGCGTAGGATACTGCCAGACTGCCAATCATCATATTTCGAACGACCGAGTCAACGTTTTCACCCAACTCCTGAATCCGCTCTGGATTCAGTTGCCGGAATAGTTCGACTCCGAATGCTACCAGCTGATTTAGCAGGTCAGCTGACACTATTGGCAGCAGCACGATTGACAATACCGCCAACCCCGCACCTACAAACAGCGCTTTTTCCCAGGAAACGGTCTGTCGAAGTACGACTGCCATTCCCCAGGTTGTTGCAATCACAAATAACGAAGTCGGATCCTGAACCGACTGCGCCCAAATTACAGAGGGCACGATAGCGGCAATTAACAGGATTGCACCTTCGTTGATGCCACGTCGCATTGTTATCAATCCGACGACCGCCGCACTTATCCAGAATAGCAACGGCAGTATGGAGCACACCAGAACAACTACTCCTGCTTGCAGGCGCCCTTTCATTACGAAATTGGCGATTGCTTGCATGTTCAAAAACTCCTGTTAGTAATGTCCTGACGACTCAATATCTCGCGAACAACTTATACCAGATACGAAGTATTAACCTTCGTGGTTATCGGTATAAGGCAATAACGCCAAAAAGCGTGCGCGCTTGATCGCAGTAGACAACTGACGCTGATAGCGAGCTTTTGTGCCCGTGATACGGCTAGGTACAATCTTACCAGTTTCAGTGATATAGCCTTTCAGCGTTTCAATATCTTTGTAATCAATTTCCTTCACACCTTCTGCAGTGAAACGGCAGAACTTGCGACGACGAAAAAAACGAGCCATGTTAGTCTCCTGATTTGCAAATTAAATTCGATTTGATGAGCCCCGGAAGTACGCGACTTCCCAAACTCAACTTACTCTTCTTCGTCCTCGGAATCAGAGTCGTTAGACTCAGACTGAGGTGAATCGTAGTTTGCGGAATCATTGTTCGACTTGTTGTAGCCTTCACGGTTCTCTGAAGCTTTCATTGGAGAAGTTTCAGTCACCGCATTTTTGCGACGAATAACCAACTCACGCAGAATAGCATCGTTGAAACGGAAGTTGTGGCTCAATTCTTCCAAAACTTCGTTGCCGCACTCGATATTCATCAGAATATAGTGTGCTTTGTGGATTTTGTTGATTGGGTATGCCAGGTGACGACGACCCCAGTCTTCCAGACGGTGAACCTGTCCACCAGACTCCGTTACGGAATTGGTATATCGCTCAACCATTGCGGGTACTTGCTCACTTTGATCTGGGTGAACAAGGATAACAATTTCATAATGACGCATAATTGCTCCTTACGGGTTAGAAGCCTCTTATCGCACCCAGCTCGGAAATACCCGCCAAAACAAGGCCCAGAAAGGCTGCTTTAAGCTGACTCGTTGAATGGCTCCACCGAGTTGTATTACGTCACCGAATGACAAAGAAGCAAGGAGAGCGGTCAAAAATCGACCACAGTTTTCAGAACGGCGCATTTTAGAGATTTAGCGCCGGAGTTTCAATCTTTTTTTATGTATTCTGTCGCTGTCTCAGCGCTTCGAACAAACAGACTCCAGTTGCAACAGACACATTCAAGCTACTCACATCACCCGACATCGGAATTTTCACCAGACTATCACAGTGTTCACGCGTTAACCGGCGCAAGCCCTTCCCTTCATTGCCCATCACCAGAGCTACAGACCCCGTAAATTCCGCTTGATAAATGGTCTCCTCGGCTTCGCCTGCAGCGCCCACGATCCAAATACCATACTGTTGTAACCATTTAAGCGTCCTCGCCAAATTGGTTACCCGGACGACAGGGGTATATTGTGCCGCTCCACACGCAACTTTTAATGCGGTAGAGTTTAAGCGCGCAGACTTATCTTTCGGTATGATCACAGCTGTCACACCAGCAGCATTTGCACTTCGAATACAGGCCCCGAGATTGTGAGGATCAGTCACACCATCAAGAATCAACAAAAATATACTCTCACGCTGCCCCTGCAGAATATCCTCGAGGTCTCCTTCATCTTTTTCCAATTGCTCGGAACAAATGGCAACGATACCTTGATGCCGGTCTCCCACTTGACGATCCAGGGCATGTCGATCCAGGTAACGGATCGAAATATGTGAAGCGCCTTTGGCCAATGCCAAAATCGCATTCAAGCGCCGATCCGCCCTACCCTTAAGCACGAGGAGTTCAGACACAGAATCAATCTGATTCTTTAGCAGCGACTCAACCGCGTGAAAACCAAAAATAGCATTCTGTTCCTGCTGATTAGTTGATATTGTCAAAAAAAAATCTCCAAAAAAAACTGCTTAAGCGCGATTCGAGAGTCACACTGCAACCATGTTCACGACAGGAACTCAACGCTTACGACCTTTCTTCGCTTTACTCTTAACCTTGGTGCGCACCTTGGATTCAACGTTTTTCTTCACACCAGCTTCGACCTTGGCTCCGGCATCCGACTTGGTACCCGCCCGAGACTTAATACCTGTTTTCGCTTTAGAGCCGGACTTAGTCTTGGCTCCTGACCTGGTCTTTGCCTGTGTGCCAGGCCGGGCCTTGCTCCCGGATTTCTTCTTGGATCCGGATTTCTCACCAGATTCGCCATCACGCTTTGACTTTGAAGACCCTTTTCGTTTCCGTACGGGTCTCGTCAACTCACCTTTACTCTCGGCTTTATCGCCATGGCTACGGGATTCTTCCCTGGAGTACTGATCCAGCTTGTCCAAAAGTCGTTTGGTTTTTCGTTTCCCTGTACGATCTTCGCCGCCCTGTGACCTTGCGTCATTCCGCTTTTTCTTGATTGCTTTGCTACGACCTACGATTTCGTAATCTATTTTACGCTCCTCAAGATCTACGCGAACAACCTGCACCTCCAGCAAGTCGCCAAGCCTGTAGCTGGTTCCCGTTCGTTCGCCAACCAAGCGATGCTTCACCGCATCATAATGATAAAAATCATTACTCAAAGACGAGACGTGAACCAGCCCTTCAATAAACAGATCCGATAACTCCACGAACAACCCAAAGGACGTCACCGCAGAAATCACACCGGGATAAACATCACCAACATGCTGTTGCAGGAACTCACACTTCAACCAGCTTTCAACATCCCGGGTCGCATCATCCGCTCGCCGCTCGGTCATTGAGCAACCTTCACCCACTTCCAACATCGCCGGTACATCAAATGGATAAGGATAATCTGAGGGCTTGGGTGACGGAGCAGGAACATAATCTCTTGGTGCATCCCCCCCCAACAGCTCGGATGACTTATAGATCAGAGACTTGATCGCACGATGAATCATCAGGTCAGGATAGCGCCGTATCGGTGATGTAAAGTGCGTGTACGCTTTGAACCCTAAGCCAAAATGCCCTTTATTTTCCGGGCCGTAATAGGCTTGGGACATGGATCTCAACATCACGGTTTGAATTACACTGAAGTCGGGACGATCTTGAATTTGAAGGATCAATTCCTGGTAGTCTGCTGGCGTTGGCGTCTCTCCGCCGCGCATTTGCAGCCCAAGTTCACCAATGAAGGAACGGAGGTTCTGCAATTTTTCCTCCCCCGGCCCCTCGTGAACCCGATATAACGAGGGAATATTATGCTTGGCGATGAATCGCGCAGTGGCGACATTGGCGCACAGCATGCATTCCTCAATCAAACGGTGCGCATCATTTCGCTCAACCGGCACAATCTGCTCAATCTTTCGCTCATCACCAAATTCAATACGGGTTTCAGTGGTCGCAAAATCAATCGCCCCCCGTTCTTCCCGGGCAATACGAAGTTGCTTGTAGAGCGCATACAGGTTATTCAAATGCGGTACCAAATCGGCAAAACGCTCACGCAATGCTTCACCTTCTTCACCGACCTCGGTGTCAAGCATTTTAGCAACCTGCGTGTAGGTCAGCCGGGCATGGGAATGCATGACAGCTTCGTAAAATCGGTATCCGCTCAACCGTCCCGCCTGACTGATGGTCATTTCACAAACCATACACAAACGATCAACTTGCGGGTTCAGGGAGCACAAACCATTGGAAAGCACCTCAGGCAACATTGGCACCACATGCCCCGGGAAATAAACCGAGTTACCTCGCTTACGGGCTTCTTCATCAAGAGCGCTCCCCAAACGCACATAATGGGACACATCAGCAATGGCAACGTACAGGCGCCATCCGCCGCCACGCTTGGGTGCACAATAAACAGCATCATCGAAATCCCGCGCGTCCTCACCATCGATGGTTACCAGAGGCAAATCACGGAGATCTATCCGGTCTTTCTTATCGGACTCGGTAACGTCAACACTCAGATCGGCAATCTCAGCTTTGACCTCCTCCCCCCAGAGAAAAGGGATGCCATGGGATCGAATCGCCACCTCGATTTCCATGCCCGGAGCCATGTGATCACCCAAAACATCGATAACACGACCAAGCGGTTTGGTTCGGATAGTCGGTTGCCGGGTCAGCTCCACCAACACATATTGTCCGTGTAACGCTTCGCCTGACTGCTCTCGCGGGATAATCACATCCTGAGAAATTCTTACATTCTCGGGAGTAACGAAAGCAATACCACTGTCTTCATAGTATCGACCTACAATTTCTGTGGTATTTCGCTCCAGAACCTCCACCACAGAGGCAATGCGCCGCCCTCTATGATCAACATCATCTACGCGTACCAGAACGACATCATCATTAAACAAAGCCTGCATCTGCCGCGCACTGAGGAACAAATCATCGCCGCCATCTTCTGGCACAACAAACCCGAATCCATCCCGGTGCCCGATAACCCGCCCCTTGATCAAATCAACACTGGTAACCGGCAGGTACCCACCTCTCCGGTTGCAAATTAACTGCCCATCCCGCGTCATCGCAATCAGCCGCCGTCTCAGTGCTTCCACATCGTCAGCATCTTCATAATCAAACTCATGACATAATTCAAAGTGCGTGACCGCAGCTTTACGACCCTTTAACCAGTCAAGGATATATTCACGGCTGTGGATGGGTTTTTTATAGTTTTCCGATTCCCGCTGAGCATGGGGGTCAGATTTCATATTGGACATTCGAATTCCAGATTGAATTTCACAGACAGGCGTCACGCCGTACTAAAGAAACGGTGTAATTTGGTGATCGCCGGGCAATATGCCTCTTTGATCACTAACTTGATCAAAAACGCGCATTAGGATTATAGCCCTAGATACGATGAATAAACACACCCAAACGAGGACAACCGCAGTACATAGATATCCCATATTTTGCCGGATGGCACCACTACAACCAAATCACGCTTCAATGTTAATGCAATTTTTTTAACATCAATAGAATAAAAGTATTGACAACCCAAGCCTTCAACGTTAAAGTTCGCGCCACGTTTTGAGACACAACTCAAAAACAGGCCCAGGTGGTGAAATTGGTAGACACGCTAGCTTCAGGTGCTAGTGCTCTCACGGGCGTGGCGGTTCGAGTCCGCCCCTGGGCACCATGTATAATCAGGTTAATTTCCAGAATCTAAATTCAAATAGCATCTTACCTCAACCTCAGAACCACTTTGATCTTAAATTTCCTCTTAAATCATTGCCTCGTATTTTACATAACACCGATTAAATCATATCTTACGATAAATCTAACCCAGAATATCAGAAATCCATCCTTTGGAAATCGCCGATTATCCAGACACCGCTTTCTGTAAGCGCTTATGACGATTAACCATCAAGTAATCACCCACAGATAAAAATCAGTTTATAACTTGGCAGTACGTCAATTCTCACCTACACTCCTTACACTTTTGACCACGTTTTAAACATTACATAACGAGCCTGCGGGAAGCAGCTTACAACAAACATCACTACCACTGTTTACTTTTTGTGCACAACATCAGAGAAACGGAACACCATTTTCCTGTTAAATAAAGGTCTGTGATGCATCAAATCAATCCTGCAGGTGCGACGGAAGTATGGCACCAACTGAAGCCAACCCGACTTCATAGTCAAGTTTGACCTACTTCCACACAATTAAGACAACCATAGACTTGATATCGGGTCACAGATTAGAAGTGCACCACTCACTACGAGAATCGCAGTAATCATGATCGCCAGTCGGATATCCATACGTCGAAAACTTATACTCCTGATATCAGGTGCAGCCCTTTTGGCACTGGCATTTATGAGCTTGTGTTTAACCTTGTATGAGAGCATCGCCTATCGGGAACGACTGAAAAACGAGTGGACCCAAGCCTCGGAACTTATTGCCGAACAGGCACTGTCACCGCTACTCAGAGCGGATCAAACAGAACTAGACAAAACAGCCAGCGATCTTGCTCACTTTTCAGTTGTCACGCTGGTGTGCTTTTACAACTCTGAATTCACAATCCTTGCAAGCTCTTCACACTACACTAACCATACCCACAGCAAGACGTACGTGAGCCACACTCATAACAACAATGCAGCCCCTCAGGCAAGCCAAGCCTCAAACTGCCCGGAACGCCCCCTCACTGTATCCCACCGTTTTACAGATAAACATTTACAAATCGCCCACCCCATTAAGTCCCAAGATAACACGATCGGCTATCTCTACATCGAGATCACTCTGCAAGAAATCCGAAAGCATATCGACAACTTTTTGCTCTTCACGCTTTTTGTTGGCTGCCTCATTGCGGGTCTTATCATTTTGCTGTCGGCTTTCATGCACCGGATTATTTCCGTGCCACTTTACCATCTCAAGTTTATCGCCCAGAAAGTAGCCGAAAAACAAGACTATTCGCTTAAAGCCAGCAAAGAAAGCGAAGATGAAATCGGGGAACTGGTTGACGCCTTTAATACGATGCTGACTACAATAGAAAACCAGAACCGGATTATCACAGATCAGAAGGCACAGCTTGAGCACACTATCGACAAGATGAGCCTGGAGCTAAAGAACGCCAACGAGGAAGTGGAAGCATTTGGTTACTCTGTTTCTCATGATCTCAGGGAACCTCTGAGAACCATTATCGGATTCGCCCAAGCGATGGAAGAAGATTATCAACACACACTGGACAATACGGCGAAAAGCTATCTAGAGCAGATTCAACAGGCTGGCAACAAGATGTCTGGACAAATAAGAACATTACTCAACTTATCTCGGGTTTCCAGGCAGCCCATTAATAAAGAACAAGTTGACTTGAGCCGAATTGCACAACGCATCACTAATAATTTACTTGAACAACATGGAAACCGCTCAATCAAGATTCGGATCATGCCTGATCTAACCTCTATCGCCGATGAACAACTCATTAAAATCGCACTGGAACACCTGCTTGAAAATGCATTCAAGTTCACTCAGCACCTGGATCAGACGGAAATTCAATTTGGCAAGACAACCCAGGAGTCCGTGGACATCTACTATGTGAAGGATAATGGTGCCGGATTTGATATGCGCTACTCGGAAAAGCTGTTCCACACCTTCCAAAGGCTACATTCAGGCGATCAGTTTGAAGGGTCCGGTATCGGCCTTGCCACCGTGGCACGAATTATTCGCCGACATCATGGCAAAATCTGGGCGCAAAGCTCACTGAATGATGGCTCAACATTCTACTTTACCTTGTTCGACATTCCGCTTTGCTCAACCTCCGAGGAATGCACGCAGGATCCCCCACCGAGTCTTTACCCCAAAAACTACCCAGCATTAACCGACCAACAAACAATTCAACCCCCCATTCACAGCGACTCTGCACCCTCGCAGTAACTTTGCACCCTCGCAGCAAGTCAAAATTCGACAGCGTTCAAGAGGTGTGCACACCCGCAAAGAAAAAAATCAGTCACGAAATTACCATTCAGCCTCCCACGCACTTTACCAACCAGAATTGGAAAACTAAACTAAACGTTACGTATTGAGAACGTTTTCTTGACTCAGACCAATGTTAATTGTGTCAATCATTGCGATATTGGCAGCGTCTCAGGCGCTCAGTGACCACCTATTTAGCAGGACGTGACCACATCTTGAACAAAATTGTGGCCATACCTCTAGCAGAAAATGCGTCAGCAGTTATGTGCCCTGGTTCAAATTTTAACAATTCGAAACTGAAAAAGAATTCCAAAACACATAGACTGAAGATCAGGTGGGGCTTTAATCGATGCATGCATACAACACTACGATACTACTCGTTGAAGACAACCCAGATGATGAAGCTCTCGCTCTGAGAGCCCTGAAAAAGACAGAAATTCAAAACGACGTCATTGTTGCCCGGGATGGTCAGGAAGCACTGGACTATGTCTTTGCCGAAGGCAAGTTTGAAGGTCGGGATATCAATGATTGTCCCCGCCTGATTTTACTGGACATCAAACTCCCCAAATTAAGCGGACTTGACGTCTTGAAGAATATACGAAAAGATAATCGCACGCAGCTCATTCCGGTCGTATTATTGACCTCATCAGATGAAGCCCGTGACATGATCGAAGGGTACCGCTCCGGAGCCAACAGCTTTATCTCCAAGCCGGTAGATTTCAATGAGTTTGTAAATCAGGTAAAAACCCTGGGGAAATATTGGCTTGGCATTAACAAGACCCCTTACACCCACTGACCCCCCTAAGGCTCTGGGCTCTCCGCCAGACACCTTGAAGGTGCTCATTATTGACGACTCAATGGACGACGTTGAGTTAATTCTTCGCGCCATGAAAAAAGGGGGGTTTTCGGTTGAACATGGCTGGGCTGACAGTGCAGCTTCATTGAGCCAAACCCTCCCGACCAATACCTGGGATCTCGTCATCACCGATCACAATATGATGGGATTCTCATCCTCGGATGCACTAAAAATCGTCAAAGAGTTTGATGAAGGTATTCCCGTGATCATCGTCTCCGGCGCCATTGGCGAAGAAGTCGCCGCAGAAGCAATGCGACTGGGTGTACATGATTACATCATGAAAGACAACCTGACCCGATTGATCCCAGCCATTCGACGCGAATTAAAACAAAACGAAAACCGCCAGGCGCGACTGCGTGCGGAAGCACACATAGATTATTTATTTTCGTATGACAGTCTGACCGGACTGACCAATCGACAGGAATTCGAAAAACGCCTGCATGTACTGGTCAGAGCCAGCAAAAATCCACCAAGGCAACATGTTCTCATGTTCTTGGATCTCGACCAGTTCAAAATCATCAACGACACATGCGGCCACATTGCAGGAGATGAGCTACTGGTACAAACCACACACCTGCTAAAACGCCATATTCGGAACCAGGACACCTTAGCCCGCCTCGGCGGAGATGAATTCGGAATTATTCTGGAAGATTGCCCTCAAGAACATGCCCTGAAACTGGCAGAACGTATTCGTAGTGAAGTCAAAGAACACCGCTTCGTCTGGGGCGACAAGCCATTTGCTGTCAGCGTAAGCATCGGCATGGTCAAAATTGACCAACACACAAAAAATCATCACGAGCTGTTAAGCTGTGCTGACCTGGCATGCTATGCTGCCAAGGATAAAGGACGAAACGGAATTACCTGGTACTCTGAAGATGATGCCGAACTGCATCAGCGAAGAGACGAAATGCAGTGGGCCTCACGGATCAAACAAGCCGTGGAAGAAAATCGCTTTACACTGTATTTTCAACCCATGCGCCCTTTATCCTCAGCCTACAGTCATTCACCCCACGGCGAATTTTTGCTGCGCCTGAAGCAAGATGGTCGCCTCGTTGCGCCTGGAGCATTCATTCCAGCGGCTGAACGCTATAACTTGATGCCATTGATTGACGGTTGGGTGGTGAATAATGCATTTCGCTATCTTGCAGAAAGTGGCCTGGGCAATGCCCGAGAAGGGGTCTACTTTATCAACCTTTCCGGGACAACCCTAAGCGACAAACACTTCTTCGAACAAATTCAGGACTGGCTGAAGTTTTACCACATTATCCCGCAACGTGTCTGCTTCGAGATCACGGAAACAGCAGCAATTGCCAATCTGATCAATGCGGTAGATTTCATTGCAGAAACACGAGAAAAAGGCTTCAAGTTCGCACTCGATGATTTCGGGGTTGGATTGAGTTCATTCTCCTACCTGAAAACCATTCCTGTGGATTACCTTAAAATCGATGGCAGTTTCGTCAAAAACCTACTGGCAGACCCAATCGATGAAGGCATCGTCGAGGCCTGTAACAGAATCGGCCATGCTGCTGGCTTGAAAACAATCGCAGAGTTCGTCGAAGATGACCCAACAACCCACGCTCTGGCACGAATTGGTGTCGACTTTGCGCAAGGCTACGGTATCGCAACACCCGCGCCACTGCAGGAATATCGAAGAAAACGCTAGAGCCCAGGGTCTGTGCTCTCACGCAGCCTATATACGAATGTTTGAAATACGCTGGCAAAACTAAAGTATTGAAATCAACAGCGTCTAATGATCAGCACTCATTCGCTTTTCAGACACACCACGCGGTGCATCAACGGTATAAGCCACAGCCGAGTTAGCGGATACTGCAGAAAATGAAGGTTCTGAATATTCGGTCTCAGTACCGGGGAGTGGTACCGCATTTTGACGGGTGAAGTAATTGGCAAGGATAACTAAGGTAAGGATCGCAAAAAGCGTGAGGGTCAACAATACAAGAGATCTTCTTCGTATCGAGGAACTGTCCATTCTAAATTTTCTCAAGTAAACAAGATTCGAGAAGTTTAATCCTCGAATCTTGTTCTGTCTATATTTTATTCTGCACAAAAACGAGAATTAGCTCTGCTTTTTTCGTGCAAACTGAATTACTTTTGAATTCCTTCTATAGACAGAATGATCTCAACCTCTTGAGAAGCCGGCCCTAAGTTATAATCGATTCCAAAATCCTTCAACTTGAACTTGGTTGTACCAGAAAAACCCTGACGCTTCCCACCCCAGGGGTCAGATCCACCACCCACAAGCTCTGCATCAATAACCAGCGGCTTGGTAACACCTTTCAAGGTGAACTCACCATGAACTTTCGCATGACCATCTTTCAGCACCTCAATACGTTTGCTCACAAAAGAGGCCTCAGGGAATTTATCCACATCGAGGAAATCCTTGCCTTTGAGGTGCTTATCACGTTCCGCGTGATTCGAATCCAGACTCTTGGTATCAATTTTAACACCAATGCTTGCAGCCTCTGGTTTATTAGGGTCATAAGAAAAATCCCCCTCGAAATCATTAAATCGACCGTATAGCCAGCTAAATCCCAGGTGCTTTATCTTAAATAGAATAAAAGCATGGGCTTTATCGGTATCAATAACATAATCTGCTGCCTGGGTAATTCCGGACATCAAAATCATCAGCGCAAATGCACTACTCTTCCACAGTTTCATATCATTACCTTTCTTTGATGGTTGTTTTATTCACATTTAAAGCTTCTATGACCAATAAAAGCGGTCGGTAGAATTACAATTTTTACGTACGGTATGAACCCAATTAAAGTTTCACCAGACCTAAAGCAATCTACAGCATTCTTCTGAGAGTCTGATCCTTGTCAATAACAGCATGTTTTACCGCCCCTGCCACATGCAGGACAACGACGACGATGATTGTCCAGGCCAGAATTTCGTGGACTGAACCCGCATAATCTTCAAGCTGATCGATGTTGCCTGTCACTGACGGGATGGGAAACAGACCAAAAAAGTCGATAGCTCGCCCATCTGCTGTAGAAATCAAATATCCCGACAGAATGGTTGAGAGTAATAGCAAGTAAAGACCAAGATGGACAACATGCGCCACCTTGATTTCAAATGACGTGTGCGTTGCTAACGGAGCCGGCTTGGTATTCGTCCACCGCCAAAGCACTCGGGCGACCATGAGTACAAAAAGTAAAACACCAAAACTCTTATGCAGAAAAGGAGCCGTCTGGTAATAATTGTCATAGTAGGTCAAATCAACCATATACAGACCGACACCGAAAAGCCCGAACACCAACAGCGCAACGAGCCAATGGAACAGTTTGGCAATTAACCCAAAAGCACTTTCTGTATTTCTAAACCGCATAATGAACCCCGAAATTATAAAAAGCCTGAATAGAGACGAAGTTCAACCAGGCCGTACCCATAGAAACATCGCAAGCGCGTGTAAATCAATGAATTGCAAGCATGGTAACGCACTTACATGACTTTTTTAATTGAATATTTTGCAGTAATCAATCGAAAATTATCAAGCATTCAGGCATGCTGAGCACTACATCAACTTTCGATTGAACCGAGAGGTCGAAGCAGAATGTGTGGTCGCTACAATATTACCGATGATCTATTTATTCAGGAGCTGATGCTGGAGCTGGGTTTAAATGTGAAGCTGAAGACAGCGTACAACATTGCCCCCACAGACGACATTCCGGTGATCACAGCAAACGGCAGCGATACCAAAAAACTGTCAATACGTAAAATGCGCTGGTGGCTAACCCCGTCCTGGGCTCCGGAAATTAATCAAAGATACAATATGTTCAATGCAAAATCTGAAACCGTACTCACAAGCAAGGCATTCAAAGAGCCATTTTTAAACAGAAGAGCCGTAGTACCAGCCTCGGGCTTCATCGAATGGCGTAAAGAAAATGGTGTTCGAGCCCCATACTACTTCAGACTCAAAAACCGGGCCATGCTGTTTGCAGCACTATGGGAGCCTTGGCAGCAAGGCAGAGAATATAGTGAGAGTTGTGCAATTATGACGACTGATGCGACACCACAAATACACGCGTATCATCATCGGATGCCGACGATGATCTACCCTGATCAAATAACCCGTTGGCTGGATCCAGAAACTGACGTTCCCCACCTGATTGAGCTACTGAATCAACCACATCTCAACGATATGGAGATATCCCCCCTCTCGAGCGCAATAAACAATTCACGCATCAAAGACGATCGCGCAATCAAGCCGATTGAGCATCACCCGGGAACCAATGGCGAGCTTTTCTGATTCAGAAGAAACGGAAATGGAACGCACTCGATGCGAAACCTCAAGCGCTCACCCATAATATGAAAATTATTGCACGACACGCCGAGCCGCTACAGCACTCAAAGTAGCCATACCAGGTTCACCCGATTCAACGACGAACGCGACGGGCCAATTCCCGCGCCTGCTGTTCGTCGGACTTGACCTTAATGGGCTGAAGTTTTTTCACGGGCTGAATGATCGCGAATACGATATACCCAACCACAAGTAGTGAACAAACAGCGATAAACAAAGATGAAGTCATAAGCTCAAATCCTACCCATCTTCTCAATGACAGAACCTTGCGAAAAGCAAGCATAAGATGCCTTTAACATAGGGGCTGGCACAAAAATATGCAAGTCTTATTTGTTACCAGGTGTTAGGGTCTGTTGACGTTTCATATTTAACCTCTGCCTGCGCTATTTTTTTGTCCAGTCAGGCGCTGCGAGTGTCGTGTAGTTATTCTACATCAGCGAGCAGCAACGCATCGGGGCGAAAAAATAGCGCTGGCCCGAAGGGTTGAGCCTGAAAATCGCTCACTCCGCGTCACTCGTCGCTCATTTGGAATAACCAAACCACGCTCCTCATTTCTTGATTGAGCGATTTTCAGGCTCAACAGAGGTTAAATATGAAACGTCAACAGACCCTAATGTGACGACAGGAAACAACACATTAGTATGAATACTCTAAATACCTGTGTTACCGTGCACCAAGCTCGGACATTTCTAAAAACTTACACCACCGAGTATGACAACGAAGATGAATTCATGGGAGAAATCGTCGATTAAACTGGTTCAACTGCAGAGTATTGGGAAACTCAATGACAACCCCTGATCTGTAGTTTAAAAAAATAAGACCCTCCGAACCTTATAGAGATAGAAGCCGGAAGTAGCCTTATTCCAAGCTTCAAGGCAACAAAACTCTGATGTACTTATGGTAATGCTGTAGGAGGTCTACCATGGAAATTTATAACTGCCGATGTGGCAGCCCACCATCTTTCGAATCCGAGCCTTCAGGCTTCAATCGCTGGGATGTATTCTGCTTTGAATGCAGACTTCAGACTACTGGCCATTTAACCCGACTTAATGCAATTCGTGCCTGGAATCATCTGGTTGAACCGGATGAAAGAAGCAAAGGCCCCGCATTGCAGGAAGCCAAGCCTCGGCGTGCTCAGGCAAACGAAAAACCAATACCAGTCAGGAATCCGCTTTCAAAGCTATTCCATTCTGAGTGTTGGTTAGATCACGAGAGAAAAGCGGTTTAATTGTACACACTTGTCGCAACGCGCTTCCTTGGGAGTTCAGCAGCTCACTGATGAACTCCCTCTGCTACGATTCTATGGGTGCAACGGGCTATTGATCTTGAAATCAGAATAGCAATTGACCTTAAAATCAACGCAACTACAGATCATAAACAAATGTCGAAAGCCTTTCATGCTCGAACAGCACAGAAGCTAATTTCAATACATTAAGTCTTCCCTGAATTGGAAGTCCATTGGCGTCCGCTAATCCAACATATAGTTCATTCGCTTCACCCTCAAGTGCCAGCAATGATGAATCAAATGCGTTAATTTCCTCCCGAATCGCCTGTATTGCCGCCTGATCTTCAGGGTCAACCTGTCGGTTCTGATCCATGAAATCACTGAGAATAGTAACTGGGGTATGGTATTCATAATCATAGCGAAGCAACCCTAGAGGAGCTTCAACAGCAGGATTCGAGACAAAAACATAATCTGGTCGGATGACCAATTCATTGCCCACCATAACCTCTTCGGCAAACACTTCAGAAATTTGATCAACGACATTATCAGCAGCACCTCCCTGATATCTTGTGATCCGCATTAACAGCAGCGCAGTTGCATTCGGTACCTCTTTAGGCACATTGTACTCATACTGCCACTCTGAGATGACAGTTTGTCCGGAGAGCTTACGCATGGATTGAACACGACGCTCCGAATCAAACTGAAAGGTGTAGATGAACGCCTCTCCCCCTTCCACCACATCAATACGGTTCACACGATTGCTCTGAATGTCGTACTCTGCAGTGGCTTCGGGCAAGCCGTCCAGAGGATAAAGATCAGGATTCGTAGCCAAGTCACGGGCTTCAGCTTTTGTGAGGCCTTCTTCATGATCAAGCGGGTGTGCACTGTCAAATTCAATTCGAGTCACGGGTCCGAGCCCTGAGCGCTCAAGATAGAGAACCTGATCTACAACACCATCAGTCCCCCAATACTGAAAGTTCTCAAAGAACCAACCGGGCTCAATCGCCTCGGTAAACTGGAATTCGGGAACAAACGCTATAAACCCGTCACTTTCAATTTTTTCGATCCCGCCCAGAGTATTGTAACTGTAATCTATAGTGGTAGATAGATACGACTCCCGCTCCACTGCCGTAACCGGAAGTTCACCATCATCCATGGCATCTGGGGACTTATACACAGTAGCTTTGCGCACCACGTATGGATCATCGAAGTTTACATCGACCAGTGAATAGGTCAGTTGCGTGCTTGCATTGATACCCTCGTAACTACCACCGGTTTCAGCTGCGATAGAATCCAGTTGGTCCCACAAGCCGGGCACACTTGAGAGTAAAACGCGCCCAATCAACAGCCACTCTTCTCCGGTAAGGTATGTGTCGGACTGATCGGCTCGAAATCTAGAAGAGATGAATCCAGGGATTTGTAATTTAATATACTCAGTTACACTCTGGGCATACTTTTCCAAACGTGTATTTTCAGAGGTCAAGTAATCTTCAAGGAAATTTATATCCTGGCCAAGGGTGCTTCGTAAACCGTTGTGCGCCTGATTGACAGCAGCACGGATCACATCAGTGCTGGTTCCAGAAGTCTGAGGGCCAAGGGTTAATTCCTGCTGAATTTTAACCAGCGTAGTCAGTGGCGTGATTTTTTGAACATCCGCTGGTGCAGAAAGGAAGAAGTGGCGATCAACAGTTGCCACAGCCGTATTACCATCCACAATTCTGGTTTCGTCAATTGTTTCCCCGGGGATCGCGAGTAACATTAATGGATAGTCACGCGGATCCAGAACACGCAAATTTGCTTCACGTCGCGCATCATTGATATCCGTAAGATCAAGCGCAAAGCGCCCCTGCTCACCAGAGCGCGTTTCAGGCTCCCCCTCATCGAGCTCTTTATTGTCATTGATATCCAGCCAGACTATTGCATCACGCAAATAACCATTTGCAGCAACACCATGATAAATGTCGCCACTACTATTGTCCGGATCAACAACATCCCTGCCATCCTGAGGCATGACATCTGAAGAGCTGCTGCCGCACCCGGTCAATACCGCCAGACACAACGTCATTGCAGCGGCCGGCATAACACCTGCCAGCCCACTAATATTCAACCTGTTCTTATTCATGTGGTACTCGATATCCCCGAAATTTACTGTCCGGAATGTACAGGACTGTCAACGACTTTACCTTGAAACAGATACCACTTTAATAAAATCCCCGAATTTTCGCCAAAAAAAACCGGCATCAATGTGCCGGCTTTTCAGAGACAGGATTTGCGACGCGGGATCTAGATCGAGCGCGCAACAATTTCTTTCATGATTTCATTTGTACCGGCATAAATACGCTGAACCCGAGAGTCCGCCCAAGCTCTGGCGATGGGGTATTCCCACATATAACCGTAGCCACCATGCAACTGCACACACTCATCCATCACTTTACACTGCAGGTCAGTAGTCCACTGTTTCAACATTGCAGCGGTCGGCACATCCAGTTTCTTCTGTAGATGTAATTCCAGGCAGCGATCGGTGAAAACACGACCTGCGGTAATATCGGCCTTCAGTTCTGCCAGTTTGAAGCGGGTGTTCTGAAACGCTGCAATTGGCTTACCAAACGCTTTACGCTCTTTCACGTAGGTCACAGTCCAGTCAAACGCGGCCTCACACGCAGACATTGCGGTCAGTGCAACCAAAAGACGCTCCTGGGGTAACTCCTGCATCAATTGAAAGAAGCCATTACCTTCACGACCACCCAAGAGGCTGTTCAAGGGCAACTTGACATCCTGGAAGAACAGTTCGGATGTATCCTGTGCTTTCATGCCTACTTTTTCAAGGTTTTGACCTTTCTCAAAGCCTTCTGCATTGGCCTCAACCAGGAACAAGCTGGTGCCCTTCGCCCCCTCACTCGGATCTGTTTTCGCAACGACAACAACCAAATCACACAACTGGCCGTTGGTAATGAAGGTTTTTGAACCATTCAGCAAGTAGTGATCATCTTTTTTGATCGCGGTTGTTTTAACCCCTTGCAAGTCGGAGCCTGCACCGGGTTCGGTCATGGCAATCGCCCCCACCATTTCGCCCGATATCAGTTTTGGCAAATAGTGTTGCTTCTGCTCTTCGTTACCATAGTGAAGAATGTAGGGACCTACGATGTCTGAGTGCAGCGGAAAACCGATCCCGGACAAACCGAGACGACTGATCTCTTCCATTACAACCGCGCTGTAACGGAAATCTGCGCCAACACCACCGTATTCTTCAGGCATGGTCGGACAGAGAAAACCGAGTTCACCCGCTTTACTCCAGAGCTCTCGGGATACATGCCCATCTTTTTCCCATTGCGAGTGATAAGGCGCTGCTTCTTGTTCAAAAAACTTTCGTACTGAATCCCGGAAGCCTTCCAGATCTGCATCAAACAGGGTTCTTGGTATCATGGTCACCTCTAAATGGTAAAAATTGTTATCATGAGCAACCGGAAGCCTCCCCAATTGCTTGCCTATTCCCGATTATTCTTGCCAGCGGAGCGCTTTCTAACAATAGTCAAAAAAACCAACTTGTTTGGCGAAAAATAACACGGCAGTGCAGAAACCTGCAGGAATACACTCAGTTTTGGAGAAGTTTGATGGACGAAAACCACGAGATTTTAACCGAAGCCATTCAACTCATGGCGGGTTTCAAGAGTGTCTTGATGGCAACACGCTCGGAGCAGGGAATCCCGGAGGCAAGCTATGCGCCGTACTACCAAAAAGACCATGATATTTACGTTTTCATCAGTGGTTTGGCCGCACACACCCGAAATATCGAACATTTTCCGACACTATCTGTCTTTTTTATTGAAAACGAAATGGATGCAAAAAACATTTTTGCCCGACGACGCCTCAGCTTTGAATGTTGTGCAACAGAAATCGACCGTGCCACCCTGGAGTGGTCAGAAATAATTCAGGAAATGACGACCTCACTGGGATCAACCATGACTCTGCTGAAAGACCTCAGTGACTTCAAGCTCATGAAAATCACGCCCCAAAAAGGCGTCTTTGTAAAAGGTTTTGGTGCTGCATACCAAATTAGCGGACCAAACCTTGACCAAGTGTCGCAAATCAAGAACTAAAGCCCGGAAGATCCTCAACACGATCGATATCACGATGGATTCCGGGATCATCTACCGGGACATGCACTACAGCATTTGAGTGCTGTTTAAGTAAAGGATTAGCGCCTTGATCCCCGCATAATTCGAGCAACTGCGAACGCCAGGTAGAACCAATCAGCACCGGATTTCCTCGCTTAGCCCCCCCCTCCGATAGCTGAACGGGCACAAAGAAGTACTGCTCTGACTTAGTTGTATGGAAAAACGCGCTCCCGAGCGCCACCACCGTGGAAAACTGGACAAAAGGCATATCCCCTAACATAAACAACCAGCCATCAGACGGCGCATGATTGATTACGGCCTTAATCCGGGTCGCCAATTCCACTTCCTCTGAAGCTGAAAGCAATAGCAACTCCAGATCTGCGAGCGACACTAGGCGCTCTCGAGCCTGCACAACCTCCTGCAACAACGATCGATCCTCCTCCCGGAGCACCACCATGACCTTGACCGATACAGGCAACACTGACTGCTCTGACTGCAACACATGTGCTGCATGAGCTGCAGTATCGAGCACACGATCAATTACCCTGGAGCCATCAGGAAGTGGCGCCAGCAGTTTGTGGCCACCGATAAATCGGCGGCCCAACCCTGCGGCCAACACTGCCAGCGTCAATATTTTTGGTGCAGCAGACACAGAACAGCCTTTTAACCGGAGGTCGCCGGCAATTTTAATGGTAATGAGCGCAATCGCTCACCGGTCGCCACATAAACTGCGTTCGCCACCGCTGGTGCGACTGGAGGCACACCAGGTTCACCAATGCCCGTGGGGGATTCTGCTGATGGCACGATAACCACTTCGATCTCCGGTGTATCCTGCATACGCAGCAAGGGATAGTCGTGGAAGTTACTTTGCTGAATCACGCCCTCTTTAATGGTAATGTCGCCGAACAACGCCGCCGTAAGACCGAACACAATACCACTTTCAATTTGACTGATCACGATATCCGGATTGACAACAAGACCACAATCCACAGCACACGTCACACGATGTACCTTGATCTGCTGACCGCTCACGGTCAATTCTACGACCTGTGCTGCATAGGTGGAAAAGCTCTTATGGCAGGCGATTCCCTGTACCGCCCCTGACACAAAAGGTTTACCCCAACGCGCCGCTTTCGCGACCGCACGAAGCACTCCTTGGGCACGAGTATCCTGCTGCAGCAGTTTGTCCCGATAGGCGAACGGGTCTTGTTTGGCGTGGTGAGCAAGTTCGTCAATAAAGCTCTCAACCACAAAAGCGTTCTGGGAGTGCCCTACCGAGCGCCAGAACGTGATCGGTACACCCGGATCAGCATGGGTGTATCGGACATCGATATTATCCAACGCATAAGGCAGCTCTTTTGCCCCTTCCACAGGGGACTCATCTGGCGCTAAACCAGGCGCAACTTTGCTCAATACATTCACAACACTTTGTGGTGTCCAGGTGGGTGCCAGCACGCCAACCGCATCAACCGCGTAATGATCCATGATACGGGGACCCACAATCTGATGTTGCCACCCTGTCGCCTGTCCCTCGGCATTAAACGCGGCAGATAATCGGTGGTAGGTTGCCGGACGATAAAAATCGTTTCGGGTATCGTCTTCGCGCGACCAGATAACTTTGACGGGCTTATCTACCAGCTTGGCAACATTAACCGCTTCCGCCACAAAGTCCTGGTTCAAGCGCCGGCCAAAGCCACCACCCAGTAACGTTGTATGAACCGAGACTTGATCATGGCTCAAACCGGTTTCCCGGACCGCAACGGCTCGGGCAATATCCGGCCCCTGTGTCGGCGCCCAAATCCGGCAGAAATCGCTCCCGACCTGAGCGGTACAATTCATCGGTTCCATCGTCGCATGAGCTAACAAAGGTGCCTGATACTCCACACTCAAGGTCGAATCAGCAACTTCCAGAGCATCCTCATAATCACCAACACTGCGAACAGACGTCCCGGCGTCCTTGCCAGCGGCCTGGCGATAGAGATCATAAATACCTTCAGTCGACAGCGTGGCCAATTTTCCGGATTGCCAGTTAACCTTGACCTGCCCTGCAGCTGAACGAGCTTGCCAATAGGAACGGGCAATGACCGCAACTCCGGAAGGGACTTGCCCAATGTTTACAACACCGGGTTGCTGCATTGCGGCCTCGGGAGAAAACGACAGAACCGTTCCACCTAATGAAGGCGCACGCATTACGACAGCATAGAGCATATCCGGCTGCTCAACATCGATACCGTATAGCGCTTTACCAAAACTTTTCAGCTGAGCATCCAGGCGTGTGCTTTTCTTGCCAATGTATCGAAACTGCTTTGCGCTCTTGAGCTGAGGGGATATTTTCAGGTGCTGAGTAGCAGCCAATGGCGCTAACGCGCCGTATGACAAGCGACTGCCTGTAACCCGGTTTTCACAGACCCCGTCCCGCACAAAAACATCTTTACTATCGACTTGCCATACCTCCGCCGCGGCCTGCGCAAAAAGCGCTCGGGCATGGGCCCCTGCTTCACGCAGGCGGAGCCAGTTTGTTCTCAAGCTGGAACTGCCTCCGGTAATCTGCATACCGTACTCGGGGTGTATATAGGCTGCACCTACCGGAGCGGTTTTAAGCTTGATTCTATCCGGGCTGACTTCAAGTTCCTCGGCGAGTAGGGTCGCCATTCCGGTATACGTACCCTGCCCCATTTCCACACGATCCAGAATCAGGTAGATGCGCTCGTCTGGATGAATCTCGACCCATGCATTTGCTTTAAACGGGGCTTCCGGGTTGTTTGCACTGCCTTCCGAACGACTCTGCTCCGAATCCGCCATGGAAGTGCAGCCACTGAACTGAATGGACATCACCAGTCCACCGGCTCCAGCGCCCCCCCACTTTAGAAATTGACGACGAGACGAGACCAAAGTGCCTTCTACGTTTGAAACAGCTGGCTGCGTTGCAATTGGTTCACTCATGGCTGCACCTCCTGAACCATGCTGTCACCGGTTTTGGCAACCGATTTAATTGCTTTTTTAATTCTGGGATAGGTGCCACAACGACATATATTTCCACTCATGGCAGACACGATTTCTGCATCGTTCGGGTTGGCATTACGCTGCAACAGGGCATGGGCAGACATCAGTTGTCCGGATTGACAGTATCCACATTGCGGGACATTAAATTGCTGCCAGGCAACTTGCAGAGGGTGAGGATTTTCCTCACTACCAATGCCTTCGATGGTGGTTATTTCCTGGCCTTTGACCGCACCAACCGGTGTAATACAGGAACGGATTGCCTCACCATTTAAGTGCACCGTACAAGCGCCACACAAGCCCATACCACAGCCAAATTTAGTGCCCTTCAAATTCAGCTCGTCACGCACCACCCATAACAAAGGTGTTTGCTCATCGAGACCTTGGAGGTCTCTCTCCTGCCCATTGATTGTTATTTTCATCCCCACCTTCTCTCTTTTTACAGTTATCCAGAGTTCTGAAACCCAAGCGTGCCCCTACTATAACAGGCAATTGAATTACAAACCTCCAGTTGCGTAGGCCGATATTAAATGACCATCGGTCATCTGTCCATTATTTTGCAGTGTCATGAAACGATAACATAATATGTTCATAATCAGTCTTTGAAATTCGGTTCAAACAATACAGTCTTACTCCTAAGACTATGTCGTAACACCGGTTGATCGATTTTCGATAAAAACCTTCAGCATCGAACTCGAGGCACGATTGGAGTATTTGCCGACAGAGAGGTCTAAAGACACCGTGGTAAAGGAACATTCCCCAGAATCCATCACGCGTCAGTTATCCAGCCTTCTAGATAATGGCGAACTGGACACGCTGTTTCAACCTGTTGTGAATTTACTATCACAGGAAACCCAAGGCTACAATGTCCTCGTGACGGGTGTGCCCGGCAGTCCGTTCTCAAACCCGGAACTACTGTACAATACGGCAGAACAAACCCAACAACTTGCGCTCTTTACCGAAACGATGCTCCAGACAATTTTGTCCCGGGCCTATACGCTACATATAGACGAGCTGCTGTTCATCGAAATTCCAGCTCTCGCCGTCGCCCAGCATTTCGTTTCCGCAAGCACTCTGCGATTGGCTGTCGAAGCGCTGGGGATGCCAGCCAGTCGCTTTGTCATTCAAGTTAAAGATGACCGACCACTCATCAATGCATCAACATTAAGAGAACAACTCATCGCATTTAAGAGTCTCGACTTCAAAACAGCGGTGGCGAATATTGGTGCAGGCTTCAAATCCGCTGAATTCTGGCTTGAATGCCAACCTGATTTCTGCAAATTGCCGAGACACTTGGTCGATGACATTCACAATGACCCGTTGAAGCAGGAGCTGTTGTTCGAAATTACCGATAAAAGCAACAAACGAACCCGGTTTATCGCACCGGGAAATGGTGCATTGCCACAGATTGAAACGCTATTTCGGGCCGGAATTCACCTTTATCAAGGTAGCGAATTTGGTAGCTATCGAAGCATTCCAGCCAAAGGGCGCTTGCCCTCGATCAACAGCACGTCAACCTACACCGAACCCGAGAGATTGACGTGCCAGAGCCTGGCTTACTACGTCAAGCCACTGCAGCCGGAAACCAAACTGAAAGAAGTTGCAGAACGCTTTGCAACGGGAGACAGCGCATCGTGCCTGCCGGTGGTAGGCAACAACAAGCCACTAGGAATCGCCCACAAGTGGCGAATTCTTGAGCTCTTTTCAACCCAATACGGTCGCGCATTGTTCGAAAACAAACCCATTGTCGACTTTATTTCTTCCGATACCATTATTGTCGACGAACACACGCCATTGCTTGACTTAAGCCGGATGTTGACGGGGGCGGAAGATCATTATGTACGGCAGAATTTTCTGATTTCCAGAGAGCATTACTATTTGGGTATGGGACGAACACGGGATCTGCTCAAACTCATCACCGATACGAAAATCGACGCGGCAAAATATGCTAACCCTTTGAGCGGTCTCCCCGGAAATGTCCCCATAAACAAGCAGATTCAGCTGCTTTGTAAAAAATCAACACCGTGCTGGATCGCCTATTTCGATCTGGATAATTTCAAGCCATTTAATGATGTGTTTGGCTACTCCAAAGGCGATGATGCCATTATCATGCTGGCAACGATATTGAGTGAACAACTCAGCGATCTTGGCTTTGTAGGGCATGTTGGCGGTGATGATTTCATCGCAACATTTTCTGAAAACATTTCGCCCGAACCCATTTGCCGCTACATTATCGAACAGTTTATTCAACGCTCCCGCCCTCTGTACCCCGATACGATCAGGGAACAAGGCTATTTCGAAGCCCGAGACCGCTACGGCAACTGGCGCTGCCACCCGCTTGTGAACTTATCTATCGGCATTATTCACGTGCGCAACCCGGATCAAATTGGTCACCACCAAATTGCCGAGCTGGCGGCGGCAGCCAAAAAGTCTGCCAAGGAAAGCCAACGTCATCTGGTGATTGTATCAACAGACGACAATACGTCAGTAGTTCCATACACCCTGGCTCGTAAGCGCATCCAGCATCCAGAGCCGGAAAAATGTCAGGATTGAGTTCCGGTTGCAGCAAACCTGATTCCGACTAATGCAAGACAGAAGCACCGGCTTGCACTGAGTTTGCTTGAAACAGCTGCCGGTATGCTGAACTCCAATCTTCCATGGCCTGATTGGAATGCAAACAGAAATAAACGGCGTCAAAGTCTTGCAGAACCGGCTTTACCGCTTCCAGGCCCACTCTCGCAGAAAGCAAATGGGGCGCTTTATTGGTACCCGCCCCCAGAGCCGGTACCGCCAGTGATTTGATCCCGTTCTCGCGCGCGACTTGAAAAACACGTTGATAGCATTGCCGCAACAACCCTAAATCGGAACCCCCCCACTGATCCCCACCAGACCATTGCGGCGTAACCGTATGGATAACCCAGGCCGCAGGCAACTTAAACCCCTTTGTAATACAGGCATCCCCGACTCGACACACTTCCTGCTGATCACAAGCCACAGACAATTCAGGGCCCGCACAGTCAAAAATACTTGCCGATAGCCCTCGCCCACGGGTGAGGTGCTTATGGGCAGGACATACAATCGCATCCACTTGCATGGTGGTCAAATCAGTAAAGGTCAATTCAACTTCAGCCATTGTCTTTTCCTCCAAATGGGGTACAAGCGCTATTCGTTCTCACGGTGCAGCTCTATTTCCGGCAAACCATCCTCAGTGGTTTCGATATTAACCAGAATTGGCTGACAGCAAACATCACAGTCTTCGATATATTCCTGTGAAGGCATAGAGCAATCCACCACCAGCTCAATAGCTTCCGAGCAATAGGGACAGATTACTTTTTCAGTTGTGATCAGAGTCATACCGGAACGCCTTATAAACGACACTCAAGTAGAAAGATAGTACATACTGATCACTTTTTCACCGCAGCACTGCATTTACTTCGCCACTAATTGGAGAACATTAAAAATGCAAAAATACTGGAATAGGCGGGAAGGCTAGAATCTGCCAGAAGACTAGAAAGGGCTGGACTCACAAGATAGGAGCACATGCGCGACGCATAAAACCGTCACGCAGGTGATTAGGGTCTTATTGAAAATAGAGTGGTTTAGCTCTCGACGAAAGCACGCTCGATCACATAATGCCCCAGGTCTCCCTGTTTCGCTTCGACAAAGCCTCGGGAATCAAGAATCTGGCAGGTATCTTTTAACATGCTCGGACTACCACAAATCATGAACCGGTCATCCTCCAGATTCATCTCTGGCAATCCGATGTTGGCAAAAAGCGCTCCACTTTCCATCAAATCGGTAAGACGACCCTGATTTTCATAAGGTTCACGCGTAACCGTGGGATAATAAATCAACTTGTCCCGGATTACGTCACCGAAATACTCATGCTTCGGTAACTCGTTGCAGATGTATTCCTGATACGCCAATTCCGAGACGGTCCGAACACCATGGGTCAGAATGACCTTGTCAAAACACTCATAGGTTTCAGGATCTTTGATAATACTCATGAAGGGTGCAAGCCCGGTTCCCGTACTGATCAGGTACAGATTTCGCCCCGGTATCAAGTGATCCACTATCAACGTTCCTGTTGGCTTTCGACTCATCAGTATTTCGTCGCCTGGCTGAATTTTTTGCAGCTTTGAAGTGAGCGGGCCATCCGGCACTTTGATGCTAAAAAACTCAAGCTCCTCTTCATAGTTGGCACTGGCAATGCTGTACGCACGCATGAGTGGCCGGCCACCATCCTGCTCCAAACCAATCATGATAAAATGACCATTTTTAAACCGGAACGCAGGGTCTCGACTCGTCGTAAAACTGAACAAGGTATCATTCCAGTGCTTTACGCTGGTTACCGTTTCCTTTGCAATTGCCGCCATAATATATTCACCCTATCGATAAATAATCTAAGATTGAAATAAGCATACGCCAGCAAGACAATATCTGTAAATCAGATTATATTTATATAGGTTATCGATTATTCCGATATGCATTATACACTCAGACAACTTCAGGTTTTCATTGCCACGGCACACCACGAAAACATATCCAAAGCCGCATCCAGCTTATCCATGTCCCAGTCTGCCGCAAGTGAAGCCCTCAAAAACCTGGAAATCCAATACGGTATTCAGCTCTTTGATCGAATAGGCAAACGCTTACAGCTAAATGAATTGGGTCAACTGCTGAGACCAAAAGCCCAAGCGGTAGTGGAACAGGCACAATCTCTCGAAGAGGCATTTCGCCAACACCGGGATATTGGCACATTGAAAGTGGGGGCGACACTCACCATTGGGAATTATCTCGCAGTCAACATCATGGCTCGCTTCATGCGCGAAAATCCTGGGGCTCACGTCGACCTTGAAGTCGCCAATACCACGACGATTGCTTCCAAAGTTCTGAATTTCGAACTGGATGTCGGACTGGTTGAGGGTGAACTCAATAACAGCGAACTGGAAACAACGATCTGGCGAGAAGATGAACTGGCAGTATTCTGCGCCCCAGAGCATCCCTACGCAAGCCAGAGCACACTGGATGATGAACGACTTAAAGCAGCGACCTGGATTCTAAGAGAACCGGGATCAGGTACAAGACAAGCATTCGACTGGGCAATGCACGGTTTACTGCCCGAGTTCAGAATACTACTGGAACTACAGCACACAGAAGCAATCAAACGCGCTGTGGAAGCGCAACTCGGCATTGGCTGCCTGTCGCGAGTGACCCTTGAAGATGCCTTCAAACGGGGAAGTCTGGTACACTTATCCGTCCCGCATCGGGACTTCAAACGTAAATTTTATTTTATACTCCACAAAGAAAAATACCGAAGTGCCGGTATTATTAAGTGGCTGGACCTATGCAAATCTGTGTGATGCAACGAATTTGATCTATGCTTAAAAGTGAAACCACCGGGAAGCTAGAAGCTAACCAGAAATTAGAATGCAGCGTCCAGGGACGTACTATGCAGAACCCCGTTCAAAAATACACAGGAAAGATGAAACGTCTGGCCCTGGCAACCGCACTGTGCTGTGGCGCACACTGGGCGGTCTTGCCAGCGTTTGCTGCAGATACCAGCGGAGATGTTGTCAAAATCGCAACTTCTCATTTCCCCCCGTATTTTATCGACCCCAAAAACGCGCATTCCGAAGCTAACCGTTCTTATCAGCCAGGATTTTTGCAGGAAGGAATCGAAGCAGTATTCGCTTTGGCGGGCATGAAAACCCAATTTCAGTATTTGCCTTTGGCTCGAGCCGAAAATTTTGTCCAGATCGGCAAGTTCGACTGTATTAGTCCCGTTCGGGCAAAACCCACGAATGACTATACACTAAGCTATTCCAGCCCCCTTCCCGGCGGGCCTGTTGTGCTCATGGGGCGAGCCGGAACCGGACACCGTATAACTCGAGTTTCACAACTGGAAAACTATCACATTGGCACCGTGCTGGGTGATCAGGCCGTAACGGCATTGATGAATGACACAGTGCTGAAAAACACGGACGCGACGCGAACCAACTCACTGAATTTACAAAAACTCGTAAATCGGCGCATTGACTATATTATCATTGACTACGCTGTAGCACTGAAGTTAATTACCGATGACTTTCCACAGTATGCCGACAAAGTGGAACCGGTCTATCCTCCGCTTGCATACCAATCGATTTATCTCGCCTGCAATGCAAAGACTTCAATTAACCGGAATCTGATCGAGCGCTTCAACGACGCCTTGAAGCATGCCCAGGAGAATGGCCTCCTCAATACTATCGCTACTCGTTACGGTCTGGATGATCTCTCCACCGAGGAGGCAACACCGGAAACGTTGCAATAACCTCTCACGCGAACTCGCTTCCCGGCGGGCGACCCCGCCCGCCGAACTGTAACCTTTGCACCCGCAACTCCAGACACGCTACTCAAACGTGAACACAACCTTTACCGTATTGTCAACCGATTTGCTATCTACATAGCCGATAACACTCTTGTTGGTCTGCACCTGTTTTTTAATGGAGTCATCATCCTCCAATGTCCGGGGCGGCGACCCTTTTCCAGTAAAAACAAGCCGGGAAAAATAAGACTTTAGCTGAGCTTCTGTACGTTCCAACACACTTTCATAAAATGCGTTACGAAGAGGAGCCCCTTTTTTATGATCAACCGGGATAACCCACTCACCATTTGGAAAACTACCGGTTTTTGCCAGATAAATATTCTGAATATCAATTTTATCCAGGTGCTCAATTTCAAGCTGAGGATTGACAATTACAGCATACTCCGCCCTGACTGGAGCGACCACCAGCATCAGAATTAGCAGCAGGGGGCGTATTATTCCAGATCTCATAACCTTCCCCCTTAAAAAACCGTATCTACGGCAATAGTCCAGACGGTTATGTTTTCAGGATAGGATATCCCGCCAACTGAACCGCTCTTTACATCGATCGCTTCCGCCTCGAACTTGACCGCAAGATTATCCATTGCGTCCCATCTGAGCCCAACGACCACCGAATCCTGTTCGGTCTGCCGATCACGACTGTTATTATTACGCGCAGACTCGAATGTCACATGGGGTAAAAACTCACCGAATCGGTACCCACCTAAAACATACCAGCCATTGATGTCAGGTACGGTAGCAATGTCCGTATATCGCTGGGTATATTCAGCCATCGAAAGCCAGTTATTCCACTTGATTTCCATCCCGATACTGGAGAGGGTTGCATCTTTGTCAAACGCCGGTGGTGCAATTGCACTGGGTTCGAGATCCAGCTCCATACCCGCGTGACCGGCACGGAACAAGAACCAGTCATTACTAACCGAAAAGCTGAACCCCCACATGTTGGATAACGTAATTTCTGTTGGTAATCGCTGTACGCTAACTGTTTTCTTGGAGGAGCCGTAAAATGGCTGAGCAGTAACACTCCATTGGCCAAAGGATTTGGTATAGTAAAGGTCGACACCATCAAACGTAAAAATAGGCACCAACCCGTATACTGTATGGGGTGGTCTTACCCAGGGATAGGCATAACCAACCTCAACATAATCAGAGATCATATACGACGGGAGCCGCAGTCGCCCTCCCCGAATCTGAACGTCAGGCAACGCTTTGTAGCTCAGGAAAATCCATTCAGCTTCCACCGAATAATCATCACGGCCATTCGCCAGTAACTGAATTGTGGCGCTGACACGATCATTGATATCCGCTTCAGCCTGAATCGCAACGATCGAGTCTGAATTGAATGTCGCCTTGTCCGTTATACCAAAATAATTCGCCCTGTCTTCATCACTAATCGCTACAGCTGCGGTTAAATAACCATTGAATTTTAGTGATATATCCTCGTCCGCACTCACCCCCAGTGACGACAGGGTAACTGCCAGTATGCCGACCATCCTAACCAATAGTCCATAATTCATCCAAGATACTCCAAGTCGGTAATATTTTCTCCTTTGCCAAGACTAGGCCAGAATTCACAATTCGCCAACTCCAAAAGTCCCTGCCCTCGCAAGTTCCGGACAACGGAACGTCAGGCGTGCGTTTTTTCATCTAATTCTGGTAACAATCTGGCAAGACTTATCAACGCCCATTTTAATGCATCATCATCGCCAACGGCGCAGTTAATTCTCAGGCAACTTTGAAAGCTTTCCGCGGTGGAAAACAGAGGGCCGGGCGCAAAACTTATACCTTCTTTAAGTGCTCGCTGATAGAGTTTCATTGCGTTCAATTTGTCAGGCAGAGTCAACCAGAGCACAAATCCTCCCGCAGGATCGCTGATTCGGGTGGTCGCCGGAAAGTAGCGTTGTAGAATGCCCGAAGCGCGCATCACCCGATCATAGTATGCACTGCGCACCCGTCTCAAATGACGATCAAAATCACCACTTTGGAGCAATTCCGCAAACGCATATTGGGGAATACTTGGCGTTGCCACAGAGCTGGCGAACTGGCCATACTGGACAGCATCCCTGCTTTTTCCGGGCACAATCCAACCTAAACGTGCCCCTGGAGCAAGCGATTTTGAAAATGAGGCACAATAGAAAACGCCCCCCTGCCGATCAAACTTCTTCGCTGCCGGAGGACGTTCTTCCAGGAACCCTAACTCTCCATAGACGTCATTTTCAATGAGCGGGATGTTGTTCTCAGCCAGTAGCTGGACGATCTCACGCTTACTCTGCACACTCGGGAGAATCCCCAGAGGATTACTGAAATTACTCACCCAGATGCAGGCCTTGATAGGCCATTGTTGAATCGCCAACGCGAGCGCATCAGCCTGTAATCCTCTACCGGGATGAACCGGAATCTCCAATACTTTCAATTGCAGCGTTTCCAATACTTGCAACAAACCGTAGTATGTGGGGGATTCAACGGCCACAATATCGCCGGGCTGACACACCGAATGTAACGCAAGCAGCATGGCATCATGACACCCATGAGTCAGCACAATATCATCACGATGAGCCTTCACGCCTGCAAGCTGCATACGCTCCGCAATGCGTTCTCGAATAACGGGGTTTCCGGGCGCGAACTCATAAGACCAGACATTCCCTCCCTGGAGCTTAGTGACTCTCCGTAGTGCGCGATTGAGCGCGTCGACCGGGATATAGCGGGAGTCCTGCACCGCAGCACCGAGTGGAATCAGATCCTGGCGGTGGGTCGCTTGAACCAGCTCCAGAATCAAACGACGAGTAGTTGCCACGCGAGGGGTGCATTGCAGAACCCCGGTCACAACGGCTCCTGAATCAGCAGAGGGCTGTAGACTCACTTCGGAATGGCCATCTGACCGGTCCAGCCCGGTAGCCTCCGCCCCGGGGAGCCGCACGTAATAACCCGACCTGGGCCGGGCCACAACCAATCCCCAGCGCTCTAACAATCGTTGCGCTTCCACAACCGTGGAAATACTCACTCCGAAACGCCCAGCCAGACTCCGTGTACCGGGTAATTTAAAGCCTGGGGGATAATCTCCAGACCGGATCCGTTCTGCAACGGCAGCGGCCACCTGCTCGTAACGCTTTTGTTTTTTCAACATCAGCACAGTTTCTCAGAAAAATACCAGTACAGAAAACAATATACTCGATCTGTACCGGTATTTAATCTTTTTTTTAACCCTGTTTCGGTTTTCGCTATCGCTTTACGCTATCCCTGAAATAAATCAGAAGCTACGCGAAACACACGACTAAAACGCTTTAAACCAAAATTGATGGGGGTGAAACAAATGTCTGGACTTTGCTGGATCAACGGCAATATAACTGCAACTCAGGACGCTAGAATACCGGTACTTGACCACGGCCTGCTATATGGCGACGGTATTTTCGAAGGCATGCGATTCTATGGTCTGCAAACATTTCGGATTGATCGGCATTTAAAACGGATGCGAGATTCTGCTCAAGCAATTCAGCTATCCATAACTTATGATGACGCACAAATACAGGACGCAATTTACCAATTGCTGCGCAAACATCAAAATGCATCCGCTGAAAAAATGGGACAAACCGGCTATATCCGATTAATCGCTACCCGTGGCGTCGGACCACTTGGACTAAACCCGGCACAATGTAAAAATCCGACGTTAATCATCATTGCCGACCAACTGGAGCTGGCAAGTTCAGCTCAACGAGCAAACGGCTTTAGTTTATGTATCTCCAGTATTCGGCGTCCTCAGGGGAGTGGCCTGGATGCAAGGGTGAAAAGTCTGAACTACCTGCACTCTGTATTAGCTCGAATCGAAGCAAACCACAATCAAACAGATGAAGCCTTGCTATTAAACCAACACGGACAAATCGCCGAATGCAGTGCCGAAAATGTTTTTATTGTGCGTGACAATAACTTGATTACCCCCCCCACTACAGATGGTGCGCTAGCGGGTATCACCCGTGAACTGGTCCTGGAAATGGGGCAAAAACTCGGGTTGAACTGCAAAGAACAAACACTCTACCCTTACGACCTCTACAGTGCAGACGAGTGCATCCTCACTGGCAGTGGTGCAAAGCTGATTCCGGTAAGGGACATTGCCGGACGCCGGTTAAAATACAGTCCCGGGCCAGTCTACAAAGCACTTCATGAGGAAATGGAAAATATGATCCGATTGCAGTACCGGTAAAGCTTGAAAAGAGCACAAAAAAAGGCCGGAAGCGCTTCAGTTCCTCCGGCCAATGCTCTTTTGACGTCTCATCTTCCATGAGATTACACCTGTTTGACTCTGGTAACGGGTGTAAGTTCAATCATTATGTGACTATTTTTTGACCAATAAAAGAGGTCGAGCGTAAAATTATGTAAAAGCTCCGCACTTCAATACTGTAACGTGCTCGCTACAAGGCTTTGCACGGCCATAGCAGAACCAGGAAATTAAAAACTACTCCAATCATTCATGGCACCGAGCAACACGACTAAATGATCATTAAACTCGTGTGCACTCTGCTTACTTAGAAAGCTTGCTACTGTGACAGCAGCATCTTGCATCAGCTCAAGCTCTTCCGCACTCATTTGGTCGTGCCCTGCAACGACTTGCCCACTTATTGCGTTCAAATCAAAGATCGCTTCACGGATCATGCCGTTTACATCAACCGTTAATCTGACATAGCGACTGTCCATCGCAGCGCTGGAAAAATGGACTTGGTCATAACCGACACGATACACACCGGAGAAAGATCCGTAGGAGTTATCTGCGATATTCAGCGTTTCCTCTGCCATGTGCACGGAGCCAGCCTCTTGTGCCAGTGCGGGCGCACTGATCAGCAGACCTGCAAGGATTCCAAACGCCGTTCGGAGATTCAATTTTAGCGACATGGCGCTTGCAGCGGCAACTTTTAACAGCATAAAGGCTCCTGTGATAACCGTAAAAACTGAGAAACGATGAAAAAACAATCGCATTTTAATACACTCGTTTCAAACAGTCGTTTAAAACATGCAAAACAATGTGAAATGAATGTCACCAGGAGTAACACCTCAACCAAAGGGGCAAAGATGGCAATACGAGGCGGGACAGCTGAATAGGGATAATAACAAGCCAATTGGATTAGTCATTAGGGCCAACATCTCATAGACTTATGAGGCGCGCCTGTGCTAATCAATAGCATATGTATTGCTGTGCCGGATTGCTGGAGGGAAAGGTCTAATTATGTTTAAACGTAAAAATACGATTGCGACGGGGTCTGTTTACCGGAAAATGGTGAGTATGTGCTCCCCCGTTGTACGCAAATACAGCAGGCTGAATATCGTCGGACTCGAACAGGTTCCTGCCCACTCAGGTGCGTTACTGGCGTGCAATCATTCCGGAGGACTGTGGTGGGATGCGCTTTGCTTACTCTCCAGCCTGCCCGAACGACAAATCCATTTTATTGCGCATCATTGGGACGCCAAAGTTCCCCTGATGAAACAAGCGCTGGATCTGCTGGATTGCCAGTTTATGGAAGCCAATGTCATGGCCATCACTGCTGCAGACAATATCTGTATTGGGTTGAAACAGGGCCAGCTACACTGTATTTACCCTGAAGAGTCCTACCACACTTTTCGCGACCGCTACACACTCTTCAAATTCAGCGGTCATGGCGTTCGCTACGCCGAACTCGCCAATGTCCCGATTATTCCCTGCGCCGTGATCGGTGCAGAAGAGGCAGCCCCCATCCTGTTCGGCCCAAAACTACCGAATGTACCACTCCATATTCCCCTGCATCTACCGCTGATTCTACCGTTTAAAGTCACCGTGGTATTTGGCCAGCCTGTTTCGGCACAGCAACTACTCGAAGACCATGGCGACTACTCCGTTGCAGCTCACACCTTGAGAGAACATGTTTTTGATTTAATTACACCCTACCGATCATGCAAAAAAGATCGCGCAGCCTATATTCGGAAGAGTTCCTTGTTGTGACGAGGGCGGCTTCTGACGATGACCTGCATCAAAGGTGCTGTTGCATAAAGGTGGCAACATCCGCAGCAACCTGACCGGGAACTTCAATCATTGGCGCATGCCCAACCTCGTCATAATTTATAAGGGTGGAATTGGGAATCAGAGACTTGAAAACATGGCCATTTTTAACGTCGATAACCCGGTCTTGGGATCCCCATAAGATCAGGCACGGCAACTGGATTTGTGCAATCTCCTGCTTGAAGTCAAAGCTTGGTGTTTTGCGTAGATCACTAAACACTTTGGCATGGATCGCTTTCCGTTCAATTGAACGCTCCGCAACCACTTTTGATACCGGCCAGGGAATCAAGGGTGGCTGTTCCATAGCAAAATCCAGCAAAAACTCGAAATCATCGACCGATTTCACAATCAGTGGATTAGTACCTTGCTCCAGATAATTCGCGAGTGGCGCGGGATAATCATAAATGCCGGCCGGGTCAATCAGTGTCAACGTTTGAACCCGATCTGGATAGCGAGCCGAGATCAGGGCAGAAATCGCGCCGCCCATGGAATTACCCACCAAATGAGCACGAGGTATCGCTAAAGCATCCAGAAAGGCCACAACCCTTTGTGCCTGCTCATCGATTGCATAGTTCATGTCCAACGATTTCACGCTCTCGCCATGTCCCGGTAAATCCAGCGCAATGACTCTGTGACCGCCATCGACAGAGGCCGCAAAACGGAGCCAGTTTTCTTTGATCGCACCAAAGCCATGGATCAGCAAGACGACTTCTTCATCCGCTATGGCATTATCCAGATAGGCAATATCCATCCCCTCTACCTTGATCGTTTTTGCTGACAGGCCCGCTTTACCACGCTCAAAAGCCATCGCCCCAGCAAAAAGATCGTCACGAAATTCATGGGCGGCAAACCCACTCAATAAAACGACCAAGGTTGCAAATGAAATCCATTGCACTACTTTTTTCATCTTTTTCTCCGGAATGAGCAGCTATGAAGGATCCTGTATTCTGCACAAAATCCCCCTTAACGACAATCTCATTGACGATCGTTACATGACAAGCCCATCGGAGTTTCGCATAATACGATTCAGGATTCTGTCCCGACACAACCCGGGACACATCAGCTGCCAACGCAAAGGAGATACAACCGTGAGGCGTTTTTTATCCAAAGCAACCCGCGCACTCATTATTACCAGCATTTTTGCCGTGAGCAATGCAACTGGAACCAATCTGACGGGCTCAACTGAAAACGCCCTCGACACGCCACAAAATCCAACCACCTCACAATGGCAAACCCTGAAGTTCGAGGGCTCGAAACTGTTTATTAGCCTCTCATCAGAATTGCACAGAGAGTTGCTCTCAAGCGCCCAGGCCCGGGAAGAGTTGCTGGATACAACACCGCGTCCAGGTCTGCCCCCCACAGATGAACAGGTAATTAAACTGAACCTCAAAACCAGTGTAATGGGTAGCCATACGGATTTCACACTGTGGCAGAATCCGGATTTACGGGCACTCCAGCGCACCGCATTGTACGGCGGACTAAAAGATTGGTATCGAACCTATCGTTTTGGTCCCGAAGCCGCCTACTCGTTGAAAGTTAAGCCGGAAAAAAATGAAAAAGGACGCCCCTGGCAAGAATGGAGCAAAAAGCAGGAAAATTTTTACGATATCGCCCCGGCGGAACAGGCTCTGTCAATCAGCGAAACCGAAGCGATTTTCGAGTTAATCGCACAGGGCAGGCTCAGTTCGAGCGCTGCGGCTCAAACCCTTTATGTATACGACCGCGACGGCATCCTGTCAGTACAACTCAACGTTGTCGGTTCGGAAAAGATAAAAGTCGACTATACCCGGACTTCCGATTCTGGAAACGAGCACATTGAGGGCAGCACAAATGCATTCAAGGTAGAAATTGTCGCTCGCCCTTTCGATACAGAACGCCAAAGTGCCGACTTCAACTTTATGGGCTACAAAGATAATATTTTTATCTATATTGATGGTGACAGGAATTTGCCTTTACGAATCAAGGGAAAGGCAGATTATGTCGGCGAAGTACAAATCGATCTGTCAGGGGTTCATTACTAGCGCTCGGGGCTACATGAGCGCACACCCCCACACGATACCCGTGCCAATCCAACTGTTGGAAACACCACTGCTGCGGGCTTATCGCCAGTTCAGGTTCGGCATAAAAAAAACGAGCCCCTTCGGTAAAGTCGAATCCAAACTGACCCAACGGCGTTGCCAAACCCGTCCCTAATGCTTTGATAAAGGATTCTTTTAATGTCCAGAAGTCGAAGAAACGACTTTGTGCCTCGGGGGGGAACGCGGTACCCTCATCCACATCGCCACACAACATTTCAAGTTGCTTAATCTCCGAGAGTGCAAAAAAACGGCGAGCTAATTTGAGAGACCCCCGCGAACGCCGTGCATCCTCTATATCCACCCCCAGACTCTCAATCTCCGGCGCAGTGGAGACCGCCAGAACCGCCTGATTTCCAGTGTGGCTCAAATTGAATTTAACCGTCTGATAATCAATCAGAAATGGCTTACCGTGCTCACCTGTGGTAAACCTGAGCGAGTCGGGCTTTTCCGAAACGATTTCAGACAAGGCTCCCCGCAACATAATCCGTGTGGTCAGGAAAAGCTGTCGGGCTACCGGGTTCCGGAACCGGAAAAACCGGTTTCGTTCATCTTCCGCCAGCCATTGCCAATAGCCAGAATCCTGAGCATCAGCTTTCGCTCCAGCTTCAGTGGGTGCCGCAGAAATATCGGATAAACCGGTGTTAAAATACAAATCAATTGAAGGTGCGTCTGAAACCGGCTTAGTCACGGGTAAAAATCGCTTGCAAGAAAAGGTATTCGAAAGCTGTGCCAAGTTAAGAGAAACACAAGCATCTATTGAACGGGCCAACTGGCCCGATCAGTATGCAATGCGTCTGTTCTCAGATGACAAAACCGAACAGCACGACACCCAGACCAATGCCTGCCGTAATGCTGATCAAAAAGTGATTGATCATTTTATAGTCCAGACTATCACCATGTTGTCCTGGAAGCTCACCTGCCATTTGTACTACTCCTGTCAATAAATGCATGAAGGCACCGATTATAGCGTTACGCTGTCGACCGATTCAATTGCAAAGCGGCTCATCCATTCACAAAACCAGCCACACAAAACTGCGTGAAGCCGTGCTCGAACTTAAATGAAATAAACTCATATTTATCAATGTTGACACTTCCAACACTGAATAAAACCTTGTTAGAGTAGAACCATGCTCTGTGGAGGCACCGGAATACCTGCCGGACTGCCAAATGACTTTGGAGAGATGCTATGACAACAATAAAAACTACAACTACAAAAGCAACAAAAAATAAAATGACCCCAAGCACCCTGCGGATCGGCACACGATATCGGGCCGGGCGTTTGAATGGCCCTTATGACGCAATCATTATTGGTTCGGGCATGGGCGGCCTAACGACGGCTGCGTGTCTGTCAAAAGCGGGCAAAAAAGTATTGGTACTCGAACAACATTACACCGCAGGGGGCTTTACTCACAGTTACGCCCGAAACGGGTATGAGTGGGATGTGGGTGTACACTATATCGGTGATATGGGGTACCCAACGATTGCTCGAAAACTATTTGACTATGTTACGAACAGTCAGTTGCAATGGGCCCCCATGGACTCGATCTACGACCGGTTTTACTTTGGTTCCGAACATTATGACCTCAAGGCCGGGAAAGAAAACTTTGTCGAATGCCTGGCAGAACATTTCCCTGAGGAACGCTCAGCACTGGAAAAATACGTTGCGATGCTGGATAAGATCAACAGCCTCGTCCCGGTATTCTCAGCAGACAAGTTAATGCCCGAAGTGCTGGCAAAGGCTTACAATCTGGCAAAATGGAAGCTACTCCCAGCCTACTTCGATCAAACGACTTATGAAGCGCTCTCGACGATTACGCGCAACGAAAAGCTGATTCAGGTTCTTTGTGGCCAATGGGGAGATTGTGGGGTTCCACCACGGAAATCAAGCTTTCTCATTCACGCCCTCATCGCAAAGCACTATATTCATGGCGGCTATTACCCTGTAGGTGGTGCTTCGCGCATTGCCGAAACCATGATTCCGGTTATTCAGGAAGGTGGCGGTGATGTGCTGACTTATGCCGACGTCAAAAAAATCTGCGCCCACAACGGCAAGGTATCCGGAGTGGTCATGGCGGATGGCCATATCATTCCCTGTGATACCATCATCAGTAATGCAGGCGTGTTTAATACGTTTGATCGACTACTGCCACAAAACCTGGTGCAAAAATACGGCTATGACCACAAACTCAAGACGGTTCAACCATCGATGTCGCATTTAGGCATGTACATCGGTTTGAAAGAAACCGCTCAGGAACTCAATTTACCGAAAACAAATTTCTGGATCTACCCGGACTATTCTCCTGAACAGAATATCGAGACTTTTTTAAACGACAAAGAATCTGAATTCCCGGTTGTCTATGTCTCATTTCCATCCGCGAAGGATCCCAGTTGGCAAAAACGCTACCCGGGAACAGCAACAATCGAGATTGTTGCCCCCACACATTATGACTGGTTCGCGCCGTGGAAGGATAAAGTCTGGGGAAAAAGGGGGGAAGGATTACGACCAACTGAAAACCGGTTTCGAACAACGGCTACTTGAAATTCTCTACCAGAAACTCCCTCAGTTGCGCGGTAAGATAGACTACTACGAAACCTCAACACCGCTTTCTACAGATTATTTCTGTGCTTATCGAAAAGGCGAGATTTATGGTCTCGAGCATGATCCGGATCGTTTCAAGCAAACCTGGCTACGTCCGAAAACCCGCATCCCCGGCCTCTATCTCACCGGCCAGGACATTCTTACCTGTGGAATTGTGGGTGCACTTATGGCGGGCGTTGGCACAGCCCAATCGATTCTCGGCCTGAAAGGGTTAAAATTAATAAACGATTTGAGAACCAACCACGCCAACTATAGCGAAGGTGCGTTCGTGGTTTCCTCGACGAGCTAGCCCACTCGATTTTCCGTATCCCCCTTCTCATTCAGCAGGGGGATACGCATTTCCGACCTGTCACCGCCTTAAATTTTTGGTCATGTTTTTCACCCGAATTACCTGCTACACTCACTACGTCTTCGGTAGTCTTTATCCGGGCTTATTGTCCAGCTCACTGATTGAGCGCCACTAAATCGTTGCTAAAACCAATCGGACCTAGCTCCCAGCCAGTATGCCTAAAGCAGTTGTCTCTCACAATTCCACTCGTTTCAGCGGTCTATACCGGGTTCTGATCCCCTTTAGTCTGGCCCCCTTCAGATTAATACTGCGAGTAAAAGTGCGGGAAGCGCTATCTGCAGTGCTGATAGTAATACTGACATGTCTTGTGGCCACCCCAACTGACAGCTTCGGGAGCTCGAACAGTGAGATTCAGAAACAGGAATCAGAACTGTCGACAATTGAGAAAAATATTAATTCGATTTCCCGGTGGCTCAAGCATGCCCTCAGCAAACGAGACCGACTTATCGCTGAATTAGAACAGAGTGAGCAAAATATAAGTCAGCTGGTCACTCAACAACGCAGACTGACAGCAAAAATCGAAGCAAATAAATCCCGCCTCAATGAACTCAACAACAATATGGAACAACTTGAACGCGATCTCGACACCCAGCGGGGAAAGCTCGCACAGCAGATTCGCATCATGCATGCCCAAGGCGAAAAACCAGCGCTGAAAGTACTTCTGGATATTGAAGACATGGGTTCTGCCAGCCGGGTTCTAACCTATCTTGAATATATCAACGCTGCACGCCTGGAGACGCTGAAAACTTTCCGCCAGGCACAACAAAACCTTTACGATACACAGGCAGCCGTGAATAACGCGCGGCAACAACTGATGCAACATCAGAAAACATTGGACAACCGGATTGCCTCCTATCAAAACGAAACCCAAAAGAGAGAACGGATTCTGGCTAGCCTGACACAGGAGCTGAGCACATCTGAAGCCCGCCTGAAACACTTGCAAGCCAACCGGGAAAACCTTGAAAAAGCGATTGAGAAAGCGAAGAAAAAATATCGCGCCCGACGACAATCTGCCAATTCAGGCAAGCCCTTTGCGACCCTGAGGACTAAACTTCCCTGGCCAACTCATGGTAAAGTGACTCGCGGCTACCGCAGCCATTTAGCAGGACCGTCATTGCGCTCCAACGGGATATTGGTGGAAGCCCCTGTGGGGACGACAGTCTCTGCAATTCATGATGGTCAGGTCGTTTTTGCGGACTGGATTCGGGGCTTTGGCCTGATGCTTATCATCGACCATGGGAGCGGATTTATGAGTCTATACGGACAAAATTACAGCTTGCTGAAAGATGCTGGCGACACGGTGGCGGCAGGTGAACCCATCGCAACCACCGGAAATAGCGGAGGAGCTCGTGAAAGCGGGCTATACTTTGAAATCAGAAAAAATGGAAAACCGGAAAATCCTACAAAGTGGTTAAAAAAACAGTAGGACAAAATGGTCAAACCAAAAATACCTGTAAGTTTCGCAGGCACGCGACATTTTTGCGAAGATCGACAGCTCAGTCCGGTAATTTCACGACTTTATTCTCAGGAACGTATTAATGAAAGACTCTTTGGTTGCACTATCTGGCACCACCAAGCCAACGAAACAGTATCCCGCCTGGATGCGAAATATGTTTTCAGCACAACCGCTGGTATTCAGTGCACTTTCCATCGCCCTTGCGTTTGGAACAGTTACAGCGCACGCAGAACCGGAAGCCGCAGCGGAAGAACCCCACGCCATTAAAATCAAGCTCCCCGATCCTGCCAGCCAATTACCACTCGAAGAATTACGACGCTTTACCGAAGTCTTTGACCGAATTAAAAAAACCTACGTCGAAGAAGTCGATGATGCCACCCTGCTGAACAACGCGATCCGGGGCATGTTATCCGGCCTGGATCCGCACTCCGCTTACCTTGAACCGACCGCTTTTGATGATTTACAGGAAAGCACGACAGGCGAATTCGGCGGCCTCGGAATTGAAGTCGGCATGGAAAATGGTTTTGTCAAAGTCATTTCACCTATTGATGATACCCCGGCATCGAAAGCCGGTATTGAAGCAGGCGATGTAATCATCCGCCTGGATGAACACCCGGTAAAAGGTATGACGCTTGAAGAAGCAGTCAACATCATGCGAGGCAAACCTGGCACAGATATTGTGCTGACAATTGTCAGAGAGGGCGACAACAATCCACGGGAAATCACAGTAACCCGAGATATTATTCAGGTCACTAGCGTCAAAACCCGCTTGGTCGCGCCCAGTATTGGCTACATACGCATTACCCAGTTCCAGGCGAAAACCGGTGATGACTTTTCCAAAGGCCTGGACAAGCTCAAGCAAGAAAATGAAACACCACTCGAAGGTCTGGTAATCGACCTGCGAAATAACCCGGGTGGTGTGTTGCAAGCCGCCGTGGCAGTAGCAGACTCTCTGCTGGATTCCGGCCTGATTGTTTACACCGAAGGGCGTATCAAGAGCTCACAATTGCGCTTCAGTGCAACTTCCGGGGATGAAACAGGCGGTGTGCCCATTGTCGTTTTGATCAACGGTGGCTCGGCATCTGCATCCGAAATTCTGTCGGGCGCACTGCAAGACCACCATCGCGCAGTTATTATGGGTACCGACAGCTTTGGCAAAGGATCGGTTCAAACCGTGATGCCCCTGAACGAAGAATATGGCCTCAAAATGACCACGGCACGTTATTATACCCCGAGCGGTCGTTCGATTCAGGCTTTGGGCATTACCCCCGATATCACGGTGAAACGGGCAAAATTGACTGAACTGCAATCTCAGGAGTATTTCAAGGAAGCTGACCTCGCTCGACACCTGGAGAATGATGCCTCACCCCAGGACTCGGAAACCGGAACCGGTCGAATGGCTGACACTGAAGGCAGCCCCGCCGACTCAAACGAAGAAATCCTGGCACGGGACTTCCAGTTGCGTGAAGCCGTCAGCTTATTGAAAGGTTTGGTGATCTACCAGAATCGTGCGGCAAAAACCAAAATCGTGACAGAGGCTGACAGTGCAGTAGCGACCACTCCAACAACCGCGGAATGATGACACCTTTCCTGTTTCGCAGTTTGACCTTCCCCAGCTTGGTGCTGAGGAAGGCCTTGCGACTATTTTGTCAAATTATCACTTTGACCGGACTTCTCCCCTGCATCAGCATTGCAGGGGAATGGCCTTTACCCACCATCGCAATAATTATCGACGACATGGGGAATCACCAACAGATTGGAGCAGAGCTTGCTACGCTCCCTTTCCCGTTAACACTATCGTTTCTGCCCCACCGGAAACATACCCAGACATTGGCAAAACTGGCACACGAACATCAAAAAGGCATCATGCTGCATATGCCAATGGCCAACACCAAAGGATTGCGCCTTGGCCCGGGTGCGCTTCAGGGTGGCATGACGCAGGTGAACTTTACCCGCACTTTACGCACCGCCATACAGTCCGTTCCCCACTTACAGGGACTGAATAATCATATGGGCAGTCAGCTCACGCAACAGACTCTGGAAATGAACTGGCTTATGACCACACTGCAACACTATCCCCTGTACTTTGTGGACAGCCGAACCATTGCCAGTACGATTGCAGCCAAAGTGGCGCAACAGCATGGCATACCCACTTTATCGAGAGATGTTTTTCTGGATCACCAGATTTCCAAACACCATATCCAGTTAATGTTTGAGCGACTCCTGTCATTGGCGCGCAAAAATGATTACGCGATCGCAATTGGTCACCCTCATCCAGAAACGTTAGCGGTACTAAAAGAACAGCTGCCGCTACTCGGGGAAAAAGGTTTTGCAATCGCAACAATCAATGGCCTCTGGGAGCTCGCGAATCCAGGCAAGAAAATGTATGCAAACCGTCCGGCACCGGAAACTCAGGCGCAATTTGATTCCCTTGGTAAAGCAGCATTACGCTTCGGGAAAGACGCCGGCAACCACACCCAATCCACAGCAAATTCATCACTTAAATCAGCAAGTGCGAAACATTTAAATGCGCCAGAGTCACAACCCTATCCCACCTGGGAAGAGATAATCGCACGGAAGTCCACCCCCCGCCCCAAATAAAGCCTCTCCTCCCAACGCCCCTTTTTGCACAAAGTTCTTACAGTGCAGACTACTAACTTTTGATTTTCAGACTACTCTAATTAGGGAAACAATTAACTATGATCAAGTCGGGTACGTTAAGCGGCACTATGCGGGAAAACTGACTAACGTATCTCAGCGCACGAGCATTCAAGGAGTTCTCCCATGAAGGTTAACATGCCTGTGACTGATGTGGAGGTTCACTTTCAGGAAGGCCAGACTCTGGTCTCTAAAACCGATCTGAAAGGAATCCTCACTTACGTAAACCAGGAATTTATTGATATCAGTGGTTTTACCGAACAGGAATTGATTGGCAAAAATCATAACCTGGTAAGACACCCTGATATGCCCCCGGAAGCCTTTCAGGATCTCTGGAGCACGATCAAAGCCGGTAAACCTTGGGTGCAGCTCGTGAAGAATCGCTGTAAAAACGGCGATTACTACTGGGTAAAAGCAAACGTGACGCCAATTTGGCAGGCGGGCAAAGTCGTTGAATACATGTCGGTTCGCTCCAAACCCAGCCGGGAAGAAATTGCTGCGGCTGAAGCGGCCCATCAACAGATCAAGAACGGAAAACTATCACTGCTCAACGGGAATCCCACGCCATCAGGGCTGGCTGGCAAAACAGCTTTTCTCAATAACATTTCCGTGAAAAACCAGTTCGTTGTGATGGGCGTACTGTTCTTGTTCCTGGCTTTGTTGGTTGGTATCCAACTCAATATTCTTAAAGGGAATCTCGATTTTACCGAAAAGCAGGTGCTGGGCACAGAGTATCTGGAGACGGTCACACCACTGCTGAGGAGCATACCGGAACACCGCGGACTGGTGCATGGGTATCTAAATGGCGAAACTGCCTTCAAATCACGTATTGACCGCCTTCAGGATGATGTCAGTGCAGCGTTTAAAAAAATCGATTCGGTTGATACCAAGCTGGGGGCAGCATTGGGCACCACGGCACAACTGAACAGTATTCAGCGGGATTGGCGAAGTTTGAGTAGCAATGCACTTAATCTGACCGCGGCAGACAGCTTTGCCCGACACTCCAAACTCATCAACAACATTCAAGAGCTCATGCTCACCGCTGGAAGCCATTCAAACTTGTTACTGGATCCAGAGGCTGACAGTTACTACAACATGGATTTGGTACTTAACAAAATCCCGGCCATGACAGACTATATTGGCAAGCTTAGAGGACAGGGAACCGGGATACTTGCGGAAAACCAACTCACTGAGGCATCCCGAGAGCAACTTATTGAAAACGCCACCGGTCTTACGATCAGTCTCACAGCATTTTTATACACTCTGGAGGCCGCAGAAAGCGCTTCTGCAGAAGTCAAAGAAGCCCTGAGCGCCCCCGGTAGTCAATTAAAAAAATCAATTGCTCGCCTCACCAGTGAAATCCAGAAACTGCGAAAAGGGGATCTCAGTACCGACCCGCAACAATATTTCCGAACCGGTAGCGAAGCCATTGATACCGCGTTCCAACTCCACGAAACATCGAACGCACTGCTGACGAAACTGATCGAAGAACGGGTAGTTCTGCAAGAAACCCGTTTCTATGCCATCGCAGCATTGACCACCTTATCGGTTATAATCGTTTTCATTATCGGCTTCAGGGTGATCCGCAGGATACTTTACACGCTGAATCAGACCCTTTCCAATTTAACCGCAATCAGTAACAGTGACTTTTCACAAGCGATTGATATGGTCGGCAATGATGAGCTGGCGGAACTGTCCAGAGGCATCACCAGCATGCGCATCAAGACCGGTTTCGACGTTGAAGATGGCGCTAAACGTGCCGCAGAAGCGACCCGAATCCGACAGGCACTGGATGTCTGTAAGACCAACGTCATGATGGCGGATAATGACCTGAATATCATCTACATGAACAACTCAATCGTCGAGATGCTGGATGCTGCAGAACAGGATATTCAGAAGGACTTACCACAATTTAATACCAAGAACCTGATGGGGACCAATGTTGACCTGTTCCACAAGAACCCAGGCCATCAGCGTAACATGATGGCTCAGCTGCAAGAGCCGTACGAAACTCAGATCATAATCGGTGGCCGCACCTTTAATCTGAATGCCACACCGGTTAAGGACAAGCACGGCAACCGGCTCGGTACGGTTGTCGAGTGGCAGGATCAAACCGAGGAGTTGGCGAGACTCAAAGAAGAAAAACGGGCAGCGAACGAAAACTTGCGCATCAAACAGGCACTGGATAGTGTCAGCGCCAATGTCATGATGGCGGATGCGGATCGACAGATCATCTACATGAACGATGCCGTCTACGACACACTCAAAAGTGCGGAATCAGATCTGAGAAAAGATTTGCCAAACTTTGATGTTGAACGGTTGATGGGCCACAGCATCGATCAATTCCACAAGAACCCGGAACACCAAAAACACCTGCTGGCAACACTCACAGACAAGTATGAGGCATCCATCGTGGTGGGTGGTCGTCATATGCACTTAACCGTTAACCCGGTGATGAATGATGAAGGTGATCGATTGGGTTCCGTTATTGAATGGGATGATCGCACTGCCGAAGTGGCCATTGAAACAGAAATTGACGAGCTGGTTGGTGCGGCATCCCGAGGCGACCTGTCAAACCGGATCAACATGACTGGAAAAACCGGTTTCTTCGAAAATCTGGGGCACGGCTTGAACAATTTAGTCGCCAGTGCGGAATCGATCCTGTCAGACGTGGGCAAAACCTTCTCCGCACTCTCATCCGGCGATTTGACCCAATCAATCAGCACCCAGTATCAAGGTGACTTTGAGCGGATCAAAAACGATGCCAACGCAACAATTGACAAGTTGACCGAGATTATCAGCAAAATCAGCGAGTCAGCCAATACCGTCAACACCGCGTCCAATGAAATCGCTCAAGGTAACTCGGATTTGAGCCAGCGAACCGAGGAGCAGGCCAGCTCTCTGGAAGAAACCGCGTCCAGTATGGAGGAGATGACCAGCACCGTTAAACAGAGTTCAGACAGCGCTTCCGAAGCAAACCGTCTGGCTTCCGATGCGACACACAAAGCCCGACAAGGTGGTGATGTGGTGAAACAAGCAGTGGAAGCCATGGCGGAAATACTTAAGTCCAGCAACCGAATCAATGACATTATCGGAGTTATCGATGAAATTGCTTTTCAGACTAACCTGCTGGCGTTGAACGCCGCCGTGGAAGCGGCACGAGCAGGCGAACAGGGTCGAGGGTTTGCGGTCGTCGCAGGCGAAGTTCGCAATTTGTCTCAGCGCTCAGCAGCTGCGGCAAAAGAAATAAAAGACCTGATCAAAGACAGCGTTTCCAAAGTACAGGCAGGATCCATTCTGGTGAATGAATCCGGTGATACGTTAACGTCAATCGTCCAGGCAGTCGAAAAAGTAGCCCATATGATATCGGAAATCAGCAATGCCGCAGCCGAACAGACCTCCGGTATCGAACAGATCAACCAAGCGGTTGCGCAGATGGATGAAATGACTCAACAAAACGCCGCCCTGGTGGAGGAAGCCTCTGCCGCCAGTGAAGCCATGTCTGAACAGGCCAACTCCATGAGCAGACTGGTTGGCTTCTTCAAAATGGGCGACCTCACGGAAACGTTCGGTGCGGCCTCCAATGCCCCCTACCCGTCAGGCAACACCCATACCGAACCACCAGGCTTCACAGACAACGTTAGAACCTATTCGAAACCGGAAAGCGCCCAGGAGCCGCACCACAATCAGCAATACAACAATCAGCACACCAACAACCCTGGCAGTAAATCCAGTTTCGCAGATGACGATGAGTGGGAAGAGTTTTAGCAATTGACCTCGGCACAGAGGCCTAGCACAATGGCCTCTGTGTTTATTCCCGGAATACGTAACCGTTTATGGATCTCCTCAATATTCAGTATGCTGACAGCCACATACGTTTAAGCCAAAGTGCTGAAAAAGGGTTTGTAGCGCTTTTTGTCGATGACCAGCAGGTCTCGGAACCCTACCCGCTGAAACCCAACAATACTTTCGAATTCTCATTACCGGCAATCGGAGCGGTTCTGCTTTCGTTTGATCTTGATCTGATTGCCCAAAAAGTAAAAATTCAAATTCGTCGCGGAGAGCAAGTACTCTACTCTGACGAAAAAGCTTTCTCGACACCTCAATCACCAAATGTACCACCGCGAGAAGACAGCGGCGCGGTACAGGCGACCCGCTCCACCTCATTCGATAACCCGGAACAGCTCAATACCACAAAACGAGCCAAAAAAGGATTCAATGGCCACATTTGGGCCTGGGCAGGTATTGCATTCAAGCTGTTCAAAAGTGTCAAAGTTATCCAAGTTGCTCTCATCGGGATGTCACTCGGTGCCTGGGGTATTATCTACAGCTGGGAGTTCGCCGCAGCCATCATCGGAATTCTCATCTTTCACGAATATGGCCACCTTCGCGCCATGAAAAAATGCGGAATACCAACCAAGGGTATCTATCTGATACCGTTTGTTGGCGGTGTCGCGGTGGGTGATTCGCCAAAAACCCACTGGCAAGAGGTATACATTGCCATGATGGGCCCATTTTTCGGACTCGCCATGACCCTGCTTTTCGGCATTGGCTATTATTTTACTGAAAATCATTTTATGGGTCTGGTCGCCTCTATCAGTGCTCTGGTTAACCTGTTCAATCTACTACCGGTGCTTCCTCTGGATGGCGGTCGGGTATTCAAGGCTCTGGCATTGTCTGGCCAGAAAAAAGCAGGCTTGGTCACTGTGGGACTGCTCACCATTGCGGGATTGGCTTTTGCGATCAAACTGGGGCTGATGTTGCTGATATTCTTCCTGATTCTCGGTGTGCTTGATCTAATGGCGAGTTGGCGAGAATTCAAAAACAATCCAGGCATGTCGATGAATGCCTATGGCATCACCTTTTCATTGGTCTGGTACTTGATAACCGCCGGCGGTCTTATCGGTATAATCCTGTTAATGGCACACACGGGCTTGCCGGGTACGGAATTAGCGCTGATGGTGCTTCAGGATTAATTTGCGGGACCGATCAATTCGCAGGGGCGGTTAAAATTTGCAGGGGCTATGAAAAGTCGTAAGGACGATTAAAATTCGCAATGACTATTAAATAGGTCTCAGACCTATTTAATAGTGCACCAATTCGGGCAAACCTTCAGCAACACAGGATCACCCGCCACTCAGTACCCGGTATTACATCTGAGTATCATTGACCAGATCATAAGTGATATTCGGATTTAACCCCATTGGCCAATAGATCAAAGCAAACGGCGGCCAAAAGATAGAAACCACGCGGAATTTCGCGCGTAAGCGACCTTCTTTGATGGTTTTGCCATCTTTTTCAAGACGGTAAGGCACACCACCACCCGGTGGAAATCCTGCCGCAGTCCAGAAATAAGGCTTGGTCGTAACCGTGCCATCAGTACCAATTTGAACCGGTTGAGGGCGCTTGTACAAATACAACTGGCTCCCTTCCGGTACTTTGAACTTACCAGTTGTTGAGCAGGCAGATATCACCATGACCAACGCCAGCAACGAGAGTAACTTTTTCATTCCGACTTCTCCATTTTCCATTGTTTCAATATACTGAGACCGGCAACCTTGCCGAATAATTAGTCAGCATCGACTAATAGGCGGGCATTTTAGCCAATAATCAACTCAAAGTTTAGTCATGCATCAATCTGGATCAGGATTAGTGTATTGATAGAATGAGTTGATCAAGCTTTTAACAAAGCAAAGTTGCAGCAGTAGCATGCTTTGCAGTAATATTGCCGACCGTTTCAGAGGCCCAAGTCGAAAACAAGGGTGTTTTATGGATTTTTGTCTCTCCAGCTGGGCCGTATGGCCAATCGAAGACCACATGGACAGTGCTCAATCGACCTCAGACTCAATACCTCCTTCTGCTGATCTTTCCTGGATACCGGCGATGCAACGTCGGCGCTTGAGTGCATTCTCCAAAGCCGCTTTGGGTGTCGCTCACCAGTGCGGTATAAACAGCGATATGGAAACGGTATTTGCGTCTCGGCACGGCGATTTACAGCGTACCGTTGGACTGCTCACAGACGTCATCCACAAAACAGAACTCAGTCCGACACAATTTGGCCTCTCGGTGCACAATGCAACAGCCGGCCTGTTTGGTATGATTCTGGGCAACAAAAAAGCCAGCGCCTCAATTTCTGCAGGCGAATGTACCCTACATTATGCCATTACTGAGGCGGTGGCCAGATTGCATGCCAAAAGGCTGAAATCGATTGGCATTATTTATACTGATTTTCCGGTACCGGAAATTTACCGGCCATTCACCCACGAACCACGCTCGGAAATAGCACTTGCTCTAACACTCACACCGGAGCAAGGGATGCCTGTTTCCTTACTTGAATCCAACGCCAAAGGGGCATCCGCCTCCGAGTGCGAAGCCAGTGCGCTGCGCAGATTCCTCGAATCAGCAGAGCAACAGTGCGAGATTGTCGCCGGTACCCGGCATTGGACTTGGATCAGGCACGCGACCGTTACGACCACAGGGGCTGATGTGCGGAAATGATACAGCAACGAATATCCTCTAATTTACGATTTGAGCAAATCAATTACCTTTGGCGGATAGTTGCCACGGGCATTTGCTTTACATTTTTTGGCCTTGGCGGACTACTCCTGTGTGTTACCTGGTTTCCCTTGCAGAAAGTTGTGTATTCGGGAGCAGAGAGACAAAAAGCCGCGGCCAAGAAAACCGTTCATCACACGTTCCGCTTTTTCATTGGCATGATGAAATTTCTCGGCATACTGAATTTGAAAGTTGAAGGTCTGGATGCTCTGAAAAATGCAAAAGGCAAAATCATCGTTGCCAATCACCCCAGTTTGATTGACATTGTGGTCCTGATTTCACTGGTCAAAAATGCGGATTGTGTTGTGAAAGCGCACTTGTTTCGCAACCCCTTTTTGCGTGGCGTGATTCAAAATACGGGGTATATCAGCAATGCCGACCCTGACCATATGCTGGATGATTGCAAACATTCGCTTGATCAGGGCAATAACCTGATCATCTTCCCGGAGGGTACCCGCACCACACCCGGTCAGCCAATCTGCTTTAAGCGGGGGGCAGCCAATATTGCCCTGCGCAGCAGCACCCCGTTTTTGCCATTGTTAATTTTCTGTTACCCAAAAACACTGACAAAGGACGATAAGTGGTATCATATCCCGAAAACCGGGAAAATTAACTTTGAGGCACTGGTTTTACCTGAATATGACTGGACTCAAGGCAAGACAGACATTACCCGTAGTAAACTGTCCCGCCAGGTCACTCGAGACCTGGAAAGCTATTATGTTGAGAAGTTAGCGCGTTATGGAACAATTGAAAAACGAAATCAAAGAATTGATTATCCAAACTCTGGATCTTGAAGACACCTCCCCTGAAGATATTGTTGATGATGAACCACTGTTCATCGAAGGACTGGGTTTAGACTCGATTGACGCACTGGAACTGGGGTTGGCGATTAAGAAATCTTACAATATCAAACTGGATCCCGACTCAGAGGTTGCAAAACAGCACTTTGCCTCAGTTAATTCCCTGGCAAGTTTTGTCAAAGCCAACTTCAAATCAGAGTAATGGTATATGGAAAACAAGGAACAGATTTACAGCACACTGAAAACGGTGCTGATTGACGAGTTTGACCTGGACGCAGAAGACATTACACCGCAAGCATCGCTGTTTGAAGACCTTGACCTGGACAGCATCGATGCAGTGGATTTAGCGGTTAAAATTCGGGAACTTACCGGAAAAAAGATCGACCCAGAGCAATTCAAATCGGTTCGGACATTACAAGATGTTGTAGACTGTACTGCTGAATTGCTGGGGCTTTAGGCCAACACTGTGTGCCATCCTGCGCCGCTTGATGACGAAGCCCTATGCAAAAAAAATTTCTACAAGGCATTTTCCTGATCGCATTGATGCTCTATCCGGTGATTGTTTTCACCGGATTGCAGTTTTTCCCGGTTTCCTGGGTTGCGGCACTCCTTGCCAGTCTGTTAGCGGCACGCCTGTTTCTGTTTCGAAGCAAGCACAGTGAAATATCCAGCCCACTGGGCAAACCCACTGCAACGATTACCCTCATTGCTTTTATCGTGCTCATTCTATCTGCACTACAAGAAAGTGAAATCGGCGTCCGACTCTATCCACTGATCATCAATCTCGCGATGCTGTCGATCTTCGCATGGTCACTAAACCACCCACCAACGATCATAGAACGCTTTGCACGAATGCAAGATCCGGAGCTGTCTCCTGAAGGCGTGCGCTATACTCGCCGGGTTACCCAAATCTGGTGCGGTTACTTTATCGCAAACAGTTTCTTCACCAGCTACACCATTTTTTGGGGGTCACTCTCCCTATGGACCTGGTATAACGGATTTATTGCGTACATTCTATTAGGCACACTCATCACCTCAGAGTGGCTGTACCGCTACTTTTTTATAAAACAGCATGATTAACCTGAATTCACTGCTAAAGCAGCCGACCCTTTTTTTCGGTTCATCTACTTGTGTATCGGGTAAGGACTGGGCAGTACGCCTCGCACTTCTGACCGAGTATTTTGAAAACAGAAACGAAACAGACTGGCTATTGTTCCACCCGGACACGGGTTGGTTTGCAAGCTACTTCTTCGCGCTACTTTGTGCTGGCAAGCGTGTTGTATTACCCCAGAATGACCTCCCGGAATACATCGCAGATTTGCGTGACTGCTATGAACAGGCAATCACCCCCGATACCATTGACAAACCGGGTTTAGCACTACCCCATATTAATCTCGGGGACATTCCCCGTGTCCTCGATACTCAGGCTCTCCTGGACTTACTAGCCCGGCGCCTCAACAATATTCACACTGGCAAGCTGTTGATGTTTACATCCGGCTCTTCGGGCAAGCCAAAAGCCATATCAAAACGGATGCACCAGCTGGAAAACGAAGTTCAGGTATTACAAAAAAAGTGGCCGCTTCAGAATTCTTCAATACTCTCCACGGTCTCGCATCAGCACATTTACGGTTTACTGTTTCGGCTACTTTGGCCTTTGAGCCTGGGCCGCCCGATAAGCCGTGAAACACTGATATATCCGGAAACACTGGCACAACACCTGAGCACAGAATCCCGGGTAACACTCGTTAGTAGTCCGGCTTTTTTGAGCCGATTGGTTTCCGACAATGTGTTGCAACCCTACCATGAAAACCTGCAGCAACTATTTTCATCTGGTGGCCCCCTGCATTATGAACACGCCAAAATACTGTCAGACCAACTACACCAGTATCCCATTGAAGTCTACGGTAGTACGGAAACAGGCGGTATCGCCTGGCGCCAGCAAACAGATGTTAATCAGCAGGTCTGGCACCGCTTCCCAGCAATCGAAATAAAACAGCAACCGGTCAATAACCGTCTGAGTATCCGTTCACCCTTTATTGGCCCGGACTGGTACGATACTGATGATGAAATATCATCGCTGACAACAACCACCTTTCAACTCAGGGGTAGATTGGACCGGATTGTAAAAATTGAAGAGAAGCGAATCAACCTGGCCGAACTGGAAAACCAACTCGAAAAGCTTTCATGGGTTTCAGCGTGTCGAATCGTTGCGCTCCCCCAAAAGGAGAACAGTACAAGAACCATTCTCGGGGCAGCGGTTACGTTGTCAAATAACGGGCACGCAATACTGGAACAAAAGGGGCGAAGAAGCCTCATCAGGACGTTAAAAGCCGAACTGACACGCTACTTCGAAGCAGTCACAATACCCCGTAAATGGCGTTTTTTAACCGCACTCAAAACCAATGCCCAAGGCAAGTACATTGACTCCGATATCATCCCCCTTTTCGCGCTGAAGGAAGTCGCGGCGAAGGACAGCCAGAACCTCACACCGAAAGATACCCAATGTTCAACAAACAAGGTAAAGACGCCATGACAGATCACGCACGAATTCTTCCTGTTGAGCTGGGCGCAACTTTTACCGACAGTGAATTACCCGAAGCAACAATTAGGCTCCAGATTCCTGAAGATCTCCGTTTTCTGGAGGGGCATTTTCCCGGTCACCCCATACTCCCCGGCGCTGTGCAGTTACAATGGGCGATTACCTACGGCAAAAAATTATTGAACCGTTCAAATTCGGCAGTCAAACAGGTTGAAGTTCTGAAATTTCAGAATATCATTCGCCCGGGCGATATCGTGGTATTGACACTGACAACCAAAACCAGCGATAAGTTCATATTCAGTTTTGAATCAAAACAGGGAAAACATGCCTCAGGCAGGGTCATTCTGAGCGACAATTAATGGATACTGATTTTGAATAACTATTGCTTTGTAATTCCAAACTACAATCACAGCCAGAATATTGCCAGCGTGATTGATGCCCTTGCCGGTATGAATATGCAAATCATCATGGTTGATGACGGTAGTGATGCGCAGACGAAAGCAGTCATTCGAGCCTTGAGCCAACGCTACAGCAAACTGAAAATCGTGACGCATAACAGCAATCAGGGAAAAGGTGGAGCTGTCCAGTCCGGACTGAGACAAGCCCGGCTTGATGGTTACAGCCATGCACTACAGATCGATGCCGATGGGCAGCATAACCTGAACGATGTAAGCCGTATGCTCGAGCTCTCACAGGCACACCCGGAAGACCTGATTAGCGGTAAACCGGTCTATGACGACAGTGTACCCAAAAGTCGTCTATATGGGCGCTATATTACACATTTCTGGGTCTGGATCGAGACATTGTCATTCAGTGTTGAAGACACCATGTGCGGTTTTCGGGTTTATCCCCTGCATCAGGTTATTCCCTTACTGAACAAAGAACGACTCGGAAAAAGAATGGACTTCGATATCGAAGTCATGGTCAAACTCTACTGGCGCGGCGTAAATATTCAGTTTGTACCCACCAAAGTTATCTATGCTGAGGATATCACCTCCCATTTTCGACCACTGGAGGATAATGTACTCATCAGCTGGATGCACACACGTCTGTTTCTGAGAATGCTGGTTCGCCTCCCCAACCTGTTGGCCCGCAATCAGCGCCGGCGCCGGATGCAAAAAGCATTACCAGTGCAATCCGCAGGATCTGGCCGATGAGCAACACATCAAAACACTGGGCCAACGCCCAGGAACGGGGGTCGATTCTGGGCATTCGTATACTGCTCTGGATTTATCGGCTATTCGGCAGATTCGTGCTCAGTATTTTTTTCGCGCCGGTAATCTTTTATTTTTACCTTTTTGGTAAAACCTCCCGGACTGCTTCACTGAACTTTTTGCGCCGGGTGGAACAACATCCTGAACAGCAGACCTTCAAGACGGAACCAGGATTTTGGCAAGGTTATTGGCATCACCTGAATTTTGGCTGGATCGTGCTCGACAAAATTGACTCCTGGATCGGAAAACTCAATGCCACCCATGTGCAGTACGCCGACCCGGACCGGGTTCAAGCCATTATGCACGGGAATAAAGGTGCAGTGTTCATCGGCTCCCACTTGGGCAACATAGAGGCCTGCCGGGCCATCGCCTCCAGCAAATACAACAAGCGCATCAACGTATTGGTATACACCCACCATGCTGTCGCGTTCAATCGCATACTGAACGAAATAAATCCGGACGCAGAAATTGACCTGATTCAGGTTTCGACCCTCAGTCCCGAGTTGATGATGTTGCTCAGAGAACGCGTGGATCAAGGCGAAATTGTCGTCATTGTCGGAGACCGAACTCCCGTTCAGGGCCCAGGAAAAATCAAATACAGCACGTTTCTGGGTGAATCAGCCCCCTTTGCAATAGGCCCATTCGTGCTCGCCAGTCTTTTGGAGTGTCCGGTATACTTGCTTTTTTTCATGAAAACCAGGCACGCGCAGTTACGCTACCAGATGATACTGGAGCCATTTGCTGACCCGTTACAACTTCCACGGAAAAAACGCCAGGAGGCATTGCAAAGCTGGATTGATCAATACGCCAGCCGGTTGGAATATCATACGGTTCGGCACCCGTATCAGTGGTTTAATTTTTATGACTTTTGGGCGAAGGACTGCCAGACCGAACGCAGCAGTCTCCCGCGCCAACAGTCATAACGAGTCAGGAAACAAGCATGAGTCAATACACTCCGTCGCGCCAGATCAAAGACCTGGCCTTTGGCCAACAAGCCATCACCATTGAAGACATTCTGGCCGTTGCCAATGGCAAAATGAATGTCGAGCTCTCCCAGAGCCCCGGCTTTGTCGAACGGATCGATTCAGGTATCAATTTTCTCAACAAGTTGCTGACTAAAGATGGTGTGATTTATGGCGTGACAACCGGTTACGGAGACTCCTGCTCGGTGAAAATCCCTTTGGATATTGTCTCCGACCTGCCGATCAACCTCACTCGTTTTCACGGTTGTGGACTTGGGGATTACTTGAGTGAAGCACAAGCTCGCGCCGTTATGGCCGTGCGCTTGAATTCCTTGTGTCAGGGGTACTCCGGAGTCAGCTGGGAACTGCTCGACCAGCTCGTACAATTTATCAATAGCGGTATCATTCCACGTATACCTCAGGAAGGCTCTGTCGGTGCAAGCGGTGATTTGACACCGTTATCTTACGTCGCAGGAGCTCTGATTGGCGAGCGGGAAGTTTACTACCAGGGGGCCGTTTTACCGGCAAAGAATGCCATGGCGGCTGAGGGCATTACGCCGCTCACGCTGAAACCCAAGGAAGGCCTGGCGCTCATGAATGGCACCGCTGTGATGACCGCACTCGCCTGTGAAGCATTTTCACGGGCACAGTATTTATCCCGCCTTTGTGCGCGCATCACCGCCATATCAACGGTTGCGGTCAATGGTAATCCGTATCACTTCGATGAAATTCTGTTTTCAGTCAAGCCTCATGCCGGCCAAATGAACGCGGCCAAATGGATAAGACTCGACCTGAACGAACATGAGCACCCCCGTAATGCTGATCGCTTGCAGGACCGATATTCCATTCGTTGTGCTCCCCATATTATCGGTGTGCTCGAAGATACGCTGCCCTGGCTTAGAAGCAACATTGAAAACGAACTGAACAGTGCAAATGACAATCCGATAATCGATGGCATGGGAGAACACGTGCTCCATGGTGGCCATTTCTACGGTGGCCATATCGCGTTAGCCATGGACACGCTGAAAAACTGTGTGGCCAATCTGGCCGACCTGATAGACCGACAAATTGCCCTGTTAGTGGATGAAAAGTTTAACCATGGACTTCCGGCCAATCTTTCCGGTGCAGCCCCGGAACAACGCTATATCCATCATGGCTTCAAAGCTGTACAAATTGGTGCATCCGCCTGGACTGCAGAGGCCCTGAAACTCACCATGCCAGCATCGGTCTTTTCCCGCTCGACCGAGTGCCACAATCAAGACAAAGTCAGCATGGGCACAATCGCAGCCAGAGACTGCCTGCGGGTATTGCAATTGACTGAACAAGTTGTCGCAGCAGGTTTACTCGCAAGTTTGCAAGGACTTCGTCTACGAGAGGCACAGCGTGAATTGCAGCTCGGTACCTTGGGTACAAGTCTGCAAGCCATGATTCATGATTTGTGTTCAAAAATCCCGTTCCTTGAACAAGACCGCCCGATGGAGTCCGAACTACGGGAAACAGTACAACTCATCCAACAACAATACTGGAATCTCGGCTATGACGAGCGTACCTGAAGTCGCGATCACAACAAAAATTAAAGTTCCGTTTTTTGATGTCGACTCCATGCACATTGTCTGGCATGGCCACTATGTTAAGTATTTGGAGCTCGCACGGTGCGAACTACTGGATTCAATCAATTATGGCTACCTTGAAATGGCACATTCAGGTTACCTCTGGCCCGTTGTCGATATGCGCCTGAAGTATGTTGCCCCCGCCTGCTTTGGACAATGGATTCAGGTATCCTGCAAACTGGCTGAGTTTGAAACCCGATTGAAGCTCAATTACGAAATCATCGACATCGATACCGGCAAACGACTGACCAAAGCGCATACCATCCAGGTTGCAGTGGCACGTGAAACGCAGGAAATGCAATTTGAAACCCCGGCCATATTGAAACAACGACTGGGAATAAGATGTGAGAGGTGAGTCCATGAAACCACAGCGTTGCAAAAAAATGCTGCTGGATCGGGAGGCGAATTTTGCCACAGTACTGGTCATGTCTGCTCTAGTGCTTCTCTCCCGAGCAAGCGTTGCCGAAGAGTCATGGCTCGACGGGTTTGACCCCATCCCCTTGAATACATCAGGGGACAGTGAGGGGCAGAGTATTTTCCAGATATGGCCCGGACTAGCCAACAACCTGGAAACCAACAACCTGGAAACTTATAACCTGGAAACTCAACAGGGCTCGTTTCAGCAACAAAAACAGGTTCCGATCCTGCAGCGCGCCATAGAGTCAACGGGGGAGTTTTATTATAAACCGGAAAAAGGCCTCTACTGGCACTTGCTGACCCCTATTGTAAAAACGAATCTGTTTTCCAATGCGGGGCTGTCCGAGCTCGAATGGCGTGATGATGGCACACTCGCCATCAAGACCAAAGCCAGTGGTCAGATTATCAGCGATATTATGCTTGCGATATTTCAACAAAACGAACAACGCCTGACGAAACACTTCCGGCTGCACAAAAATAGTGGCGAACAGCAGTGTCTTGCATTAACACCTCAACAACAGGCCTGGGAGACGATTCTTCAGGGGATTCAAATTTGCGGAACCACCCGGCCAACTGAAATCATTTTTTTTGAAGCCCATGATGTGCGTACACGCCTTGAATTGAATTACACGGATTTCAACGAATTGAGCGAAGAGGCAAAGCGGTTTGCCCAACACTGATAAACACCCAAACCGCAAAAGCAGTTGGCACTCATCGGTTTTTCACAGAAGAGAACTAACCTGCGTGCACAAACGCATTGTGCAAACGCTTTTAGCGCTTCTCATCACCACTTTGTTTGCCTGTTCCCTATTATTTCCCGTCCAACTTAGCACCGGCATTCTGGATACCCTGCCGGATACGGAGCACCAACAAAGCGAGTTACTGCAAAGCGCGATCAAACAAGCCGGTGCAACTTTTTCAGGGACCTTTTCTATCTGGCTGGGCCATTCCGAACAACACCATGCACGAGCGGCCATGGAAGCGCTGCGGAAAGAACTGTCAACGCTGGAAGCAAGCGACTGGCTCAAAGTGCGTAAACCAGGACAGATTTCCCCCGCCACACTGACAGAAATCTATACACCTTATGCTGAAAGAATATTATCACCAACCTATCGCAATCGCCTACTGGATAACACTCCGGAACAGTTCCAACGCTATGTGATGGGTATTCTGTTCGATATGAGCACACCGTTTGTAGCACAAACCGTACATCAGGATACAACCTTGTCCCTTGCCGATTTTCTCACCTGGCGGGCTGAATCCATAAGCCGGGTAACGGGTTCAAAAAAAGCGGGCTCCGAAGAAGCGGTAGTATTAGATGGCCGCTTTTACTTCAGAGTAATGGCACAATCGAAAAAAGCCTCAACAGTCGATGAATCCATTGTGCTGCGCGACAAACTGGAAGCCGCATTGGAGCGCGTTACAGAGGCGACGCCCCACGAACAAACCTCTCTCACGCTTAAGGTCGTGCGCCAAGGTGCTTTATTTCATAATGCAGCCAATGCCAAACGTGCAAAATTCGAATTTACCACGTTTGGCAGCGCAACACTGGTGCTGCTCACCTTACTGGTACTGCTTAGCTTTGCTTCTACAAAACCCTTCGGGCTCTTGTTCGGAGCGATAACCCTGGCCTTAATGGGTGGCTGGATCAGCCTCTGGGTGTTTTTCTCCACCGTTCATCTGGTCTCCCTGATTTTCGCAACCAGCCTTTTGGGTATTGCGATTGACTACGCATTCCACATGCTCTGTCATGGCAATCGGTCACAACAATACCAGCAGATCAGCCGAACGCTTTTTCTGGCATTTATCACCACCGCCAGCGGCTACATTATTGTCGGCCTGTTTCCAATTATGATCTTGAAACAAGTCGCCGTTTTCATGTGTTCCGGGTTGCTCTGTGCTGTTCTGGGCACAATTTGGCTGTATCCGCGCTTGGCTCAACTTCAGCCGTCATCAATCGGCGTCCGTTCGGCATTGATAAACGCCGCCGAACAATTCGGCAACCGCTTCTCCACCCCGGTGCAAATTACCTGTACTGTCCTGCTAACGCTTACTGCTCTGACAAGTCTGGCCGGTCATGGATTGAATTTACGCTACGATGATTCCATTCAGGCATTGAACAGTTCGCCAAAAGCGCTGATTGAACAGGAACAACTCGGCATGGTATTGGCCAAACAGACAGGTTTTAACTGGGATAGCCGCTTTTTTGTTATTACGGCACAAAATGAACAAGCCTTGCTGGAAAAAACTGAAAAGCTAACGGCCAAACTCCGCACAAGTCACGCCAGAAACGGGTTCACAGACTACCTTTCGTTAAGTGACTGGGTTCCATCCATTCGAACCCAAACAGAAAATCAGACGCTGCTCTCCGATGCACGCCGCAATAACTGGTTCGCGGGAAAGCTCAATATTTTGACCCCACAATACAAAATCGCAGACCCGGAAAGCGTTGACCCTGATGCCTGGTTGCAGCCAGCGACGATTCTTTCATCTGCACTGGCCGAGAGCTTGGGAACACTTTGGCTGGAACTCCACCACACCGGTAAACAGTCTGGTGTTGCAACGCTGGTGCTGTTCCGAAATGTCAGTAACGAACTCGAGCTGGCACAACTGGCGCAGCCCGAAGACGGAATATACTGGCACAATAAACCCAGACAACTCACCGAAACACTCGCTCAATATCGAGAGCTGCTGGAATATATTATCGTTTTTTCAATACTTTCCATGTTCCTGATTTGTTTGTTACTGAAATCGCCGAAAGTTGCGTTCTGGGTAGTCACTCCGCCAACGCTCGCGCTCTTTGTTTCGCTATTACTAAGCCAATGGCTACTCGGGAATCTGAATCTGTTCAACCTGTTTGCTGCACTGTTGGTTTTGATGTTAGGAATAGACTACGGCTTCATCTATCAAGGGTTCGGGTTTCGCCCATTAAGTATCGTCAGCATTTGGCTATCCATTGCCTCGTCATGCATTGCCTTCGGTTTTTTTATTTTCAGTCAGATACCCGCGATTGCCCACTTTGGCACAACACTGGTGTTGGGTCTGGGCATGCTGTTCATCGTCGCACCATTTGCGGCCAGAGGCCATGATCCCGCGGCTTTGCCTGAAACACACTTTACAATCCCCCCTTCGGAGAATCAAAAGGATGTCTAATCCCACGGAGTACCAAGTTGTTGTAATTGGTGCCGGCCCTTCGGGGGCAGTTGCAGCGGCGCACTTGAAACAGCAGGGAATATCGGTTCTGATCATTGAAAGAGAAACCTTTCCCCGTTTTTCGATCGGCGAAAGTCTGTTACCGCACTGTATGTCATTCCTTGATGAAGCAGGCATGCTTGATGCCATCACTTCGGCTGGCTTTCAGAGAAAAGACGGCGCAGCATTTTGCCGTGACGGTCAGTATGTAACATTCGATTTCGAACAAAAGTCGGCAACAGGTCCTGCTTCAACATTTCAGGTGAAGCGCGCTGTATTTGATGACATCCTTGCTCGGCAGGCAGAAAAGATGGGTGTAGAAATACGCTATCAACACAGTGTAAAGGGAATCAAAATCGAGGCAGACTATACGCTTCTGGAGGTTGAGGATGACACAGGTCAGCTGCAAACGATCCAATGTCAATTTGTTCTCGACGCCAGCGGCTTTGGCCGGGTATTACCCCGACTTCTTGATCTGGAAACCCCCTCTGATTTCCCCGTTCGCAAAGCGGTATTCACCCACTATCAGGATGGCATAGCGGCAGAGGACCCCTTTCTGCACAACGGTACTTGCTTTGATCGCAACAAGATCCTCATCGTCCCCCACGAACAGCATCATGATATCTGGCTGTGGATCATACCGTTTTCTGACGCAACAACCAGTATCGGTGTCGTTGCAGAACAGAAATACTACGATGCATTAGCTGATCTTTCGTTGAATGAGACCCTGGATCACTTTATTGATACCGATCCCGCCTTATGCCGACTTCTGAAAAACAGACAACGCTGTCAAAATGCGCGTGAAATCACGGGCTACTCAGCCAATGTGAAGTCCTTGTTTGGTGAACGTTTTGCGTTGTTAGGGAATGCCGGGGAGTTTCTGGATCCGGTTTTTTCTTCCGGCGTAACCATCGCGCTTAAATCCGCAAACTTGTGTGCACCACTCGTGGTGCGCAGCCTAAAGGGTGAATCAGTAGATTGGGAACAAGAATACGCAATCCCGCTTCGACAAGGGATTAATGCTTTTCGTACCTATGTTGAAGCCTGGTATCAGGGTGGTCTGCAAACGGTTTTCTTCCATCCTTCTCCCGACCCGAAAATCAAGGCGATGATCTGCTCCATACTGGCAGGTTATGCCTGGGATTGCAGCAACCCATTTGCCCTGAAATCAGATCGTTACCTTGGCAATCTGATTGAGCTGTGCACGCCAGAACAGCCTTTGCCTGCCTCAGCAAGCTGCAGCCCACAAACTGAATCGTTAACCCATATCGAAGCGAAAAGTTAATGTCACCAAGGCACCGTTTAATTTCCGTTGTAACAGGGTTCTTGCTCGCGACCCCCCTGTTGGGTACGTTTTCCGGCTGCAGCTTGCTTCACCAGACGAACTTGTTTCACCGAACAAACTACGCCACTGACCTGAAAATACTGCCCGGTTTGCCTGAGACACAGAAACACCAGAGCCGACTGGAACGAGTTGAAATAATTGATCACGAGCAGAATAAACTATTCGATCTGCTCATCGCCACCGAAATCGGCTCGGAGTCCCTCACTCAAGTTGGTATGTCGCCCCTCGGTTTATCGCTGTTCCGGTTGCAATGGTTCCCGATTGACGAGCAACTGGCCTTCGCCCCCGTCAATAATCGGATTACCGGATTGGATAAGCTCATTAATGGCGAATTACTGCTCCAGATCTTTCAGTTGCGTTTCTGGCCGACAAAAGACCTGCTCGCACAATATGGCCCGCGTTTTCAATCCCAAACGCCCCAAACCGCCACGGGAGAAGCCACACGTACCCTGAGCTTGAATGGTAAACCACAGTTGATGGTTGAGATTGGAGCCATTACCCGGATCCATTTTCTAGAAAGCGGTAAGCTCTGGATTATTTCGCCACTGAACAAGCAAACAGCACCCTGAGGAGACGAAACCATGGTCACCCCCAAAACGCTTGAAACGCCGCTTATTCTGTCCCCTCCTGGAGTTGTCAACGCGGCAGGTCATAACCCGGAGCAGTTTTGGCAGACCCTGGAGCGCGGCATACCAACGCTAACCCCAAGGGATGATCTGGTACCGGAGCACAGCATCCATGTCGGCGAGATAGCCGGCACGCTACCAAACAGGGAAGCCTGGCCTCAGCAGTTCCAGACACGCAACAACCAACTGGCTGCAGCGGCACTGATTCAGATTCAAGACCACATTCAAATCGCCATTGACCGCTTTGGTCCGGCGCGAATTGGCATCGTTGTCGGAACCAGCACATCGGGCATTGCAGAAGCAGAAACGGCCCTGGCTGAATACAGTCAAGTGGGTACTTTTCCAAAGCAATACAGCTATCAGCAACAGGAATTCGGGTCCCTAGCGGAATTCACCCGCTATCTGTTTAAAACCAACGGCCCGGCATACACAATATCAACCGCGTGTTCATCCAGTGCCAAAGCCCTGGCAAGCGCCTACCACCTCATTCGAGCCGACCTCTGCGATGCGGTGATCGTCGGGGGGGCAGACAGTTTGTGTCGGCTCACCGTTAACGGCTTTCACGCTTTGGGTGCGCTCTCCTCAGGTCTGAGTCGCCCCTTTGCACAGGACAGGGATGGCATCAACATTGGCGAAGCAGCCGCATTTTTCTGCCTGCATAAAGAAGACAACCACTTACGCACAGGGGACAACATTGCCCTGCTCGGGATTGGAGAAAGCAGCGATGCCCATCACATGTCAGCGCCCGATCCGGAAGGTGAAGGGGCCACCTCTGCGATGAGAGATGCTCTGCACATGGCAGGATTAGGAGAGCGCGATATTGATTACATCAACTTGCACGGCACTGGCACCCCCAGTAATGACCAGATGGAAGCGAAAGCCGTGCATCGCTTGTTCGGTCAAACCGTACCCTGCAGTTCAACGAAACCCTTTACGGGGCATACGCTCGGCGCTGCAGGAAGCACTGAAGCGGCAATTTGCTGGCTGGCACTCAGCAAACGCAATGAGCGTTACAGCCGGCCTAAACAGATCAACCTGGAAAGTGCTCCACCCGCTATTGAAAACAACCCGACTCCAGCAACAACAGCCTCTACTGTCGATCCAGCATTGCCAGCCTTGAGTTTAGTCACATCGAAAAATTCCAATTTGTATTCAGACACACCTTTGCGTTACTGCCTGAGCAATTCTTTTGCCTTTGGCGGAAACAATATCAGTCTGCTGTTAGGACGAACTTCATGACATTGACACCCGCCTTCCCGCCAATAGAGGCATTGCTCGCACATCGCCCTCCCATGATATTGATCGATTCTTTACTTTCAGCGGATCAAGATCAAGCGCTGAGCCTGACCTGTATCCAGGCTGACAACCTGTTCTTTGATCACGACAGTCGTTGGCTTCCGTCTTATATCGGCATTGAACTGATGGCACAAACCATTGGCGCCTGGAAAGGCTTCCAGAACCTGAAAAACCAACACCCGATTCAGATTGGTTTCTTACTCGGAACCCGTAAATTCAGTGCCGAAGTAAACGGTTTTCTCGAACATGAAACATTAATCACACGGGTCAGCCGTCTTTACGAGGAAGAGAGCGGCCTCTGCGTTTTCGATTGCGAGATTTACACAATTAACCGCTCCCAACTAGAAAATCGAGAACTTGACCTTGCAAATTTGCCACAAATTAGCAGCACAATCGCAAAAGCGCTTGCCAATGCAGGTCAGTTTTTTTCAAAATGCGAAGCCTTGGTCGCAGAGGCCAAAATAAACGTTTACCAGCCTCAAGACACCGAGGCTTACTTGAAAGGGTTGGAGTAAACAACATGGTTGATGCCAAACACACAACAAAACGTCGAGTACTCGTCACAGGATCGAGTCGAGGTATCGGCAGAGCGATTGCGCTGGATCTGGCCAGACAGGGTTTTGACATCGTACTCCACTACCGTAGCGATGATCAGGCACTGGCATCCGTCAGGACAGAAATACTTGAAATACTGGCCGAAAACGCTTCCCAGCATGGGGCTGTCCAGCACGACCTGAGTGTACTGAAGTTCGATGTGGCAGATCGGGAAACAGCTCGAACGGTAATCGAGTCAGACATCGAAGCAAATGGTCCATATTATGGCATCATTTGCAATGCGGGCATCACCCGGGACAATGCGTTCCCGTCGATCACCGATACGGATTGGGATGATGTTATTCACACCAACCTCAGTGGCTTTTACAATGTTGTGCAACCGGCAATCATGCCCATGATCCGTAATCGTCAAGGCGGTCGAATTATTGCAATGTCGTCCGTATCGGGAATTATGGGGAATCGGGGTCAGGTCAACTACAGCGCGTCCAAAGCCGGCTTAATTGGCGCAAGTAAATCCCTGGCGATTGAATTAGGCAAACGGAAAATTACAGTCAACTGTGTCGCACCGGGTTTGATCGATACTGACATACTCGATGCCACAGCCGACAGCGAAAAACACTATCAGGACATTGTTAAAATGATCCCGGCAAAAAGGATGGGAAAACCGGAAGAAGTCGCTGCAGTTGTACGCTTTTTGATGTCGGATGATGCAGCCTACGTAACCAAACAAGTTATCGCAGTAGATGGTGGACTGGCATGAAACGAGTTGTTGTGACTGGCATGGCTTCCCTTACAGCGTTTGGCAACACTTGGAAGGACTTCAACGGGAACCTGAATCGAGGCCGGAACGCTACACGATATATGGACGACTGGTCTGAAATTGACGGCTTGAATACCAAGCTGGCAGCTCCCATTCCTGACCTGACCTTGCCAAGCCATTTCACGCGCAAGAAAACCCGCTCAATGGGACGCGGGTCGATTATGGCAACCATTGCTGCGGAACAAGCCCTCAAGTACGCAGACCTGACCGATTCCCCAGAAATAACATCTGGTGCGACTGGCGTGGCGTTCGGCTCCTGTATGGGCTCAACCAGCCCCATCCCCGCCTACGGCCGACTGCTTAAGGATAAGGTGATGGCCGGGGTTACAGCCACAAGTTATATCCAGATGATGGGACACACAACCCCCGTCAATATTGCGGTGTTTCTAGGCTTGAAAGGCCGGGTACACACCACCAGCTCTGCGTGTACATCGGGGTCACAAGGTATCGGATATGCCTATGAAGCGGTCCGCTTTGGCAAGCAAAAAATCATGATTGCCGGAGGCGCAGAAGAACTCTGCGTTACCCAAGTAGCGGTATTTGATACGATGTATGCCGCCAGTATGAGAAACGACACACCCGAAACGACGCCAAGACCATTCGATCAGGATCGCGAAGGACTCGTGATTGGAGAAGGTGCAGGTGCGTTAATTCTTGAAGAACTTGAGCACGCTCAAGCCCGCGGCGCGATTATATTGGCGGAAGTTGTCGGCTATGGCACGAATTGCGACGGTGCACATATCACCCGCCCGGAAAAAGACACCATGCGTGCCGCTATGCAACAAGCACTGGATGATGCGCAAATCTCGCCAGACGCTATTGGCTATGTGAATGCCCATGGCACAGCTACGGAACAAGGCGATATCGCAGAGACACACGCCACTCGTGAAGTCTTTCAGCGTCGAATCCCGATTAGCTCTTTAAAAAGTTACCTGGGCCATACCCTGGGTGCCTGTGGCGCAATCGAAGCCTGGGCAACGGTCAATATGATGTACGACAATGCTTTTGCCCCAACCTTGAACTTGCAGAACCTGGACCCACGCTGTGCCGACCTTGACTACATCACAGGGGCCTTTCGCAATCTGGATACAGAATATGTGATGTCGAATAATTTCGCGTTCGGCGGGATTAACACTTCGCTTATATTTCGCAAGTGGCCAAAGTAAAACCCGATAATTTGCGGCGATTTCGACCAAAATACAAATCACTACAAAAGTTAAAATATTTTTGCTGAATGTCAGGCACTTACCCTCAAATACGGGGTAATCACTACTGTACCGGGGGTTTCCATCCACCTCCCTTGCGTTACAATATTTTGCTAAATTTTGCAATGTGACCCACGCATCACTATGGACGTAAGTCGATCACACCACGTAATCTGGAAATTAACTAGGATCGACACACACGGATTTCAAACACGAGGTTCTCAAATGTCTTTTCACTACTCAAAAGCACTCACGGTGGCCATCAGCCTTATTTCTGCATGCGGCTTGATCTCTGGCACCGTGCATGCCAATCCCGCAAACGCTGCACTGCAGCAGTTACCTCCCGGACTAGAGGATCTTCCCCCCGGACGTGTACGGGACAAAATTGCATCGCTCCCTCCGGCCGCTCAGAAACAGGCACTGAACTGGCTGGAACGCTTTTCAATACCGGAGCAGGACTATGATCATGTCGATGTAGACCCTGAGGGCGGCATCTTCTATATCGATGAAAAAACGGTTCCAGAATCCTCTGAGGAACTACCGAGCCCTGAATCTGGTCTCAGCGCAACGGATACGTTTACCCTACACAGCAAACCCGGCGCCTCAAATATCATTTATCTTGACGTTGACGGACACACAATTGAAGGCACAATCTGGAATGGCAGCGTTTCAGCATACCATGCCAAACCTTTTGACCGAGATGGTTCGCCCTATACCTACAGCCAGTCCGAACTCGATGATATCGCCGCAATCTGGCACCGTGTGGCAGAGGACTACGCCGCATTTGATGTTGATGTCACCACCGAAGCCCCTGCTCAGATGGGGCCCACAGTAGGCCGGATCCTGATCACGCACAACACCGATGAAAACGGAACCGCAATGCCCCACAGCAGCGCCGGCGGGGTCGCCTACCTTGGGGTCTGGGGCCGCAGCAACTACGCCTACTATCAACCCGCTCTGGTTTACTACAACAACCTCGGCGGCGGCGCACCACGCTATGTCTCTGAAGCCGCGTCTCATGAAATGGGTCACAATCAGGGCCTTGGACATGATGGAACACTGAGTGGCTCAGCCTATTACAACGGGCATGGCAGCGGCTACACCCGTTGGGGACCGATCATGGGTGTCGGCTACAACACCCACGTCAGCCAGTGGAGTAAGGGTGATTATAACGATGCCAACAATACCCAGGACGACTTTGGCATCATTGCCGCGAATGTAGGCCTTCGACCAGATGATCACGGCGACGATATCAGCAGCGCTTCTGCTCTGGAAATCGATGGGGCCGGCCAAATTGTAGTCACAACCCCGGAAAACGATCCCGCCAATTATTACTCGGGCAACAAAGGTGTCATCTCGTCCCGGAATGATATTGATGTGTTCGAAATCATTTCCGGAGAGGGTACGATCAATGTCACAGTGACCCCCGCATGGCTGGCGTTTAACGACAACTATGCCAGAGGCGCAAATCTGGACATCAAGGCCACCTTGTTAAATGCTCAAGGTCAGGCGCTTGCTCAATCCTCCCCCACTACAGATACTTATGCCGAGATCCAGTATCAAGCCAGTGCCGGTGCTTACTACCTCGCCGTCACTGGCGTTGGTGATACCCCCAGTGCCAGCACTTACGACGACTACGGCTCTCAGGGTCTGTACTATATATCAGGCAGCATCTCACCTAACCAGAGCAACAACAATGCGCCCGAAGCGCAAAACGACAGTGCCTCAACAACAGAAGATCAGGCAATCAACATTGCCGTTTTAAGCAATGACAGTGATATTGATGGTGACACGTTAGTGCTGTCTCAAGTGAATAATGGCACATTGGGCACAACTCAAATTCAGGGCGGCACAATCGAGTACACGCCTTTTGCAAATGCAAATGGCACAGATCAGTTCAGCTACACCATCATTGATGGCCAGGGTGGCAGTGCAACAGCAACCGTTACCGTTTCCATTTCGGCAGTGAATGACGCTCCCGTGGCTCTCAATGACAGCGAAACCCTGTCTCAGGATTCCAGCAGCCTGATCGCAGTCCTGAATAATGACAGCGACCCGGACGGTGATGCCCTCACCGTAACTGCAGTCAATCAACCGGCTAACGGCACCGCGACAATCAATGGTAACTCGATCAACTACACGCCTGCTTCTGGCTACACCGGCCCGGACAGCTTCACATACATCATTAGCGATACCGGTGGTTTAACATCCACGGCAACGGTAAGTGTTTTTGTCAATGAGTTGGTGGAGCCTCCCGTGACGCCCGCAAACTTCATCGCGGTCGATGGTACAGACGGTGCCGCGCAATTGAGCTGGACCGATACGGACAATGAGACCGGCTTTGAAATTCAGCGCGAAACCAAGCACAAGAAACGCAACACCTGGAATGGTACAACCACTGTTGCAAGCCCGTCTCAAGATACCACGGTTTATTCTGACAACGTGGGTACAGGGACTTTCCGCTACCGTGCTCGCTCCAGCAATTCGGAGGGTGTATCCCCATGGTCAGCCTGGTCTGAAGTGACGGTGACAGATGCTAGCGGTGGTGGTGACAGCGGCGGTTCCGGCGGTGGCAAAGGTGGCGGCAAAGGCCGAAATAAATAATTGCCCCAAACACCCACACACATCGGGATGGTCAGGAACACTGCTTCTTGATTATCCCGGTGCTATGATTAATGGCAAGAACGCACACGCACCGGGTTGCAGATTCATGCCAAAATCGAAACTTTTCTCTCGAACGTTCTCCACGGTTGTCATTACCGTGTGCCTTTCTGGACTCATCGTCTACGGATTTACCATACCCTGGATGGAGCAACGCTTTATCCACAATGCCGAACAGCATGCCCGCGGAACCCTGGACACAACATACGAACTCATCCAGAACCGGTATCAGGAACTGAAATATTATGAAGATACGTTAATTGATGCGAAAAAACGTGAACTGGTACGATCCATTGAGCAGGTTAACGCCTACATCAACCAACTAAAACGAAGAGTCTCAGCGAGGCTGGTCAGTGAACAACAAGCCCACGAACTGCTAAAAGACTTTGTCCGCACAACCACTTACGGCAACCACGATTATTTTTGGTTGCTCAACCTGGACGGAGAGATTATTGCGCATCCGGATGCCCGGTTTAATGAAATGCAAATCAGGCAACTCAATTCGAAAGATGCGCAGGAAACCTTATCCAACATTACTGCCCGGGCGAAAGCAGAAGGTCACGGGTTTTATCACTATTCCTGGCAACGCCTGGACAAGTCTGAGCGTGCTGAAAAAATCTCTTATTATCGACTCATACCCGACTGGAACCTCGTGCTTGGCACAGGCGTCTACATGGACGATATCCAATCCGATATCGAAACGCGAAAAATAACCCTGGTCAATAACTTGCGCAACTTCATCCTGCAAACTCGCATTGGGCAAACGGGCTACATGTATGTTTTTAACAGCCAGCAGGAGATGGTGATCCATCCGAACAACCAACTGGAAGGGCGAAATGTTGCGCAAATGCTCAATCCAATGACCGGCAATCCTCTCGCTCAAGACATAATTGATGCCTCAATAACGCTGGAGAAAAAGCTGATTTATAAGTGGGATAAACTGGATGATAAGGGCAACTTCGGCTACGAGAAAATTGCCTGGGTAGATTACTTCCCGGGGTTCGACTGGTACCTGAGCACCTCCGTTTATGTGGATGAATTGAAAGCCGAAGCCAGCGAGCTTACTGAACGCATCATTCTGGTGACGCTGTTCCTGCTGACCACCGCCTTGGTCGCGGCATATATGTATTTAAAACGCTTGACCAATCCGGTTATCCAGCTTGCGGAGGATGCACGACGCATTACACAAGGTGATCTGACAGTATCAAGCCAAATTCAACGCAGCGATGAAATCGGCATTCTGGCAAATGCGTTCAATATTATGGTGAATAAACTCCGGGGCCAGATCGAAGCCCTGGAAACACGAGTCGAAGCCCGTACCCAAGAGCTTTCAGGCATGGTACATAACCTGGAGAAACGGAACCATGATATCGAACTACTGAACGAACTGAGCCAGCTCGTGCAATCCTGTGAGTCGCTTGATGACCTGTATCAGACGGTCCAGAAACAACTACTTCGACTCTTTAATCACGATAGCGGTCTGCTTTTAATGCTGGATAGTCAGGGCCACTTGATTCCGCGCCTGCATTGGAGAATAGAATCAACAGATTCCGCATTCAGCCGATCGGAGTGCTGGGCGATGCGCCGGAGCGAAACCCATACCGAAGATGGCATCAATGCACCAGCATGCTCTTGCGCGCTCGCTCAAAGCGAAAATATAACGCTTTGTATTCCGCTTAAAACAAGAGACCAGATTCTCGGCTTATTACATATCCGAGTCAGTGCTGAACAATGCGGAGTTGCAAACGCAACCAGCTCGATGGAAGTGCGACGCTGTTCAGACCAAACCCTGAAAGACCGTAAGCGATTGGGTGAAGCAGTCGCGAAGATTCTGGCACTTGCCATTGCCAACATTCAGTTACGTGAAAATTTAAAACGAGAATCGGTCATGGACGCGCTGACCGGCTTGCAGAATCGACGCTACTTTAACGAGTTAATACCCCGAGAGCTGGCCAGGGCAGACCGAAAACAGTCTCAAATCAGCCTGCTAATGCTTGATGTTGATCACTTTAAAAATGTGAATGACCAATTTGGCCACAGTGTGGGTGATGAACTATTGACTCAATTAGGCCAACTCCTCCGAAACCATATCCGAAAAGAAGATGTGGCCTGTCGCTACGGTGGAGAGGAGTTCGTCATCATCATGCCGGATAGTGACTTGAAGGACGCATCGGTAAGAGCCAATGAAATCAGGCTTGCAGTCGCAGACAACCTGATTGCCCGCGATCTATCTTCAGGACGCTCCAGAGCTGTAACCATATCAATTGGTGTCTCGGTTTACCCGATACATGGCACCACGCCCGACCGTTTGCTAAATGCAGCCGATACAGCGCTTTACCAAGCCAAGCACGAAGGCCGAAACAAAGTATGCTGTGCCCCAGCTCCCGATAACATCAGACCCATCCAGTCACCAGCCAAACCAAAGTAATAAGTTGCAATCAGTAACAGAGCGTGAACACGATTCCACGTAAAATTGCGTGAAATATCTAATTTGACATTTTTTTTACTTGACTAATTTGGTCATTATTTCGACACTTAGGATGTGATTGGATGTATGTACCAGGAAGTATTGGGATCATAATAAACTCAAAGTTGTACAAAAATAAATAAAAACAACTCATTAGAGGAGATCTTCATATGAGTATTGGTCATGTTTTGGGCTTGCTTACACACCCAGACCTAGAGTGGGAATCCATTAGACGCGATGGGGAATCCGTTGGCAGGCTTTACGCTTCGCATGTCTTGGCTCTTGCACTCATCCCTGCCGCTGCAGGCTACTACGGTGCGACTCAGGTCGGCTGGAGTATCGCCGGTGGTGACGTCGTAAAACTAACCTCATCAAGTGCCATACAACTCTGTACGCTGTTTTACTGCGCCATGATTGTAGGCCTGTATATTATCGGCAAATTTATTGACTTTTTCGCCGCAACCTTTGACGTGGATGACACACAGCCGAAGGGCTTCATTCTCGCAGCTTACACGGCCACTCCGCTGTTTGTGATGGGTATAATCGCGGTCTATCCGGTGTTATGGGTTAACATGCTCGCCGGTATCATCGCAGTCGCCTACTCGGTGTACCTGCTCTATGAAGGGCTACCCATTCTAATGAAGATTCCTGCTGAGAAAGGCTTCATTTTCGCAAGCTCTGTATTAACCGTGGGCTTGGTAATGTTGGTGGGTTTGCTGGCCATCACCGTTATTATCTGGTCTGTTGGTATCGGTCCGGTTTATATCCGGTAACCACAGGGAAGGCTCCGGGGAGGTTTTCTCCTCCCCCGGCGACTATTTATTAGCGAACAAGCTTGAGTGCTCGATCCGCGCAAGCCATTGCATTGGCAGAGCGCACCGATAGATTACCAGTAGCTCCAACGTCTGAATACCTCCCGTCTTGCTGGCGTTTCCGGGTTGCCTGAGGCCCGAACCGAATCAACAAAGACATATTCACCTTCGAATCTGCATACTTCACTGCAGTTTCCGCAGAAATTCTGGCTGCCTTAAATAATCTGAACAAGGACTGATCCATCGTTTCCGCCCCGGAATCCTGGGTACGGTCTATCGCCTCTGCGATATCATCAAGCCGTCCGGACTGAATCCGCTCGGCCACTAACGGTGTGTTCATCAACACCTCTGTCGCCAAAACTCGCCGGCCATTAATGCCGGGGACAAGGCGCTGACAAACGACGGCCTTGAGATTAAGTGCCAGATCCATCAACAATGATGAACGGGCAGACTCGGGATAGTAGTTGATTAAACGCTGAATCGCCTGAGCACTCGACGTTGCATGCAATGATGACAGGCAGAGGTGCCCGGTTTCAGAAAATGACACGACCTGACGTGCGGTTTCAAAGTCACGAATTTCGCCCACCATCAACATATCCGGTGATTCCCGCACAGCATGACGAAGTGCGTCAGCACAGGAATGTGCGTCTGCCCCAATCTCTCGCTGGTTCACCATGCATAACTTGTGTTCAAACCAGAATTCGATTGGATCCTCGATCGCCAAAATATGGCCGGGGACATGGGTATTGCGATGTTCAACCATCGCCGCCAGAGAGGTGGACTTGCCACTCCCGGTGTTCCCACAAAAAAGAATCAAACCATTCTCATGCAGCGATAATTCAGCCACACCTTCAGGAAGCCCCAACTGACCGGGCTCTGGTATTTGATGCTTGATATGCCGCGCCACAAGAAAAGGAGCACCACGCTGATAACTCAAGTTGATTCTGAACCGGCTTTGATCTGGCAAGGTATAGGCGATATCCAGCGCCCGATTACGTTGGTAAGTCTGAAGCTGCTCGGTGCTCAAGATACGCTGAATCAAGTTTAAAAGGTGTTTCTCTGATACAACGGGTGCCGACAAAGGCGTATAACGTCCTTCGAGCCGAATAGAGGGGCGAGCGCCAGCGCTCAAAAACAAATCCGACGCCCCGCGGGCGACGCATTGCTGCAGGAAAAAATGAAGCGTACTGCTCATAATACATCCTTGTAAAGCGAAGACATGACAATTAAAAGTGAACGATGTTGACCGTCTCATCCAAAGGCTTTATTTCCTTATTTTTCCTTCGGACGAGACGCATGGTAGATGATTTATTAAGCAATGGCGAGTCTTTCGCCTAATACTTTTGTCGTATTGCCGATAAGTCGTTAGCGTTATAGTCAGGAACGGGTCTTAACCTGGTCGCAAATCCCCGCCACATTATCAAAATGCACATAGATGGTATGGACATTATTGGAGTAAGTGTCATGCAAATGAAACTTATACCGCTGTTGCGGCTCCCCCTGCAGAAACCGTTCGTATTCCTTCACCAGCTCCCGAATGTCCCCCGGATTTTCCTTACTCCAGGTTGCGTTGTAAGGCCCCAGTACCGCACCACCTTTCAAGCAGATCGTTACTTCATGATTAGTCAATGCATTTTCACTGATTTGCATGATCGTATCTCCTGTGATTTCAATTGGACACCGTTTTCATAAACCTGCTTAAACCTACTCATGGTTTAAACGAACTTATCCCTACAGCGCAGGGTGGGCGGAAAGCAGTGGAGCGCTTTCCTGAATCAAGTCGGGACTCATGCCCGGTCTACCATCAAGGCGAGCCTCGACGAAGTAACTAACCCGATTCACACGACGAAAGTGACGCCAGCCACTCAGAAAATCTAATGATTTTTCGAGTGGTTGGTACCAACGCTGAAGTTTAGTGTAATACTGATAGTCCCTGAGCGCCATCCTTACAGGCGGATGCTCGGTCTTAACGATACCCTTCGCGTTAATACCAATGAGTTGTTTGGGCGGCTTTTCTTTAAAGCCATAATGCCGACGACCAATCACTAACGCGGCCGCATGGTGATCTGAAAAACCGTGTCGATCGCGATATTTCATCCGCCCCAATAATGAGGTATAAGCCGAATTGACGTGATAAAGGCGTATGCCGCGTTTTATGCTTTGCGTTTCAATCAAGTCCTTGATCTTACCGTAAGCAAAGGCATTTAACATGCGGGCATACTGAGGATGATCCTGCTTTTGGTATTGCCGTTTCTTCTGCTGAAAATCCAGCTTTTCGATCACCACCGCTTTACCTTGCTGTGCGGCAAAGTCCATCAGGTCTCGTACGGCATCCCCAATAATGGCTGACCGTTGAACATCATTCTTATAGTGTAACGGTAAGTCAAACGTTCGGTGTTGCAGTGGGTTACCGTTTCGATCCAGCTCGACCACCGCTAAGTGGTCCGGGTTGACATCCACACCAATGACACCTTGATCAGCATCGATCCACTCTGCTTGCTCTGTTGGTCCTGCCACTTCCACGCTAACGAGTAACCGCCAACCTTTTTTGTCTCGCTTAAATCGAAAACTCAGGGATTGTCCCTTGATTGATTTATCGTGTTTTTTAACCTGATTCTGCCAAACGGCTTGGGCAATCATCGCCCTACCATGCTTGAATTGCAGGTGATCAATGTGAATGGTCGTGCCAAACGTGGCGCGTAATTGATGGGGCACCAAGAGTTTTAGCTGGTAAGCATCTTCTTGCTCACTGGGCGATAGCTGGGCATTTTGACAGCCCCAGGATTCATCATGCGAACCCACTAATAGAAATTCGCGGTGTCGTGCTTCGTGCCAGCGTTGTTTCCAGCCTTCAATGGCCGAACCCGTTTCTAACGCTTGACGCTCTTTCAGCAGCTTTCGACCACCAAAACAAATCGGTGTTTTGTTTTCCTGTTTTTCGGCCACCAAGGCGGACTGCTTTTGCTGCCAACGACGCAGTTTAACTTCCTTCTGTCGTAACCTGTTGCGAAGTTGTTTCGCCTGTTGCGGGCAGCCTTTTTCTGCAACATGATCACAGCGCTTATTCAGCTTGTTGAGCGTCTTCTCCAGCTGTTTGATTTTAACGTCCAGCGTCACCAGTCGGTTGTTTCGATTGGTTTGGTAAGACTGGATTAAGCCTTTAATGCTTTGCTGTACGCCTTGAAACACCCGATAGCTGAACGGCATCCCCATTTCATGCATAAACTGGGTACGATTCAATTGCTGGGCTTTAGGCTTTTGTAAGTTAGCAAACCAACGAAACTTCACTTGATTCCACAGCTCGGCATATTGACACAATGCTGCATCCTGCTCATAAATCAAATCAAGCCGGGTTTCAAAGGTGAGTGTTTTCGTTGGCGTATCCACTAGGCGATGGCTCGTTGATTTTTGATAATTCGGCGTTGCTCATCAGCAGTGGACTGACCGCAAAAGGCTAAAAGTTTCTCAAGCGCGTAACGGCGATGGCCATCAGGCGTACGGAAATCTGAGATAAATCGTGATTCTTTTTCCCAGCGACGAAGGGTGGAAACGGCCACACCCAGCAGAAAAGCGGCAGCGCCTATCGATAGAAATTCAGCCATAATCATCACCTCCATCCATGAGAAAAAACACTGTACAAAATACTGTGTATGAATAGGTTTAGTCAAGTATTTCGTTAACTGTTAAAGCCCTCACCGCGATTTCAACGCCACCCAAAGCATCAGTAGGAAGCCGGTGGCCCTAACCCGCCTGATTCCGCTTGTACAAGTTTAAATCCTGGTCAGCTTCAGCAAGGTTTTCAGAGGTGTTATCTTGAGCATAGAAGTTTAATTCAGAATTAACCAATGTAAGGTACTCTTGCATATGCTTAACACACGCCTCGACAATGACTTCGGGGTTGGCGCAGAGGTTTACATCACTTACGACGCCAAATTGTACACCACCAGCGTAACTGATCATGCTCAACCCCAACCCGATTTCCCCGGTCTGCGGCACCCAGAACATCTGTTCGCGAATGCGGCTGCCTCCCAAGTAGCGTTTCTGCTTGGGGCCAGGTACATTCGAAAGTACTGCTGTCGATTTCTTGCTGAAAACATCCATGAGATTTCGCTGTAATGACCTCGGGGCCATACCCGCTGCGTATAGCAGACCATAGGACAAGCCAGGCTGAAGCGATTGTTTCAGCTGCTCCATATCATGCTTCAAGGTATAAATTCGCTCCAGAGGATTATCGATTCCTATGGGCAACGGAACAAACACGGTACCGAAATGATTGCCCAGCTCCTCTAACGGATCCTCTATTGAGATATCCGGCCGGATATTGACAGGTACAGTGACATGAATTTTCTGATTTGAAATCGAGTCACTACGGGACAGCAAATAATGCCTCAATGCTCCGGCTACGCAAGACAGGAGCACGTCATTGATTTTACAGCCCAGCCGCTTGGATATATGCTTGATTGCATCAAAATTCACAGGTTCGGACCATGCACACGCTTTTTTTACCCCAAGCGAGCCCTTGAGTGCCGTCTTCGGGTCTGAAGGTATTGAGGCCAGGCGTGTAATCTCATTGGCAACTCGCAACACATCTTTAACATAACCTCGCACACTTCCGGGTTCGCGTAACACGTGGATGCCTTCTTCTGACATTCTGATACCCATGCGCGTATAACGTTCAAGCGAGTGCCACGCCGAATCAAACAGCTGCTGATAAAACGGCCATGGATAATACAAATCAGGACTTTCACGATGTTTTTTTTCACCAGGCACCGGTTCACCATTATCTCGTCCGGGGTTGAATTCACTGGCTTCGCTGCGCGCTTCAGCAGTGCGTGCAGCTGAACTTAATTCACTTTGATTTCCCGTATCCATTGAGTCTGAACGGGGTGGTGTAAAATGCTTAACATTCGGTCCCGAGTCCGTAATGTCATGAAACAATCGAACCAGAGCAATCCCATCCGCATAACAATGATGAATGCGCATCAGGATGGCGCTCCCCCCTTGATAGTTCTCTATAAAATGCAGCATCCAGAGGGGCTTACCGGCATCCAGCGGCACACCAACCTGGCGTGCAACATAATCCTGCAGTGACTTTTTATCCGCAGGTGCGGTTAAAGCAACCTTAACAACATGATGATCCAGATCAAAAAAGTGATCAGTTTCCCAGAAATAGCCAGCGGTGTGGTGCACTGGTTTCTTGCGAAATCTGGGGTGACGTAAAAAGCGATTCTGAATCACCGCTTTAAAGTCGTCAAACTCCATCTGATCCACAACGATCATAGCCGATATGACCATCAAGTTGGTTGCTGAGTCCATACGCAACCACGCCGTATCCACCCCGTTTACTGGCTCATTTTTCAGATCGTGCATGCCAGCCTCCTTTTTATACTTTTATCGTTTTTAGCTTTTTATTTTGCGTAAATCCGCAATGACCCCTCCTGTAGATTCACGCTACCCTGCGGCGTAAAATCCCCCCCGCGGCAGGGATTATGGGCCCGTTACACTTAATTGGCCAGTAACACCAACACTTAGGAGCGAAAAACTATAACAAAAAAATTACTAGAAACCGGATCACATAACCAGCCTCAAATGTCCGTTAATGACCGAATTATGGTAGCAAATGATAACGAGACCATTGTCAAAGTAGGATAGGATAAGAGACTGTTGGGGGATTATTGCAAGATACAATATAGATAAACCCCGTAACAAAATTTAACATAGGAGACAAAGGCACTGCCTTATACTCAATTCAATGACTTACAGCGATGTGATCATTAATACCAGGAACACATTAGACCAAAGTCTTAGTTTCTCGAGCGACAAAGCCGGGTAGAACTAATAGAAAACCTGCTATCACTAACACAGCAGTCAAAGAAGAACAATATCAGCATTGGTGGATCAAACCACGAGAGTCGCACCTTCCGGCCAGCATCATAGAATGAGAATGATCGCAGGCTTGAAACAGAGTGAAGGCAAAGCAGGCAAGAAGCCATGACTACGGTTTAGCATCCGCACCACTACTAGCAATATTGGAGAGAATGTTAATGAAATCGAGTCATGCCCGGAAACTGATCAAGCCAATTGATCCGACTTATACCGAAATGTTTTCCGGCAAGGTCTATCGCATCGGCAAAGGTGCCGTATCTGTTCGCAACCACAGCGGCAAAGCGCACCACACGGTTATTGGCGTTCACGGTTTTTTAGAAAACCACTGTTACTTCACCCAGAGCTATCAAGACCCGACCACTGAACTTATTTTGCTCACATGCAGCAATTATCATGTTCCTGTAAGTGGGCCTGTACTTGAAACTCCGGAATGGGAAGTACCCATCAAATTTCTGGAAGCAACTATCGAATACGACGCCTGTATTCTGAATCAAACGATACTCAATCTCCCCTCCACTGAGCGTATTCGAGTGCATGGCCACTCTCGCGGGGGAGCGGTGATTCTGGAGGCCATTCGGCAACAACCTGAACTCTACGAAAATGTGGATGTGGTTCTGGAAGCCCCAGTATTGCCTCAGGGACAGTTACATCCATTAGTTAACGCTCTGTTGGAACCCGTGAGCCATGGTATGTGGCCCTGGCTGATTCGCTTGATCAACAGCACCCCCTCATCGTCTTACGGTCAGACATTCTTCGGCAAGATGAATCCACGGAAGAAGCTATTACTGGCAAAATTGTTTACCGCCACCAAAGACCATTTGACGGTAGTACGCAATATCGAGAACATTATGGCCTGGATGGAACGCACCTCTTGTGACGTCTACCAACACGTACACCATGGTACATTCCTGATTCCCAAGATTGATCGCATTCTTGAGCGCGGCGCCATGCTGGCCAGCGCCGAGCACAGCCCTAACAATGTTCGAATTATCGAAACCGACGCACCAAGTCATTTCATAACACTCGACAGTTCTGACTGGGTGCCAGCACTTGAACACATGCCCATGTCTCACGCTGCATCACTGTAGGCGATTAAATCACCGATCTACTCCTTCTCACCCAAGTGTGCCTGGTCTGATGCCAGGCACGATAAACGCCTTAATCCCCCCATCTTTTGCAAAACACAAACAGCCCCTTATCACCTTACCAGCAATTAATGTACAATAATCCCAAAACACCCATCGAGTAACCGTGTAAATCGCCGGATTCGGCACCAGGACGCCCATGTACAAGGAAAAACTGCTTCGAACCAAAGTCAGAACCGACAATGCCAAACGACTTCGAGAAACCTTAATCAACTATTGCGACTTTCGGCAAGTCAATGAAAGCGACTCCAAAAACCGGCAGTTGGCCATTCTCGAACAATGGCAGTCTCAGCGACTGCAAGGAACCCATGCTGACTTGCACACAGACCCGGAATACAAGGAAGGACTCGATTTTTTATTAGATGAGCTCTATGCGCCAAAAGACTTCACTCAGCGCGACAATGACATTGATCGAATTTTTCCGATGATGGTGAGGTTACTGCCTGATCACCTGCTCTACACGGTAAGCCTGCTGGTCGAACTAAACCATTTAACCCAGAGCCTTGATTACCAGCTGCTGGATTACTTGCCACCACTCCCTGAAGAGCCTGTCGACGGCCTCGACATATCTGAATATATAACAGAAGAACAATACGCAAAAGCTTATCGGGATTGCGCCAATCACCCTGAGCGACTGCACCAGATTCAATTGATTGCGAATGTTGGCGATGATTTGAACCGGTACGTGCGAAGCAAATTTCTGAGTTTCAGCCTGAAGGTCACCAAAGGCGCAGCCGAAATGGCGGGTGTGGGTGCTCTGCATCAATTCCTAAACCGCGGCTTCCATGCCTTCCAGCGAATGGGAGACGTCGAAAAAATGCTTGCCATAATCATCGAGCGGGAAACACATATTCTGGATCAGATTTTCCAGGGTAACCCCACACCGTTTAGCCTGGAAAATATGCAACCCAACACTTCACGGGAAATGAGCACGCCATCATTTGTGTAGTCGCGAACACTACTCATTTCCAGCGACCAAGGGGCGCTTACTCATGGCCCCTATCCTTTGTCTTCAATCAAACCATCCAGATGGTTATGAATCTCATGTTCTATTCTGGATTTGAACGGACGCAACAGTAAGCCGAGTTCCAGACGAATATGAATATACGTCGGCTCCACACTCAATTGCCCTTTAACGCCTGTGCGTGAAAATTTCAACGTATCACCGCATCGCTCACAAGATACATCGAAACGGTCAGCCAGACTATCGGCTAATTCATTCGCTTTCGCTAAAGCATGATCATGATCAAGTGTGTGATGACGGGTAATATCGATAACGGACATAAAATTTCATTTACCTGATTAACTACGGATAACCCTTAATGTTATCACAATCCGTTCAATGTGAAGGGAAATTTGCCAATAACGTAGCAATCGGGCCAGCAAGACACTAAATTTGTGCTTCCTGAATATTTTGCTTCGGTTTTACCAGCCTAACTCAGAACGAAAAGTTCAATCCTATTCTTCTAACTTGGTAGCTTACTCTCGCAGTGTCCGTTGTTGCCCTACTATCTGCTTCAGTGTGCTTATTTCTACGCGTTTCAGGAGATAAAAATATTCACAAAACATTTGCAGAGAAAAACTTCTGCAGCTCAATATTGATGCAACGGAAACCCCCAAAAGAAATAGAATTGGCGTAAATGGCGTTTTCTCTAATTCAGTAAATTGCCCCACGTAGACAAGTAATACAACTGAGACCAGAAAGAGTATTCCCGCTAATAATTGAAAAATAAACTTAAACCAAATATCCCCCCTAACGAGTAGAATGACCGCCACTAACATTGGTACAATCAATACGACCACAGAAGTCAGGTAATACATGGCTTTAGCTGAATACTCCCCTGGGATAAATAGCAAACTGCCAGTAGTTGCCGTGAATAACGCTATTGCCAACAAGAACAAAACCAGATTAAGCGCAAACACACTGACACCAGGAGGTAAAACAACAACCCTTTTACCTTCCCGTACATCTAAAACTGTTTTAGCAAGCTCCGCAGAAGATGACCTTTTTGAATTCATAAGCTTTATTTCAGTAACTCTCAAACTCTTCAAATATTGCTATTGCAACATCAGTGATCTTACTAGGATCTCTCACGACACCTCCAGTAGCGCTGCCCACAAAACCAAAAGCTGCCCCAAGCGCATCACTTATTTGCACCCTTACACTTCTACTGATTTCGAGGCCACTAAACCGTTTTGGATATTTCCCTGCAGAAATAAATGCCTTGAGAGCGTTATTGCTAATCCCCGGATGAAGACTACGAATAATTTCTTCCGTTATTCTTTTACGTTCTGGCCTAGAATACGTTTTCAGTATATCCAAAACCCTCACACCACTTTTCTTTAGGTTAGCGATCGATTTTAATGTTGCACCAACTGCAGCGACACCACCCGCAATGGCAACCACATCCAAAGCGGTCATTGTATGAATATACCAGTCTTGACTATCGAGCCAGCTATTGAAACCAGAATCACCATAATCTGATTCATTAAAAAGTCGTACTGTGGAATTTACACATTGAACACTGGAGGATACACCCGCAGCGAAAGTCAAAACAGAAATTGCGGTGCTCGTCCCGCCAGACAAAGGCACGGCCCCCAAACTTCCAGCGAAGGCAATCCAAGATATCGCAGCACCACCGCATGACACACTTGTATTGAATAATTCGGTGTAAAATGCGCTGTCCTCAGTCTTCGCAATTTGCTGATTTACAATTGCACTTCTCTTCGGTTGGGCATCCACTATCCGAATCAAGACCGTACGTTGAACATCTCTACATAATGCAGGATGCGTTCTTAATTCATTAAAATTTGATCCATTGAAGAATACAACTCGAAGACCTTTCAATGCCTCAACTCGATCTACAGCATTAAGAATTTGGTCGTGAGTTGGTGATGCAAATAGCCCTGGAGAACCGTAGTTTTCAGGTGAGAGTTTTAGTGAATCATTTATTGACTGAGAAAAAAAGACAGGTTTATTCATGTAACATTCCTTGTAGCGATTAAATCCATTTAATGGGTTCACTTTATCCAATTCGCATACATAGATCAATTAACGCAACATTAAAAAAGACATTAGCCAATTGGCTATGTAAAATACTTCCGCCAGAACAGGGAAGCGATTTGCTTCTGAATGCAAGACACTCGATACAGGATGCCATTCATGTCTGACTATACACCTGACCAAAGCGCTCAAAACGCAGACAACTCGAAAACTGATACCACTCATTTTGGTTATAAAACAGTTTCTACTACCGAGAAAGAGAAGCATGTTGCCGATGTGTTTCACTCGGTTGCGGCAAAATACGACATGATGAACGACCTGATGTCGATGGGTATCCATCGCCTATGGAAGCGATTTGCCATCGAGATGAGCGGTGTCCGTAAAGGCCATACCGTGCTCGATATTGCAGGCGGTACCGGGGATTTAACCATGAAGTTCGCCGACATTGTGGGCTCCGATGGCCAGGTTGTGCTTGCAGACATCAATGATTCCATGCTGAAAGTCGGGCGAGACCGTTTGCTTGATAAAGGCTATGGCAGCAACATCGAGTACGTGCAAGCCAATGCTGAAGAACTCCCCTTCCCTGATAATTATTTTGATTGTGTCAGCATTGCCTTTGGATTGAGAAACGTTACCGATAAAGACAAAGCACTGGGCTCCATGTGTCGGGTACTCAAGCCCGGAGGACGATTGTTGGTCCTGGAGTTCTCAAAACCCAGCAACGACTTACTGGCCAAAGCCTATGACGTTTATTCATTCACAGCACTGCCATTGATGGGGCGTTTGGTTGCTGGCGATTCCGGCTCCTATGAATATCTGGCGGAATCCATACGCATGCACCCAGATCAGGAAACCCTGAAAGGAATGCTCGAAAATGCTGGATTTGTGCGTGCCAAGTACCACAATATGACCGGTGGAATCGTCGCATTGCACAGTGGAGTCAAACCTTGAGTTATCAAGACCCGGCAGCCCTGTCACTCCTTCTCGAAGCCCTGGAAGGAAGCCTGAACAAAGCCCTGGAGCTCGACCCAGCAGCCAAGTCAGGTTTCCAGCAGCATGCTGATCGCATCATTGAAGTGCGCTCCGGCCCGGTCAAGCTGATCATTCGTCCACTCGAATCCGGAAAGCTCAGTCTGCAGCGCCACTGGGATGCCGAGGTCGATGCGACTATTCGGGGGAAACCTCTGGATCTTGCTCGCATGGCTTTGAGTAAAGACAAACTCGCTGTTATTCAGAGCACCCACTCTATAGAGATAGAGGGCGACTTAAGCCTGATTGAAGCCTTCCAGAAAATCATCAGTACTCTGGATATCGACTGGGAACAGGCTCTGGCAGAAGTAATCGGTGACGTACCAGCACACTTTCTGGGTCAACGAATACGAAGTGGCATGAAATGGGGAAAGCAGGCTCAGGAGAGCATGCTTGCCAACATTGAAGAATACCTCCAGGAGGAAGGCCGGCAAACGCCAGCCAAAAGCGAGTTCGAGCACACTGCCAAAGCAATTGAATCACTCAGTCTGGCAGCGGATCGTCTAGAGGCACGAATTCGCAAACTCAAGCGACAACTCGATGACACCCCACTCCAAAAAAATACGTAACATGAGCCTGTCGAACATCAGAACGACGTACTGAAAACCGCGCTTACACCTCTCGGGACTGTTTTAGACTGTGACAAAAATTCAACGACTGATAAAGATATTTTGGGTTATTGGTAAATACCGACTCGATGAGTTTATCCCCCACCAGCACCTTCCGGCCTATTTGAAAATACTTTTGCTGCTGACGCCCTGGCATTTTTTCCCGAAGCCTGAACTCTCTGAGGGGGCAAGGCTACGCAAGGCCATGGAGGATCTTGGCCCTATTTTCGTGAAATTCGGCCAGCTTTTGTCTACTCGCCGCGACCTGTTCCCCGATGACATTGCCGACGAACTGAAGAACTTGCAGGATCGCGTACCGCCCTTTTGCAGTGACCAAGCCACCCGAATTGTCGAGGCCGGCTTGAAAAAACCGATATCCGAAGTTTTTGCCAGCTTCACCACAGAGCCACTGGCCTCCGCATCGGTTGCCCAGGTTCACAGCGCCAGACTGCTTGACGGCCGGGAAGTCGTGGTTAAAGTCATCCGACCCGATATTGAAAATACGATACGCCAGGATATACAACTGATGTACGCCTTGGCGGAAGTGGTCGAAAAATATTGGGAGGACGGCAAACGCCTGCGGCCCCTTGAAGTCGTGCATGACTACCAGCAAACCATTTTTGACGAACTGGATTTACAGCGAGAAGCGGCGAATGCTTCACAGTTGCGAAGAAATTTCGAATCATCGTCACTGATCTATATCCCGGAAATTTTCTGGGACTACACATCCAGCACGGTTCTGGTGATGGAACGAATCTACGGGATTCCGGTCGCCGATGTTGACACCTTGAAAGCTCAAGGAGTCAATATGAAACGGCTTGCAGAAAAAGGCGTTGAGATATTTTTCACACAGGTTTTCAGAGACAGTTTTTTCCATGCCGACATGCACCCCGGTAACATTTTTGTCTCTCCTGCAAACCCGGAAGATCCACAATATATTGCAGTTGATTTCGGCATAATGGGGAGTTTAACCCCGGAAGACCAAAGCTATCTGGCGCGCAATCTTTTGGCGTTCTTCCGCAGGGATTACCACCAGGTGGCACAGCTGCATATTGATTCGGGCTGGGTTCCCCGAGATACCCGGGTAAACGAGTTTGAGTCTGCCATTCGCTCTGTCTGCGAACCGATTTTCGAGAAGCCATTAAAAGATATCTCTTTCGGCCACTTCCTGCTTCGACTCTTCCAGACGGCACGTCGATTTGATATGGAAGTACAGCCTCAATTGGTGCTGCTGCAAAAAACGCTGCTCAACATCGAGGGCCTGGGGCGCCAGCTCTACCCGGATCTGGATCTCTGGTCAACAGCGCAACCCTACCTCGAAAGCTGGATGAAAAAGCGCATTACCCCCCCCGGTTTCCTGAAGTCCCTGCAGGATCATTTTCCCCAGTGGCTCGAACAAACCCAGGAAATGCCTCAACTCATCCACGATGCGTTCAAACAAATGCAGAAGCTGGACTACCTGACTCATGGCCAGCAACAAAGCCTGGAATCCCTGAAAAACGAGCTGCACAATAATCAAGGCACAAACCGCCATTATTGGCTGGCAACATTACTGTTTGCTGCAGCGGCGATTTCCAGCGACAAGAATCTGATACACTGGTTGCAAGGCATTCCCGTACAAAGCTGGCTACTTGCTTTAGGGGGCGTATATTTCCTGACTCGAAAGTCGATTCCGAGCAGGAAAAAGTAATACAGAATGCGAAAATACGAATTTGAATTTAGCAACAAGAGAGTAACAAATGTGTGATAAAACCTCCCACTCAATAGAATCTGACAACAGTGTGGACGCGTGGTTATCCACAATCAAGTGGACTGAAGATGGCCTTATTCCTGCCATCGCGCAAGATGTCGACACGGGTGAAGTGCTGATGATGGCCTGGATGAACGCAGAGTCTCTCAAGCTGTCTATTCAGGAGCAAAGAGCGATTTATTGGTCCCGATCCCGCAGCCGATTATGGCGCAAAGGTGAAAGCTCGGGCAATGTACAGACTCTCTTTGACATCCGGCTGGACTGTGATGCCGATGTTCTGTTGCTTAAAGTGAAACAAATTGGGGACGTCGCCTGCCATACCGGCAGGCGGAGTTGTTTTTATCAACAACTCACCGTTTCAGGCTCACCGCTGCAGAGAAACATGGCGAACACAGAAACACCCAAAACGAGCAGCGATGAAGAGAACGGAATCCAGACAACGGACATAAGCTGGAAAACAGTGGAGCCGGTTTTAGTAGACCCGAAAACACTTTATTCTTCCTGAAGCTCCACAGATCAGGAAGCCGATAAAAGCCCGGTTAAGTTATTGCGCAATCCACCGCATCCGACACCGTAATATTAGAGTAAATTATGAACGACGTTCTTAAAGCCCTGACAGAAGTTCTGGAAACACGAAAAAAGTCAGCTCCGGATCAATCTTACGTCGCGAGCTTGCACCACAAGGGACTGAACAAAATTTTGGAAAAAGTCGGTGAAGAATGCACCGAAACCCTGCTGGCTGCAAAAGATGCAGAACAAAGTGGTGACATGAAAGAGGTTATTTACGAAACGGCCGACCTCTGGTTCCACTCCTTGGTCATGCTTTCCCATTTAGGGTTATCCTACGACGACATTTTGCAAGAGCTTGAACGTCGATTTGACCTTTCCGGACTTGAAGAGAAAGCTCAGCGGGATAAATCATGAACCGTAATCGCAACCTAAGCTGCTTAACCAAATTTATAGCAATTAGCAGTCACACTAGAATCGTGTACAATGAATCGATAGGCTACCCAAACAACGCAGGAGATTGAGCAATATGGGCGGTATCAGCATTTGGCAATTACTTATAATTTTTGCAATTATTATCTTATTGTTCGGAACCAAAAAACTGCGTAACCTGGGTACTGACTTGGGCGGTGCAGTAAAAGGCTTCAAAAAAGCAATGGGCGATGAGGAGACCAAAAACGACTCTGACCCCAAAACCATAGAGGCGAAACCTGAAACGGTCGATGCAGCCAAAAAAGTAGAAACCAACAACTCCGATACGACCCGGAAAGAAACCACTCAATCCTGATCTCAGGATGCAACTGCGAGCTCCGGCAGGATTACCTCTCGGGCTCGAGACTCCGGTTTCAAGGTTCAGTTCAAGGTTCAACAGGCGTGCAGTGATATTCCGCTGTACAGCTATCGCGCAATTTTTATCAGGGTAACGAGCCACGATGTTCGACATTGGTTTTCTGGAAATATTACTGGTCGGAGTTGTAGCGCTTCTGGTACTTGGACCAGAGCGACTGCCACATGCAGCCCGCACGACGGGTAAGTGGATTGGTCGAGCAAGAAGAATGGTTCGTCAGGTCACAGACGAGATAGACCGTGAACTGAAAGCGGAAGAGCTTCGCGAGAAATTACGTCAGGAAGGGGATACGCTGGGTCTGGAAAAAATTCAGGGAACAGTACAATCGGCACTGGACAAAGCAAAAGACTTTGACCACTTCGTTGAAAAAGACGATTCAGTAGGTTCAGTAAAGGACAGCCCTTCCGCACCGTCGTCGACGCCCGCTAACAGCCTGGTAGGTGAATTGTCATCGTCCACGGACACGGCAAACTCAATAAGCCAAGCGTCAAGCCAGCCATCTTCAGCCCGAAGCAGTGCAGAGCAAGTTTCCTCCCACAGGAATTAGAAAAACTCAAGACGAGACACAAGCTGTGAATTCACCCTCCGAATCTCATGAAATGCAACAACCCCTGATTGAACACTTGGTCGAGCTGCGCAACCGGCTCCTCAAAGTCGTACTCTCTGTACTGGTAATTTTCTGCGGGCTCTACGCCTTTGCCAATGATTTTTATCTCATACTGTCACAACCACTAACCGACATTATGCCGGAAGGCACCAACATGATTGCGACGGATGTCGCATCACCTTTTTTAACGCCCTTTAAACTCACGCTGGTCATGGCAGTGTTTCTTGCAGTGCCTTACATTCTCTACCAGGCTTGGAGTTTCATTGCGCCCGGCCTGTATCAGCATGAAAAGATGTTTGCATTCCCACTGCTGATATCCAGCATTTTATTGTTTTACCTGGGGATGCTGTTTGCTTACTTTGTCGTCTTTCCTTTGGTTTTTGGCTTTTTCACGGCAGCAAGCCCGGAAGGGGTTGCCGTGATGACCGATATCAGTAAGTACCTCGATTTCGTTCTGAAACTGTTTTTTGCATTCGGCCTGGCTTTTGAAATTCCAGTCGCCACCGTGCTCATGATCAAGACAGGCATGAGTTCCGTCGCCAGCTTGAAAGAGAAGCGTCCCTACATTATCGTGGGCTGCTTTGTCGTGGGTATGCTCCTGACGCCTCCTGATTTGATCTCACAAACCATGTTGGCACTTCCGATGTGGCTTCTATTTGAAACCGGGCTGTTTTTTGGTCGCCTTGTCGAGCAAAAATCGCATGAAGAAGAGAATAACGTACAGCCATAAATGAATCTGTTATTAATCGAAAAGTCACAAATTCTACCTACCGATCCGACAGACAGCTTGCTGAAAGCGAAAATAGAAGGACGCCAACTTCAGCACTTGTTGACAATTCATAAAGCTCAGCAAGGTGATACGCTCAAGGTTGGCTTGAAAAATGGGCAAACTGGCACAGGGCGAATTGAACATTTGAACAACGCTGAGGCGATCCTGACCATTACCTTGACGGACGAACCACCCGATGCGCTCCCGGTGAAACTCATCATCGGCCTGCCCCGACCCAAAATGCTAAAACGAATCATCCAGCACGCCAGCGCAATGGGGGTAAAGGAAATTCATTTTATCAACAGCTTCAAAGTTGAAAAGAGTTTTTGGTCTTCCCCGTGGTTGGGCACGGAAAAACTGGAAGAGAACCTGATTCTTGGGCTGGAGCAGGCTGAAGATACGCGCATGCCTCAGATTTACTTACACAAGCTGTTTAAACCTTTTGTTGAAGACAAATTGCCCGAAATCAGCGCAAACACCCAGAAATGGGTTGCCCACCCTCGCGTCGACAGCGCCTGCCCAGTGGCGACCACACAACCGACAACGCTGGTAATTGGCCCTGAGGGCGGATTTACTGAGTATGAAGTCGGCAAGTTCGAAGAACAAGGGTTTTCAACCTTTCACATGGGCTCCCGTATTCTCAGGGTGGAAACGGCCATTCCCGCCCTGCTGGCCAAGTTATTTCCTTTTGCCTGAAGCCGCACCGTTAAGGCTGTGTGAGCAATATCGCACACCAAAAATGGAGAATATCCTGCATCATTTCGCTGGCAAATCAGTATTATAGCGCCCTCATCTATCGTTATTTGACCTGTCCGACCCGTCTCCCCCAAAAAGACAGTCTCGGATGATGCTGCAGAAGGATATTGTGACGTAGCATAACATTGGGCACAGCACGGACGCTGTGCCGCGATTTTTTCCAGCAAATTACGAGCTTTTAAATCACGAGTTTCTATTCGGCAAACTGCGAGGATTCTGATGATGCATCTTGAAAGCGAGGCATACGGACGTTCAATCCCATCGCTTGAGAAACAATTTCATTTTTGATGAATGGCGTTCTGTTTAACCATTTCATCCCGGTATTTCGCAACCAACGAAGCCCTAAATCCTCTTTGGCAAATAGTTGCTTGAAACCTTCCATGACCCCCATCATCGCCAAATTAGGCCCCATACGACGTCGTTGATAACGCTGTAATATAGAACTATCGGAAATCGCGACACCACGTCGCTGAGAACGGATCAACTCATCAGCCAACACTGCAACATCAAGCAGCCCGAGATTGGCACCTTGTCCGGCAAGCGGGTGTATCGTGTGGGCGGCGTCGCCAACCAGTACAACCCCTTCTTTAAAGTAGTATTTGGCATGTCGTTGCCGCAGCGGAAAACGATATCGAGCAGACACATTGGTAACCGCACCGAGGCGCAGCTCCAACGCAGCAGCCAGACGGGAACAGAATTCATCCTCATCACAGGCCATCAATTCATCGGCAATATCAGGTGTTGCTGACCATACAATTGAACAATAGCGTTGGCTGCCTAATGAATCAGACAGTGGCAGGAATGCGATGGGACCACTCCCCATAAAGCGTTGCCATGCGGTGGCATTATGGGGCAAAGCCGTTTCGACTGTGGCAACAATACCATGGTGCTCATAGTCCCACTCACGGGTGGGAATTGAGACAAGATTCCGAACCTGGGATTGCGCCCCATCAGCCCCGACAAGTAGATTGCAGGATATCTGAGCGCCGTCATCAAGCAATAATACCCGGCCCCCACGCCCTGGAGCATCCGCCTGTGGCGGCTCGATGGATCGGACCCGACGACCAAACAGCAAATCAACCTTGCGGTCCTGGAGAAGTTTTTCGTACAGGGCACTTACCACGACCCTGTTCTCAACAATAAATCCGAGAGAGGCTTGATGCATATCCGCGGCATCAAATTCGATATGGCCGGTACCATCCGCATCCCAAACACTCATATGTCGGTACGGGCTAACCTGTTGAGTAACCATGTTTTGCCAGACACCCAAGCCCTCAAACAACTGCTGAGAGGCTGCGGTCAGCGCACTGACACGAGGATCATAATTATGAACGCTGGGCATCCCGGTTTGTGCGGATGCAATCGTCGATAACTTTTCCAATGACTGACCTTCAATCAGCATGATTCGACAATCCAGGCGAGACAACGCCAGTGCGAGCGTGGCACCGATCATCCCGCCACCCACAATCACGATATCTGCAAATCTATTTTCCATACCCTACCTTTATCTCCGGATTACTCTGTAACACAACAGGGCTGTGAATCCGGAGCTTAACAATCAAACGATAACCTGTTTTCCACCCAGCCCCATGGCATGGCGGGCGAAACGATTCTTCAGGCCTGGCATTAAATCCAATCCCAACAAGCCGGCATCACGAAGTGCAGACACGCCAACATGATCCGAAGAAAATAACCTCACCACCTGGTCACTGAATCGAATGGTATTGGCTTTATCACTTTCCTGAGCCGCCAGAAATGGACTCAAACTGCGCCAATCCCCTGCGGGGACACCATTGGCTACCGCACTTCTGACTGCTGCGGATAAGTGCATCGCACCTCTGAGCGCCAAATTATAGCCTTGACCCGCAACCGGGTGCAGCGTGTGGGCAGCATTACCAACCAAAACAACTCCAGGGCGCGCTTGCTGCTGAACAAGCGACAAAGACAGGGGATAATGTGCCGTGGAACCTACTTTTTCTATGACCCCTAATCGATACCCGAAGGTACGCTGCAATTGGTCTAAAAAAGCACCCTCGGATAACTGTAGATAACGCTCCGCCAATGCCTCTGGCAATGTCCAGACCAATGCTGATCGGCCTACGGAAGTGTCTTGCTCACCCAAGGGAAGCATGGCCAACGGCCCCTGCTCGGTGAAGCGCTCGTAAGCAACCCACTGATGGTGTCTTTCGGTTTGAATATTGGCGATTACCGCAACCTGACTGTAGGTTTTCGATTCAACCAGAAAGCCGAGTTTTTGGGGCAACCCTGAACGCCCGCCATCCGCGACAACCACCAGATCAGCCTGCAGTGCACGCCCGGATTCAAGCATAACCCGATGTTGATGTCGCGTCCCTGAAGGTTCAATTTCACAGACTTTTTCCGGAGCCAGAAAATCAATTCCGTGCAACTGTGGCAAACGGGCCATTAACGACTCACCAATCCACTGGTTGGCCACGACATAACCCAGCGCTTCGACACGATTATCCGCAGCATTCAGGCGAGACGCGCCAAACCGCCCACGATCAGAGACATGGATGTGGCGAATTGGCGTCACATGCTCTTTTAACGCGCCCCAGATCCCGAGCTGTTCGTAGATCAAACGGGTGCCCCATGCCAATGCGGTACTTCGTTCATCGAAACTGGGCTGATAGCCACGTTCTGGCAACGGATAAGCTTCGACCACTGCGATTCGCAAATCACGCACTCCGGGCATGGCCAGAGCGATGGCCAAACTTGCACCAACCAACCCCCCACCTACAATAACAACATCATAGTTATCGGCGGGTCCTGCTATGTTTGTCTCTCGATCCTGGGTCACGGATTGAGCATCCTTGAAAACAGTCGACCCGGTCATTCCGACTCAGCCATCAACGTTTCAATGTCTTCTATCGATTTCGGCACCGTATCCGTCAGAACACAATGACCGGTGTTCGTGACCACAACATCATCCTCAATTCGAATGCCGATCCCTCGCCATTTCGGATCAACTGATTCATCATCACTGGCAATGTAAATACCCGGTTCCACCGTCATCACCATGCCCGGTTCCAGAACGCGCCATTCACCACCGACTTTATAATCACCCACATCATGTACGTCCATGCCCAGCCAATGACCAGTCCGATGCATGTAATACTTTTTATAGGTTTCCTTCTCCAGAACCTCATCAAGATCACCAGACAACAATCCCAGATCCAACAACCCTTGCGCAATGACTCGAACCGCCTCTTCATGGGGCTGATTCCAGTGGGCACCCGGTTTAATCTGTGCAATCGCCTGCAGCTGAGCATCGAGCACAATTTGATAAATTGCCCGCTGAGCACCGCTGAATGTGCCCCCTACAGGGAATGTTCGCGTAATATCAGATGCGTAATATTCCAGCTCACACCCTGCATCGATCAAAACCAGATCGCCTGACTTCAACTGCGCCGTATTATCAATGTAATGAAGAATGCAGGCATTGACCCCGCCGCCTACAATGGAAGGATATGCAGCCGACCGGCTGCCTTGGTTCATAAAACAGTGGGTTATTTCTGCTTCCAACTGGTATTCCCACATTCCTGGCCTGCACAGTTGCATGGCTCTGGAATGGGCCTCAGCGCTGATTTTCGCCGCTTTTGCCATGCACTCAATTTCAAAGTCACTTTTAAACAGGCGCATATCGTGGAGATAATGTTCCAGGGCAACAAATTCCCCCGGAGGGTGAGCCCCGCTGCGAACCTTGCTGCGGATAATATTGATCCACTCCATGACCCGTTTATCAAAATTGGCATCAAGACCCATTGAATAGTAAACCTTGGTCTTGCCTTCGATCATGCCCGGCAGTATTTCATCAATATCACCGATCGGAAAGGCATCATCAAATCCATATTCTTCAGTTGCACCATCGGGACCCACTATCTTTCCATCCCACATTTCCTTCTCGGGATTGCGCTCCTTGCAAAACAAAATTGACTCACCATGTTCCCGTCCGGGGATCAACACCAGAACCGCTTCGGGCTCAACAAATCCGCTCAAGTAATAAAAATCACTATCTTGCCGAAATGGATAGTGAACATCTCTGTTTCGGCTTTTCTCTGGAGCTGCAGGCAAAATGGCGATACAATTATCGGACATCTGCTCCATCAACGCCTTACGGCGAGCACATACTTCCTGCATTAAAGTGTTCATAGGCAAAATACTTCACTCACTGTAAAAAACAGGCTTAAACAAGGTTAATGGATAGTGTGGGATTCCTGAACGGAAGGTTGGCCCGGATTCAGATCAACATAGAGGGTCAATACTGCCATACGCACATGCTCGACAACTTCAATCAATTGAACTTCACTCGCTTCATCATCTTCTACTTCGGTATCGATTTGTGAAATTTCAACCAAATCCCGCAACAATTCCTGGATATCATCGTCCTGTTCCGACAGGATTCTCCCCTTTTCAAGCGCTACCCCTTCCAAAAAACCACTCACCCACAATGTTAATGAATGGACGCGCTCGGAAACCGTGAAGTCATCATCAGGCAATAACAGGGCAAGATTCATATCATCCCCCTGAACTTGCGATTCCAGTTTTCGGTATAACTCCAGAACAAAGTGTTCACTTGCTGAGGATTCAAGGTGATCGACGCCCATATGCTCCAAAATGGAACGCAATACATCGTGGTTCTGCAACTTTGCTCCCCCAGCTATTCGACCGCACCAAATACCATGTATTTCACTGGGTGGGTTAAAGGACTTATGAGCCTGATAGATATCAGTCAACTCATCGAAATCAAAATACTCATCAGAGCCTGCAGCGAAAGACATAGCGGGTATTGCACCTTATTCAAAACGGTTGGTAATCTCAAGGCGGTAAAACGCCCTTGCCCTATGCTAGCATTGCAGAGGTAAGATTCCCACTGGATCAAACAATCCGTTTTGGATTTCCGGGCGCAAGAGCGGGTAAACTGCTAATATCAATACGTTGAGAGGGTTAGATAAGTAAATTGGGGCAACACTGAATGGAAGAAATGACATTACAAACATTATCCGCCAAAATAGACACGCTTGTGGGCTATTGTGAGCAGCTACAAGCGGACAACGTCGCACTGCGGGCACTGCAGGAAGAATGGCACAGGGAAAGAGCACAACTAATGCAAAAAAATGATCTTGCCCGAAACAAAATCGAAGCGATGATAGGCAGATTGAAAGCACTGGAGCAAAAGTGATGATAAGTAGTCCCAACACAGTGGAAGTCAAAATACTGGACAAGGAATATCTGGTAGCCTGCCCGCACGAAGCGCAGGATGGTCTGCGGAAAGCGGCGATGCACCTCGACCACAAAATGCGGGAGATTCGAGAGTCCGGAAAGGTATTTGGCACCGAAAAAATTGCCGTTATGGCGGCGCTGAATTTAACCTATGAATTAATTGAGCAATCCTTATCCTCCAGCGATACGCAAAAGTACGTCACAGAAATGAATGACAAACTGGATACGATTTTATCAAATATTAAGTAATGCTCATTTTGTAGTAAAACGTAAAATAAGCCTGATTTTTATCTTCAAATCAGTATAATACTTCTCAGATCCCTGAGGTGTTCGCCAGTTGGATACGTCCTCGAGCCGATAATCTTATTCAGGTGACCACTCGAGGGTAATGTGAGCATGTCCCCAAGCGGGAAAGCCTAATTTACCACAGCGGTTGCCACCTTGAACCATTGGGTTCAAGGCCATATCCGACAGCGACGCCGCGGGGACCTTATCTGCAACACCACAGCATAGCTAAACCACTTTTCCTCCCATATATTCAAAACACAGATTCGGAACATGGAATCGAAGAATCCGACAGAATCCCGACGCACAATTCGCTCGAAAATGCGGCAACGCAGACGACAACTCACAGCCGCTACGCAACAGAAGTCCGCTCAGAATGCAGCCAGAATCACTCAAAGTCAGCGCTTTTTCATCAATAGCAAGAGACTCGCTGCCTACCTGTCGAATGATGGCGAACTCTCTCCAGAGTATGTTATCAGCAAGGCACTTGGCTCACGCAAGAGCGTCTATTTACCCGTACTCCACCCGATCCTGCATAATTGCCTCTGGTTTTTAGAGTACACCGAAAACACACCGCTGCGAAAAAATCGATTTGGTATTTTGGAACCCGATGTCAAACGTGCAAAGCGAGTTCAGCCATGGACCCTGAATGTGGTTTTAATGCCCTTGGTTGCATTTGATCCAAAGGGTTCTCGACTGGGCATGGGGGGAGGTTTCTATGATAGAACGTTCAGCCATTTACGCCCGATGGTTAGACGCCCTAAATTGATTGGTTTTGCCCATGGATTTCAGTGCGTAAAAGCACTTCCGAGCGAAAACTGGGATGTGCCCATGACAGGAATTATTACTGAAGAACGCTATTTTCAAGTGCCAGGCAGAACCTGAACCGACCATAACGCAGATTAACAGGCAAAAATCGCGTTGTAGAGGAGACACACTGGAGGGGAAGTATAACCGGGGCAAATGCAAGGGGCGGTGGCAATACGCATTTCCCATATCACCCCGTTAATTTTATATCTTGAGAAAACCTGAGCGGGCTTTAAAACGACATTAGTTAGCTGTTTTTTTATAATCCATCAACTGCAGATGGGCGAGGCTTTCCGCCGGACGATCTGCAACGTGCATATCAACTGCGGTGTTCACCGCCAAACCAACACAAAACAGAAAAACCAATACGAACATCGATCCAGACTTTTTCATTACATCCCCCGTATTCATGACTTTTCCCCAGTTTTGGCCCGTTACTCCCACACTTAAACTGCGTTCTTAGTCGAGAAATCGCTCATCACCATTCTCACGCAGCAAGATCAAACCCGAAGCGGCATCTGCACGCCACTTGTAACAGTACAACCTGAAGACCTGAAAACACATCTATTCGGACTCGCCCGATAGAATCCCGCTGTTGTTCGCCCATTGCATGTCGAGCCCAACATAAGATCCAAAACCAGGCGCACTTCTCGGTTATTATTTTTTTATATTTTTTAGCATGTTACACGATTTACATAACAAAACAATTAAACATTTGCGCGTAACAGAGAGTCTAGTTCCTATTTAACAATATGCAACTAAATTTTGAAACTTTGTAAAAGATTATTATGGGTGTCTTTGAGTTACAAGTACTTTTCTGTTACAACGGATTGCATTTTGACCGAAACAACTTAGCCCGCACCTTTGTTGTGACGAAATCGTCATTAATCAACGTGTCCATTGCCTAAAAACAGCTTGTAGGCTTCATTCTCGGTTTCATCCCAATAACGGAACCCAACTTTATCCAACATTTTTAAAAACGACTCCATATCATTTTCTTCAACTTGAACCCCCATCAGAACCCGGCTATAGGCTGCCCCATGGTTTCGGTAGTGAAACATCGATATATTCCATCGATCCCCCAATGACATCAGAAACTTCATCAGGGAACCTGGGCGCTCCGGGAACTCAAATCGGAATACTTTTTCATCTCGAGCCCCTCGAGTGTGCCCGCCTACCATATGTCGAAGATGGTTTTTAGCAATTTCATTATCTGTCAGATCAAGCACTGGATACCCCTTTGCCCGTAACAGATCTATCACTTCATCACGACCAATGCCTCCGGGTGATAGCTGGACACCAACGAAGATATGGGCATCCCGATCATCTGCATAACGATAATTGAACTCCGTTATGTTTCGCTTATCAAGCGTCTGAATAAATTGCTTGTAACTGCCAGGGCGCTCAGGCAGCGTTACCGCCAGAATCGCTTCCCGTTTTTCCCCGATTTCGGTCCGCTCGGAGATATATCTCAACCGGTCGAAATTCATATTCGCGCCACTCACTATGGCAACGACATTTTCATCCTGCAACTGCTCCCGCTCGATATATTTCTTTAATCCAGCAACCGAGAGCGCTCCAGCAGGCTCTGCAATCGAGCGCGTATCATCGAAAACATCCTTTATGCCCGCACAGATTTCATCCGTCGTCACCCGAATAACTTCATCAACATAGTCTCGAGCCATTTCAAATGGTAGTTTTCCAATTTGACGCACCGCGACACCGTCAGCAAATATTCCAACTTCATCCAAGACAACCCGCTCACCGGCTTTCAGTGCATGATACAGGCAAGCAGAGTCTACGGGCTCCACACCAATTACTTTTATTTCCGGGCGCAGATATTTGATATAAGCGGCAACACCTGCAATCAAACCACCGCCACCAACAGGCACAAATACCGCATGCAACGGCGCGGTCTGTTGCCACATCATTTCCATGGCTACCGTACCCTGCCCCGCAATCACATCCTCATCATCATAAGGTGGAATGTAGATCATGCCTTTCTTTTTCACTAAATCCTGTGCGTAGGCAGCCGCCTCATCAAATGCATCCCCCTTGAGCACAACTTTCGCGCCTCGATCACGGACAGAATTCACCTTTATTTCAGGGGTAGTCTGGGGCATCACGATGGTCGCCTTGATATCCAGCTTTTGGGCTGCGAGTGCAACCCCCTGAGCATGATTACCAGCAGATGCACACACGACCCCCTTCGCTTTCTGCTGATCAGAAAGTTGCGCGATTTTGTTGTAGGCCCCGCGTATTTTGAACGAAAATACCGGCTGCAAATCCTCCCGCTTAAGTAATACATTGTTATTGAAGCGCTTGCTTAACAGTCGGGCTTGAGTGATGGGCGTCTCTATAGCAACATCATAGACACGAGCATCCAGTATTTTTTTTATGTACCTTTGCGGCATAATGGATAAAATCCTACGTCAAATCGGCATTTCCGTTTTCCAGAACGGCATAGCCTAACAATAGTATTACTTAATTTGAAATCAACCGCGTAATTCAACCAGATGAGATAACCATGAATCAAGACCAACTTAAACAAGCTGTTGCCAAAGCGGCCATCGCAGAAATCGAACCCCATCTGGAAAGTGACAGCATTATTGGCATCGGTACCGGTTCCACAGCAAACTTTTTTATCGATGAATTGGCGCGCATCAAGAATGAGTTTGATGGCGCGGTTGCCAGTTCCAACGCCACAGCAGAAAGGCTCAAAAAGCATGGCATTCCAGTTTATGACCTTAATTCCGTCGCGGGCATGGAATATTACATCGATGGTGCTGACGAAACCAATCACCACCTAGAACTCATCAAAGGCGGTGGTGGCGCACTCACTCGGGAAAAAATCGTTGCGGCGGTTGCTAAAAAGTTTATCTGCATCGCAGACCAAAGCAAAAAAGTCGATATACTGGGTGCCTTCCCACTGCCAGTCGAGGTAATCCCCATGGCGCGCAGCTACGTTGCGAGGGAACTGGTCAAACTGGGCGGGGATCCGGTCTATCGAGAAGGGTTTACGACAGATAATGGCAACATTATCCTCGACGTATTCAACATGGACATCACGGCCCCAAAACAACTGGAGCGAGATATCAACCAGCTTGTTGGTGTCGTGACGAACGGCCTGTTTGCGTGCCGCCCTGCGGACATTGTGCTTCTGGGCACGGCAGACGGTATCGAACGACTGGAACCGAGATAACAAGGTTCCGCCGCGCAAACTCTCCCATTTGACCCGCAAAGGCTGATCCGCTTGTTCAGTTCAACGCAGCGATCAGCCTCTATATATATGCTGTCAGACATACCGATAAAACGATAACGATTATTACATAATTGCAAGGGTCAAAACGTGCTACGGGATTCTTTGGTCAAACTGAAAGTGCCTCATACGCTTGATGCGCTCTCAAAATATTACTTTCAACTCGAATTTATGAATGATGAGCACCTGGCTCTGCTCCGAAATGAACAAGCCATGCTGGTCATGAATCACACGGCATTTTTTGCTTTGGAATGCTATCTGCTGGGCAGCCATTTACTGCGTCGTTTTCCCGATCTGAACTTGAGAACAATGGTCTGGAAGGGGTTTTCAGAAGGACCTGCACGCTATTGGTTCCGGCAACTCGGTTGTGAAACCGCCTCGATTCAAACTGGTCAACAGTTATTGAGCGAAGGGAAGACAATCCTGATCATGCCTGAAGGCATTGATGCCACCGATGTGCGCAACCGGATGAACCACTTCCACACTGGCTATTTGCGCATGCTTTCCGAGCGCAATATTCCAATCATCCCGATTGGCTTTCACGGCATTGACGAATCAATCCCCTGGATGGTAACTCACAACCGTTTTCTGGAGAAAAAAATCATGAAACCGGTCAATCCGGATTTCGATTTCCTACTCCTGCCCAAGATTCCCATATTCCGTCCGACAAAAGTCGTCTTTAATATCGGCACCCCGATTCGCCTGGAACAAAAAGCACTGGAAACGGAATCGTCACTCCGTGAAACCAACGGCATGATTCGAGACAAAATCTCAGCCCTGGTTGATGCAGCAGAACACCACCGACAATCAAAAATTGATCGCTCCCGCCTCAACCGGAGCTACCACAAAGTACTGGCAGGCAAGATATCGTATTTAAACAAGCGCAAATGACTGCCTGATACGAAAAGATTTTTCCCTCATATTCCAATCTGCTCTGTTATCGACTATCTATCCGGTGGTTGAAACCACCGGCTCGATGACGTTTCCCCTTCAGGGAAAAATAAGCGTCGATAAATCAATTAACTGATCCAACCAATCGGGACTACCTAGATCTGACCCACAACAACCAAGCGCTTGCTTGGTAAAACAAAATAAGGCACTATTGATCCATCAAATAATATACAACGAGATGGATTCCACGCTATGTCAATGCCTTCTACACAATCGGGTACCCGGTTTACTGATTTGCACCAACAAGTTCGCCTCACGGCCTCCGAGTTTGTAAAACGCCACCTGTTACCCCACATTCAGGATTGGGAAGAGCAAGGCGAATTTCCACGGGAAATCTATCGCCTTGCCGGTGAAGCTGGCTTATTGGGCATTGGCTATCCTGAGCGATTCGGCGGTACGGGGGAAAACGATGTGTTTATGAAGCTGGCAGCCAGCGAAGAGATGATGCGCTGTACTTCTGGTGGTTTGATGGCAAGTTTGTTTTCACATGATATTGCACTACCTCCCATTGTGAATTGGGCAAAACCGGAGATTCAGGAAAAAGTTGTACCGGAAGTGCTCCGGGGCGAGAAGATTGCAGCCCTGGCTATCACCGAACCGGGTGCGGGCTCTGATGTCGCCAACATTCAAACCCGGGCAGTTAAGAAAGACGGTTTTTACCACGTTACGGGCAATAAAATGTTCATAACCAGTGGTGTCCGAGCAGATTACTACACGGTTGCAGTCCGCACAGGTGGCCCCGGCTACACCGGAATCAGCTTGCTTCTCATTGAAAAAGGCACCCCTGGCTTTCAGGTCAGTAAATCACTGAAAAAAACCGGTTGGTGGGCCAGTGATACAGCAGAACTGTCTTTCGATGACTGTAAAGTTCCCGAACAAAACCTGATCGGCGGGGAAAACGCAGGCTTTATCATTATTATGCAAAACTTCCTGCGGGAACGTTTGGCGCTGAGTGCAATGGCGTATATGACGGCAGAAATTGCCTATGAAGCGGCACGGGATTATGCCAAACAACGCAAAGCATTTGGTCGTGAAATTATGGGCTTCCAGGTAACACGTCACAAGCTGGTCGATATGGCGACTCAAGTCGATATTGCAAAAGAATACTGCTATCAGGTGGCAGAAAAGATTCAAAATGGCACCGCGCCGATTGAGCAGGTTGCCATGGCTAAGAATTTTTCGACCCAAATCGCCGAAAGCGTGACCCGTGAAGCCGTACAAATATTTGGCGGTATGGGATACATGCGAGAATCCGTCGTCGACCGTCTGTCCAGAGATGCCCGAATTCTGGCAATCGGGGGTGGCACGACTGAAGTGATGAAAGAGTTGATCGCTAAACAGCTCAAGCTTTGAACACCTCATACACCGCTAAGGTCTGTCATTTGCACAGACCTTCCCTTATAATCGGCCCCCTTGAATACAATCTTTTATTAACATTACCGAGTTGAGAGACGAGAGGACTATGAACTTCGATAACATCCCTGCGGGCAAAGACGCACCAGAAGACATTTATGTGGCGATTGAAATCCCAGCCAACAGTAGTCCGATCAAGTACGAAATTGACAAAGACATGGGTGCGGTTCTGGTTGACCGATTCATGGCTACTCCGATGTTCTACCCAGCGAACTATGGCTTCATCCCGCACACATTAGCGGATGACGGTGATCCATTGGATGTTTTGGTTGTAACACCATACCCGGTTGCACCAGGATCAGTGATCCGCTGCCGACCAATTGGCGTTCTGAATATGGAAGACGAAGCAGGTGAAGACGCCAAACTGCTTGCCGTTCCTCACGACAAGCTGACTACGCTGTACCATGACGTGAAAGAAATTGAAGACCTGCCAAAATTGCTGGTTGAGCAGATCAAACACTTCTTCGAGAACTACAAAGACCTCGAAACTGGCAAGTGGGTGAAAGTACAAGGCTGGGATAACGCTGATGCCGCACGTCGTGCCATCGTTGGAGCGATTGCAGCATACAACAAAGACTAATCTCGATTAAACGGTCAAGATTAGATCAACAAAAAAGGCGCTGTAACAGCGCCTTTTTTGTTATGGTATGAACCTGATTGATTTCCAGATCACTCCCAAATCAACCTTGCTGCAATAAACTGCGTAAGTCAATAATTGCCGCGTTCGCTCGAGAAATATACGACGCCATTGTCAGAGAGTGGTTAGCCAACATGCCGAAACCACTGCCGTTCAATATCATTGGACTCCACACCGCCTCCTGGGTTGCTTCCAGCTCCAATACGATCTGTTGCAGACTCACGAGGGCATTTTTGTCGATCAAGACCTGTTTGAAGTCCACTTCAATGGCTTTAAGAATATGGATCAGAGCCCAGGCGGTGCCACGCGCTTCATAAAAAATATCGTCAATCTCGAACCAGGACGTTTTTAACTCCTGATAGGCTTCACCTTCGGTTGATTGCTTCGCGGACGGATCACCAGCCAGATCGATATTCAACTGCTGTTTGCCCACGCTCTCACTGAGCCGTTGAGAAAGACTACCCAAACGGGTCTCGACATTCTTCAGCCAATTCCGCAAGTTATCTGCCCGGGCATAAAACTGGGCATGGGAATTTCTGCGATCAGACAAGCGCACAAGGTAACTCTCAAGCGCCTTGATCCCGCGACGATATTCACTCTCCGTTGCCGGAATGGCCCAGCTCTTGTTATCGAAACTGAACTGGGGCTCTGCAATCTTCAGGTCATTATCTTCGATGGACTGACTTTGGGAGCGACTCATATCCTGACGCATTGCACGGGACAGGTCTCGCACTTGTACGAGCACGCCAAACTCCCAGTTTTTGATGTTGTCTAGCCATAACCCCGGCGGAAAATAGTCGTTACTGATGTAGCCACCGGATTTGTTCAACATTTCTGATGCAACCGCAATCAACGTTGCAGTAGTCGTTACGCCAACAATTTTCGTTGGTTCGGCAACCTGCACGCCCAGATCTCGACTGATACTCGTGGCCCGGGATTCTACTTCGAATTCTTCTGGTTCAAAACTCCAATACCAGCCGACGATCAAAGCGATGATTAAATAAATGCCAACCCCAATTCCAATACCTTTTGCCAACACACACCCTCCTTCCGTTACCAGACAAGACAAACAATATACTCGTTGCCCATTTTTCGTGCTCCTTTTTACCCATTGGCTGCCAATCACCAATTGGTATAAAAGCTCTATTTAGACACAAAGATATTGCTCAGAGATTAAAACCATGTTCATTCAGATCAATATGTTCTATCACGCCTTGCAAACCAAATCCAGCCCCCGCATCAACCCCCAGGTTCTGCAAAAGCGTCCACTCGGATTGATCTTCCAAGCCATAAGCCAAAACCCGAACCCCCTGACTATGGGCAACCTGAGAGATTGCACGAATATAAAACTGGTGTTCCTTACTGATCTTGATATTTTCAATAAAATGGCGATCAAGCTTGATCCATTTCGGATGCCAGCGGTGTAAGTAGGAAAAGGGCAACGCTGCCGCACCAAAGCGGTCAATAACCAGTTCTACGCCACTGTGAACGGATAATTTCATCAAGCGGGAAAAGGCAGACTCATCCCGTTGAAGCACAAATTCAGGTATTTCCAGCAGCATGCAATGAGCCGCTGCAGGGTGACGCTCAATTTCGTCCACCAGCCATTGCACAAAGGACTCTTCAAGTAACGAGCGTGTGGATAACGTAAGACCGACTCGAGCACCGTAGTGCAGATGCTCATCCAGCACCTGAATTACTTTTCGAACAATCAATTTGTCGAACTCGGTATGCAAATCAAAGCGATCCACCATCGGCAGAAATACGGCGGCTTCGGTTAACTTATCATTAATCTCCATCCGCGCCAGCGCCTTGTAATAGAGTACGCTCCCGGATTTTGAAAATACACCTTGAAAATGCAGGGCGACGTGCTCTCTGGCAATATAATCCGAAAGCATGCTTTGCCATTCATAGGCCTGCTGTGCCAACACTTCAGGCTGCTGATTGGATGCTTCAAAAAACCGTTGCCAGCCATGATTGCCCTGTTTCTGGGCTGAGCGGAGCGCAAAGTCCGCATTGGATAACGCTTCAGCAAGGTCTTCGCCACTCTCGACAGCAACCAGACCCGCATTAATTACATCATGCCGACACCACTCTCTGAATTCTGCAAGCGATGAGACATTCTGAATAATGGCTTCTGCAAGCCGATTGGCGTCATCATCAGGCATACCCGGAAGGTACACCGCAAAGTCTGCGCCGCTGCGTCGGGCCAGGATCGCACCTTCGGTTTTACAGGATCGAAGCTGCACAATATCTGCAACCCGCTGAATCAATCGATCCCCCGCTTCACGTCCGAATTGGTGGTTGTAATTGGCAAAATCTTTCACCTGAAGCAACAGGATGTTACCCGCGACCACCTCGTCACGGGAGTGCAACCTTGCCGTTAAGCGGCGATCAAACTCGTCCCGCAGCAGTAATCCTGTTAAAGGGTCAAAATGCAATGCCTGCCGGAGACCTTCAATCTGCTCCACCTGCTCACTGAAAATGTCATCCAGCTTTTCGGCCATCCCGTTCATCGCCGAACACAGCATACGTAATTCAACAACGCCGACTTCGGCTATGCGTTTGCTGAAATCTCTTTGCTTGATGGCATCGGCCAGGCCCGTCAGCGACTCAAGGGGCCTGAGGAGGCTGTTTACAATCGCCATCAATGCCACAACCACAAGCAGTAAAGCAAAAGAAAACCAGGCAACCTCAACTTTAAATGTCCACCAAAGCTGCTCCATAGCTTGCGCTTCCGAGGCCTTAACAGATACCGCGCCCAGGACTTTCCAACCGCTTACAACATCGGTCTGGCCCGCGGGAGGATCGAAGGACAACAAACCGGCAAACCAATCCGGTACCATCTCAGAGCGCCGTGCGTCATGTTTGACGAGACGGGCCTCTCCTGCAGCATTCCAGAGAATGACATGTTCAAAAAAACCTCGGTCATACACCGCTTCCAGGAGTGTTGCCGCCTTGACTTCATCCCCTTCTCCAAGCGGCTGGGCTACACTCAATGCCAAAGCCGTCGCAGTATCCTGCACCACATCACTCATTTGCTTTTGCAGAGCATGTCGGGCACTGACCAGATTGAGTACCAGATTTCCCACTAAAAACATGACGAGCAAAACGCCAATTGAAGTGAGCAAAGCAGTTCTGAGCGTGAGCCGCTCTCCCAGAGATTGAATTGTACCCGCCATGGCAGTCGTTAAGCTCTTTTTCAGGGTTAGTTTTTTTTATACCTCGGAGTACCGAGCTGAAACTTGGCACCAGCTTATTTTGCGATGCGATTACACAGTCTGACATTAAACAACTATATTTAACAACAAAGACGCATACTGGATTTCCCAAACAGCAGACTGTATTCCTACAATAATAGTCAAATGCTGACTGAATCCCAGTTCAAAAACAGATAATTAGGTTCAATTAACATTTATACTCTAACTTGAGTTCATAGGTACAGCGGTAGGAACATTTCCGAGTCGACACAAATCACCCGCTCGATGGAATAGGGCTCGCAAACGGGAATGATTAAATTGCATTTGCAAATGAAGTACCTGATAGACCAAAAAGCATCAACAATGGCTGACCAAAAATGGTTCGCTTTCACAGAAACACGCATCAGAGCTTGCCAATGTCTCCGGAAAACCAAAAAGAAAAACTAAAACGACATTTTGCAAAACGTGTTACCACTCAAGCCAGAATCGTTCTGGATACTTGGCAGAGACTCGAAGAGCATGGATGGTTGAACACGGAATGGATTTTGGAATTGCAAGGAGCCGTGCAAAAATTACACAAACTGGCAGAACGGTTCGAGCAGAAAAACTATATCGCAACATCCAAAGCCATTCATACCGCACTATGCAATGCAAAATTCAAAAATGGCCAAATGCGTCCAAAGGATAAAGCCCTGGTCGATGAAGCCACCGAACTACTACGCCGCATCGTCCAGCGTAAAAGCGATACCAATGACCGTACCGATAGTCGGGTGTATATTCGAACTCCCATTTATTTTGCTTCAAATGACACCAAAGCAGCAGAGCGCATCATCAATCAGATGGAGTTTTTCGGGTTCCGCGCAGAATTCTACGGGAACGCAGAGGAGTTAATACACGCTTCAAAATTATGCAAACCCGAAGCCATCGTTATGGACGTTCATTTTGGTGGCCAGACGCTAAGCGGTATTAAAGCAGCCCAGGACGTCCAGGCGCTGCACGATACGCCGATACCCATCATTTACCTCAGCGAGGACGGAGATATCGCAACCCGTCTCGCAGCAGTCAGATCAGGGGGGGAGGAATTTTTTCACCAAACGGTGGATCCCGGGCAACTTATCGAAAAAATCGAGCAATACACCACGGCTAGCCCACAGGAGCCTTATCGCGTTTTAGTACTGGATGACTCAAAAGCGCAATCCAAGTTTATCGAGAATGCTCTGGTTCGATCCGGCATGATTACCCATGTGATAAATGACCCAATGGAAATTTTGATCGCATTGGACGACTTTCTGCCCGAGATCATTATTCTCGATATGTACATGCCGGGTTGTACCGGTATGGAGCTGGCGAAAGTCATTCGCCAGCAGGATCGTCTGCACAGTGTGCCCATTATCTATCTGTCGGCAGAAGATGATGTGAACAAACAATTGCATGCCATGAGCCTGGGTGGGGACGACTTTCTGACCAAACCCATCGACCCGAAGCACTTGAGCGCCACGATTCACAACCGGGGACGGAGGGCTCGTTCACTGTTGGCCTTGATGATTCGAGACAGCCTTACAGGTCTGTACAATCACACACACTCTCTCTATTTGCTGGAAACCGAAATCAGCAAAGCAAAACAAAAGCAAACCTCGCTGTGTTTTGTCATGCTGGACATCGACTACTTCAAACGCATTAACGATACCTATGGCCACCCTATTGGTGACCGTGTCCTGAAGAGTCTCGCCATGTTTCTCAAACAAAGGCTACGAAAAACCGACCATATTGGCCGCTATGGGGGTGAAGAATTCGCCATAGTTCTACCCAGCACCCAGGGCGAAGATGCACGCAATTTGCTGAACGAAATTCGTGACCACTTCTCCAACCTGAAACAACCCGCAGGTGACATTGAATTTCAAGTTACATTCAGTTGTGGCATCGCGATCTATTCGGGGGAGTCCGCTCAGGAACTGAGTGAAAAAGCAGACAAAGCCCTGTATAACTCGAAACACTCCGGAAGGAATCAAGTCACGATTTATCGGCAATCCTGAGCAGTTTTACGAAGACCTAACTTGATGAGAAAGACAAAAGCAGGCAAAATCCTTGCGAGCTGCGTCTAAAGCCACGCTACGCCTGAATTAATTGATTTGGATACTCCCCTATGGCGACAATTCTGGTATTAAACGGCCCCAACCTCAACCTGCTCGGCAGCCGTGAACCAGAGGTTTATGGCTACGAAACCCTAGAGGATATCAACCGACGCCTGCAAGTGCAGTGCGAAGCAGCGGGCCACCACTTTTTGACACTACAAAGCAATGCGGAATATGAATTAATTGAGCGAATCCACGATGCACGGCTGGAGGGCGTTGATTTCATCATTATCAATCCGGCCGCGTTCACGCATACATCCATCGCAATTCGTGACGCACTACTGGGGGTTAATATCCCGTATATTGAAGTTCATTTATCCAATGTTCACGCACGTGAACCTTTTCGCCACCATTCTTATTTTTCGGACAAAGCCAACGGTGTGATCGTTGGCCTGGGTAGTTTTGGATATGAGCTGGCCCTGCAGGCCGCCCTCAGAGTAATTAAAGCAGACTGACAGGAAAAATAATGCCCTGGATACAATTCGTTGTTCGCGCCGAAGAAAAACAAGCCCATCGTGTAGAAGACCTTTTTCTTACCCTGGGTGCCTGCTCAGTTACGTTTACTGATGCAGAAGACCAGCCGGTACTGGAACCGGCACCAGGAGAAACCCCCATTTGGGCACAAACGCAAGTTACCGGGCTATTTGACGCCGGGGTGAACACCACACAAATCACCCAGGCGCTAAGAAGTGCTTACCACAAGCAAACCGGTCAGGAGCTCGCGCAGGTAAATGTAGAGATTCTCGAAGATAAAGATTGGGAACGGGAGTGGATGGAAAACTTTCACCCCATTCGCTGTGGAGAACGACTCTGGATCTGCCCCAGCTGGCGAGAACCACCAGAACCCGATGCGGTTAATTTACTATTAGATCCGGGGCTGGCCTTTGGCACGGGAACACACCCTACCACATTTTTGTGCCTGGAATGGCTGGACAAACAAACGCTGCATCAGCACAAAGTTGTCGATTTTGGCTGTGGCTCTGGTATCTTGGCCATTTCAGCGTTATTGTTGGGGGCAGAGTCCGCGACCGGTATTGATATCGATCCCCAGGCCCTGCTGGCCTCAAGAGAGAACGCCACCCGAAACAACCTGGATCCAGACCGCCTGAAACTCTATCTACCCACTGAGCTTGAGCCAGATAATTCTGTCGCAGGCGATATTGTTATTGCCAACATTCTTGCTCAGCCACTACTGCAATTAGCCGATCAAATTTCCAATATGGTGAAACCCGGCGGAAAGCTCGCATTGAGTGGCATAATTGCCAATCAAGCAGAACAGATCATTGCACGCTACCAATCCGATTTCGACCTCGATCCGGTCAGGGAAAAAGATGACTGGGTCTTGATTTCGGGTACCCGCCGATAGGACGAAAACACGGACGTAAAGCGCGAATTTAGATAAGTTGCACGAGATAAACGAGACACGACTCAAGGGAGCGGCTAGACTTCTAGAGAATGCCCAGCCATGCTCAAGAGTTCAAACTACTGGAAATCACCTGTTTCTAAACAGAAATATATGACTATTAAAATGCCAGCCATGTTGATGATTTAGAAGGGATGCAATGAGCGAACATTATTTGACGCAGTGCCCTAACTGTGGCGCTACATTTAAACTTCAGGAAAAGCATCTAAATGCCGCCGGTGGAAAAGTTCGCTGTGGCTCCTGTATGAAGGTATTCAATGCACGAGATCACCTCCTCACGACCACCAGCAGCCCGACACCACAAACTGCGGCAACCGAACAACCTCTCAGTTCAATTGAGCGAGCTGGATCCGTAATCGCAAGCCAGGCTCAGCACCAGGATGAGCCAATACAACCCATTTCGAGTCAAGGCAACGAAGCGAATCCGAGCCCGTTGTCTTTTGCAAGTACTGACACTGCAACCCGCTCGGGCAGCTCGAGCAAAAATATCGACAATGACGAAATTGGCTGGAAGTTTGACGAGTCTGTCTCCTCAACGGAGAAATCTTCCCCCACGGAAAGCGAACTGGAAAAAGCCCTTGAGGATGATACTGAATTTATGTTTCAGGACGACCCGGACGCAGACGCGGAAGAAGAAAGCTATACCGGATCGAACGCAACATCGAGTGATGATGAGTTCAGCACATCCTTCCTTGAAATTGACAATGAGAAAAGCCATCAGTTTTCAGATGCGTTGGATGATGCTGAAGAGCAAGAATCTGGACCAACATCAGATGAACAATGGGCAGAGAAAATGCTGGAAGAGCTGGAATCGAGTCCGGCCCGTCAAAATGTGACAACGAAAAAAGAACCTGAAGACACTTTCGCTGCGTCGCCCGAACCATCGTCCACTCACACGTATGATCAATCCGTATCCACCCAACGACCCCAGTATGCTGAGCCTTCAGCGACACCTTCAGTGACACCAACAAATCCGGCCCCGGAATCAGCCTATACCCGCACCGCGGAATTCAGCGTAGAGCACCACCACGGAAGCCAGCCAAGCCCCCATAACCGGGAAAATGATTTACAGGACTATTCACGTCGTCACGATGCAGAATCGCCTTTCAATAATTTGAAAATCGACCCGATACAAGCAGCGAGTCACTCTCGAAACAAAGTAGTACGAGCAATTGTCTGGCTGTGCATTATCGCCGCTCTCACTATCGGATTGATCACCCAGCTTGCCTGGATGCACTTCGACAAGCTGGTGCAATACCCTAAATTGCGCCCCATTTACGCGCTTGCCTGTAAGTATGCAAATTGCCAACTACCAGAGCTCGTCGATTTAAGCCAGATCAAGAGCCAGAACCTGATCGTTCGGAGTCACCCGACCGTAAAAAAAGCACTTATCATCGACGCGGTCATTGTAAATCAGGCAACATTCGAACAACCCTTCCCGAAGATTGGATTGCACTTTTCTGATATCAATAACAATATCGTCGCTGAACGTATTTTTTTCCCGAAAGAGTACCTTACTGGAGATGCTGAAGGGATGACGATCATGCCAAGCGGTGTTCCGGTACATTTGGCCATAGAAGTGCAAGACCCCGGACGTAAAGCAGTCAACTATTCGATTAGTTTTCACGCGAACGCCGGCCCGGGCGAGCCGAACAGCCCCGCTCAAAACCCATCCCCCTGAGGTTGGGTTTTCCAATCCAAAATGGATCTGGTGTGGTAATTGCTAGGCAAAAGCACTTTTTTTGAACAATCAATCCGGTATGGATTGAAAAACAGTCCATTTGTCAACCAGCATGCACAAAAAATAATCGAAAAATAGAGGAAAAAGGGCCTTTAATCGGATAAGCTGTCCGAGTATTATAGGCACCCCTTGAATTTGGGCCGGTTGGAGAATTTATCACATGCCAAGTATTGGTCCTTATGAGCTCGAGAATAAGTTGATTCTCGCGCCAATGGCAGGGGTCACAGACAGACCTTTTCGTCAGCTTTGCCGACAGCAAGGCGCAGCACTGGCGGTGTCAGAGATGGTTATCTCGGACACGCGGTTCTGGAACACACGAAAATCAAAATTCCGGCTGAATCACGAGGGTGAAGACGCGCCAATAAGCGTTCAGATCGCTGGCGCAGAACCCGGATTGATGGCCGAAGCCGCTCGGGAGAATGTAAAGCGAGGGGCGCAAATAATCGACATCAATATGGGGTGTCCAGCCAAGAAGGTTTGCAACAAGGCAGCCGGCTCCGCCCTCATGCGCGATGAGCCTCTGGTAGCAGAAATACTCAAAGCTGTGGTTAACGCGGTCGATGTACCCGTAACCCTCAAAATGAGAACGGGCTGGAGCCCTGATCACCGCAACGCCGTAACCATCGCCAAACTGGCAGAAAGTATTGGGATTCAGGCGCTTGCCATCCATGGACGAACCCGAAGTTGCGGATATACCGGCAATGCTGAATACGACACGATTGCAGCAGTAAAGCAGGCTGTATGTATTCCTGTATTTGCCAACGGTGACATTGACTCACCGGAAAAAGCCAAACTTGTGCTGGATACAACTGGCGCGGACGGCCTGCTCATTGGCCGTGCGGCCCAAGGTCGCCCATGGATATTCAATGAGATTAACCACTACCTGGCGACGGGGGAGCAACTCGCCCCTCCTTCAGTTGAGTCGGTTAGAGATATATTGCTAAACCATATTATTGAACTGCATGCTTTTTATGGCGAATTGATGGGAGTCAGAATTGCACGAAAGCACGTGACCTGGTATTTGAAAACCATGGACGATGCAAAGCAGTTCAGAAAAACCTTTAATACGTTGGAGCAGGCAGAAGCTCAGAAAGAGCAACTTCAGAACTATTTCGAAACAATGATCAAAAAAAGTAACGGAGAGGAAAAAGCCGCATGACAACTGACACGATTGCAGAAAATCAAGCTGTTGCGAGCACGGACTCAAGCTTCCAGTTTAATACTGAAGTCGCACCCAATGTAACCCTGCGGGACAGTGTCGAAAAATCACTGGAAAACTACTTTGCACAAATTGATGGCGCACCGGTAACAGACGTTTATCAATTGGTTCTATCTGAGGTGGAAGCACCACTTCTGGAACAGGTTATGCGTTACACGCGTAACAACCAGACCAAAGCATCAGTTATGCTGGGCCTCAACCGCGGAACATTGCGCAAGAAGCTGAAACAATACGGATTACTGTAAGCACAACTGAATCAACGTACGCACCTGATCCAGACCTGTACCCGACCGCTTGGCTCAATGCCAAGCGGGGCACGAACCAAACGGAACATTTACCACAAACCGAACGGGTATCACCAACGACCACCGCGCAGAATAATGACCCGCCCAAGGTTATGGTCTAAACTCCGAACAAACTTCATGGCTCGTTGCTTGAACAACGTAACATGTGCAAAGCTACGCTCAACAACCTGCCGCTTAATCTGATGCCTCCAGAGGCTGCAGATGCAACCAATTTAAGACGCAACCGTATAAAGAAAGCAACATGACTGATAAGCACAACTTCGTAAAGCGAGCACTAATCAGTGTTTCTGACAAGACTGGCATCGTTGAATTCGCCCAGGAACTTACTACACTTGGCATCGAAATTCTGTCCACTGGCGGCACCTATAAACTTCTGAAGGACAATGGTGTTCCGGCGATCGAAGTCTCAGACCATACCGGATTTCCAGAAATGATGGCTGGTCGTGTCAAAACACTGCACCCGAAGATACATGGCGGCATTCTGGGCCGCAGAGGTACAGACGACGACGTGATGGCAGAGCATAACATCGCTCCGATTGATATGGTCGTCGTAAACCTTTACCCGTTTGAAGCAACCATCGCCAGACCGGATTGCGATTTACCTATGGCAATCGAAAATATCGATATTGGCGGCCCAACAATGGTTCGCTCCGCAGCCAAAAACCATCAGGATGTCGCGATCATTGTCGATGCACTGGATTATGATTCGATTCTGGAAGAGCTGAAGAATAACCAGAGCGCATTGAGCTACCAGAGACGATTCGATCTCGCGGTAAAAGCATTTGAGCACACCTCCGCCTATGATGGTGCAATTGCCAACTACCTCGGTCTCAAAGTGAGCGATAACGAATCAGATACATTTCCTCGCACATTCAACACCCAGTACGTTAAAGCCCAGGATATGCGTTATGGTGAAAATCCTCACCAACGCGCTGCATTTTATGTGGAACGTAATCCGGAGGAGGCCAGTGTTGCTACTGCAGTGCAAATTCAGGGTAAGGCGCTATCTTACAATAACGTCGCCGATACCGATGCAGCCTTCGAATGTGTCAAACCTTTTGCGGATCCCGCATGCGTTATCGTCAAGCACGCGAACCCTTGCGGTGTTGCCATCGGTGCAGATATCGACCAAGCCTATGACCTCGCCTATGCAACAGACCCAACCTCAGCATTTGGTGGCATCATCGCCTTCAATCGCGAATTGGATGGTGGCACGGCGCAAAAAATCATCGAGCGGCAGTTTGTCGAAGTCATTATCGCGCCATCAATCTCCGAAGATGCCAAAGCGGTTGTGGCCAGCAAACAAAATGTCCGCTTGCTCGAAAGCGGCGCGATCAACTCTGAACGCGTGCCCGGCTTTGACTACAAACGCGTGAATGGCGGCTTGCTGGTTCAAGATCGTGACCTGGGCATGGTAGATCATTCAGCGCTGCAGATGGTGACTGAAAGAGCACCTACCGAGCAAGAGCTAAACGACCTGCTGTTTGCCTGGGAAGTTGCTAAATTTGTTAAATCCAACGCAATTGTCTATGCCAAAAACGGTCGTACCATCGGCGTTGGTGCAGGGCAAATGAGCCGGGTTTACAGTGCCAAAATTGCCGGAATAAAAGCCGGTGATGAAGGCTTGGAAGTAAAAGGTTCTGTTATGGCTTCGGATGCGTTTTTCCCGTTCAGAGATGGCATTGATGCCGCCGCTGCAGCCGGAATCACAGCGGTAATTCAGCCAGGTGGTTCAATGCGGGACCAGGAAGTCATTGACGCCGCAAATGAGCATGGCATCGCCATGGTATTTACCGGTATGCGCCATTTCAGGCACTAAACAAAGTGGATTGATTATGAAAGTACTTATCATTGGTAGCGGTGGGCGCGAACATGCACTGGCCTGGAAGGTCGCCCAAACAGCAGCTGTAGAGGCTGTATTCGTTGCCCCCGGGAATGCCGGAACAGCACTGGAGCCTAAACTCGAAAATATCGATATTGGCGTTCAGGATTTAGCAGCACTTGCCGAGTTTGCCGAAAGCAATGCAATCGATTTAACTATCGTTGGACCCGAAGCGCCTCTTGTTGAGGGTGTTGTAGACTTGTTTCAGTCAAAAGGCCTTAAAATATTCGGCCCAAGCCATGCTGCAGCCCAGCTTGAAGGCTCAAAAGCCTTTACTAAAGACTTCCTGGCCCGACAAAATATTCCAACAGCAGCATACCAGAATTTTACGGATGTCGATGCCGCACTGGATTACCTGCAGCAACAGGGCGCACCAATTGTGGTAAAAGCGGACGGTCTGGCTGCCGGAAAAGGGGTCATCGTGGCCATGACCCTGGAAGAAGCGGAAGCAGCAGTGAAGGATATGCTTGCCGGAAACAAGTTTGGTGATGCTGGACATCGAGTTGTTATCGAAGAATTCCTCGAAGGTGAAGAAGCCAGCTTTATTGTGATGGTTGATGGTAAGAACGTACTACCAATGGCAACCAGCCAGGATCACAAACGCGTAGGCGATGGTGATACTGGCCCCAATACAGGTGGAATGGGAGCATATTCCCCTGCCCCGGTGGTAACAGATTCAGTCTATCAGCGAATTATGGATGAAGTAATCTATCCTACTGTTGAAGGCATGGCCGCCGAGGGTAATCCTTATACCGGGTTCTTGTATGCAGGCTTGATGATCACCGCGGAAGGCGCTCCGAAAGTCATTGAATACAACTGCCGCTTCGGAGATCCCGAAACCCAACCAATTATGATGCGCCTGCAATCCGACCTTGCATCTTTATGCCTTGCGGCAATCGATGGCAAGCTGGATCAGGTCGAATCAAAGTGGGATGAACGCGCCGCTGTTGGTGTTGTACTGGCTGCTGGAGGGTATCCAGGCGCGTATGGAAAGGGCGATGTAATAGCCGGCCTTGACCAGACAGTCCCCAACGCGAAAGTATTTCATGCCGGTACCAAAACCGAAAACAATGATGTCGTGACTCAAGGTGGACGGGTTCTGTGCTCAACGGCGCTTGGGAATACCGTATCGGAAGCGGCAGCAATCGCCTACCAACAAGCTGAAAAGATTAGCTGGAAGGGGAGTTTCTATCGCAAGGATATCGCGTATCGCGCGATCGCCAGAGAGAAAGCAGGCTCCTGACCTCCTTTTAACCTTTAACCCTCAGAGAAGCCAACACGACCTGTTGGCTTCTCTGTACAGGTCAGTACCGTGCTATGACCCCCGCGATTACCTTATTAAAAAAGCAAAAGATCACTTGCACAATCCACGAGTATCAGCACGATCCGCAAACGCCTTCGTATGGTCTGGAAGCAGCAGAAAAACTGGGCATTGAGCCTGACCGGGTTTTTAAGACGCTGATTGCCACCCTCAATACAGGTGATTTGGTCGTCGCAATTCTTCCGGTCACCAGTCAACTCAACTTGAAAGCACTGGCCAAGCTGGCGGGCGCAAAAAAAGCAGAAATGGCGGACACCCAAAAAGCGCAAAGTGCCACAGGATACCTGGTAGGCGGTATTAGCCCGATCGGCCAAAAGCGGCGTTTGGCCACATACCTTGACCGAAGCGCAGAGCAGTCCAGCACAATTTTTGTCAGTGCTGGAAAGCGGGGCCTGGAGGTCGAGCTTTCACCCTCGGATCTGATTAACGTCACACAAGCCCAAACAGGGCTGCTGCAACAGGTTTAGCCCCTGACGCGAGCAGCCCCAGTGCCTGCAAGTAGATTAGAAAAAAGCGGCAGGTCGGGCGATAGGGCCAGTCAACGACGCCAGTACTTTCGCAAAAGCAAAGCAGTTTGCGTCTCGGTAACGCGCCCCCACAATCTGGATGTTTATCGGCATGCCCTGTGAGCTAACTGCAATCGGAGCAGATGTCGCAGGCAACCCCAGCGCAGTTGCGAGAGCGATCCACGGCAAATGATCCGTATAGGGCCGAGTTCTGCCGTTGACCCGGATCTGGCGGCGATGAACGGCACGTTCATTATCGTGGGTAATCGCCGTCGTCGGGACAATGGGGGTCAGGAGTACATCATATTGACTGAAGAGGTACTCACTTTTCTCGATCAGTCGCCAGCGCCTCTCATTGCAACGCTGCCAATCCGCATAACTCATGGCCATCCCCGCGAAGAACTCCTCCATGTGAGCTCCGGCACCGAAGTACTCGCCAAAACGCTGAATCAAGGGCCCTGCGGCTTTTAATTGAAGACGTTGCCACTTACCGGCGGTATTCGATAGTTGTGCGCCCAGTAATCGAAGATAGAGCTTGTAAACACGCTCAAAACTGAACTCCTCCGGCGCGCCGATATCCACCTGAATCCCAGCACTTTTCATTACGTCCAATAAATGGCTGTACGCATTCATAACGGACGCATCCAGCGGACAAAGTGTTTCATCCATCCAGAAACGAACTCGAAACTGGGCCGGTTTCTTTTTCGTACAACGCGGCAGCTTTACCGGCCCGCGACGGGCTTCGATTTCCGTGCAGCCTTGCACCACCGACATCAGCAACTCCAGATCCTCCGCACACCGGGCAAGTGGGCCTGCCACTGCGAGATCAGGCTCTGAAAGCACGCCAGGCGGGCCTGGAATGTGTCCACGCAAACTGATCACACCCTGCGTGGGTTTGTGACCATAGACCCCGCAGTAATGTGCTGGCGTTCGGATTGACCCGCCGATATCACTTCCCAATTCGATTGGCGTTATCCCTGCCGCCAGAGCCGCAGCGGCACCACCGGAAGAACCTCCCGGTGTACATTGCAAATTCCATGGATTATTGGTTTGGCCATATACCGAATTGTAGCTCTGGAAGTCTGTGGCGAAACGCGGAACATTGGTCTTGCCAAAGACGATTGCCCCGGCATCAATCATTTTTTGAACAGCAACAGCATTACGCTTTGACAGATGCTCGCGCAAGGACGATGACCCGCAGACCGTTGGCATTCCAACCACTTCATAGGTATCTTTAATAGTCACCGGCAAACCATGCAACGCACCTAAAGTAGCACCTGACTGCTGTTTCACATCGGCAAGCCTGGCCTGCTCTCGTGCAATTTCAATGTTTTGTGCAACCACGGCATTTAAGGATGGATTGTGTTGTTCAAGTCGAGCCAGAAAGTGCTCCAGAACATCCCGGGATCGGAGCTCTCCAGCTTTCATGCCTGATATTATGGCGCCCGCAGAGGCCGTGTTCAGATCAAGGTTGGTCATATTGCTTTTCACTTGGGGTCGGATCTAAAGAAGGATAAAACAATCATGACACATTCAATCATTACCGATTCGATGCCACAATGACTCTAACGTCCTCATGAGATGACATTAAGGTCAGCAAAGCGAGATTTTGAAGCTAGGACATTGCCCCCAGTCCTTCACGCAGCGTACCGGAAACCCGCTCCAACAAGCTCAGGACGAGATCTTTATTCAGTTCGGAAAAGCTTCCTGTGTACTTATCACAAAAAGCCTGGACTCGCTCGTTCGCATCTTCCGTACTTAGATCAGCAGACACATCCAGAAGGGGAATCAAGTCAATCGCCATATTGGTAATATCCAACGCAACGAGAACCCCGCCATCAGGTAATTTCGAACCATGATAGCGGGCAACTTTCTGATAGTCTGGCGGCAGGCGCCATTGCTGCAACAGCATGGCTCCCAAAACCCCCTCATACTGGTTCATGATCGGTCGGATCTCCTCCCAGCCAATTTCCTCACCATAAAGCCCTTTCTTTTCCAGAAATTCGAATATGCGCAATAATGCAATTTTTCCGATATCATGCATCAGCCCCATCGTAAACGGATCAACGGTCAGCTCCTGGTTTAACTCGGCGGTGAGAATTTCACAGGTATACGCACAAGCCAGGGAGGTGCGCCAGACCTCTTCACCAAACTCCCGATATTTGGGGCTCACATCGGTGCACATTCCTTTGGTACAGATTGCACAAACCTGCTCGAGGGTCTCTTCCAGTCCGAGCCGGGCTATCGCCTCCGCCAGGCTTTTATTGGGATTGACCCGCCGATATTTGGCGGTATTGGATATCTTGATCAGTGTACCTGTTATGGTGGCATGATTTTTCAGAAGCTCCGCGACTTGAGACAAATCTGCGCCATCCTCAATCAGCTTTTTCAACTCAAGATAAACATCGGGCTGCGAGGGCAAACTGAACTTGCCGGCTTTCAATTCTTTAATTTTTTCTACAATTGCAGTTTTCAAGGAGGGCTGGTTGCTCTGGGGTTTGGTTGCTTTTTCAGGCTTACCGGCCACCGGTGACGACTGTGCAGCACCAATCCCCGCAGTACTGACGACTTCCAGCCCGGCAACCCAACCAAACTGTGCCAATTTGTCAAAGATACTCATTTGATTGAACGGCTTCACGATATACCCGTCACAGCCGTATTTAACCGCCTTTTGTACGTGGGCACGGTCGGAATGGGAAGTAATCATCACGACCCGGGCTCGGGGACGGGTATCAGCATCCGAAGGTTCATCAACAGACTGCTCGAATTGGCGAATACGGGCCAGCACTTCGGTGCCCTTGATTCCCGGCATATCAATGTCCAGGGCAACCATATCAAATGGTTTTCCGCCGTTAAACTCCCGGATGAACAAGCCGATCGCTTCGTTTCCACCCTCGGCACTCAAACAGTCTCCGACTTCGCTTAAAATGGTTTTTAGTTTCACGCGACTGACTGAATCATCATCGACGATTAAAAACCTCGGTTTAGACACCAATTAATTTCTCCTTTACTTCCTGTTCCAGCTCTTTGAGCGCGTCGGTTACATTTTTCAGGGCTGTCGCACAACCCTCTTTGTCACCCGCACGGGATGCGGTTTCCAGCAAGCTGGCTGCACTGGAAAGAATCTTCGCCGTCAAATTTGCGGCCCCCCCCTTGATTCGATGTGCTTCATTCGCCAGACAGGGCCAGTCCTCGGCAGCATACGCCTGCTTCATTTTGTTGATCTGCTGACGGCATTCAGCAAGAAATGCGGTCAAAGTCTGTTCTACTGTTTGACGATCTCCCATAAACTCGGCAACAGCTTGCTCAAGATCAATTACAACCGCAGACCCAGAAGTATAGTCAATTCCCTCGGATTCAGAGGTGCAGTCATCTGTTGACGCTAAATAGTTTACCGAAGTTGAGCGATACAACCAGTCTCTCACTTTGGCAATCAAGCTCTCTCGCTTGAATGGTTTAGCAAAAAAGTCATCCATTCCTGATGCCAGGCAGCGATCCTTGTACTCTTTGAGGGCATGGGCACTCATCGCGATAATGGGTACACGCTCATGATCAGCAACGCCCCGCTCCCGTTCTGTTTCCCGAATAATCCGAGTCGCCTCATAACCATCCATATCGGGCATTTGCAAATCCATAAAAATCAAATCAAACTCATCGGACTTGAAGGCCGCCACGGCCTCCGCGCCATTTTCTGCAAGCTCGACTGTCAAACCGGCCGAACGCAGGTGCGCCAGGGCAATCTGTTGATTGGTCACATAATCTTCTACCAAAAGCACTTTAGCGGAAATTGGCCCGCTTGAGCGGGAACCAGATGACTCCCTTGAAGCACTTCTTGCAATACCATGCCCATGCAATACCCGGCAGAGATGATCACATAGAAAGCTCCAGCGAACCGGTTTGATTAACAAACCTTTGATACTGTCAGAGCTCAACTGACCAAAATCAAGCAGTCCCGCCTGACCAATTCTGGACATTACGACAATGGGCAAGCCTTCGATGCTCTCTCCATGTGCATCTGCTATAATCTTTTCTTCGGCCAGCATTAGTTTGAAGGGCGCATCGTCAAGCTCTGCAATGGTTGCAACATCCAGCGCTTCATCAAAAGAACTGACCGTTACAGACTCAAAGCCCAATGCTTCAAGATACGCACAGATGTTCGCCGCACTGCTTGGACAACCATCTGCGACCAGTATTCGTTCTGGTTGCTGTACCTGCCACATTTCACCCGCAACCTCACGGGATTCAGAAAAGCCAAACTCTGCCGTAAACCAAAACGTACTGCCTTGACCCAATTGGCTGTTTAAACCAATTTCGCCATTCATTAATTCAACCAGCTCTTTAGCGATACTGGTACCCAGGCCGGTACCACCAAAACGTCGGCTCATGGATCCATCTGCCTGGGTAAATCGCTGAAAAATATCGCCCTGCTTCTCTGCTGCAATCCCGATTCCAGTATCTTCGACTTCAAATTTCAGAGTCAGGCCATCACCCGGTTGACCCGCTCGAGTCAACCGCAGCCGAACTTCGCCAGATGGCGTGAATTTCAGTGCATTGTAGGCGAGATTAAGAAGCACCTGCCGAAGCCGCCGGGCATCACCACAAATCCACACGGGTACATCAGGCGCGACATAACAAGTTACTTCAATATCTTTACCTTCCATTCGCAAGGCAACATCACAAGCGATATCTTCAATATGCTCGACACAGTTAAACGGTCGAATTTCCAGGTCCATTCGACCCGCCTCAATCTTCGATAAATCGAGGGTATCGTTAATCAAACCGATCAAAGCATCAGCTTCACGCAGAATCGTGGTACAGATATTACGAAGGTTTATATCCTGAGTGGTATCACCGGCAAGCTGAGCCATTCCAATTATGCCGTTAAGTGGAGTGCGGACTTCATGACTGATATTGGCCAAAAACTCCGTTTTTGCCTCATTCGCCTGTAGAGCACTTTGCGTAGCCTCCTCAGCCTGCAACTTTGCTTCACTCAACTCACGGGTTCGCTGGGTCACGGTTGCCGTAATAATTTTGTTGGTACGTCGAATTCCGATGCTGTACAGCACAAACCCTGAAAAGAGAACCAGAATAATTACCAACAGCGTAATCATCACTGAAACGGTAACTAAACGTGCAGCTTTATGTCCTTGTGCCATGATCTCTCGATCCAGGTCAGCAACGATAAAAAGCGCCGGGTTACCCGCAAAGTCGTCAATAATGCCCATCGCACGAACTCGGAATTCATCCATAACGGTCGTGCTCATTTTTTTCCCGACCAGGCGATCAATCAAATTTTGGCGCTGTTCCGCAGAACCATAATCTAAATCGGGTATCGTCGGGTTGGCTGCTAAAAAATCCGGTACCGGATAGGCTTTAAACTCCACTTTAACCTGTTCCTGAAGCTCCGCGAGCACTTCGGCGCTCATAAATCGCCCCATAAACAGGGTCCCTCTCGAGGGTCCGTCCCCGGCACTCTGCAATATTGGCCAGGCCGAGATAAACATCGGCCCCATACCGGTCAGGATGACGCCGGATTGAGCCTCTGCTGAATGCCACCATTTCGGCTTCAATATTTGAATTTCTGCATCAAACTCCGGCACCATGACCCGCTTTCCCTCCACCGGAGAATAGGCTTGTCCCCAGCGCAATTCACCGCGCTCATCCATGAAATAAATAAGGTGAATGCCGCTGGCTTCGGACAGAGACTCCCACGCCAGGTTGGATTGAATGTATTCGGGATTCAAATCAACAATAAATTCGTAGGTATCATCCCAGACCGCCCAATCACCCGCCAGCAATTGAACGTGTACCGCCTCACGTTCGATGGCTTCAAGCACCCGCTCGAAATCCGCCTGAACGGCTTTTTGCTCCAACTCGACGAAGCTCGGAAGAATCACCCAGGATCGAATAAAATAACTTGCACCAGCAAACAAAGCCGCAACCAGAACAACGACTGCGACCAACCTGAACAGTTTTTTTCTTATCACAGACTGGCTACCCAGGCAGGTAGCCCCTCGCCACGGACACTGTCCTCAAGCCCCTCATGTTCAAGCACATATTTGGGACAAACATATTCTTTCAAAAAACCCAACATCCCGGTCGCTACCCCCTGTAGCGCCGATTCGGCCGCCGTATCAACAACCCCCGAATCAGAGAAAACATTATGAACACCCGCGATAGAGACCGCTCCGGGTATCACAATTGCACCCACGTGAGAGCACACACCTTTGAGCTGCTCTAACGATTTAATCGCCCCTATCCGCCCGGAAGCAACGCCGACCAGCGCAACAGGTTTTCCCGCCAGTACGGAAGGAAAGTCAAGATTCTCGATAATCAGCTTGGTCATGGCACAGAACGTTCCGTGATACTCCGGTGTGCCCAAAACCACACCAATCGATTCCTTTACCACCGACCGCAACTTCAAGGCATCTTCCGTGATGGGAAAGCCCGGAAAATTGAGATTAAGATCGCAGGCATCAAACTCAATCACATCAGCACCTTTTTCCCGAAGGGTTTCAGACACAACCCGGATCGCACGTGATGTGTAATTTCCAGGCCTGCTCGTACCTGAAATTGCAACAATCTTGGACATGGTTCTCCCCTTATTACTCAACAACCCCGCTCGAACTCGACTCAACTTCCGTCAAAAAACCCCCTAACGTTGTACAGGAGCGCGTTTTTTAGGAAGAATTATCCAGAAGCATCGTTTCCAGTTTGGCACAAATTTGTACAAATGGTGTAAACTTGAGCTGTTTTTAAACCATGATCAAACTAAGCAAAGCAGAGGTTTCAGTTGGCCAACATTGGTAGATTCAACAAACTCAGAGTTTTAAAAAGTGCACCTCAAGGGGTTTACCTGCAAGGAGGATGGCTAGGCGAAATACTCCTGCCAAAACGCGAAGTACCGGAGACGTGTAATCCCGGGGATGAAATCGATGTATTTGTCTATCTGGACTCGGAAGATCGCTACATTGCGACAACCAAGAAACCAAAGGCCCAGGTGGGTGAAGTTGCCAGTTTGAAAGTTGTGTCCGTAAGCCATTTTGGCGCGTTTCTGGATTGGGGATTACCCAAGGATTTATTGGTCCCTGCAAACGAACAGCAAAAAACCATGCAGGCGGATCATTATTACTCCGTGTTTTTATATACCGATGAAGCCAGCAACCGGATCGCAGGCTCGTCGAAACTGAACAAATTTATCAGTCATGATTCGAAAGGTTTTGCCAATGCCCAAAAAGTGGATTTGCTGATCACGGACAAAACGGATATCGGTTACAGCGCAGTCATTAACCATCGCTCTTGGGGGCTGCTTTTTTTCTCGGATGTCGCATCCCCCCTAAAGATTGGAACCCGTTGTACTGGATTTATCAAGCGCATACGAGAAGATGGAAAAATCGATCTGAGCCTGCAGGCACCCGGCTACGCAAAAGTGGACGATCTATCTCGAAAGGTATTAAATGCGTTAATCAAAGCAGATGGTTTTTTACCACTCTCAGACAAAAGCTCACCAGACTCTATCCGGGATGCCTTTGCAGTCAGCAAGAATGCTTACAAAATGACAATCGGGGCACTTTACAAGCAACAATTGATCACGATTGATAAAGACGGTATCCGCATTACCGACAAGGGCAAAACATCGCAATAACTTCAGACAGGTTTTATTGGAAATAACTGATATCGTCGCACAATATGCAGGATTCGACATTTAAATTCGTCCGGATCCTTGGTGATATCGCCCTGTGTAGACTGCCCCTGATAACCTCCGAGATATCGACTGAGCAGTCGGGATAGCCAAAAGCGCAATGCAGCCAAAAGCTGTATTGCTGGCCAGCAGTCCTCATCAGCCTGTGTCCAGGTTTGAAGGCCTCGATAAGCGCTCACCATCGCTTCATGTTTATCCTCCAGAAAACCCCGCTCGGCATCAAGGCACCAGTCATTCGTTGCCACCGCCAGATCAAACAATAGGTAATCCTGACAAGAGTGATAGAAATCAATCACTCCCGTAATGGAGTCGCCGGTAAACAGGACATTATCGCGGAACAAATCTCCATGAACAGTGCCCACAGAGCAAAGCTGCATGGGCGATGCATTATCCTCTAAAAACTGAACAATATTGTGTAATAACCGTTCATCAAAGGCAGAAATCAAGCCCTGTAATTGTTTGATTGAACGGGTGATCCAGGCCATGTCCCGGGGTTGTGCCCGCGTTTGCGAAAAATCGCGCAACACGACATGCATCTTGGCCAGATAACGCCCTAAAGCGGCACACTGTGTTCGCGACGGGTTCGCAACCCACTCCCCCCTCAAACACGGAAATAACGCTGCGGGTTTACCACGCACCTCCAGCCATAGTTTGCCAGTGTGCGTTATTTGTGGTGCCGGAACAGGTAAGGCAGAATCTGCAAGATGCGTCGTTAATGCCATGAAAAACGGCAGTTCATCTGCCTTGAGAGTTTCAAACACCGTTAAAACCCAACGGGTTAACTCATCAGGTTTTTGCACATCAGTTTGCTTCGGATGGGATGCTTCACGACTAAAAACGAAAAAATTACTATTCTCGATCCCCTGCCCGATTTCTCGGTAGCTGTCCAGTTGGCCCACAGTGTACTGCGTTAAAATCTGAACCATATCCTGTTGTGTCAGGGGGGTAAAAACAGCCATTCGATATCACCATTTAAAAATAACCCAACTGGGCACTAAGAGTTGCGACTTGTCTTCCCGGATCCACCCTTCTCCGCTGTCAGCGGGAACCAAATAATACACAGGCCCGATTTTAGGGACCACTTTGATCTCGACCAAGACACCATTTTGACGGTATTCATAGAATGTTTTTTCTTCCCCATGACGGATCGTAATTTGCGGTTCGCCCGGATCTGGAACGACATCGCTTGCCTGTGCCGTCGCCGCCAAAAGCACCAAAAATAGGGTGAATATTGTCTTTTTCATTGGTAATCTACACCTCATCAATAAATACCTGCCTCCAAGCGACCAGCCCCGGTTTGAGTGTCATTGACTCAATGTAAATGTCTCTGACCGGAGCGTTTCGGGGCTTGTTAAACTAACAATTCGACGCAGTTAAAAATACCCATGGCAAATCCAACAGACAGCGCCCCAGTAATTCTGGTTGACGGTTCATCCTATTTATTCCGGGCATTTCACGCCCTTCCCCCACTGATTACCTCCAAGGGGCAACCTTCTGGAGCAATAAAAGGCGTTATCAATATGATTCGCCGCCTGCAACAAGATTATCCTGCGTCAAAAATCATTATTGTCTTTGATGCCAAGGGGAAAAACTTCCGTCACACACTTTACTCTGACTATAAAGCCAATCGCCCACCTATGCCAGAGGAATTGCGTAGCCAAATCCAACCGATTCACGAAATCATTACTGCAATGGGATTGCCGCTACTGGTTATTCCCGAAGTAGAAGCAGATGACGTTATCGGCACGTTGGCCCACGAAGCAACCACGTCTGGTATTGAAACGATCATATCAACCGGCGACAAAGACATGGCGCAATTGGTCAGTGAGCATGTCACACTCATCAACACAATGGACAGCTCTACGCTGGATAAGCCTGGCGTAATCAGCAAGTTCGGAGTGCCCGCCGAACGAATAATCGATTATCTCGCACTGATGGGCGACAAAGTGGACAATATTCCCGGTGTGCCAAAATGTGGCCCCAAAACCGCTGTCAAGTGGCTGGAGCAATTCGGCAGCTTGAAAGGCGTGATGGAAAATGCCGACCAAGTGAAAGGGAAGATCGGAGAGAATCTGCGCGATAGCCTGGAATTCCTGCCGCTGTCCTACGAATTGGCGACAATTAAAACCACGGTTGAGCTACCGGAAACACTCGCAGATATTCAGCCCGGTGAACCCGACAAAGCAAAATTGCTGGATCTGTTTAAAGAGCTGGAGTTCAAAACCTGGATTCGGGAACTGGATGATGCTGGCTCGGAAGGCAATCAGGATACATCTCCTGGCAGCACCACAGACGACGAAAACGCCAGTCTTCTGGATATGAGCGGCATTGAGTACGAAACAATCCTTACCCAGTCTGCTTTTGATGAATGGCTGGAGCGCTTGGCCGCCGCCCCGTGGTTTGCATTTGATACCGAGACCACCAGCCTGGATTACATGGCAGCAGAAATAGTCGGAGTGTCGTTCGCACTGGAGCCAGGGAAAGCCGCCTACGTTCCTGTTGCCCACGATTATCTGGGCGCACCAGAGCAACTATCCCGGAGTGCCGTTCTGGAAGCGTTAAAGCCACTCCTGGAAGCACCGCTACCCGGCAAGGTCGGACAGAACCTTAAATACGACAAGAATGTACTGGCCAATTACGACATTAACTTGCAAGGCATAGTCAGTGACACCATGCTGGAATCCTACATCCTGGACTCCACCGCCACCCGGCACGACATGGACAGCCTGTCGCTGAAATACCTTGGTCACAACACCATCCATTTCGAAGATATCGCAGGCAAAGGCAGCAAGCAGCTTACATTCAATCAAATCGAGCTGGAAAAAGCCGCCCCCTATGCAGCGGAAGACGCAGACGTCACACTGCGCCTCCATGAAATCCTGCACAAGCAGTTAACCCAGCAACCTGCACTAAAAGTGTACCAGGAAATCGAACTACCACTGGTTCCCGTTCTGGCTCAAATTGAACGTCACGGTGTATTGGTTGATGTCGAAAAGCTTCATGAGCACAGTCATCGACTGGCTGAGCGTATGGCCCAGGTGGAGAAAGAAACCTTTGATATGGCCGGAGAAGAGTTCAATCTGGGCTCCCCGAAACAACTACAGGCCATATTCTACGAAAAGCTCAAATTGCCGATCATTAAGAAAACCCCGAAAGGACAACCGTCAACAGCAGAGCCGGTGCTTCAGGAACTCGCGCTTGATTACCCCCTGCCCAAACTCATTCTGGAATATCGCAGCTTAAGCAAACTGAAATCGACTTATACCGACAAGCTCCCGCAAATGGTGAACCGCCAAACCAAACGGGTTCACACCTCGTATCATCAAGCGGTCGCCGCCACAGGGCGATTATCATCGACTGACCCCAATTTACAGAACATTCCAATACGGAGTGAAGAAGGCCGCAAAATTCGCCAGGCTTTCATTGCGCCCGAGGGCTATAAACTCCTGGCAGCCGATTATTCCCAGATTGAACTGAGAATCATGGCGCACCTGTCCGAAGATGATGGCCTGTTGCACGCGTTCGCCGAAGGTCTCGATGTTCACAAGGCTACAGCGGCAGAAGTGTTCGGTGTCGGGATTGATGCGGTAACCCAGGATCAACGACGCAGCGCCAAGGCCATCAATTTCGGCCTGATCTACGGGATGTCTGAATTCGGTCTGTCCCGTCAACTGGGTATCGACCGGACCACAGCCAAAGACTATATCGAAACCTATTTCCACCGTTATCCCGGCGTGAAAGAATATATGAATCGCACCCGAGCCCTCGCACACGAACAAGGATACGTTGAAACCTTGTTTGGTCGACGCCTCTATTTGCCGGAAATTAATGCCCAAAACAAAATGCGCCAACAAGCCGCAGAACGAACCGCGATTAATGCCCCAATGCAAGGCACGGCAGCCGATATTATCAAACTGGCAATGATTGACGTAAACCAGTGGATACGGGAAAGCCAACCGGATACTCACATCATCATGCAAGTACACGATGAATTGGTGCTTGAAGTTAACATAGATCAAATTGAGTCAGTTAAAAATAAAGTAACATCCCTGATGTCGGCGGTGGCCGACCTGAAGGTTCCACTCCTTGTGGAAGCCGGAATCGGCGATAACTGGGATGAAGCACACTAACCGGGAGGGACAGAGAATTTGAGTAAACAGAAATGCAAAAAGCCCGTGCCATTGATACTGAATATGAGCCTGGCCGCTGCAATCGGCATTCATTTTAGCGGACAGGTTGCTGCAGAAACGGGCGCAATCGAGTCTCTGGAGGGGCTGGGCAGAAGCCTCTACTTCGATCAGAATCTCTCCAGAAACCGAACCCAATCCTGCGCATCCTGCCATGCTCCGGAAGCGGGTTTTGCCGATCCACGGGACAACGGAATCGAAAAAATGGTATCCTTGGGGGATGATGGCCAATCCTTGGGTGATCGCAATGCACCCACTGCCAGTTATGCCCGCTTTAGTCCGGTATTCCACAAATCCAAAGACGGAAAATACGTTGGCGGTCAATTTCTGGACGGACGCGCCAGCACACTTTCCGACCAGGCCGGTGGCCCACCATTGAACCCGTTGGAAATGGGTATGCCGGATAAAAAGAGCGTGATTGAGCGAATTCGCGAAAATCCAGCCTATGTTTCCGCTTTTCAGAGCATTTTCGGTGCCGACATTTTGCAAGATGATAACCGGGCCTATCAGGCCCTGACGGACAGCATCGCGGCCTTTGAAAACAGTCAATTTTTTGCACCGTTTGACTCAAAATACGACCGCTATCTTCGTGGTGAATACAAAATGAGCGAGCAAGAAGATTTGGGTATGACGCTGTTTTTCTCACAGCAGTTTACCAACTGCAACCTCTGCCACCAACTCAATGACCGGCCGGCAACCACCGGTGAGACGTTTACGAACTACGAATATCACAATATTGGTGTTCCCGTTAACACAGCAGTTCGCAGCGCAAACGGACTGGGCGACAAGCACGTCGATGACGGGTTGCTGGCAAACGATCAAGTCGATGACCCTGCCCATAAAGGCAAATTCAAAGTTCCCACACTGCGAAATGTCGCAGTAACAGGTCCTTATATGCACAACGGCGTATTCCAGGATCTCCGCACTGTTGTGGCGTTCTATAACAAATACAATAGTCGCAGTGAGAAGCGGCAAATTAACCCGGAAACAGATGCTCATTGGGCGGCCCCCGAAGTGTCCGGCACACTCTCATTGAAAGAGCTTGAGACAGGGCCAGCACTTGATGACAAGCGAATTGATGCGCTCGTAGCTTTTATGAAAACGCTGACCGATAAACGCTATGAACCTTTACTTACACAACGTCCGCACCACACCGATACACCAGTTAAAACAGGCACAGCCCCTTAAATTTACCTTGTAAACAGAGCATACCGGAACACATGGTGCAAAAAATACTCATAATCACAATTGATAATGATTCTCACAACAATTATCATACAGATCACGATTAATAAGTCAGCAAAGGAAATTTATCGATGGCGACTCAAAAAAACTGGGGACGTGTAACAACTTGGGCAAATGCGGCCACCATCGCATCCGCTGTATCTGCCACAATATTCCTGGCAGGTTGTAACAGCGAACCTAAAAACGAAGGCCCTGCAACGACTGAAATGAACAAGCCCACAGCAGAAGCGATGGCCAGTGCCGCTGCAGCGAAGCCAACGGTTCCGGCAGAACAAACGATCCAGACCTATATCAATATCGCCCATGCCAGCTATAGCGACTCGCTGTCGACTGCTCAAGCACTGAGCAAAGCAATCGACGCCCTGCTGGCGAATCCGAGTGCGGCGACTTTGGCTGAAGCCAAAGCAGCCTGGATCGCTGCACGCGTTCCTTACCAACAAACAGAAGCTTACCGATTCGGGAATGCAGTTGTCGATGACTGGGAAGGCAAAGTGAATGCCTGGCCTCTCGATGAAGGGTTGATAGACTACGTCTCCCCCGCATATGGCACAGACTCCGATGAAAACAATCTCTACACCGCCAACGTGATCGCCAATACAACATTGACCGTTGCTGGCAAGTCTGTGGATGCCAGTAAAATTACCCCGGAATTTTTAGCCGAAACCCTGCACGAAGCAGATGAAGTCGATGCCAATGTCGCAACCGGATACCATGCCATTGAATTTTTACTCTGGGGTCAGGATTTGAATGGTACAAATCAGGGCGCAGGCGCTCGCCCTGCAACCGACTTCTCTTTGGAAAATTGTACCGGTGGTCACTGCGAACGCCGTCGTGAATACTTGAAAGCAGCGACAGACTTACTTGTCTCAGATCTGGAAGAAATGGTCGCAAACTGGACAGCAGACGGGGCAGCAAGCAAAGATCTTTTAGCCAAAGGCGAATCTGGAGCATTAGCGACCATGCTGACCGGAATGGGCAGCCTGTCCTACGGCGAGCTGGCGGGTGAGCGAATTAAACTCGGCCTGATGCTGCACGATCCGGAAGAAGAGCACGATTGCTTCTCTGACAATACCCATTGGTCACACTACTATGATGCGAAAGGCATCAAGAATGTGTACACCGGTCAATACAAGCGGACCGATGGCTCGGTGGTTAAAGGCACTTCATTGAGTGATATCGTGAAAACAATTGACGCCGCTCTGGATGCCGAAATGCTGGCAAACCTGGCGAATACGGAAAGCGCTATGCAAGCGATGGTAGATCAAGCCGCAAAGGGTAATACTTTTGATGTCTTGATTGGCAGTGGCAATACAGCCGGTAACCAGGTTATCCAGAATGTTGTTGATGCCCTGGTCGCGCAAACAAAAACAACCGAAAAGGTCGTTTCAGCGTTAGGTCTGGATGTCGTCGAAATCGAAGGGTCTGACAGTTTGGACAACCCGTCAGCGGTTATTCAATAAGCCATACGAAGTGCTGCTGCGTAAACCCGCAGCAGCCGACTTAGCGACATCTGCAATGGATACCAAAAACATTAGATGACCCCATATTCACCTTTTAACTCTACATTTAGCTCTGCCAAGAGTTCAACCTCCTGGTTTTCAGTACTTTTACTGATACTGCAAATCGCACTCTGCGAGGTTGTGATCGCGAGCCCAACAGGTTCAGTTACGGATGCTAACCAGCACCGCAAAGCATTTATGTCTCCTTTTGCAACGTTAAACATGATGGAAGGCCTGGATTTTCGCGTGGGGCAAAGTATTTTTGAGAAGATCTGGGTGTTCGCGCCCTCCAGTACAACCGCAAGTGACGGGCTTGGGCCGCTCTACAACGCCCGCTCATGCTCACATTGCCACCAACGCAATGGTCGCGGCCTAGCACCGAATGCGGGTGAGCAAATGTCGACCTCGCTTTTGTTTCGCCTGAGCATCCCGTTATCTTCGGAGATTCCTGAACCTGAACATACAGTTACAGAAAATAAGCTATACGACCAAACCGGCGTGATCCCGGAACCAACCTATGGAACTCAACTTCAAACCTTTGCTTACCCTGGTGGAAAAGCGGAAGCCACGGTTCGCACCCAGTATACTGAGCAGTTGATTGCACTCCATGGTGGAGAGGTTGTTACTTTGCGACAACCCGCATTCACAGTCCATAATCTGAATTATGGCAATCTGCACCCCCATGCTCTTTTATCCCCGCGTATAGCGTCCCCGATTATCGGTCTCGGTCTGATCGATGCCATTCCGGATGAAGCAATCAACAGACAAGCAGACCCACAAGATTCTGATAAAGACGGTATCTCAGGGAGAGTAAACCGGGTATGGGACATCGCAAAACAGCAGATGGCCCAGGGACGGTATGGCTGGAAAGCAGGCCAGCCTACACTGGATCAACAAAATAACGCCGCTTTGAGAAATGATCTTGGCATCAGTAATTGGTTATTCCCAGATCCATACGGTGACTGCACTCCTGAACAAACGGCTTGCCTGGAGCAGGCCCATGGTAATTCCGAAGGGCAGGACAACCTGGAAGCCTCACGCAAAATGACAGATGCACTGTTGTTCTACACAAAACATATTGCAGTCCCGCCTCGCCGAAATACCGATGATCCGAGGGTTGCAGAAGGCGCACAAATATTCAGTGAAATTGGCTGTGATCAATGCCATACTCCGAGCTATCAGATATCGTGGCCGGATACTCAGAACACGAAAACGATATTCCCTTACACGGATTTCTTACTCCATGATCTCGGCGAAGCACTGGCAGATCACCGCCCTGAATTTTCAGCAGCTGGCAACGAGTGGCGCACTCCGCCCCTGTGGGGTCTGGGCCTAACCGCCGCAGTGAGCGGGCAGGTCAATTTACTACATGACGGGCGCGCAAGATCGATACTCGAAGCTATTTTGTGGCACGGTGGAGAAGCCGAGCCACACAAAAAACACGTTATCAGCCTGACACCAAAACAACGTCAGAAACTGATTTTATTTTTGGAGTCTTTATAGTGAACCCCTTAAAAAATTTCCAGGCGTCGTCCATTCCTATCCCCAGTCACTTACTCAAATCAAAACTGCCACGCCAAGGCCTCTTTTATGCTATCGTCCTGCTGGTTTTTGCTTTGGTGCTACAACCAAAAGCATGGGCAGACGAGCCGGACTGGAAGACGCTGAACCAAACGTTAGTGCACAACGAGATCCTGCCCCGCTACCAAACCCTGGCAGCGCAAAGTGCAACACTGAAATCTGCCTCCGAGAAGCTTTGTGTAGATCTTGCCAAAAGCAAAGCAGATAACACAGTAAGCGCCCAATTGGCCAATACCCGAAAAGCTTTTCACGACACAATGGATGCATGGCAAGCTATTCAACATATTCGTTTTGGCCCCATACAGTTCTCGATGCGTAACTACAGTATGCAGTTTTGGCCTGACGTGCGAAATCACATTAGCAAGCAACTCGCAATGATGCTGAATTCAGCGGATCCAAAGCAACTGACTGAAGATGAATTTCACAAAGCCAGCGTGAGCATAAAAGGACTGCCAGCTATTGAGCGTCTGATATTTGATGGTGATGCTCTGAAGCGAATGCAGGAACACCCTTTTCAATGCGCGCTGAATGCCAAGATAGCCAGCTATGTGGCGCAAATGGGCGCTGAACTTACTCAAGAATGGCAAACGGAAATGGTACCCGCTTTCGCTAGCACAGGCGACGACAATGACTACTTTGAGGATGATAAGGCAGCGGCCACCCAGCTTTTAAAATCGCTGGTGGAACCCATTGAGGTTATCCGGGATTTCAAACTCAAAATGCCTTCTGGTGGCGGACGAATCGATAAAGCCAAGGTAAAACGTGCGGAGTCCTGGCGCACTCAACGGTCGTTGCGGAACATTAAAATCAATGTTGAGGCACTCTATGCCATGTTCAAACCGGCTACCAATACAATATCAACTACACCTACAACAGAGGATAAAAAGCAGACGGTAAGTCTGGCATCGATACTGCCGGAAGAACAGGCGACAAATATCAGTCAACGATTCCACAAAATTTTTGATCAGGTTAACGGACAAGCGGAGCCACTTGAGGTCATGATAACCAATGAGGCAGGCCAACAGGCACTGGCCACATTGTCCAATGACCTGAAGTTGCTGCACCAGGATCTGGTATTGGCAATGCAAACATTGGATATACAACTGGGATTCAATAGTCGGGATGGCGACTGAGGCAAATTTTGCACATGGAAAAAAATAATAAGTTGAGTTCACACAGTAAATTGACCCTGTCACGGCGTCAATTTACTACAGGATTGCTGGGTGCCGTTCTGTTTCCGGGCGCCATAATCGAAGCGGCACAAACACATACCACAGCGCTCCCGCAAGGATTATTGGCCAGTGCCGCCAAGGACTCAACTGGCCAATATGCCCTGTATATCGTGAAGCCGGATGGTTCATTGAAATTCCGTCTTGAACTTCCCGGACGGGCACATCATATTGCCGCTCACCCCGACAGGCCCTGGCTCGCGGTAATTGCCAGGCGACCCGGCACGTTCCTCTGGGTAATCGACTATCAGGAAGAGCGCATTATCAGCCGGCAAAGCGCTCAAAGCGGACAGCATTTCTACGGCCACGGTGTATTTTCCCCGAACGGGAAAAATCTTGTCACAACCGAGCATCATATCGCGAGTGGCGAAGGTCGCGTAACCGTGCGCGATACTCAGGATAACTTTATAGTCAAAGCCAATCATTCCAGCCATGGCATCGGGCCGCACGAACTTCATTTCATGCCCTACCAAAAGACGCTGGTTATCGCCAACGGCGGCATTCTGACTCACCCTGATCACGGTCGTGAGAAACTTAACCTGGACACCATGGAGCCATCTCTCGTTTATATCGACATTGATACAGGGCGTATGATTGAACGGCAGACTCTGCCTAAAAAACTGCGTCAATTAAGTATTCGGCATTTAGATGTAAATGGTTTTGGCCAGGTTTGGATCGGCATGCAATATCAGGGTGATGCTTGGGACAGCGTGCCATTGGTCGCAAGCCATCAGATGGGTCAATCCATTCGACTCCTCTATGCACCGGAAACAATCAATGCGGCGATGAAGCAGTACTGTGGCAGTGTTCGTTTTGACCAGTCCGGACGCTATGCAGCAGTATCGTCTCCCAGAGGAAATATGGTCACCATCTGGGATGCCTGGCAACACAAATATCTGACCCGGGTTCACAGTGAAGACGGCTGTGGCATTGCAGCACAAACGGATTCCGGTTTTTTGATCAGCTCAGGAGTAGGCAAACTTACCCGCGTTGATTTGACGCAACAAAAACCACTGAAAGAACATACCCTATCACGCCACAAAAACATATCGTGGGACAATCACCTAACACCTTTAACCTGATTCCATATGCCGTTTGCAATTTGGGCTATACTTTTCAAGGTAGATTCAATTCCACTTCAGGTAGCTAGCACAACATGGGACAGCAGGGCACGAAATTAACGATACTGCCCAGCGCAGTTTGCCTCAGTCTTCTACTTGTTTCCGGAACGCTTTTCTCTGGAGCTGCTGTCTCTGAAACAATGGGCTCGGGAACCACGGTTCCCGAGCGAGAACAACAACACACGGTTACACTGGTAACCGGGCCGGATTATGGCCCGTACACTGACCCCTCTCTGCCTAATGGTGGTTACTCCACAGAATTGATGCAAACTGTTTTTGAACAAATGGGAACCAAGGTAAAGATACTTTTCCGGCCATGGAAAAGAGGTTACGCAATGGTTCAGAAGCACGAGGCACTCGGTACCTTTCCCTACATCTGGGACGCCATTCGTGCAAAGTCATTTCTATTTTCGGACTCCATCGAACATGTTTCTGAACGCTTTTTTGTTAACGCCAAAAGAGATACCCAATATTCAGGCCCTGAAGACCTGCGATCCAATCTACTGTGCCGACCGATAGGTTACAGTCTCGAAGGACTCAAGCCCCATTTAATCGACGATGAAAAACACCTCTGGCGCCCGCTATCACTGAGCAAATGTTTCCAGTTGTTGAAGCACGGGCGTGTACATCTTGTTCCGATCAATCAGTCTGTCGGTTGGTTTACGATCCACAAAGCCAACCTCAACAGGCGCGATTACAAAGTGTTGGACTTTATTATCAATCAGACTAACCACCACTTCATCATCTCCAAAACCTATCCCAATGCCACGGAAATACTCAGCGGATTCAATAATACGTTGAAAAAGCTAACAGAAAACGGCACTCGCGATAAAATCTACCGGAAGCACATCAAAGGCACAAAATAGGCAAGGATTTCGGCACAAACTCCTCAATTTACCCATTCCTTGATTGACTCCCGATCAACACTTGGTTAAAAAACAGCAATAATATAAAAAACATCGAGCTGGCCCACCGTTTTCAACCTGGAAAAGTCAGCCGTAAACAGACACTCAGCACAAATCAACAATATTCATGACGACCATAGATCGTACTGTGGACGGCAATGGCACCCTATTTACCTGTGCAAGCGCCTTAAAGCCCCTCTTGGGGTATGCGTTGCATAAAGGCTGTGAATTAGAACCATTGCTCCACCAATATCAACTGGATTCAGCCTGGTTCGACAACCCGAACCAACGCATTTCCGTTCAGCTTGCCAGCAAACTCTACCAATCCGTAAGGTCTGCACTGGACATCCCGGATATTGGACTGAGAGTGGGTAAAGTTATGGGATCAAGCAGTTTCAGTGTTCTGCAACACCTGTTACTCTCCTGCCCCACTCTGGGTGAATCGCTTACGTATCTAATACGTTACTACCCGTTATGGTCAGATGAGCCTGCCCCGGTTCTTGTTCACAAAAATGGCCAGGCCATACTCAGAATTTTCTTCCAGGAAAATTCTGACCATTCAAGAAACGAAGCGATCATGCGAGCCTATCAGGTCTGGTTCAAATTACAAAATGGTCGAGGTTTCGCGCTCGATAAAGTAAGTTTTGCCCACGACATCACCTATAAAAATACTGCCGCTGCAGCCTTTGAGTGCGGTATCGAAACAGGCGCCGAACACTATAGTCTTGTGTTTTCCGAGCACTGGCTATCCAGTGCATCGCATGTCGCGGCCCCGGCAGTAACCAAAGCCTTGGAAACAGAGGTCACACGGACACTGGATCAACTTTCCCCCGCTCCAAATGCGGGTCAAATACAGCCCGTTCAATCACACTACACGGAACGCGTGCGGTCGCTACTCAGGGAAGCAGAGCTGTCAGGCCCTGTTATCCTGGACGATATCGCAAACCAATTGAACCTCAGCGTACGCAGCCTAAATCGGCGTTTGAAAGCCGAAAATCAGAGCTTTCGACAGATTTTACTTGCCGAAAAGCTGAGACAGGGCAAAAAATTGCTCATCCACAGTCAAGAGAGCATTGAAGAAATTGCCTACAATTTAGGTTACTCCAGTCGGCGCGCATTCGATCGCGCATTTATCGAATCAATCGGGTCAAGCCCTTCAGCATTCAGAAAGTCAGCAGCATTCGCTACCTCTGACATTGCAGATTAAAGCAACCTGCGACGTCTGTCACAGAACCCAACCAGATTCACACATTGCTGTCGGGAACTGTCCACCCTGGCCGTTCCCGTCGTGTGCCCTCCATGTCTTTTTGAGTACTCTTTTCTTATCCCATTTGCAGCACAGGAGCCAGATCTACTCATTACCCACACCAAAAGAGACACAACACACAGACCTTTCGACTTGTCTGCCCGTGATTCGCAGACAGCAGTAGTCCAGACAACCTATAACAAACAACGGAAACAGAAAGGACAGTCCTGAATGAAAACAATAACGCATTGGGCAAGCGCGACACTTATCACAACACTCTTCAGCTCTCTGGCACAAGGTAATATTTGCGTTGAGCTGAACCTCCCGCCACATGAGGACTTTACATTTAACGATGTAATTGACATCCCCTCGATAGACGGCGTAACCATCGATGCGAACCTGTTTACGCCCACTTCAGAACCGGGACCGAATGGCTTTCCAACGATAATCTTCGTCAACAGCTGGGTGCTGGAGGAACACGAATATATTGTGCAAGCCGCTCAGTTTGCGCAAAAAGGCTACCAGGTCTTAAGTTACAGCGCCCGTGGCTGGGGATGTTCCGGCGGGTTGATTGATGTCGTGGGCCCGAAAGACATGCAAGACTTGAATGCCATTGTTGATTGGCTACAGGCGAATACGGCTGCCGACATGGATAACATCGGTATCAGCGGTATCTCCTATGGCAGCGGCATCAGCCTGATGGGGCTAGCACATGAACCCCGAATAAAAACAGCCGTTGCTATGAGCACCTGGGGCAGTCTACAGGATTCACTTTACAACCAGGAAAGCCCGAATCTGGTTTGGGGAGGATTGTTGGTTTCAACCGGATACATCACCGGTACCATGAACCCGGAAATTACCGAAAACTTCGGCAATCTTATCACCCACCAAAACATTGATGAAACCATCTCCTGGGCTGCAAAACGCTCACCGGGTAATGCAGTGGAATTAATCAATGAGCGGAATGCCCCGGTTTATCTGGCAAATAACTTTGCCGACCATCTATTCAACGTAAATCAGATTATGAAGTTCTACCAGCAGCTGGATGTACCCAAGCGATTGGACATTAATCAGGGAACCCATGCCAGTGGTGAAGGCTTCGGCTTGATTGGTTTGAACAACTATACCTGGTCTAATGCCCATGACTGGTTCGATTACTGGCTAAAAGGTGAAGACAACGGCATGATGGCTCGAGCCCCAGTAACGATGTTACGTGACCTCAGCGATCAACGTGAAGAATATACAGACCTCCCTGTACCCGGGGCGACGGCAACCACCTTTTATATGGGACCCCGAACCTGGTTCAGCCAAGGGGAATTACGTGAGACACCCTATTCGTCTTGGTTCAGCATCAACAACTCGATCGCCTCCGGACTTGACTCCGGAGCCACAACCGGAATTCCTCTGCTTTCGCCGTTGCTCGATCAGTTCAAAATCCCGGTCAAAGCATCGATACCACTCATAAACCGAATTCACGGCATGGTGTATCAAACCGACCGCTTATCTGAAACGATGAAAATCAGAGGCATTCCCGAATTGACCCTCAATCTCTCCAGCTCCGGCAGCAAGATGCAATTGATCGGTTATTTGTATGACGTCGATGCCTGGGGCATGGGGACATTGATCACCCATGGACCGGTAACCCTGCACGAGGCAACCCCCGGTAAACGAACAAGCGTCGATTTCGAATTACTGGCCGCATCCTATGATGTACCGGAAGGTCATCGTTTAGCTGTCGCCTTCGATACCCTGGACCTGTTGTATTCCCCTCCGACTCTGGCGCCTTATTCCGTGACCTTTAAACACAGCAAGTCCTTCCAGTCAACGCTCAGGATACCCACAGTTGACTAGCTGTTCCATCGGGCTCTCTTGGAGAGCCCGGTATTAAGTTGAAGCTATTTGGTACCGACTCAATAAGTACAGAAACAGCGGCACACCTAAAACGGCGGTGACCATTCCGACAGGCAACGGCTCCGGCAACGCCGTTCGTGCCAGGGTGTCGGCAAAAGTCAGCAAGGCTCCTCCCGCCAACGCCGAGGCGGGTAGCAGTGCCCGGTAGCCATTAATGCCAGACAATCTGAGCCCGTGCGGTACCATCAGGCCAACAAAACCGATAGACCCGCCCAAGGTCACCGCACACCCCGTCATAAACGATACCGCCAGGTAACTCACAATTCGCAGTCTACGAACATTGACACCCGATGCAGTCGCCTGAGCATCCCCCCCTGACAACATATCCAACGACGGAGCCCATACCCATGAGAACAACAGCGCAATAACGATCACGACCAAAGACCAATAAGGAGAGGAAGGCGCACTCAGGTCGCCCATGAGCCAAAAACGCACCGCAGCCATTGACTGATGAGGCTCGGATACCAATAAAACACTGATCAACGCCCCCCACCCGGCAGCAACAACAATACCGGTCAATAGTATACGGAGCGGTGATCCCTGCCCCCGCCCTGCAAGGAAAAAAACCAGAAACATGGAAACCAATGCCCCAAAGAACGCACTGGAGCTAATTATCCACGCCGAGGCCCCGGAAATGATGGCGACGACAGATGCCACTGCAGCACCACCGGAAAGCCCGACCACATAGGGGTCCGCCAGCGGGTTTCGCAATAATACCTGCATAAGCGCGCCAGCCATTCCCAAGAGAGCTCCGGTTGAAAACGATGCAATCGCGCGGGGAAGCCTGAGCTGCAGCAAAACCTCCTGATTGATCGTATCACCATACCCCAGCCACCATTGCCAAAGACTGACCTGCATGGCACCACTGGAGAGCGCAAAAACAAAGCTCGCACCCGCCAATAAAACCAGTATTACGAACCAGCTTGAAATATTGATATGGAGAAAAAAGGTGCGTTTTAAGGTGATCATGAAATCCAAAATCCTTTTGGATCAATTTATTGAAGGGATAAACGGATTGATATACCCGGAAAACAGATTCGCTCAAGCGGCCTCAATCCAATGAAAACGGGCCGCTTACCCCGAAACATAAGTCATTAACGGAATGACGTGCCCTCATTGTCATCACTTATCATAAGCTTGTCAATCGAGGATCCCAGTTGCTCCGCACTCGCCGAATCGGATCCCAGTTTGATTAACAGGCGCAAATCGTTCGCCGAATCGGCATGGGCCAGGGCATCCTCGTAAGTGATTTCACCCGCCGCGTACAAGTCGTAGAGTGCCTGATCAAACGTTTGCATCCCGATATCACGGGATTTGCTCATCAACTCTTTAAGTTTGTGCACCTCGCCCTTACGAATAAGGTCTGCACAGAGGGGTGTATTGAGCAATACCTCGATTACCGCACGACGCCCTTTGCCATCAGGGGTTGGAATCAATTGCTGAGCCACGATTGCCTTAAGGTTTAACGATAGATCCATCCACACCTGATTGTGCTGCTCGGGGGGAAAGAAGTTAATAATCCGGTCCAGTGCCTGGTTCGCATTGTTGGCGTGCAAAGTACAAAGACACAGGTGCCCCGTCTCGGAAAATACCACGGCATAATCCATGGTTTCCCGGGTCCGGACCTCCCCGATCATGATTACATCCGGAGCCTGACGCAACGTGTTTTTCAGGGCAACCTCGAAACTGTCAGTATCCAGGCCCACTTCCCGCTGGGTTACAATACAACCCTGATGCTGGTGAATGTACTCTATTGGATCTTCGATCGAAATGATATGCCCTTTGCTGTTGCGATTACGATGACCAATCATGGATGCCAACGAGGTTGATTTACCGGTACCGGTTGCACCCACAAAAATAATCATACCGCGCTTGGTCATCGCCAGTGAGCGTATGACTTCCGGTAACCGCAAGTCCTCTATTTTGGGTATATTCGTCTCAATCCGCCGTAAAACCATTCCGGCCAGATTTCGTTGGTAAAATGCACTGACCCGGAAACGACCAATGCCGCGCGCGGAAATCGCAAAGTTGCACTCATGCTTAACCTGAAATTCTTCGCGCTGGCTTTCGCTCATCGTCCCCAACACAGTTTCCCGCGTCTGTTCCGGCGTCATGGAGGTTTTGGTTACCGGAACAATCTTTCCATTGATTTTGATACTGGGTGGAACGCCCGCGGTGATAAAAAGGTCCGAACCCCCTTTCTCAACCATCAACCGCAGCAATTTTTCGAAATCCATCTTTATCCTGCCTGTTTGATCGACGCAATCTGTTTAAAATTAAGATGTACTGAAAATAGGATGTATTAAAAGTTCTCCGGCATTTTCGCTTTTTCGCGCGCCGCTTCGCGGGTGATGATCCCCTTTTTCAGCAGTCCGGTGAGACACTGATCCAGAGTCTGCATCCCCAACTGAGCCCCGGTCTGGATTGAAGAATACATTTGCGCAATTTTGTCTTCGCGAATCAGGTTACGAATCGCCGGCGTACCGATCATGATTTCGTGTGCCGCGACACGTCCCCCACCAACCTTCTTCATCAACGTTTGAGACACAACCGCCTGCAGAGATTCCGAAAGCATGGAACGCACCATGGACTTCTCTTCTGCGGGGAATACATCAACCACCCGGTCGATGGTTTTCGCGGCCGAGGTGGTGTGCAAAGTACCGAACACCAAGTGCCCGGTTTCTGCGGCAGTCAGAGCCAGCCGAATGGTCTCAAGGTCACGCATCTCACCAACCAGTATGATGTCAGGGTCTTCCCGGAGCGCAGAACGAAGTGCTTCGTTAAATCCCAGAGTGTCACGGTGCACTTCACGCTGGTTAACCAGACACTTCTTACTCTCGTGCACAAATTCGATCGGGTCTTCAATGGTCAAAATGTGATCGTAACGAGTATCATTGATAAAGTCGATCATCGCTGCCAATGTCGTACTCTTACCGGAACCTGTGGGCCCGGTAACCAGTACAAGCCCCCTGGGATTCAGGGCTACATCTTTGAAAACCTGCCCCATGCCCAGGTCTTCCATAGTCAATACTTTCGAGGGAATAGTACGAAAAACCGCACCAGAACCACGATTCTGGTTAAACGCATTGACCCGGAAACGGGCCACTCCAGGCACTTCGAAAGAAAAGTCGGTTTCCAGAAACTCTTCATAATCCTTCCGTTGCTTATCGTTCATGATATCGTAGATCAGTGCATGGACTTCCTTGTGTTCCATTGCCGGAAGATTGATTCGACGCACATCACCGTCAACCCGGATCATTGGGGGTAAACCGGACGACAAGTGTAAATCCGACGCACCTTGCTTTGCTGAAAAGGCCAACAGTTCCGTAATATCCATTGGGTTCCTCTAACTTAATTCATCATAGGGGTAGGCCGCTCACCCATAAATTGACTGCAATCAAAAGCCGCGATTTCCGTAATTTTCCCGTGAAATCCGGGAACAGGGCTTGGCTTTCGTGTTGAGTCCAGTTACTTTAGGGGGCTTATTTCAATTTGTGTTTAAACTAATGATCAGCATAGCAGACAACCTGAATAACGTAAGGCAACGCATTAAAAAAGCGCAGACCAGCTCGCCGGTGCGTTTGTTGGCCGTATCGAAAACACGGACTGCAGATGAAGTGGACACCTTGCATCAACTGGGGGTTGACGAATTCGGAGAAAATTATCTCCAGGAAGCACTGGAAAAAATTGCCGCGCTCAATGCGCAGCATGAGCAGAGTATCATCTGGCATTTCATTGGGCCTATACAATCAAATAAAACCCGCCAGATTGCTGAACAATTTGACTGGGTGCAAAGTGTAGACCGGGAAAAGATTGTGACTCGACTCAATGAACAGCGCCCCGACAACCTGCCGCCATTGAATGTTTGCATCCAGATCAACATCAATGACGAGCAAAGCAAATCCGGTATTGCCCCGGAACAACTGACGGAACTGGCCAGACAAGTAAGTGCCAGTCCGAGACTCCAGCTCCGGGGCCTGATGACCATTCCTGCAGCCACCCAATCAGATGCGGAATTGAACGCCAGTTTGAATACAATGCATAACTTATTCAGAAATCTGCAAACCCAGTACCCAAGTGTCGACACCTTGTCAATGGGCATGTCTTCAGATATCGAAGCCGCGATCCAGTCGGGCTCGACCATGGTGCGTGTGGGGACTGCATTATTTGGCCCACGGACATCATGAATGCTGTTTACGTTCAACACGAACACCGTTTACTTTCATCCAGCTCGTTTACTTTGACCAGGAAACGATTGCCCTCATCAGGAGACTTTTACGTTGCAGGCACAACCTAAAATCGTATTCATCGGTGCCGGAAACATGGCATCCAGTATCATTGGTGGACTTATCGCGAACGGTTATGCACCTGAAACCCTGTGCGCCAGCGCGCCAGAACCCAAGCATCTTGAACACCTCTCGAGCCAGTACGGCATTGGTATCGAAGCCGATAACGGCAAAGCGGCAGAATCCGCAGATATTCTGGTACTGGCAGTCAAACCGCAAATCATCAAACCTGTATGCACCGAAATCGCAAGTGCAATTAAAAAGGATACTTTGGTGATCTCCATTGCTGCGGGTGTCGCAACGTCTCAAATCAGTGAATGGCTGGGCGGCACATTCCCGATTGTCCGCTGTATGCCGAACACGCCGGCACTCGTGCAGCAGGGTGCTTCCGGACTTTATGCCAACGCCCAGGTATCTGAAATACAGCTCACCATGGCAGAAACAATATTCGCCGCGGTGGGAGAAGTCGATTGGGTCGAAGATGAATCCGATATGCATGCGATTACCGCCATATCCGGCAGTGGCCCTGCCTACTTCTTCCTGATTCTGGAAGCACTGCAAGAAGCGGGAACCAACGCAGGCCTGAGCGCGAGCACCGCGCGCCGACTCGCAACCCAGACCATGCTGGGTGCAGCGCAAATGGCACAGCACAGCGAGCTGGAACTAGCTCAGCTGAAAAAGAATGTGATGTCCCCCGGAGGTACTACAGAACAAGCGATTAACACATTTGAAAGCGGGAACTTGAAAGATCTGATAAACGAAGCGGTGCAGGCTGCCAAGACTCGATCCATTGAGCTATCCAGCCTTTTTGACTCATAATACCCTCTGGATTGGTAACCAAACCAGAACAATCAGGTGGAACAATACTCCTTATGCCCACATATCAAAGATATTGCGGGTAATAAACAAACGGAATAGACAGGAATCTATTGCATGTTGGCTCAGATACTCATTTCAACTTTGCAGATACTTTCTGCATTTTATCTCACCATCGTCTTGCTGCGTTTTCTATTGCAAGTCGCTCGTGCGGACTTTTACAACCCAATTTCGCAGTTCGTGGTAAAAGCGACCAATCCGCTTTTAATCCCGCTACGCAGAATCGTACCCAGCATTGGCGGTGTTGATACCTCTTCCCTACTGCTTGCACTGTTGATCCAGACGCTGGTCTATTTCCTGATTATTCTCGCTTCGGGACAAGTAACGCTGAATCCGATCATCTTTGCCTGGGCCGCCGTGACAATCCTCGGACTGATACTGAAAATATACTTCTGGTCAATTATCGCTGTGATTATTCTGAGCTGGGTGGCCCAAGGCAGCTATCATCCTGCGGTCCAGCTACTGCATCAGCTGACTGAACCTGTCATGGCGCCTTTCCGTAAGCTGATTCCACCCATTGGTGGTTTGGATCTTTCGCCATTGGTCGTTTTCCTGGTGATCAATGTCCTCGATATCGTGGTAAACAACTTGGCCATTCAGGTTGGTTTAGGCCGACTTGGCGTCATGTTCTAAACAAACGCTCCACTTGATCCAATCGCTGACAGCAGCCGGACGCCAGAATACCTGGATTCTGGCTGCTATCAGTGTAAAAAAACAATAAATAACAGTCTGTTACACCACTCCCACCCGCCATTTTTTAACCATAATATCAGCCACTTAGCGTACCACGGGACCATTTTGTGAGGTGCGATGAGTATCAGACAGATGACCGCGGTTCAACAGGTTACAGACATTTTCACAAAGCCTTTCTATAATTGTGAGAATTCGTTCAAAAAACAACCAAGACAATTGGGAACTCGTTTACGGAAACACGCTATGAGCAAAAGCAGCCTGACCACCCATGTGGAAGCGTACCAAAAGTGGAAAAATTTATTGATAACGGAAATCGCCCGCTACCAGAACTGGCTTCAGGCCAATGGACTCTTTTCCGATGACATCAGCACCCGCTTGAAGCGCGGCTTTCAATTGCTCCGTGAAGATGAGCTCACCATTGCCTTTGTAGGAGAATATTCCCGAGGAAAAACAGAGTTAATCAACGCCCTGTTTTTCTCCGGTTTCGGCCAAAGAATGTTACCGTCACAGGCCGGGCGCACCACCATGTGCCCCACAGAGTTGTTCTATGATCGCAAACAAAATCGTAATTATATCCAGTTGTTACCGATTGAGACCCGAGCTAGTGAAGCCACGCTGGCCAACCTGAAGAAGCAACCGGAACGCTGGCATACCATCGATTTGAGCCTCGATTCTCCACAGAGTATGCGCGCCGCGCTTGATCAGGTCGCCCATACCAAAACCGTCACCGTTGCAGAAGCGAGAGCGCTTGGTTTCCATGACAGCATGCTCGACCATGACCATAAACAGCCAGGTAGAGTCATTATTCCGGCTTGGCGTCATGCACTCATCAGCCTGAAAGATCCTCTTTTGGAACAAGGACTACGAATTCTGGACACGCCGGGGCTGAATGCCCTGGGTTCTGAACCGGAACTAACGGTCAGCATGCTCCCGAGCGCGCACGCGATTCTGTTTTTACTCAGTGCCGATACCGGTGTCACCGCCAGTGACATGACAATCTGGAAAGAGTTCATTGACACCGAAAACGCCGACCACAGGGCAGGCCGATTTGCTGTGCTGAACAAAATTGACGTCTTGTGGGATGACCTGCAGGGTGATGAGTATACCGCGAAATCGATCAAAAACGTGCGTACCTATACGGCAGAACATTTGGGGATGATAGCTGACGATGTTATTCCGGTTTCTGCAAAACAAGGCCTGATCGCCAAAGTTAAAAGTGACAACGCACTGCTGGCTCGAAGTGCTCTGCCCGAACTGGAACACTTAATCAGCCAGAAAATCCTGGAACAGAAAGAACGTCTCATAACCCAAACCCTGGTAAACGACCTCCTGGGCATGCTGCAAAACAGCGAAGCTATTTTAAATTCGCGCCTGGAATTCATGGCAGAACAACATCAATCCAGCCTCGAAAAAGGTGTGAGCAAAGAAATCATTACCTCGCTGACCGAGAAAACACAAACTGACTATGACTTTTACTACAAAAAGCTGATTACACTGCGCTCCAGTCGCCGCTTAATGAAATCCCAAGGGGACATTTTGAGTGAATTGGTCTGTGCCGAACGGTTTGAGTCGCACCTGGAAAAAACCAAAGAAATGCTGCAGAGCAGCTGGACAACCATCGGTATGAACCGGGCCATGACCGGTCTGTTTGATCTCATCGAACATGACTTTGCCAACCTGATGAGTGAGGTCAGCCTCGCAGATAAAATGGTTTCTTCAATCTACAAGCGCTATACGGAAGATACCCGGGCCAAACACTTGCATCCGGTACCGTTCAACATTCGCCGGGCCATGCGCGACTTCCGACAGTTGAAAAACAAGGCAGAACAGTTCCGGCGGAACCCGAAAACCATTATGACCGAACAAACACTGGTCATAAAACGTTTCTTCAACACCCTGGTCAGCGAGCTTAGGAATATCTATGATCGGGTGAATAAAGAAGCAGTACGCTGGCCCGAAGAGGCGTTGCTGCCGATCATGCAATACTCCCTGGAACAAAAACAGTTGCTGGAACATCAAATACGACGATTAAAAGGGCTTACCGAGAACAACCGGAACATGGCCGCAGAACGGGAGCGTTTGCGTTTATTAATTCAGGAAACCCGCGAGCAACTCCAGACTGTCGAATCCATACATCGCGTGTTTCGCAAACCGGCACCAACCCTTTCAACTAAAAAAGTCGTGAGCATCACAGGGAAAATTGCCTGATAATCCACAACAGAAACAGGCCCTGATATTGCACACAGAGCTTGCCTACTCACGCTTTCCTGTTACACTCCCGGAACACTATCCATTCCGCCTAACAGGAAACGTGAACTCAAGAGATGCCAGCGACCATTCCTGCCGATTCTGTCGGTATTGTGACACCCACAACTCTTCACTTTGATGATCCACTGCAGCTACAAAGTGGCAAGCAACTTGATCAATACGATCTGGTGGTTGAAACATATGGAACTTTGAATGCCAAAGCCAACAATGCCATATTGATTTGTCACGCGTTGAGTGGCCATCATCATGCTGCCGGCTACCATAGCAAAGCGGATCGTAAACCCGGCTGGTGGGACTCGTGTATTGGCCCGGGCAAACCCATTGACACCAATCGTTTTTACGTTGTCAGTTTGAATAACCTCGGGGGCTGTCACGGATCTACCGGCCCGACCAGTATCAACCCCGCTACGGGAAAACCTTACGGACCTGACTTCCCGATCATCACCGTACCGGATTGGGTCAATAGTCAGGCACGCCTGGCTGACCGTCTGGGCATAAAATGCTGGGCTGCCATTGTGGGAGGGAGTTTGGGCGGTATGCAAGCATTGCAGTGGGCCATCGATTATCCTGAACGGGTTGAGAATGCGGTTGTCATCGCATCAACACCCAAGCTTACTGCGCAAAACATCGCCTTCAACGAAGTCGCTCGCAAAGCCATCACCTCCGACCCCGATTTCTGCGAGGGGCGCTATTATGACTTCGAAAAAATTCCCAAGCGGGGGCTCATGCTGGCCCGAATGGTGGGTCATATTACCTACCTTTCTGACGCGTCCATGGGGGAAAAATTCGGTCGTGAATTGAGGGACAAGGCCCCAAAATTCAATTTTGACGTGGAGTTTGAAGTCGAAAGTTATCTGCATTATCAGGGCGAGCGCTTCTCGGAAAGTTTTGACGCCAACACCTATTTGCTCATGACACGGGCTTTGGACTATTTTGATCCTGCCCGTGAATACAATGATCAACTGGAAGTCGCGTTCAAAAAAGCAACCTGCCAATTTCTGGTTGTATCTTTCAGTACAGACTGGCGCTTCTCACCGGAACGCTCGGAACTGCTCGTGGACTCACTAATCAAAGCCGGTAAGCGCGTGAGCTATGCTGAGATCGAAGCACCACATGGTCATGATGCCTTTTTGATCCCGACACCCCGGTATGTTGAAGTGTTTAACGCGTATATGGATCGGATTGCCGATCAACTCGATATTGATCCTGGCAACGGTTCACTACAAGCAGGCTTGGGAGCCGAGGGAGGTACAGCATGAGACCCGATCTGGATATTATTCAGGAATGGATCGCTCCCTCCACCCACATCCTGGATGTGGGTTGCGGAGATGGTACCCTGCTCCGCTATTTGCAAGAGCACAAATCGGTTTCCGGCTACGGCCTGGAAATCAACCCCAGCCTGATCAGCCATTGTATTCGCAACGGGGTGAATGTCATCGAGCAGGATGTCGATTCCAAGGGCTTGAGTAACTTTCAGGATGACAGTTTTGACGCAGTCGTAATGACCCAGGCGCTACAAGCTGTCCGACAGCCGGATATCATGCTGGAAGAAATGCTTCGCCTTGGACGTGAATGCATCATCACATTTCCAAATTTTGGCCATTGGACTTGTCGCTATTACCTGGCCGGTAAAGGCAAAATGCCCATGTCCAAGACCCTGCCCTATACATGGTACAATACACCAAACATCCATTTATGTACGTTTAAAGATTTCGAAACGCTGTGCTACAAAAAGAACATTCGAATTTTAAATCGGACGGTGGTCGATCGAGAGCACCGACATCGCTGGTTCAACAAAATGTGGCCAAACTTGTTGGGCGAAATCGCGATCTATCGCGTCACGCGCTCACTGCGCTAATGCCGATAACTCCAACGTATAAAACGTAATGAGACTAAAAGAAAGGGGAACGAGATGAAGATGCGACTGGACGCCTCTAATGTGGCCATTTATCTGGCCACCCTGCTGTGTGCGATACTGCTCGCCTGGCCACCCGCCACCCAGGCAGAACAGAAGGAAATCTTCGACGGTTATGAAGTGCATTACAATGCCTTCAACAGCACATTCCTGAGTCCGGAAGTCGCAAAACAATACGGTATCATTCGCAGTAAGTCCCTGGCACTGTTAAATGTTTCCGTACTCAAACTCCCAGACCAGAGTGGTGGAACACCGCTCCCCGTTGCCGCGTCAGTCAAAGGCACCATCACTAATAATGTTCAGCAACAGCGGGAAATCGACTTTACCCGGATCACGGAAGGTCAAGCAGTCTACTATCTGGGCCAGTTTCAGTTCTCTGAAAATGACCTGCTCGTATTTAATCTCGACGCGACACCGGATGGCTCCACAAGGCCATTAAAACTGAGATTCAGCCAAAGCTTTTTCGCCCAGTAAAGCGTTTTAACCTAGTAAAACTTTCAACCTAGCAAAACAGCGGTTCGATAGCGCAACAAACCGTCAGCATACTGACCACATAAAGACAGCACACTACTTCAGGAGCATTATTCCATGACCAGAGTTGTCATCGCCAGCAGCAACAAGGGCAAGCTCAACGAGTTCAATATCATGCTCAATGCCCTGGATATTCAAGTTCTGCCGCAAGCTGATTTTGACATCCCGGAAGTTGAGGAGACAGGCCAAAGCTTTGTCGAGAATGCAATTCTGAAGGCCCGAAATGCCTGTAAGTATTCCGGACTTCCGGCCCTCGCTGATGATTCCGGACTGGTCGTCGATGCACTTCAGGGCAATCCGGGCATTTTCTCTGCACGTTATGCGGGCCCCAATGCAACAGATCAGGACAACATTGAAAAATTAATGTCTGCATTACAATCGGTGCCCGAGGAAGGTCGCTCAGCACGATTTCATTGTGCTTTAGTCTTTATGCTGCACGAAAAAGATCCAACACCTTTGGTGTGCCAGGGCAACTGGGAAGGTCGTATCCATACCCGGATTACCGGTAACGGTGGCTTTGGTTACGATCCCGTATTCTGGGTTGAAGAACTGAACTGCACTGCAGCCGAACTCAGTGCCGAGGCAAAAAACGAGCGAAGCCATCGGGGTCTGGCCCTGAAACAACTCAAACAGCAGATTCAGGACAAGTTGAATCGCCAGCTCGACAGCCATGATATCGCAGGGTAACCTTGCGGCACGATATTAAACTATTGTCACGATATTAAACTATGGCCACACATACAGGCGAACAGGTCTCTGAAATTGTACTTCCTCCACTGTCTTTGTATGTCCATATCCCGTGGTGCGTCAAAAAATGTCCGTATTGTGATTTTAACTCCCATACATTGCAGTCTGACCTGGATGAGAAGCAATATTTGCAGCAGCTTCTCGCAGATCTGGACAGCGATTTGCACTGGGTGCAAGCCCGTAAATTAGAATCAATCTTTATCGGTGGCGGTACGCCCAGCACACTTACGCCGCAATTCTATCAACAATTATTTGATGCGCTACGCACCCGGCTCCATTTTGATCTTGCTACCGAGATCACCATGGAGGCGAACCCCGGGACAGTGGATGAGCGCCGTTTTTATGGCTACAGGAATGCGGGAATTAATCGTCTATCCCTCGGGATTCAGAGTTTCAACCCCAAACATTTGAGCGTGCTGGGACGTATTCATGATCAGCAACAAGCCCATAGCGCCATTACTGCAGCCCGAAAAGCAGGGTTTGAAAATATCAACCTCGATCTAATGCATGGTTTACCCGCACAGGATATTACAGAGGCATTGGAAGATTTAGAGCAGGCACTGAGTCACAATCCTCAGCATCTCAGTTGGTACCAGTTAACCATAGAGCCGAACACGGCCTTCTACAGCAGCCCCCCACCCATACCGGACGATGATCGACTTTGGGACATCCAGCTGGCCGGCTTTACCCGCCTTGCAAAAGCGGGTTTTCAACAATATGAGGTGTCGGCCTTCAGTAAACCTGGGCTGCAAGCCAAACATAATCTCAATTATTGGAAGTTTGGCGACTATCTTGGCATTGGTGCAGGCGCTCACGGTAAAGTCAGCCAATTAACAGACTCGCCACCCGGGTTGGAAATCCTGCGTTATAACAAAACCCGACAACCCGCTGCATACCTGAAGCGCATGCATCAATTTGCTGCAGCCACATCCATTATTGAACCGGAAGATCTTCCGTTCGAGTTCATGATGAATGCACTGCGGCTGGTTAAGGGCGTGAATCCAGATTTGTTCCGTTCGCGAACGGGTCTACCGCTAAGCACAATAATACAACCCCTCAGTGCCGCCCGGGCGAAAGGGCTTATCGAACCCAGCCGCCTGCAAACAACGGAACTGGGTTTCAAATTCCTGAATGAAACACTGTCCTGTTTTATGGGAAACTAGAACCTGTTGACGCAATAATAAGTCAGGCACCTAATCGGTACGTTTAAAAAGCAAATCCCAAACACCGTGCCCCAAGCGCTCTCCACGCTTTTCAAATTTGGTGACCGGTCGGCTATCTGGCCTGGGGGCATACTGACCTGCATCCATTACATTCTGGTACCCCGGTGCAGCTGACATTACCTTCATCATATGCTCGGCATAGTTTTCCCAGTCTGTCGCCATGTGAAAAACGCCACCGACTTTCAGGCGAGTACGGATCAGATCAACGAATTTTGGTTGCACCAATCTGCGCTTATGGTGCCGCTTTTTATGCCATGGATCGGGAAAAAACAGCTGCACGCGATCCAGACTCGACTCTGGAATACAATGTTCCAGCACTTCCACTGCATCATGGCAATACATGCGTACATTACTGACGTTATGTTGCTCCATCTCCAACAACAGTCCACCTATCCCGGGGGGATGTACTTCTACTCCGACGAACCCGGTGTCCGGTTCCTGTGCAGCCATTTGCGCCAGCGATTTACCCATGCCAAACCCGATTTCCAGCACACGTGGACATTCACGGCCAAACAGTGCTTCAAAATCCAGAATCCCTTGATCCACCGTCAGGCCGTATTCTGGCCAACCCTGATCGTAAGCTTTCTGCTGTCCTGTGGTCATCCGGCCACTTCGAATTACAAAGCTGCGGATACGTCTGCGTTTTAATTCATCTACATCTTGTGTCATTCAAGGCTTACCCAAACATTTACTATTATCGCGGCGGCGTGACTGGCGAATTTAAACATAGTCTACACCCGAACGCTTTAATCATCCGAACCATGCATCAAATTGCACCTTAATTGCATCAGCCCAATGCGCCACTATAGTGCAAACGTTCCAAATATTCACACAATCCCACCTTAAGGGCGGCCATTATAACCTCATTTCACGCCCGAAAAAGTACAAAGTTAAAAACCCAAACAAGCAGACTTTTACGCTTTTGGGGGTGCGGAAAACAACTTAATGACCGGGAAAGGCAAATATCTGCATCCGCTTGAAAGAAATATCTACTTGTTTTTTCGAGCATTAATAGAAAATTAACAGCGTATTTATCCAAATTGTACAAATCTACCCAACGTCCATGGGTAAATAATCAACGGGATAAAATCCATAACGTTCACCCATTCGAATCGCTCCGCAAAAACATGGCCTGATTTATGCTTTAGGAGATACCACTAAAGAGGTATAACAAAACTAAACTAAAACATTAAGTCTCATGAATGATCAATCTATAGCACTCTTATTTGAAAAACATAAACTAAGGCAAGCCGGGCTGGATATCGCGCTCGAGCTACTGGAACTCACGGAATTGATTCAGCAACACCGTGGTTACACGCTTGCAGTCCTGGGCGGAAACAATTTCTTCGAGTCTCGGGTGGTATTTAAGTCACGGGAAATTGACCGGCACCTCCAGTCGATTAAAGTCAAGCTACCGGTATACAGCCATGCGCAAGCAGACCATCCTTCGTCTCTCCGTGAAAAACAGATAAAAGCACTGACCAACGAATGGTTGACGATATCCCAACACTGGCGCAAAGACTCAGCCTTCGAGTGCTTCCTGCTACACAGCCACTTTATTAATCAGGTACTGAAGCTTATATGGGATGTCGCCGAAGTCACTGGACATTTGGATGTGAGCGTACAACACAACCAACTGGTGCTGTTGGGTCTGCGAAAGATACCTGAGCTCATCGAAAATATCGCCCAAAGTCGAGGCCTGGGTGTGCATATTGTTTCAACACCCGTAAGAGACGATCGCATCCTCTCCCGGCTCGACTATCTCAGTCAATCCATCGTCGATGCGCACATTCAGATTGTCGAAGAATTGAAAGGGTTGAATCATGACCTTTCTGGTGAACTGAAAAACAAACTGTTATCAGAACAGTGCTACGATCAATTGCTGGACTACACCAAACGCCTGATGGCCTTACCTGGTAACCAGCAACACAATCCCAAAACAGCGGATCTGTTATTCGCACAAGCCACTCGGATTATCACCCTGCAATATGAGATCGCCCGCAAAACGATTAGAAGTTTGAATTACAGTATGGAGCCCGCCATGCAATCCTGGGTGGGTTTCGGCTAAGCCTGACTTTTAACCATTGAGTGCTCAATAACAGAACAAACAACTTTTCACCACGGGTGGTCGCTCTGGCCATCGGTGGTTTTTTTGTGCGTCAGAAAAAAACATACTCCCCAGTTTAGTGCAAATACCACCACCTAGGTATGCACTAAAAAAGTGAAGCAAGCAATATTACCCCGCCAATACAGATCAAATAACGTGCATTTTTAATGCACCTCAAAATCCATAAATTCATAAACCACTGTTTTTATTCAATATTAAAATTTCAGGCACACGCTTTGAATTAATCCCAAGTAGGTATGCAGCAAATCATATTAATTCAATGTGATTACTTATTAATAAATACCTCAATACACACCAGAGGTATGAACACAGTTTAAAGAACTCACTCAATAACAAATTGAACGACTTTCAATAACGAATTAATTAACTAGTAGAAGGATGTTGCAATGGCAAAGTTCACTCATTGGCTAAACCGCCCGGGCAAAAAACAAAAACTGGCTAAGGCGCTTGGCTTGATTTCCGCCATCACTTTTGGTGCGGCAAGTCAGACCGCAATGGCTGTAGAGGACATTGAGAAAGAAGACCTGAAATTTGGTTTTATCAAACTGACCGACATGGCTCCACTTGCTATTGCCAAAGAAAAAGGCTTTTTTGAAGAAGAAGGCCTGTTCGTTGAACTGGAAGCGCAGGCGAACTGGAAAGTACTGCTGGATCGCGTTATAACGGGTGAGCTTGACGGCGCGCACATGCTGGCCGGTCAACCTCTCGGTGCAACCATCGGATTTGGCACCCAGGCTCACATCATCACCGCCTTTAGTATGGATTTGAACGGTAACGGCATCACCGTATCCAATTCAGTCTGGGATGAAATGAAAAAGCACATCCCGCACAAAGACGGCAAGCCCGTTCACCCCATCAAAGCAGATGCTTTGAAGCCGGTAATCGAAAAATACAAAGATGAGGGCAAGCCGTTCAATATGGGCATGGTTTTCCCGGTATCCACCCACAACTATGAATTGCGCTACTGGCTCGCCGCAGGCGGCATTCACCCAGGCTACTATGCACCACATAAAGGCGATACTTCCGGCAAGATCGATGCAGAAGCGCTGCTGTCCGTAACACCACCACCACAAATGCCTGCAACGTTGGAAGCAGGGACCATCTACGGCTACTGCGTGGGTGAACCCTGGAACCAGCAAGCGGTATTCAAAGGCATCGGTGTTCCGGTCATTACAGATTATGAAATCTGGAAGGACAATCCGGAAAAAGTATTTGGTGTGAGCAAAAAATGGGCAGATGAATACCCCAACACCCATATCGCAGTGGTCAAAGCCATGATCAGAGCAGCCAAGTGGCTGGATGATAAAAACAACGCAAACCGGCCAGAAGCGGTGAAAATTCTTTCCAAACCTTACTACGTGGGTGCCGACTATGACGTTATCGCCAACAGTATGACAGGTACGTTTGAATACGAAAAAGGCGACAAGCGTGAAGTCCCTGACTTTAACGTCTTCTTCCGCTACAACGCCACCTACCCATACTACAGTGATGCAATCTGGTACCTGACCCAAATGCGTCGCTGGGGCCAAATCTCCGAAGCGAAGCCTGATACCTGGTACATGGATATCGCGAAAAAAGTATATCGTCCCGATATCTACGCACAAGCGGCGAAAGAACTGATTGCTGAAGGCAAAATTCCGGCCAGTGAATTCCCCGATTTCGCAACCGAAACAGGCTTTAAACCACCTCAAAAAGAATTTATCGACAACGTTACTTACGATGGTAGCAAACCAAATGAATACCTGGGTAAATTCAAAATTGGCCTGAAAGGTAACGACAAAATATAAGAGCTCAACCGTAGTGGAAAACTACTGATCCGAGCTCCTGAACACACTATCGCAAACCCGGTCGGTGCACAGGATGAGTGTACCGGCCACCAACCCCGAGACAGGTGCATTATGGCAACACGGATCATCTCAATGTTCGAGAGTATCGGATTCTCCTGGTTTACCCCGATTATCCGGCTTCTGATTGGCGAAAACCCGAAAGAGCAGTTAATGGTCATGTTAAAACAAATTGGAATTCCCGTCGCTGCATTCTTTGCATTCCTATTCCTTTGGCACGTTGGTGCTCAAAGCGTTGACACCAGCCTGGGTAAATTGCCAGGCCCGGTTCAAGTGGCAGAACAAAGTCAGACTTTATGGGCTGAGCACCGGGAAGAACGGGCGAAAGAAGCGGCCTTTTACGAGCGACAGGAAGAACGCAATGCCAAAAAACTGGCCAAAAATCCAGAAGCTGAGGTCAAATGGCGTGATTATCGTGGTCGCCCCACATACGTGGATCAAATCTGGACCAGTCTCTACACCGTTTTCACGGGCTTCATTCTGGCGAGCCTGATTGCCATCCCTGTTGGTATCATCTGTGGACTCAATCAATCAGCCTACTCTGCATTGAATCCATTAATTCAAATTTTCAAACCAGTCTCCCCCCTGGCCTGGTTGCCAATCGTAACCATGGTTGTCAGCGCACTTTATGTGAGTGATGACCCCATATTCGAAAAATCGTTTCTAACCTCAGCGGTTACGGTAACGCTATGTTGTCTCTGGCCGACATTGATCAACACCGCAGTGGGCGTGTCATCCATTAGTTCAGATCTGATCAATGTAAGCCGCGTATTACGCCTGAACAATGCACAGAAAATTGTGAAAATCGTACTACCGTCCTCAATTCCCATGATATTCACCGGTTTACGCCTGTCGCTGGGTGTAGGTTGGATGGTACTGATTGCCGCTGAAATGCTGGCCCAAAACCCGGGTCTCGGTAAGTTTGTGTGGGATGAGTTCCAAAATGGCAGCTCGAATTCACTGGGCAGAATAATGGTCGCCGTTTTAACCATTGGCTTAATCGGCTTTGTACTGGATCGTTTGATGTTGAGTCTGCAACGCTGGGTGTCCTGGGACAAATCAGCAGATTTACGCTAACGAACGGTTTTCAGGAATTGACCGAAGTTTTGCAAACTTACAAATGAACTTACTCTTTGAAACAGCACTGGATTCTGCAGGAGAACAACGATGAGCAATGCGTACTTGAGCCTTGAACAGGTTTCTATCGAATTCCCAACACCAAATGGCCCTTTTAAAGCCCTGGATAACGTTAATTTGAAAATTGACAAAGGCGAGTTTATCTCTTTGATCGGTCACTCAGGCTGTGGTAAGTCGACCGTGCTAAACATCGTCGCGGGACTGTATCAGGCCACCCAGGGGGGCGTCATCCTCGATGGGAAGGAAGTAAATGAACCCGGCCCTGAACGCGCGGTCGTGTTCCAGAATCACTCCCTGTTTCCCTGGCTGACCTGTTATGAAAATGTGCGATTGGCAATCGATACGGTATTCAAAAAAACCATGACAAAGCAGGAGCGCCACGACTGGACCCTGCACAACCTTGAATTGGTGCACATGAATCATGCAAAAAACAAACGACCTGCAGAAATCTCCGGCGGTATGAAGCAGCGTATCGGTATTGCCCGGGCATTGGCGATGAAGCCTAAAATGCTCCTGATGGATGAGCCTTTCGGCGCACTGGATGCATTAACCCGATCCCATTTGCAAGACTCCCTAATGGAAATCCAGGCAGAACTCAACAATACCGTAATCATGATTACCCATGATGTCGATGAGGCGGTTCTGTTATCTGATCGAATTGTCATGATGACCAACGGCCCAGCGGCAACGGTTGGAGAAATCTTGAACATCGATCTGGAGCGTCCGAGAAATCGCTTGAGTCTGGCTGATGATGCAACCTATAACCACTATCGTGCTGAAGTGCTGACGTTCCTCCACGAACGCCACGCCAAACCCGAAGCGGCATAACACGCCCTGCGCCAATCCTTCCCCACCCGCCCTCGGGTTTAACCCGAGGGGCTCTCCAGAACAATCGATTCTCCGCAATTCCTGCCTAATTACACATCGAAACAAAGCGTTACTTAATGATTTTTCCCTCTCGCCGATAAATATTTTACCCAGCAAGAATATTCTGCCTTGAGTGGAATCACCTATAGAGGACGATAGGTGCATTTCACAACTAATCCGAATAACGTGGCCTATAGGGCTTAACGTTATGAAAAATGAGTCCTTTTAACACAACGAGAGCACAAACATGAACCGAAATCTGACGCTGATAATGACCTTGATTCTCAGCCTGTACGCCGTAGGTTCCCAGGCAGATATAACCAACCTCGACACGACAACGGTGAGCAACACACCAATACTCATTGCTGAAGCAAACACAATGTCTTCAGAGAAGACAATTACACTTGCACTGAACAAAACCAGTGTTAAAAAATTGTCAAACAAGCAGATCGCGGCCATGCTGCCTGAAGATGCGGATAAAACTAATATTCCCCGTCAGCGCAAAGCGATTAAAATAGGCTTCTACTGGTCAAAATCCAGAAAACTCATTCCTTTGGGAAGTTGAATGGCAATATCACCGGGATACGAGAGATAGCTCACACCCGGACTGTTAACGCTTTAAGGGAAGCGATCCACCCCGACACGTATACTAATGGTCATTCGAACGTGGATTAAGTACTGCTCCACTTTTCGTCTTCCTTACTTTTTTGAATCCTTATCTGGAGCCCGACGGCTCCTTTTTTCGTTTTACTGCTTAATCTGTCATTTTCCTGGATTAACTGAAGCGCACATTTCGGCAATCCCCTCCCGAGTAGACTGAATCGGCATCCAGCACAATGCTTGTTGAGTATCGTGCATATCTATTTCCAAATTTCCCCTCAGCCTCAATACTTTTTCACTCGCAAGTGGCAGCCGCCCCAGGCCTTGCCAGGTCAAGTCCGGCAGGGTCCAAACTTTACAGGGTAATTCAAGCGTCGTCGCAAGCATCCGGTAGAGCTGTTCAGTTGACAATGCTGCACCATCGGAACAGAGGAAAGTGCGGTCTTTTGCATTCGGGTGATCAAGACAACTAACCAGCAGGTCACATAAGTTCGCGACGCTGATCATATCTCGCCTATTGTTGATGCCTGCGAGTGGTACAGGTATACCCGATTGCAAGAGCCGTATCAGTGCAGCGAGATTTCCTTTAACGCCGGGCCCGTATACCAAAGGGGGACGAACAATAACAATCTCCATCCCGGTGCGCCGCCCCAAACGCATCAGCTCCCGCTCAGCCATCCATTTGCTCATACTGTAGGTATCTGGCGGATTGACTGGCTGCGTGGCAGTAAAGGGATCCTGACTCATGTCACCCAGCACTTTTATCGTGCTCACGAAAACAAATCGCTGTACACCCGCTTTCGCCGCCTGAGTTGCCAGGGACAGGGTAAGTGCAACATTATCCTGCCAGTATACGGGCAATAAATCCCGGTGACCTTCCTTAAGTTGATGCGCTCGACCCGCCAGATGCAGCACGGCCTTAACCCCCTCGAACCGCTGTGACGGCTCCAGATACTGGCCAATCGCTTCAATTGTGTATCCGCTTCGCCCTACAGGCGCAGACCCGCTTCGGGAAGGCTCCCGACCTCTTACCAAACCGGTGACATTCTCCACTCCGGTCAGTGCACCTTGGTTCAGCCTGTCCAGCAGAACATCCACTAAGTAACGGCCAACAAAACCCGTAACACCCGTTACAACAATCTTTGACATGCTATTCCTTCCCTCCCGATGGTGGCGCTCCTTGCACGCGCACTGGCGCGGGTGAGCTTCGTTTTCTTTTTAACCATTTAATGATAGACTGCGCGGTCATATTTTTACCGATTCTTGCTAGGCCAAAGACCCTACGCAACCGCAGTTCTTATTTGTAGCAAATTTTCGGAGCATTTAGAGATTCCATGTTAGAGAAACTGTCATTCTTAACCGTAAAAGAACATAGCCGCCTGCGCTTCCAGCCAAAAGTTGATTTCAGCTTTGCCAAAACACAGCACACCTGCCCCTTGCTGGCAACCGAACTGTTTGCGGCAGCCAGCAGCTATCCAATTGTTTTCCCTGCTGAAGGCACCATAATTCCACAAGCCATTCTGTCAGCCAAACCGAATGAAAACAATCTGATCGGTGAGAATGGTGAATGGGTTGGTCGTTACCTGCCACTCCATTTCAGACGCTACCCATTCTTCCTCGGACGCGAAAAGAAATCAGATCAATCTACACTGCTGATAGATGCAGCAGCGCCGCAGTTTGATGAAAAAGAGGGCAAACTCCTCTATAACAAGCGTGGCGATACCTACAGCGCATCTCAAACGCTGAAGGATATCAAAACCAGCTTGATTCAGTTCGACGAGCAGTTCCAGAAAACCCAGGCCCTGTGCAAGTTGCTCAAAAATGCGAATGTTCTTGAACCCGCTAAACTGACACTCACCAATGATGGGAAGAGCCAAACGATTCGTGGCTTTTCTGTTGTTAGCTGGAAGAAGGTTCAGGAACTGGATGATGCGACACTGGCAAACTGGTCTCGTATCGGTTTAATTCAATTGATACACTGCCATTTACAGTCGATCAATGGCATTGCACCCGCACGAAATAAGACCGCGGAGCCAGCTAAAACAGAAGCAAAACCTCAAGCCAAGAAAAAAGTAACGGCAAAAAAAGCCGCAGGAAAAGCTAAAAAGGCGAAAAAATAGCCTCAGCTTCTCCGACACAGGCTTAATAAAAAAAGGCGCTTGAATGCGCCTTTTTTTATTTATTGCAATTTCGTTTCTGCTGGAAAACCTGTCTACCCGGAAGACAGACAGGTTCCACACACTTAACGCTCGGTACACACAACCTGTGCAAAACTCTCATCGGTATCAAAGAATGCCGCATGAGACTGGAAGAAGCAGGATGCCGCTTCATACTCGTATTGCGTCAATTCGCCACCCATCTTGTGACCATCAGCATCAAACAAAGTCGTCATACGGGTCTTGATGCGACCGTCGTGCAAGTATTCGTACATCACTTCCTTGTCGACACTACCGTCTTTTTCCATGTCCCATTTTTCCATGGTGACCTGGCCATTTGCATCAGTGGTATACATCACTTTTACCGAAGCCGATGATGACGTCTCAGACATTGGTGAAATTTCTGAGGTAGTCTCACTTGAGGATACGCTGTATTCCAGGGACTCAAGGAAGTCACTGTCATCATAGGTAAACTCGCCGGAAGTGCTCTCTTTCACTTCAACGCTCTCACCGATCGTCTCGGTGCTGTCACTCATTTCACGCAGAACCACGTTACGGAAATCTTCGTATTCATACTTGAACTCATCCTGACCCGTCGCGTGCGCAACTTTTTCGCCTTCCAGGGTGTAATGATTTTCATCAAACGCAGAAACCCACTCATTTACCCGGTTCTGAGTATCATGGCTGTAAGCAACCTGGCTCACGATTTCCAGTTTCGAGTAAGTTTCATCATCATCCAGCATTTCGGTATAGGTCGCCATGCTGGACTTCAATTTACCCATGGAATCATACGTGAATTCTTCGGTTTCAGTGCCGGCATTATTCTGGTTTTCATCCAGATAAGTTGTACTACGCTCACTGATACGGTAACCCGACTCAATGAATTTGCCCGGATACAAACCTTCATCTTCGTCATCATCACCAATTACAACGTCAGTAATACCCGAGATACGGGCATCAAATACCGTGGCCTGATTTTCGGATATCAGCGCGGTTACACCGGCAACGGCGCCGATCAAGCTGACAACATTCGCATTAATGTCGAAGTTTGCAAAGGTGAAATCAATACCATCGGCATAGAGCTCTGCTTCAGCCCGAGCTGCAGCGCTGATCTGGATACCATTGGTATCGTCACCATCCGAATCCAATGTCAACGCCAACTGGTAGGCATTGGTAATAACTTCATTCTGCTCATTCTGTGTTGCTTCAGGATAGGTTGCCCTAATCACATCACGCACAGTGATGGGCAAACGAGTCGCTTCGATCTGACCTAACACGCGAGTTCCAATTGACATTTCTTCAATTTCAATCCCGCCAGGCAACTGCTCAACACTACAGTTTTTCTTAACACCCAGACAGAATGTGACAACGGATGGCTTGCCACAGACTTCATAATACGAGTACTCACCCGCTGCGCCCGTGGTACCGATCACTTGCTTCTTAATTCCGCCCAGTCCTTCAATCGCTTCACTACTGAACGCAAAACCACCGACACCTTTCAGTTGGCCCGTTTTCTTGACCGGCGTTGTGTTGGGGGAACCATTGTCACAGCTCAGCCCGGTAGTATCCTGCTCCGCCTCACGCTCTGCTGCAGCAACTTCTTCTGCTTCAGCAACATCGTCAGCAATTACCGCACAAGCCTGAGTTTTAGTTTCATCACTTGTGGTAACGGTCGCCAGTACATCCCGAGTCGCCTGCCCATCCAGCTCTACATCTGCATCCTGGGCCAGGGTCACATAGTATTGTGATGCTGCATTTCGATTCGCAACGATGACCTCATCATCACCGGATGCACCATTGAGCACTGCCAATGCAATGCTTTGCAGGGACATAGCACCCGATTCCAGCTCACCCACGTAGAATGCCAAACCTGCCGCGTCAGCATCTCGACCAAAAGCTTGCTGGAACAAATTATTGACCAGTGCTTCAGAAGAGAGGTTGCCAAAGTTACTGGTATACTCCGCTGAATTTCCAAATTCCTGAATAATTCCGGAAAGGTCACCGCCATTCTCTGCCAACTGTTCTGACCAGAACTTCAAGCCGGCCTCATCGGGGGCACGACCATAGAAGGCGATATAAGCGTTAATGACACTGGTTTCTTCTGCTGAAAAAGACTTCGTCGGCTCACAATCTGCATAGGCATTTAATGCGGATATGCACATCAACGCTCCGGCGAGCTTCGAGATGCGTTTCATAATAATTCCTTCTTAATACGAATGGTTTGTTCTAATTCCTGGGTGAATGATCCTGAAGATCGATAGCTTGTTGAGCTAAAGGTCAAAGACCAGCAAATACCTGAGGCGAGTCACTCCGGCGACTCCAAGAGCATGACAAGATGTGCACATCGTAGAGAAGATCCTGCTGAAGCCAGGAAAATCCCCACACATTTGAGGCTTACAGGCTTTACTTGATACTTTTGTTAACTGTTAGAAAGTATACCTTGGGAAGTCGTTGAGTCAATTTTTAAATCGGTTAAAAAAAAACCGCCTTACGGCGGTCTCTTTTATTTTGGCAGATTGTCTACCAGTGCACGCTGGTAAGAGGCTTCAGCCGTCTTCGCAATAGCGATCTGTGCTTGCAGACGCTGAACTTCTGCTTTAGCGAATTGCAGGCTTTGCAGTTGAGCCTTAGCCGCATCGCTCAGATCAGCGATGTTATACTCTTGACCATTGATGCTAATTTTAGCTGGCTGTGTCATTACTTACTCCAATACAAAAAACGTTCATTACGAACCTAGACGAATCGATGTGTTAGATCTGCCTGTCAGCACCGCCGCAGCGGCACATACTCCAAACAGTGCCACATAACTTTTGAGGGCGTCATGATAACGAAGGACGCAAGCCTTGTCCATTGCTCCCCGAAGCCGGTTAAGGTTTGCGCGCGGCCTACTGCATTGTCGCAGCAGATGCGCCAACAACAGACGTAAACGACCATGGGTTCTCGATTTGCCACTGGGCATTTTCAGCCACGCGGATAATCGTCCCCAACACCTTGTGCAGTTCCCCGCGACTTAAAACCATATTCGCCCGCACGGAGCTTTTGTCATCAATGAACCATAACACAACACGACCACCCCGCTCTTGCAGCCGCATTCCGTTAATCAGAAAGCTATCGACCTCCGCGATTTGACTGTTCGGGACAGACTCTGTCGCCGAAGGTACTTGCTGTTGAGCTTTATGGTGCTCAAACCGGGAAACAGCCTGCCGGTTGGAATGCACGACCATATTTTCCTGCTCTGCTTCACCCACGGCCGCCTTTTCATCCCGCTCTTCTAGCCAACTGGATAATTTTGGCAGCATATTATTGACGAATCGGCGGGTCATCCAAGCCTTCAACTCAATGTGGTTTTGATCTTTGTACATTAATGTACAGATACGGTCTTGTACCGGGTCAAACTTAAAAGCCAACCCACTAGACTTAAACACTTCACTCATCGTAGAGCCACACTCACTGAATACGTTCAATTTTTTCAATATTAACCAACGGCACAGGGAAGTTCCGTAACGTTACCGAACCATCATCTGTCGAAACAGTATGGGTGTCGACTTCTCCAATTGTATCAATTATGTCAATCCCACTTTTCACTTCACCAAAGACCGCATATCCAGCACTGGAGTCCGAGTAATCCAAGTCAGTATTATCCTTGAGATTGATATAAAACTGAGCCGTTGCGCTGTCAGGCTCTGAGGTTCGAGCCATAGCCAGCGTTCCCCGAACATTGGACAAACCGTTAGCCGCTTCGTTTACAATTGGGCCAAACGTTGCATTTTTAAGCGCATACTCGCTCGTCACATAACCTGCTTGAATTACAAAATTAGCGACCACACGATGAAAAATGACTTCGTTATAGAAACCTGTGTCAACGTAATTCAAAAAATTATTGACGGAAACGGGCGCTTCCCGGTTAAATAGCTCCACCGTGAACACTCCGTAATTAGTCGTAACCTCAACTTGTACATTTTCCAGTTGGGGAAACGCCTCGATTACGGTGTTCATATCCGCCACAGCTTTTGTCGTTGACTCACTTGTATCATCGACGCTTTCCAGCAACAATTTGCCAGCATCGATTTGCTCTGCACCATAGGTAACATGCTTATAGAGCACTGTTCGGGTAAATACATTCGCGACCGCGATGCGATTCAGAACCGTCATGCCATCACTATTCTCAGAGTCTGCACCGTTGGCAACACTTAGCGCAATCGTCGCCAAAGACATTGCACCGGTATCCAGCTCATTGACGTAAAAAGCCAATCCAGCCGGTTCTGCACTACGATTAAAAAGCTGCAGATAGATATTTTCAACAAGCTGCTCCGAGGTCAGGTGGCCGAAACGAGTTTGATATTCTTCTGAATTACCGAAAACATCAATAATCGCACTCATATCGCCTTGATTGTTGGCCAATTCACTAGCCCAGAAGCGAAGGCCGTTTTCATCACCGGGCCGACCATAATAAGCCACATACATTTTCTGTATTTCATCCCGTAAAGACAGATCTTGAGCGTTAACAGCTGGCACCATCAAAACCAGTCCAACAAGACATGGGATAATTCGTTTAAGCATAATCACCTCTTACTTTTCAGGCGCTAAACATACCATACTTACGAGGTCACTTTGTATGCTTCCGCTTCTAAATTTGTCATATTTTCTAGCGCGCTTGCTTTGTCTCTCACAGGTTTTGTTGAACTTCAAGCCCACGGTTACAATTTTCTACGTCTTTTCAGTACGCGAATGGAGTTCCAAAGACTAAAGTAGTAATGGTACAGCCCATAACCAAATCCTTTTGAACAACTCAAACGTATCCGGGTATTATCAATGGCACAATTATTCACCAGCGACGGAGAGTCACTCGATTTCTCACAACTACCAGGTACTCACTCAGTCTTCGGAAGCTCTGGCGCAGAGGTTATCACCGCCAGCACCTCTGCAGAGGTGACTCTGGATGCCAATGTCGACAAGGTAGTTTTCCCTGAATCCCTCAGTAACTACCTCTTCCAGGTCATTGGGACATCGATTGAGATAAGAACCTTAGAAGGGCAGCTGCTGGTTGATTATTTAGGCCTCAACAACGCGGTAACACTTGAATTCGCAGATCAAACTCTTGCGCTGAATTTGACCGGGCTCAATCAGGCGTCTCTCGGAACCTTCACCCTGGCGACAGATACCCCCACAGCGGTAACAGAAGAGAGTCCGGATACCACTGCCCCCACCATCACCAGTAATCAATCTTTCTCCCTGGAAGAAGGAAATGCTGACGAAACCACGGATATTCTGGGTACGGTCAGTGCCTCCGACGACACCGCTGTAACCGCATTCAGTATAGCTTCCGGAAATGATGACGGTTACTTTGCCATCGATAATAGTGGCAACATCACCCTGACCAGCGCTGGACTCGCAGGGGCCAGCAACGATTTCGAAACCACCCCGAACAGCTTTCAACTTGGTATCATTGCATCGGATGCCGCGGGCAACGACTCAAGCGAAACAGCCATTAGCATCACCATCACCGACAATACCGGTGACAATGGCGGGTCAAACTTGCTTACCCAGGCACAAGCCAAGAGCAATATCGAGGCAACTACGGGAGCCACACCGACCTCAGGGCAAACCAATTTTGTCGCACTGGAAAATGACAGCGACAGCTATTGGCAAACCAGCCAGCTTACATACAGTTTCAACAACACCGCCCCTGCAGAATATGATGCCGAGGACAAAGTCGGGTTTATACCGTTTCCAGATGCGGCAAAAGACCCGGCACGGGATATTTTCACAGCACTGGAAAGCTTCACCTCGCTCAACTTTACAGAAGTGAGTTCAAATGGCGACATTCGATTCAATGCCATTGATATGAGCGGCGGGGTTGATGGTTTTGCCTACTTCCCCAGCAACACAGCAATTGGCGGAGATATCTTTTTAAACAACGAGTACACCACCACAGCCGACTACACAGCCGGCACATCCTCTTACACAACCGCGGTACATGAAATTGGTCACGCGTTAGGACTCGACCATTCATTTGAAGGTAATGTCTTAACCACTAGCCTCGACAGCCTGACCTACACGGTGATGTCCTATACCGAATCCAGAACACTGGAACTGGTTTTCACCGTCAACGGTAATTCCATCAGTCGCTCAACCAACATAGATGCGTCCCCCGACACATTTATGTTTCTGGACATTGGCGCATTACAAGCCATTTACGGTGCAAACCTGAACTACAACACGGGGAATGACACCTACAGTCTGCAATTCAGTGACCGCAAATACCTCTCAATCTGGGATGCCGGCGGGACGGATACAATCGACGTCAGCAATACAACGGGCCCCAGCACAATCGACCTGCGCAGTGGTCAGCACTCCTCTGTCGATACTCGAACTGCAGCAGAACAGGCCGCAGCCACAATCGCAGAAGTGGGTTCACAATTCTCCGATTTCGTGAACAGCCAGTATGCGCAATTTGATGTGGATACCGGAGACTTTGGCGGTATTTACACCGGTGAGAACAACCTCTCCATCGCTCAAGGCGCGTGGATTGAAAACGTATCGACGGGGTCTGGAGACGATACAATTCAAGACAATGCGGTCGACAACGTGATAAGCACCGGCGCAGGTAACGATACCATTCATCTCACAGAAGGCGGCTTTGATACCGTCGACGGCGGAGCCGGAACCGACACCGTCATTTTCGACAGTGCATCCACCACTGTAGCAACAGAACTACAGAACGATGGCAGCTATGTTGTAGTGGGCGCGGACTTTGGGGTGCAACTGACCGGTGTGGAGACACTGCAATTTACGGATACGAGCATGTCGATTGCCTGAGCAGCCAGTTGAGAGCAAAACGAAATGACACAGATGATTGATTACTCAACAGCTTTTTCACTCAACAGACTTGATGAGTTTGCAATACCAGGATAACGCTATCTTGGCAGTGCATCACACTCGACTCGTATCCTTGAGCTTAATCTTGAAAATGAATACAATCGACGACGATTTAATTGATCAATCCTCCGATTGATCAGTTATGTTCATGGACGAAACCGCACTCAAGGAATCGAGTCTTAGGCGCTAAACATTTGCAAACGTCTCGGTGTTGCAAACATCAGCACACTGCCTCACTAGACCAGGCTTACAATTCCTAATTGCTTATACCGCATCATAAGCTCATTTCCTGATTGCTTTCGCTCAACCTCATTCATTTTACTTTCTCAGGGATATGAGATGATTGCCCTTTATAAATTCTGCCACAGAATGTTATTCGGATTCGTCTTCTTGGCGCTATGCAACAATGCTGCCGCAACGGAAGACCCAAACGTAATACTGAAACTCTTCAACTCCACTCGATATGAGATAGGCACTGGACACATTGCGAAAATATATGGAAATCACGAATTCAACCAATTCATACTCGACACAGGAGGAGAGGCCTATTTTACAAGCAGCCCTTCATTAAACGTGGTTTTTTTTATGGATAAAGCCACAAATTTTAACGCATACCATAAAGGTACAACCATTTTTATCCAAGATAATAATGGTACAAAATACCGGGCCCCCGCATTCATGCCGAGCGAGCATAATCCCCAGGTTATGTTATGTTTTGAGGACGCAGCTTATCTCTACTACATTAATGGCTCGTCTATCACCCTGAACTCACTACAACTTTCACAAACACCTCAACCACTCCCTGCTCCTGAAGTAACTTGTAACCTGCTGAGAGAAGGTGATATACGCACTAACTCAACGGGCGATGTAAACAATCCTGATGCAATATTATACCTCTTGGCCCCCACACCTTACTTCTTGCCGGAGCGCAGTGCTACAAAAGTGTACGGGACAAGCTCTGCTAACAATATAAATTTTTTACCTCAAGCCAAAGCTGTACTGAATGCGTTCGCGGGTCAGAATACGCTCGGCTTTTTCGAAGATAAAGTGGATTTTGATATTACCCGATCCGGAACACAAGTGACCCTGAAATCAAAACAAGGAACACTTGCAATTCTGGCTGCAACCCGATCACTCCAGCGGCTGGACTTCCCCGACGAACAAACGGTACTGAGAATAGAGCAAAATGATATCTATTTGGGTGACTCGCCAATTCCCCTACAGGGGCAACCCAATGATAAACCAACAAACTCCCGTAATTTACCATCGATCAATCCGACTGTTAGCGGCACACTTTACTACAATTCACCAGATGCATTTGTGGCCTTTGATCTTGCCCTGGGCACAGATATTGGTCTGGCCCCCAAGTCATACGGTGCCTCGATTCGAAACACAAATGAACTTATTTTAATCGAAAATGAAAAAGGGTATGACGAAAGCGACCGACTCGTTATTCGAGACCAATACGGCTTCGAGAAAAAAAGTTTCCCACTTGGCCTGTGGCAATGGGGTGCTGCGAAAAGCACACCAAATGGGAAATATATTGCACTTGCCCGTAAACCGACGAGCCAATGGCAATCCAAATACGACACCCCGGTTGCGATATTTGATGAAAATGGCAATGTTATAAAGCGTTACTACAATGTTGATTCCTATGACATCAGCGCAACAGGTGAGTTGTTTATGGTCAAATATGGAAACCTCTATACAATGGGCCACGCACCATTCAACAACGGCACACTCCTTACTCACTTTCCGGACAGTTCAGCCCGTAGCATAGAGGTAGACCCCAAAGGTCAAAAGGTGACCTTTTCTGCGGTAGGGGGAGATGGCATTCGTCACATTTATGTTATGAATCTGGACGGCAAACAACTTCGCCAACTCACCACCTCTAACAATGACACCAAGAGTGAAGGCTCGCCCACTTGGTCTCCCGATGGAAATCACATTGCGTTTGTGTATGGTGAATCACTTTTGGGTTGCTTTAATGGCCTTTGTTACTCCGAGTGCCCGAGAATGATCATCACCCCCGCACACAGCAATCAGATCGCAAATATCACGGCCAACGATATGAGTCCGGCTTTTATTCCGTATCAAAGAACCGAACAGGGAAAAATACGGCATACATGTGCATTCTCTCCGCCTAAATGGGGAAAATCTCCTGACTACCCCTACAATGCAGGAACCGTTATCGACGGAGGAGGCGCAAACTATGGTTTGAAAGGCACATTGCTAAGCGCCAGCATTCTGGACTTCAAGTCTCTTGACCTATGGACTGGAGCGAGCAAAAAGGAAAGAGAAAGTGGAGATAGTATCGAGCTCTCACATGACAAAACACACTTTTACGGTTCCTTTGATAAAAGTGGTTTATATGATGTTGAACAAGTTAAACGCTTTGACCTGAACGGGAATGAAACATATCTTTTTAATATCCCGGATCATAATTACGGCCCTACAGCAGCATCACCCGATGGAAAGTATTTGGCTATCGGCCATTACTATCCGGAAGACACGCTTACAATCTACAGTTCAACATTTCGCAAGGAAAATGGTAGAGGATTGGCCCTGAAACGCCTTAGTGGTGAATTTGGCGGATGGCAATGGCGAAATGATGGCAGCTTACTCTATGCTCAACAAAATGCTATTTATGCGCACCCAAAAAGCTTCTTATTCAACGAATCAAGTAAGTTGATTACCCTTCCTGATTCGGTAAAGCATTTGGCACTCAGCCCAGACGAGAGCAAATACGCTTTCAAAATGGGGCTACATATCTGGACGGTAAATGTTAATGGTTCCAATCTGAAACAGTTAACGATTTCCAATGGATATGATAACTACCCCACATGGTCAAATGATGGAAAAGTCATACTCGTAACCCACTTTGATGATGTGAATAGTCCGCGGGTCTATGCTGTTCCAAGTGATGGGGAGCGAGTCTATTTGGGTCACACCAACCTGCCCACTAATGCACGTAGATTATATAGTGCCGAATTCGGCGGTATTCACGCAGCCGCGCGCGGACGCTTAATCTGGAAACAATAGTCCATTCGTACAACTGAATTACTCCACCCAATCCGCAGATGCTACCAGAAACAGGTACCATCTGCGGCACTCATTTGACCGGCTCCGCATATTTCTCATCATTTGTTTGAGGGAAAGCTTAAAACTGCTATAAATATTAGAAAGTTAATTTGTCTTTAGAGTGCTATCCGTCAAGCGATAACACTCAGCCGGCAAGCACGGCAGCCTGTACCAAGGAGATTCCAGAATGGCCTTCACCAGTTACAACCCCAACACTCACACCGACCTCGAATTGCTTGATGCCATGTTTGCAGATGACAGCAAACTTGTGGTGACCTCCATCGACCTGAAATATGGCGTTTTATCAGGACAAACTTCAATCTCGTTTTACGATGGTTCACTTGACCTCGATGTCGATGAAGGGGTTCTGCTTACCACGGGTGACGGAACACCACCAACCTCCAATACCTCCGGCAGTCATGGCGGTGGTTTTTCTGATAGTTCAGGCGATTCAGATCTGGACCTGGTGGCGCAACAAGCCTTTGAAGGCAGCGGCGAAACATTTGATGCTACGGTGGTCACAATCAAATTTATACCCCAGGCGGGCGCCAAGGGCATACTGTTCAATCTTGCCTTTGGCTCTGACGAATACCCGGAATTCTCGGACAGTAGTTTTGTTGATGTCGCAGGAGTGTTCATAAATGGCGAAAATGTCGCCCTATTCAACAATGATCCAACTCAACCGCTCAGCGTGATTGACAAAAACCTGGAACTCGGCAACTTTCGTGATAATCAGACAAACGATTTTCCAATTGAATATGACGGTATCAGTACCCAGCAAACCATCGCTACCGCTATTGTGCCGGGTCAGGAAAACACCCTAAAGATTGCTATAGCAGATACCGGTGATACAGCGTACGACTCAGGGATGTTTATTGCCAACCTGAAAGAAATTCCCGTGGGTGGTGGGGGGTTACTGCTTACCAATATCGGTACCGATGCAAGTGAAACAATAGAAGGGAATGACAATAACGAGTATATCGCTGGCGGTGAAGGTCACGATATCCTGTCCCCCGGAGCAGGAGAAGACTTCATTGATGCGGGTGATGGCAACGACACAGCGCTCCTGGGCTCAGGCTCAAATCAGGTTGATGGTGGAAAAGGGGAAGATAAAGTCATCTATAGCGGTACACAGGACAACTGGACAATCAGTATCGATAGCGGTGCTGTAATTGTTACAAACAACCTGACTGGGGATATTGATACGATTGTAAACGTCGAGACCATAGAGTTTAACGACCTTACGATCAATACCCAGGTACTGTTCACCGGTGAAGATTCAAGCCTGGCCAGTATATTTATTGGCCAGGATAACTTTTTCGAGGTTACGGACAACGCCGTACTTTATGGGGCGAAGGGAACCGAAACGGTTCTGCTAACCGAAGGCGCAATCGCCAGAATGGATGCTAATATTGAACGTGTTGAGTTCCCCAATGCATTGGAGAGCTATACCTTTAGCGTTAACGGAACACAGTCCACCATTTGGGAAAATAATCTACCAGTGGCGATTTTCAGAGGCTTGAACGCTCCGGCCACACTGGCATTTGCTGATGGCTCAGGAGAACTGAGCTTAACTGGACTTGACACAGGTGTGTTTGCGGGTGTTGGGATCACATCTTCGCCTGCAGCGGTTGCCGCAGAGCTCAATACGAATGATATTTCGAGCACTTCAGAGAATGGCAGTGCCGACGATGGAAATGAAAATGCCCTGAGTAACGTGACCAGACTGAAGGCCGGGTCACGCATGGATATCAGCAATGATACTACCGTCATTGGTGATACAGGGAGTGAAGCGATTCAATTGCGCGGCTCCCCAACAGTGAATATTGAGTCCATTATCGAACGAATTGAGTTACCCAATGCATTAGCAGATTACGAATTCACTCAAAAAGGTGCAACAGGAGTAACCATTTCGCAGAATGGGGAAGATGTTGCCATTTTCGACTCCCTGGCCCTGACCACATCGGTTGCATTTTCTGATGGCTCAACCGAGCTGAGCACAAGGGGCTTGAATGATGTTCGGCTAGGCGGTGTTACCATCCCTTCAACGCCATCGTCGTTAGACGTGGAGCTAAACACGCTTGACAAGTCCAACTCCTCCTCGGAAGTGGAGAATAGCAGCCTCATGGAAATCATTGTCAGTGAAGAAGGCACCGCCGATGCTTCCGCAAATGACGTATTATTTAATTTTGACCCCGGAAATTTCAATTATTCGATTGAGGGGTTTGGCCCGGGGGATTTTCTGGACTTCGTAAATAGTGCAGAAGTCAGTTATAAAAACACCAATAAAACAGATGGATTGGTGGAATTAACGGCAACCAGTGATGTTACCGGAACAACCACAGTCGTGACGTTGACGGGTGTGCCAAATGAAGTCGATAGCTCTGTATTTATCATGAGCCAGTTTTTGGATTACTTTGGCAGTGCAACCCTACTCTAAGTTCACTCGCAATTCGCTGAAGTACATCTAAACTAAAATGATATTGCTGTTTACTAGACGGCGCGTATCGTCTTACCTCGGCTCAATATCTTGAGCCCGGGTAGAAACCGATAATTTCAACGTAACTGGCAACTAAATTATAATTTTAGACCCAAAGGATATACGTAATGGCCAAACTTATTTTGACAGACAGTGACCAGGGTACGCAGTTCGAACTCAACGCAGGACCATCTTGGGAAGTTACCGGTACCAGCGGAACTGACAATATCAAAATTCTGGCAGGGGCAGAGGTCACACTAAACCTGCTTGGCGGTACTGATACTATCACCATGCCAGCCAATTTCGCAGACTTTAGTGTCGAAGTTAAAGGTACCACTGTCGAATTTACCGATGGGGATGGTAAGGTCATTGCAATTCCCGCATCCACCACTGCAAACACACTGAATTTCCCGGATGGTTCCTCTGAGAGCCTGGTCATCGACTTGAATCAGGGTGCTATCGTGCTCGGCGACATCAACCTCTCCGATGGTGGTGGCGGCTCGAATGAACCCCAAACAATCAATATTTCGGGCGATGGAACAACAACTGCAACGTCGAGCCAGGAAACATTTGTCTTTGCCTCGGACACCTACGCCCACACGATATCTGGCTTTACAGACGGAGACATTCTCGATTTTCCGGAATCGATTAACAACCTTACTATATCCAACAACTCCGGCAGCGATGGAGAAGTCGATATATTCGCGGTAGATGGCACACAAATCATGACTATTACCTTAACCGGCCTGACCACTTCAGACGATTCCCAGATATTCAACATCTCTACTTTTGCTGAAGTATTTGGTGCAGGTAGTTTGGTATAATCGTCGTTTATTTAAACCGCATTCTTTCGATTTAATTTACACCCAGAGTCTTCAAGCAACTTGAAGACTCTGGCCTTTAAGCGCAGCGTTGCTAAACCTGTTATCTCGTTCAAAGTTTGCTGTAAATTGACAACAGGAACGCTTTTAACTCGAACTCATTTCGCTAGCGACTAAAAAACCTGCTCTTGAGCAGATACCCTCAAGCAACACCAATATCACCCACGCTTAACGCATTGAAAGCATCCAGTGTCAGAGCAGAACCGCCGACACCAACCAGTTCAACCGAACTCACAATGCCATTGTTATTTAACGTGATCGATGCACTTGTACCATCACTCACGTAACTTTGCTCTAAATCTGCAAAAGTCACTCCGCTGAAGGTCAGTGAGTCGTCGCTGCCGAAGCCGGTAATTTCAACATTATTCGCGACGGCAAATGAATCGCTGAATTCAAAGGAATCTGTACTGGCTGAAATTACCTCTGCAGTGTTGTCAGTACCCTCCCCATCCAAACTTGTTGTCTCTGTACTTGTGCCCCCTTCTGCCGTAACCGTTTCAGGCTCACTTGACAGCACTTGAGAGCCTAATACAATTGCCCCCTGGTCAAGATCCAACTCCAACCCTAATGTTTCCCCACTGCCAAAGGTAATCGAGCGCGTCGCACTGGTCGATACGGGCACCGTGACCGTAGTCGAATCCGAAAAGGTAAAAATAACGGAAAGCCCTTGTGCCTGTACGGTGTAATCGCCGGCATTCCCTTCAATGGTCACGAGATCATCCCCACCGAGCAGATTTAGATTCGCATTTGCGCCTGCGGCGACCACAATTCGATCTACACCACTGGTTCCGATCAGCTCGAAATTTGCCCCTGCATTTAGCCTAACTTCTTTTCCCTGATCATCATCTGTAAGAATCAACTTTGCCATGAATTATCCACCTTTTCTTTGTTAAGCGAGTTTTAAGCTGTATTTTACTGAAGAGCACATAGGCACATTGAAAATACGATATCGTGTCAATAACTATAGCTGCGGCCAGTGGATCTTGCACTGCCATTCTTGATGATCGCTGCACTTTCACTGCAGCAATCATGTTACAATCCCCCGCTCACTTCGAGCACTTACTATTTTAATTGCCCTGAGACAGAGATGAGCCAAACGATACACGCCAGCCGGCGATACTTCAGCCAGACATTCACTGCAGAGACAGCCCTGCTCAATCGAATTCGGAGCAAGCTGGCGATGCCGTCTCCGACGACACCCATCGACATCCCCGATAACCTGTCATTCAAGTTCAAGCCAGATATATCCCAGGTTTACGTCACACTGTTCCAGAATGGTTGCCCGGCTATCCGCTGGGGTGCGAGAAGAAATTCCCTTGCAGCCAGTCTTGACCGCACAATCCAGAAGTTGAAGAGCCATCGACGTTTTAATGAGTTCAGCATCGCAGATCCCGCACAATGCCGAATCATGTTTGAAGTTGTGTTGTACGAAACCCAATGCAACATTCGCAACTTGACGGCAATGAAATTCAACAACAATCGTTTTGAAGCGGGCATCGTAGGTTTGAAGTATACCTTTGAAGGAACCACGCGATATTTCATGCCGACGGATGCAATTACCCACAGCATTATGACCGTACCTCAACTCCTAAACCACTTATCCAAACAAACAGGGCATGCAAAATTAACAACCAGCATTAAAGAAAGAACTAAAATAATGCGAGAAGCGGACATCGATTTTTCGCGTATTATCAGCGCCGCATTCGTGACCATGTCGACTGCACCCAATAATGAGGACAATGCAATTCCCTTGTTTCGCGGTCAACCCGTCCCTTCAACACTGACACCAGAAGCGCTGAAAAATGCCACGCTCAAAAGCATTGACTGGTTAGTGGAAAACATGAACGATGACGGAAGCTTTTTGTACTTTTACGACGGCATCAAAGACACTAAAGTCGACCTGGACCACCCGAACATGGTTGATCCGCTATATAACAACATACTGAGGCACAGTGGCGGCACAATCACATTATTGCGAGGTTATGAACTCACAAAAAATCCGGTCTATCTCACCGCAGCAAGTCGGTCGATTGAATTTTTCCTGACAACATTTCAGCGTCATGAGTACCGCGGCCGCTATGCGTGCTATCCATTTTTCAATCAAAAATCCAAACTGGGCGGGGCAGGCGTAGGCCTGGTGGCCTTAATGCAGCATTTTATTTTCTCCGGCTCCGATCAATTCAATGACGCGATTTACGGCTTGGTCAATCATCTGCTTTCCCGAATCGCTCAAGATGGCGAAATGATTGGCTACTATATCCACCCGAATTTCAATCAGGGTTACCCTTTAGAAGATATAGACCAGATTCCTCATGAGCAGCGCAAGCAGCTTTTCTCATTCTACTATCCTGGCGAAGCGCTACTAGGACTCGCACTCTTTTATCAACATATGCCCGGCATCGATACGGAACTCAGAGAAGAAGTCCGTGTACAGAGCTTAAAGGCATTGGACTTTTTGGTCGATGAACGTCCCTCTCGCTATCCAGAGTTGTTTTTGCCACTTCCAGCGGATGCCTGGTTAATGCAAGCCATTGAGGAATGGGTGAAGGTTGATGGGTTCAAAAAACAATCCTATATCGATTTTGTATTTAACGATACGCAACAAATGTTTAACCACATGTATACCGAAGAAAACGCCCCGTGGTTTGACTACGTAGGCGGCTTTTTCTATGAATTTGGCGATAATGTTTATCATGACGCTTCACGCTGTGAAGGCGTGGTTGCCGCCTACTATCTGGCACGATACCTCGGCATGGAGGAAAAGGCCCAAGAGATCATGGCGCACATGATCAAGTCAGCAAACGGTGTTATGTTCACACGCAACACCGCTGAATCGCTTTATAGCCATCGCCATCCGGAAAAAAGTCTCAACAGTTTCCGCTTCAAATTAACTCGCCAATGGGTGAGGGTTGACTCTGTACAGCACACAGCCTGCTTTTTCGCCCGACTCTACCCTCATTTCCCGAATTCTGCGAAGGCATAAGCGAAATGAACCAAATTGACCTGACGACGTTGAACCCTGACTTATTTCTTTACGAGCCTACTGGACAACCTGGCAGCTCGGCCCGATCATTACTGGTGATTTTCAGTGGCGTAAATGCAACCCGCTTTATGGGCTACAAATTAACCCGGGATATGCCCTGTGACAAACTGTTTATTCGCGACCCCAGCAAAAGCTGGTACCACGGGAATATCGACGGCCTGGCTGAGGGTATTGAAGATCTACTGGCAAAAATAAAAGTGATCACAGACAAGTACCCCATGGAACACGTCACCTTTTTGGGCTCAAGTATGGGAGGATTTGCTGCTTTACTTTTCGGAATTTTGCTCAATATTGGGAAAATCATTGCTTTCGGCCCTCAAATCAGAATCAATCCGCATTTACCCAACAACCCTAAAAATGATAGCCAGATCGAATACAAGGATTTAACACCGCTAATCAACAGCTCAACGGCTGAGATCGATATATACATTGGCTTAAACGAGTTAGCCGATATTTATCATGTCCAGGATATCAAACAAAGCGACAACGTAAGGGTGCAACGGCTCTTTGGCCAACCACACAATGTAATGCTGTTTCTGACAAAAATTAATTGTCTGGATACCATCATCCGATCATCCATTGCACCAGCAGTGGGTGGCCGACAAGAAAGGCGCCCTGGCCTCCCCCTTTCAATTTCAGATTCTTTTGCCAAAAACAGCACACTTCAAAATGCGGTTTTTGCCTACTATATTGATAAAAATTACTCGCTGGCGGGAACATTCTTTGCCGAACTCACTGCCGCCTATCCTGCGATTAATACGTTCTGGAAATTTTACGGAATTTGTCTGTACCATGAAAGCGAATACAAGCAGGCTCAGGAGATGCTAAGTATCGCTGAAACCATCGCCTACTCTGATGAAGAGCTGCATTACTACCAAGGCCTGATCAGTTTACAAGGGAAGCATTACGAACGGGCCAGCGCGCGTTTTGAGCAGGCCATTCAATTCGCACCACAGAAAAAATTGACGTATTTCATCAAGCTCGCGATCAGTTATCGAGAATCAGGGCGTCTGGATAATGCCTTAAGGACGTTGACGCAATCTTTGGCAATCAGTAAAACCAACTATGGTACCTACTACCAGTTCGCCCAGATTCACAAACTCAAGAACAATATTGATCAAGCGATCACAAGCTTACAATTGGCCGCAAAATACAGCCCGGGTAACCAACAGATCCTGCAAGAGCTCCACGCGCTTGAATGCAACAGAGTCTACACAATTTAAGATGTGTTGACTCTGTGCAAACCAGTACGGGTCATTGTGCCCCCCCCCTGGACAACAAATTAAGGGATACAACAAATTAAGGGATACAACAATTAAGGGGACACAACAATCAAGGGGACACAACAATGTCACCCACACCAAGCGCATTAAACTGCTGTACGGTGAACACTGACCCGCCTACACCGACAAATACCACCTGACTGACAATACCGTTGTTATTCAAGGTCACTCGGGCATTTGATCCATCGGTCGTAAAGCCTGCTTCCACAAGCGATTGACTGGTTCCCGTAAAAACGATCGTATCATCGGCACCAAAATTAGCAATTCGGACATTATTGCCTACTGCAAATGCATCACTGAACACGATCGCCCCGGAACTCGCATCAATCGTTACGGCAGTATTGTCCGTACCCTGGCCATCCAAATTCACGGAATCCTCTCCAGTAACAGCTTCACAGGTGATCAATACGGTCACATCCCCATTGGATACCTGACCAGAATTATCTGCAATTTCACACACTTGATCAGTCCCTTCATCTACCAACTGAACAGTATAGGCATCCCCCGATTCCAAATCATCTGCCAGCAAAGTCACCCCATTTGACAATGTTATGTTATCGCCCCCATTAAAACTCACGATCACAGGCTCAGATGCCCCAGATAGATTAACGTTCACAGAAAACAGCTCAATCACATCACAATTCACCAGGATGTTCGTAACATTGGCCCCATTAATAACACCACTACTGTTCGTAATCGCACATGTGAATCCATCCGGTATAGATGCCAGGGTAACGCTGTAGGTTTGGTTATCCAGCAGAAGCTCAGTAAATGTAAACTCACCCTCTGAGATGGTAATCGTCTCCGCCCCATTCAAGGTAACTGATGCGCTCCCCGTCAGGCCGGAAACACTGCCGCCCACGGTAAACTCTGGTACAGGTTCATTGCTCACACACTGAATTGCGACCGTGACATTGCCGGTGATCGTGCCGGATGAATTACTTGCAGTACAGGCCTGCGAGGTACCATCGGAAACGATTGCGACAACATAACTGTCACCTGCAGTAAACACCGTATCAAATTCAAAGCTACCATTGCCCGAAGTCGTTTCGTGCTCACCGTTCAAGGAAACAACAATATCTTCAACCGCGCCGCTAATACTGACACTGACCGAGAATATCTCAACAGTTGGTGTGCAGGAGACAATGACATTCGTTACGTTTGCGCCCGCAATAGACCCACCGCCATTTTGCACTTCACACACCTGATCACCGGATACACTCGCTGCAGTCACTTGATAGCTACTGCCATTCGCAAACGCTTGGGGAAACTGGAAATCGCCCCCGGTGGAAAACAGCGAAGTTGAACCATTCAATGTGATTGCAACCGTACCGATTGCTCCGTTGACCGTCCCCCCGATAGAAAAGGTTTCCTCTATATCATCGCAGTCAACATTCACATTCGTAACATCAACATTAGCAATAGTGCCACTGCTATTACCTACCGAGCAGGACTGACCATTTGGCTGGCTCGTTACAGTGACGGAATAACTCTCTCCCGTGAGTAAAACATCACTAAACTGGAAGCTACCATTACTGGAAATCGTGATTGATGATGCTCCATTTAACGTTAACTCAACGGCACCACTCAGCCCTGAAATATTTCCGCCCACGAGTTGTTCTGTAGCCGCAATATCGTCACAGAGAATGGACACATTTGTGATATTGCTCGCACTAATAGAGCCAGAACCATTCGTGATTTCACATGATTGTCCCGCCGGCTCACTCACCAACGATACGCTATAGGTTGTACCGGATTGTAATTTCTGGTTAAAGCTGAATGCTCCGTTAGAGAAAACAAACGCAATACCACCATTCAAGCGTAACGCGATATCCGAATTTGCCCCAGTTATCTGACCACCCACGGTAAAGCCATCCGCTGGGTCTACATCACAAATGACAGAAACATCGGTAATCGCCTGATTTTCAACAACCCCCACCCCGTTCGTCACACTACAGACCTGATTCACTGGCGCCGTAACCAATGAAACCGTGTAAGTATCACCAGACTCCAACAAGACCGGAAAAGCATTCACACCATTGGCAAACAGCACGGTACTGCCATTGTTCAAGCTTAAACCGACATCCTCATTTGCCCCTTGTACAAAAACAGAGACAGAAAAAGCGGTATCTGACTCACAAATCACCTGCACATCCGCAACAGACTTGGCTTCGATTACCCCCTGCCCCCGGGTCACAACACAAGTCTGCCCCTGAGGCTCGGAAAGTATGTTCACTGAATAGTTTTCACCTGCCGTCAATCGAGTGGAAAATGCGAACGAGCTCAGCTCCGTCGTAATCTCTTCCTCATCATTGAGAATCAGGGTAACAGGCCCACTTGAACCGAGAATTGAACCGGAAACTGCATAAGTATCTACAACCTGCTGTAACGCCTCTTCGAAAGAATTTGCATCAGCCTCGGATGCCAGATCCGACTGCCCGGTTACATCCGTAACATAGTTGATAACACTTTGGTTATTTGCAAATTCATCATCGGTAAAATCAATTCCATCTGCATAGAGTTCAGCCATTGTCCGTGTCGATGCATTCAACACAATGCCGTTACGGCCATCCCGGTCGATATCAAGCGTCAGCAACAAGCGATAAATATTGGAGGTAACAAGGTTCTGAGTGGTCTGATCAATTTCCGGATACGTTTCCGCGACAATCGAACGAATGTTTACGACTTCTTCTGTCGACACGATTCGGCCCAATATACGACCACCTAAAGACACATCAAGGGTTATGCCTGAAGCAATATCACTCACACTACAGCCTTTTTTGACACCAAGGCAAAACAGCGTGGTAGCCGCTTCACCACAAACTTCAAAATACTCAAATTCACCGTTTACACCGGTCACTCCCTGTATCGACTTTTTAATACCATTTACCGTTCCGAAACTTTCACTGGAGTAGGCCAGGCCTTTAATGCCTTTGACCGTGCCAATCTTTTTTACCGGCTCATTGCCACTATCGCCGTTATCACAGGCGTTCGACGCGAAAAACTCACTGTCATCGTTTTGTTCAGCGACGATCTCCTCTACCAACATGGTGATACTGGCGCAGACTGGTTCAGTAGTTTCAGGGTTTTCGTCAATAGAGGAAAGCAACCCCGTCATTTGCGACTCGCTAAACTCCACTCCGTCATCGAGCGCAGCAGTGACATAATGACTGGACGCCGTGATCCGGTTTGAGATTGTGTCATCATCCTCATTTTGGGCGCCACCCACGATGAAAAGGGCAACAGATTGCAATGTCAGGCGATTGTTATCAAGCTCATCAACATAAAAAGCCAAGCCCGCGGGATCAGCATCCCGACCGAAGGCCTGCTGGTAAAGATTATTGACCAGCGCTGAATGATCCAGAGCACCAAAATTTCGTTCGAACTCGTCCGAGGTACCGAATGCCTGTATTATCGCATCCAGAGAACCTTGCTGATCCAGCTGATCCGACCAAAACGCAAGACCCGCGGAGTCAGGCATACGACCGTAGTACGCTATGTAGGCACTCATCACCTGGGATTCAGTATCTGAAAATCGCTGGGATGTACACTCAGCCCAGGCTGAAACTGTCGAAATCATCGATAATGAGACTACAGTGAGACTAAAAAGAACATGTTGGTACAATCTTATGAGCATAATCACGTCATCCTGAGTACAAAATGATTTTCTTTAAGATAGTCAAAATACCACGGAATAGGAAGTGACCAAACGGTTTCCCCATCGCAGGAACACGGAATTGAAAAGCCGGGATCCTGCAGAGAGTCATGTTTAAACCGGCGAAAGATGATCTTGCCAAATTTGTCGGTATACATTTTCCATTGTTTGCGCAAAATAAGGGGCGTCACAAAGCGTTGACGCAAGCATTTTCGCTCGTAATTGCAATCGAAGTTGCGCCAGCACCTCAAGCTCGTCCGCTTGCTTAACGGCAATGCCGACATATTCTGCCTTGCTCTTGGCGATAAACTGCGGTAATCCAACCATTGTATTCAGGCTCGCAGCAACACGTCCGGAATGTCGAGTCCCCAGCAATGTCAGGGTCGGCACGCCCATCCACATCGCTTCACACGTGGTGGTGACGCCATTGTAGGGAAACGGGTCCAGGCAGAGATCAATGGAGTGATAGAGTTTAAGATGATCCAGACGGTTTGGCAGGTAGGAATAGAAATCCAGCCTTTCCTTATCAACACCACAAGATTCAAAGAGCGACACATAACGCAATCGTGTTGATTCATCACCAAGCCCCAGGCATTTTAACAACAGCCGGGCGTTTGGAAGCGCTTTCAGAATACTCGCCCAAAGTTCAACCACTTCTGTAGTCACTTTGGTTAGGTTATTGAAACTGCCGAACGTGACATAGCCTTTTTGCCTGGCAGGAAGCGCTGTATTTACTGGAACCGACTGACTGCCTTGATAACAGTGAAAGCCATCTGGCAATCGAATAAGTTTCTCGGTGTGATATTGATCCGTTTCATTCTCCGGATCACATATTGAGTCTGTAATACGATAATCAACCTGAGGTAAACCCGTGGTATCAGGATACCCTAACCAGGTAACTTGCACCGGAGCGGGTTTAAAAGCAAACACAGGCAAGCGATTTTTCTCAGTATGGCCCGCTAAATCCACCAGGATATCAATTTCATCGTCGCGGATCATCTGCGCAACCTCGGCATCTGAAACGCCGATAATTACCCGCCAGTGATTGGCCAACTCTTTAAGTCGACTGGTTACGCCGTCATTTTTCACGTGATTGTAGTAACAATATATCTCGAATTCATTTTTGTTATGTCTCGTCAGCAATGGCTCAAAAAAATAAACAACAGAGTGTGCTCGAAAATCCGGAGAAACATAACCTATTTTCAGTTTTTTGTGGGCGCGCGCGCTGTCATTGTGTGTAGCTTGCTCGATTGGCTTGTTGATTGTGGCAATGCGAGTGGCCTGCTCTCCGAATCGGAGATGCTCCTGGAATATATCTGCATCAAGGAAATCATCAAGGTAGTGCAGTGATAACAGCAGATTGGAATGCACTTCAAACAACCCCGGATCGACTGACAATGACCGACGATAGTAGGCTATGGCATCTTCCGTGGCGCATTTCCGTCTGGAGATCACCCCTAAATTATTAAGTGCGTCGGTGTGGTTGGGATCCAGTTTCAGGGTGTGCTGAAAACACGCTAATGCGTCATCCAGACTTCCGATCTCACATAGCGCGAGACCAAGATTATTATATGCCGGCGTTAGCGCGGGATTGATTTGAATGGCCTTTTTGATCAGCTCGATGGCCGGAGCATGCTTGCCCATCTGAATACCAATCACCCCCAAAAGGTGATTTGCATCAGCATGGGAAGGTTGTACGGTCAATATCTGACGATAGATCGCTTCCGCCTGACTCAACTTTCCAGTGTTATGGTATTGAATTGCCATTTGCAGAGCCTGGGACACGTCTAGTGGGGGCTGAGAAACAGTAAATGTCTGATTTTCAGTGCTTCCAGACTTAATCTTGCTCGCTTTCTGCAATGGTTTTACGTTGACTTTCTGACTACGTTTTTTTGTTTTATTTTTTGGGGTTCGCATAGATCCATCCAGAACGTTCCATATGTGATAGGGTCGACACCAATTGCCGATTCCTCGATTTGGCAGAGCCTCCCATATTTTTTCCTGTTGTACAACTGATGTTTCCCCAACAAAAAACCCCCAACTTCAGACGAAGCTAGGGGTTTCTCTTAAGTTTAAATACCTTACTCTATTAACTTGCCAACAGACTAAGCTATCGACAAATCACTAAAGAAGTTATTTTAACTTACACGAAGTCTGCAGTAGTCAAAGTACCTGTCAGACCAGTGATGTCGATCAGCAACTCAGTACCAGCATCGAAGGTTCCGTCACCATCGGTATCTTGTACCAGGAAGGACTTACCGTTCAGATCACCCGCGTTTGCAGTCAATACTTGAACGTGGTTAGCCGTTGCAGTGGTCAACAACGCATCGATATCAGCGTTGAAGCTCGCTGCACTGATAGAACCAGTCGCTGCAGCAACTACAGAAGCAGGTACGTTAGTTACGTCGAAGTCATCAGTTCCCGCTACGAAATCGGTTACAGAGTCGTTCGAAGTTACAGTCGCGCTGCTGGAATCAGCGATAGTGGTGTATACGAAAGTATCAGCACCCGCGCCACCAGTCAGAGTATCTGCACCTGCTTCACCTTCGATTACGTCATTTCCAGCATTACCGGAGATGTTGTCATCGAAGCCAGAGCCGTTGATGGTATCAACGCCAGCACTACCTTTATACAGAACAGCTTCTGTAGTGTTAGTCGCATTAACGTTCAACGTTACGTTACCAGTCGCAGTAGATGCGTCAACAATGTCTACTTGATCAGTCAAAGTACCGATAGACAGATGCGCAGCACCACTGATGTTCAATGTACCCAGACCATCAGCATTCAATGTAGTGATGGTGTTGGTTACAGTTGAAGGATCAGTTGCAGAGGTCGTTGAAACCAGGCTTACAGTCTCAATCGCATCAAAAGTCAATGCAGTTTGCGTAGCAGAAGCAGCAGGGTTCATGGTGAACGTGAAAGTATCGCTCAAAGAACCAGCGGTATCAGCACCAGTTTGTACAACAGTCAATGCAGTTTGACCAACACGCACTTCAACGTTAGTGCCTTCAGCCAAAGAAGTGATTGTATTGTTCACATCAGCCGTGAAGACCAGCTTGTCGATTCCGCTCAGGCCCGCAGCATTGATCGCACCAGTTTCATCGGTGATGATGTTCAGCATGCCAGTGTGAGCAGAAGCGTTCAAAGAACGTGCACTCAGAGCGTAGTCAGCGGAAGCTACAGTAACAGTAGAATCTGCAGAACCGGTGATCACAGTGCTGTTGATCGCGTCAAATGCAGCAGTGGTGTTAGGATCAAACGTGAAGGTGTTACCTGTACCCATCAGCGCGATGTTCAGAGTTTCCAGATTGTTAGTACCGGTAGATGCAGCTTGACCTACAGAAACAATTGCGCTGGAGCCAGAAACGTCAGTGATGCTCAGAGACAGTGCGTCAGCAGTACCCGTGAACGCGTCATCTACAAATTCCAGCAATGCAGTCTTGTTGTAGTTACCGTCAGTAGTGTTACCTGCAACAGAGAAAGAAGTTACTGTATTTTGAGCGTTGTCAAATCGACCGTTACCCGTACCCGTGATAGACAGCTGGCCAACTTGAGACGCATTGGTCAAACCAATTGTCGCTGCGTTTGCACGAGAGTCCATGTTGATGATGTCGATGCTGTCCATGGTAGGATCGCCAGCGTCAGTAGACAGACGAGAGTTCAGCGTGTCAGTACCGCCCAGACCTTCCAGAACGTCACCGTTGTTCAGGGTTCCCAGACCAGAAGTGAACACGTCATCGTTCGCATCACCAGTGAATGCATCGTTACCAGTAGTCAGGGTGAAACCGCTACCATCCAACAAAGTAGTTTCGATGGTGATGGTTTGACCGTTAACAACAGCTTGCAGCGTGTAATCTTCTGGCAGCTCAGTGATAGAATCAGTCTGAGTGGTCAGAGTGAACTCTGCACTGCTGCTACCTGCTGGGATAACAACGTTTGATGGGTTGAAAGAACCTTGGTCAAAGTCGTTCAGGTTAGTATCGTTAGTACCTTGGTTCGCTGCAGTCGCATCGCCAGGAACAACGCTGAAGGAAACAGTTGTGTCTTCAGTTACAGGCACTGCAGTGGTCAGTGTGTAAGTAACAGAATCACCTTCTTCAACTTCAGTGATACCTTGAGTCAGGGTGTATGGGTTAACATCACCGATGGTTGCGGTAGCAGAAGCTGTAGTGATGCTTGCGCCGCTTGCATTGCTCAGAGTCAAAGAAACGCCTTCGCCGTCTTCTGGGAATGCGTTGTCTTCGCTTGCTGCAACAGTGATGGTTTTAGTGGTTTGACCTGCTGCGAAAGTCAAGGTACCTGTACCGGTGTTGTCAACGGTACCGTCAACAGTGATATCACCGTGGTCAGCAGCAGTTGCACCGTCTTCCAGACCAATCGCGAAATCAACAGTAGTTGTTTCCAGTTGTGCAGGGTTCAAAGTCACAACGAAAGTCAGATTCCCGCCTTCGTCAGTACCCGTTGCCACAACGCTCAAGCCAGAAGGCGTAACGGTATCTTCGGCGAAGTCACCCAGATCAGGTTCAGCACCAGCAGTAGTACCAGAAACCGCAACCGCGTCAGCACCGTTGGCCAGCTCCAGAGTGCCAAACATAACCGCAGTACCGATGGTCAAAGCAGCGCTTTCACCGTCAGCGAAGGTTACTGTGTTGGTAGAAGATGCGCTGGCTGGAACCATTACAGTCTCGCCAGTAGTCGTGTGAGTCAAAGTAACGGTAGTACCGTTAGCTGCAACAGTGTAATCAGTAGAGTCGCCAGACAATACTACAGTATCGTCGCCGCCACCCAGTGCAGTCAGGTCAACATTTGCGCCAGCTTCAACCAAGATATTGTCCGCTGCGCTTGTGCCGATGATTTCCCAGTCGATGTCGTTGTTCAGAGAAAGTCTGTTACCAGCATCTGCGTCAGTTAATATAACTTTTGCCATTTCTAAATTCCTTTATGATTTTAATCACATATTTAGGTTTCGCTTGAACCCCGTGCTACAGATTGTAGCACGGGTTTCCTACTTTTAGGCTACAACAATGTCGCCAACAGTCAGAGCGTTGAACTGATCTACAGTGAAGCTAGATCCCCCTACGCCAACCAAGGTTACTTCACTCACAATACCGTTATTGTTCAGAGTAACGCTTGCGCTGGTACCATCGGTTGTAAAGCCGGCTGCTACGTCTTCAATGGACACACCGCTGAAGCTCAGCTGATCGTCTGCACCGAAGTTTTCGATCTCCACGTTGTTTGCAGTTGCAAACAGATCAGTGAAGTTGAAAGAACCAGTACTTGCATCGATAGTTGCTGCAGTAGTGTCTGTTCCTTGACCATCAATGCTTTGATCAGTCAGATCTCCACCGTTACCAGTGTCACCTTCAGCAGGAGCGATATCACCTACGTCAAGCGCATTGAACTGATCAACAGTGAAGGTTGAACCACCAACACCTTCAAATGTAACCGTGCTTACTACACCGTTGTTGTTCAGGGTAACTGTAGCGCTAGTTCCGTCAGTAGTAAAGCCTGCCGCAACGTCTGCTGCTGTTACACCAGTGAACTCGATAGAGTCATCTGCACCCCAGTTCTGAATAACGACATTGTTAGCCGCTCCGAACGAGTCAGTAAACGCAAATGCGTCTGCGCCTGCATCGAAAGTTGCTGCTTCAGTGTCAGTACCCAGACCGTCCAGATCCTGATCAGTATCAGTATCAGTATCAGTATCGGTATCGGTATCGGTATCGGTATCAGTGTCTGTATCGGTATCAGTGTCTGTATCGGTATCAGTATCGGTATCAGTGTCTGTATCGGTATCAGTGTCTGTATCGGTATCAGTGTCTGTATCCGCTACACCTGGGTAAGTTGCATCCAGATCTGCTTCAGACAGTGCACCTTCACCACCGAACTGAGAGTATGTAGTGCTGATAGCACCATCAACGATAGTCAACAAGCTGTCTTCGTCCAACAGGTTGAAGCTCAGACCACCGTCAACACTTTCATTCAATGCATCCAATTGTGCTTGAGAGAAAGTAACTTGAGAGTGGATGTTGATCGTTTCGATGTTAGTCAGATCCGCTTCACGGAAGTCTGCAGTACCCCATACTTCCAGAGTATCGGAACCATCACCACCATCATAAGAGTCAGTGCTTACATCAGATGTTGCTTGACCGTTTACAATTGCGCTAACAGTTGCATCGAAGTTCAATGCCGCACCGGAAGCCGCGTCGTATTCGTCAGCACCAACTTCACCAACTACAACGATTGTGTCGCTACCTGCACCACCTTGGATATCGTCAACGCCTTGGCCACCTGCGAATACATCATCACCGTTACCAGAGAAGTCACGTACCGCTGGGTCAACAGGCAACCAATCTGCAGTGCCTGTCAATTGACCTAGAGGCGTATCTTCTACGTTACCCAGGCTAGACTTGAAGGTAACGATCAGGGAGTTTTCAACTTCATCGTAAGTGATGCTTGCGATGTCGTCAGCGTTAGCGAAGCTGGATGGGTTAGCAGTCCACTCACGAACAAATGCTGCACCAACTGCGTCTGCATCGTTACCCGCAACAACTACGTCACGGATAGTCGCGCCTTGCGTTACAGTGAAGCCGTCCAGAGTTGCAGTTTCACCTGCTGCCAGACCATCACCATCGATTGTGTAAGAATGCTCTTCAACAACATTGTCGCCGCCGTTGAGGATATCATTGCCTGCACCACCGCTGATGATATCATTGCTTCCGCCACCAGTGATCACGTCATTACCCGCACCACCGATTACAACAGAACCACGACCGTTGGTATCAACCACTTCAACAGTGAAGTCAGTGCCCGCAGTTACTTTGCTCGCCAGATCCAATTGATTACCATCAAACTCAACCAGCTCACCACCGTTGGTGTTCTGAATCTCACCTGAATCCAGGTTCAGAACGATGTTAGAATCAGTGGTTGCATCGCTGAAGGTAATACGATCGAAACCGTTGATATCCAGGATATCTTCCAGATCTCCAACAATGATCTCTGGAGTATCATCTGCACCGACGAAGGTTGCAGTCAGGTCTGAACGGTTGGTTACTTCAGAGATGTCCAGGATAGTCCAGTCAACACCGAAGAAGTTCAGATCTTCTTCGATACCATCGCCACTCAGGCCAGTACCGATTTCCAGATCAGATGTGATCGACATTGCGATGTCGTTAGCCAGCGTAACATTACCAAAGGAATCGTTAGTCAGCTTGAGAGTATCACGGTCTGCGTCTGGATTATCTCGCAGTTCCAAGGTCGCTGCGAAGCCATCCAGATCTTCAACGGTGTAAACGTCATCACCAGCACCGTCACGTAACACTTCGAAACCGGTCAGGATCATGTTGACGGAGTCAGCACCTTCACCGAAGGTTACTTCCAGAACGTCAGAGTTACCTTCAGATTTACCCAGAACGAACGCGTTATTGTCAGTCAGACCTGCCAGGTTAATGGTGTCATCATCAGACTGAGAAGCTTCGATACGCAGTGCACCTTCAGCTACAACGTTGTTGCTGTTGTATGAAGTGATGGAGTCAACGATACCCGTACCTACACCATCAGTGTTCAATGCCTGGATGCTCAACTCGGAAACACCGTCGGTCAAATCATCAACGGTCAACTCGATACCACGAGTTTTCTCGTTGTAGTTCACCTCGTTGTTACCGCCACGCAGGTTCACGATGTGAGAAGTTGAAGCCTGATCATCTGTGAATTCCACGCGCTCGTTGCGGTCAGAACCTTCAATGCGGTTCCACTCTGCATCGATTGCTTCAGGAACAGTCTCACCACCAAAGTCTTCTTGGTCGTTATCAACGATCTCAACCAGAGACAGACCGGAGAATGGCTCGGAAGCTTCACCGGAGCTCACTTTCGACAACAATACAGTACGAGAAATAGTACCGGTTGCTGCATCATCAGTACCGTCAGAGTCGCTGCCGTACTGGATCAGGAACGTTTCGTTCTCACCCAGGAACTTCTCGCCGTTAGTCAAGTCGATTACGCTCTCGCCTTGAGAAGCAACAACACGCTCAACACCTTTCAACAGATCGATACGGTCGCCCGCGTCAGTCATTGAAGTGGTTGGGTTAGCGATCATGTCATCAGCGCTGTCGTCGTTAACCATAACGTTCAGGTCACCAGTAGATTCGCCAGTCTCCAGAGAGAAGTCCAGAGCGATTGCTACAGTGCCGGTTTCGTTGTAGTAGCTAACAGTGTCAGTACCGGAATCCAGATCGAAAGTGTACTCGCTAACGTTTACAGACTCTGGAATATCACCTTCATCGTTCGTGTTAGCCGTATTTTCGCCAATGGTACGCAGATCAGATACAGACAGACGTTGAGGAGCGATAGACTCATCGCGCATATCCAGCATGTCGTAGTTCATGAAGGAGTCGAAGATCAGATCCGTTTCTTCGGTACCGTTTGCTACATCTTCACGGCTATTGGTCATCGTATCAGCAACACGAACCCAATCGTTACCGCCAGAACCTTCAACATTTTCGAACTGAGTGATACCACCGATAACCAGCTCTGTTCCGCCAGCTGCGTTGTCGATATCGCCATCAGTGTAGTCAACAACAGCACCGGTAGACAGTGCAGACACGTCCAGCGTATCGTCTTCCAGCGTGCCTTGTGCAGTGTTACCTTCGAAGTTTACGAACTCAACGCTGCTCAGGGTATCCGTTGCAGTGATATTACCAACACGACCTGCAGTCATTTCTACGCGGTCAGTATCCGTTGAAGAGTTAACGACTACGGTTACGATTGGCTCTGCACTCAGAGGGTCACCAGAGATGCCAGTGTAATTGTTCATGTAGATCAGCGCATCGTTACCTTGGCTTGCAGAGAACAGGTTGTTCTTAGCCGCTTCAGTTTCATCGATGAACACGGTGTCGTTGCCTAGACCGGCTTCAACATTCTCAACACCGTCTACAGACAGAACAACGTTGGAATCCAGAGGCACAATATACTCTTGGTAGTTCGTGTTTTCTGGATCGATTGGATCTGGCTCAACGTTATTGTCATCCGTTGGATCAATATCGAAACCAGCACCCGTGTTAACCCAGACTTCACCTTTGCCGATAGTGTCGTTACCAGCAAATACATCGTTGTTAGTCAGGTTGTAAGTGATACCGTCTGAGTCAGTAGACATAGAGGTTACATCCAGAGTGTCGTTACCCTGACCGTTACCTGCAGTTGCCAGACCAGTACCCGATACAGTACGGATGTTTTCGAAGTTGGTGAACAGAGTCGTGTGATCCGCAACGCCGTCATTGTCTTCGTCGATAGTCAGTGTACCTGCACCACCTTCAGTCAGGATGATACCGGAACCTGTACCCTGATAGTTGTTCAGAGTGACGGTGAAAGTCGTTACACCAGACTGGAAGTCATCTTGTTGTGCCAACAGGGTATCACGGAAGTAAGGAACGAATTCCGCACCACCAACCAGACCGTTTGCAAACTCTTCCAACTGCTCAACCAGAACGATTTCAGCAACGTCTGAGTCGCCATCACGCTGTGCAGCTTCATACGCGTTCAGAACTTCAATTTCGCCTTTGGTTTGACCAACGGTACGTACGTAGTACAGATCCTTACCACCGTCTACCACGTCTGTACCGGATACAGCGTCAGCAGAAACGATGATACGGTCATCACCAGTACCACCAGAGATGGTGTCGTTACCCAGACCACCGATCAACAGGTCATCACCGTGCAGCGCGAAGTTTTCACCGATCGTTGCGGATACAACCTGGTTGTAATCAGAAACGTAGATGCCTTGATCAGTCATGCTGTTAACCAAGTCACCGTCAGCAGTGATATCACCACCAACCAGGTCATCAGTACCCGCATTGATAACGATTGCTTCGGAACCTACCAGCGTGTCACCCGCATCCAGAGCGGTTTCCAGGATCGCACGAGAGTTGTGTGCAACACCCGCTTCGTCGATGTAACCTTCCGCACCCCAGAACAGAACGTTTTGGTCGTCCAGCTCGTTGTTACGGCCGTCGAAGTCCAGGATCAGAACTTGGTGAGCAGAGATGTTGTCAACGTGAGAAGACGCCGCTTCACCACCAGACAGGTTTTGAATCTCAACAACAGGAGTGTCGATGAATACAGTTTCTTCACCGTCATACTGGTCTTGAGCTACTGTCAGACTGGTTTCGTTTGCATCAGCTGCATTGATCTTACCTGCTGCAGTATCATCATCCATAAAGGAGTTGATGAAATCAGCCATACGCGCGATGAATGCAGTCTGGATTTGCGTCTGGCTTGCAGTTGTGGTGTCTTCACCTGGGATGTGGTTGCCATCGATATCTTTACCAACGCACAACTCGTACTCAACACCGTTGATGGTGATGGTTACGACATCTTCAGTCGTCAGGTTAGTGAAGGTAATTTTGTACTTCTGGCTTTCAGCAATACGGGTACCGTCTTCAGAGAAGTCGATTACCAAGTCTTCTGCGTATGCAGTGTCACCCAGAGACAGGGTAGAACCTTTGATCGCATTGTCGTCAACGGCTTCGTTGTCTGCACGATCTTCGTATGCTTTGTAGATCAGACGATCTTCTTGCTGGATCGGATCAGGCGTACCTGCAACCTGGCGCAATACGATGTCAGTGTTCGCAGGCAATTGACCGTCGATGAAGCCCCAAGAGCCTTCTTCGATTGTAGAGTCGCCAGAATCAGTGATTACGATGGTGTTGTCATCGAATACTGTTACAGAGAAAGACTCAAGGAAGTCAAAACCGTCTTCTGCTGCTTGAGTTGCGATAGCCGCTTCGATTTCTGCAGCGAATGCAGCAACAGTTGTTACTGTAGTCATCGCATCAGTTTGCAGCGTCAGGGTTTCGCCATTAACAACCAGAGATACAGACTCCAGAGGAATGTTGGTCAGCTCAGAATCAACGCCTTCTTCAGGATCGTCGATTGTCAGAGTCAGAGATGCGCCGGAAACAGAAGCATCACCACCGATTGCGAAGTCACGTACGTAACCGCCATCTGCGAATTGACCGTTAGAGCCGTCCCAGATGCCGTCGCCGTCTTCGTCAGCTTGACGGTGAATTACGTCAACGTCATCACCTTTTGCATCACCATCGATTGCGAAGATGAACTGGTCAGCACCGTCACCACCGCTCAGGTAGTCGTTACCTCTACGACCTTCGATGATGTCGTCACCCGCATCTGCGTACAGACGGTTATCAACAACGTGAACGTCATCATAAACCAGTGAACCCAGACCGTGGTCAGTGTTGTTGTCTGCACCGTCAGAACCGCGCAGATCCAGGTTTACGTCGCCCAGGCCAGCGTAGTTTTGCTGGTTGTCGAAGTTCAATTCTGGGTTGTTAGTACCGGAAGCCAGGTAGTCAATTGCACCCAGACCGGTAGCAATAACGTTTTCGAAACCAGTTACCGCGCCAGCCAAAGTAGAGTTGGTTTGGCTCTGAGAAGCAGATTCGTTACCGCCAGTGCCTTGACCTTGCTGTGCAGGCGCACGCAGATCGATACGCAACCAGCCGTCAGCAGTCAGATCTGCAACAGTTGCAGTACCGGCTACGTTGGATTCAATCCACAGTGTATCGCTGTCAGTACCGGCTGCTGCTGCCGCCGCGTCACCAGTGTAAGTACCGCCGTCCAGTTCAAATACAACGTGGTCAGAACCGGTACCACCGATCAGGGTGTCAACACCGTTGTTTACAACGCCAGCTGCGTTCGGGTTGTTTTGGATGTAAGCCAGGTCGCCACCGAACAGGATGTCGTTACCTTCTTCACCGTCAACCAGGTCGTTATCGTAACCTGCGATGATGATGTTGTCGGCCAAAGAACCACGGATATCCAGCTGAGCAGAAGAACCCAGACCGTAGTTAGAAGAACCGTCTCCCGCGTGGCCTTCGCCCGCACGACCACCGATAGTGGTGTCCATGTCGTTCAGGAAGCCGTACAGGTTACCAGAAGCGTTGATGTGCTCAACTTCTGACATGGTGATACCAACGCCAGAACGAGTGCTCAAGAACTGGTTCTCTTCACCACCTGCGCTCAGGAAAGTAGGTGCCGGGTTCAGATCGATAACAGTCGTTTCGTCGTCGTCACTTGCTTCAATCAACAACCAGTCAGAATCTTGTGAAGATTGACCTACAGCGTCAGTGTTGCCTTGGCCAGCTGCACGGTCATCAGTGGTGTTACCACCGTCGATAATCAGGTTATCACCGTCGGTTGGATCCAGCAGAGACAGCTCAGCGAAGAAGAAGTCTGCGTTACGACCACCAGCAAGGTAATCAGCAGTAGAAGGAATGTTGTTGCCTGTAGTACCGTATTTGGTATCTTGCAGGAATGTGTTGGTCAGGCTGTCCCATACGAAACGACCTTGTGCAACACCACCGCCGGCCAGGAAGTCGTTACCGATTCCGCCCAGTGCAGTATCAACACCCAGACCACCCAAGAAGATGTTACCGTCGGTGTTTACACCGTCGCCCGCAAAACCAGTACCGTCGAAATCGATGTCGCCAGTAAAGTTGTTTTGCTCATCAGCTTGGTTCAGCGGGTTACGTGCATAAGCATCAACGATTTCGAAACCATCGATATCCAGAGGGCTGTTGTTTTCAACGCCGTCACGATCAATCACGCCATTATCGTTAAGGTCAACACCAGTGATTTGATCTTCTGGGTCGGTGAAGTCGATGCGAACAGTTTTGTCGCCAGTCAAACGCATAGAGTCTGCGCCAGCTGCATCTTCAGACGCCACATTCAACCCAGGAACAACACCCGGAATTTTGTATTCATCAACGAAAGTGTCAATTGCGCCAGCAGCTGCATCAACAGATTCGTCTGTACCATCCACTGCAGCGACCAGTGCACGTGCATCGGCTACTTGCTCAGCACCGTATTCAACGCCAGTGATTGCTGTGGTGAAATCTTTAGCAACAGCAACCTTGTTCGCAACAACTGTTGCATCTGGGTCACCCGCGTCGATACCACCTTGCAGAATAGCCAAAGAAGCTTGTGCTGCAGAGATAGTGCCGTTTTCGATAGACTCTTGCCAGAATGCGATACCGTCTGCGTCGCCGTCACGGTTAAATGCATTTTGGTAAATGGCATTCAAGCGCTCTTCCAGGGCCAGGTCGCCCAGGTACGCAGCGTATTCATCAGAGTTTGCAAATGCGTCAACAATTGCAGTCAGGTCACCACCGTTGTTATCAAGCTCCTGGCACCAGAATTCCAGGCCCGCTTGGTCGGCCGGGCGGCCGTAGTAGGCAATATATGCCTGTTGGACTAAATCAATAGAGGCTGAACTTGCCATCTAATATGCTCCTTTATTACACAAAGTAAGACGTCATCATTAAGTAGACATCCATATAGACACTTAACGATATATATATCTGCAGATACATATAGCGCGCCAAATTTTAACTTCTGACATTGCGTTGTCAAACCAACGGGATAAAAACCCGACCTGATTGCACAACCCAACTCCAGAGCAATGGACCAACCAATAACGGAAAGCGCAAACCCATTACCGGATTGATTCAAAGACTAACACCAAAACACAAGTTGTCAAACAGTTAGCAACAGTACTTAACAAAGCACTTTAGCTTTTTCTCGTTAACTGCTTGTTACAGTTTTTAATTTTCGAAAAAATAAGCTGTTTAACAATTTGGATTTCGGGACCTTAAGTGGACATCACTATACTGGGTAAGCAAACAGCACTGCCAACCATGGCATATAACTTATTCACTACACCAGCAGGATAAGTGGGAAAAATTACCACGTCAAGTTTTTCGATCAATATATTTGTACTTTTTTGACCCGATCTCGACCGCGCACAAAAAACCGCAGAAGCACGCAAAAACGAGGCCAACACCGTGGCACGGGAAACTAAAAAAGACACAAATGAGGCAAAACCAATCGGCATCACGTTACGAACAATACGGCGTGATTTGGTTTTTAGGTGTTTGTTCTGGCGGTCTGCGATTCGCTGATGGGCAACGCTATCCAGTTTACGCAAACTGAAAGCCCATTTAAGAGAGACGACCCCAGAGCGGACGTTCCTGCTCTTCGCAGGCATCCGAATGAAAGGTTGGATTGTGGAAAGGTTAAAATCAGCTACCAATGCTTTAAAATTCTTATTCACTTCTATGCGCTTTAATCCAGCAAACTTGAAACCATTTTGTCAGACAAAAAAACGCTCAATAATTGTTCGCAATTAATAATGGTATCTTTTGCGTCAAATTCAAGGAAACCCCCTCAAATTTTTTTCACAAACCACTATTTTTCTCTGCGCGAATGTACATTTTCAAACGCGCGCTAGTTTACCCTTGTTGTCTAGGCTTTCACACCTAAATTTTGCAACTTTGTGTATTAGGTGATCACGTTTTTCACTTGCTCTATTTTTTACCAACTTGATTGACTGCCTTCATTTATTGTTCCCCATATAAAGGAAGGAAGAGTGGTCGACACAATCCTGCCATCACCACACCATCACCACATCATCGACGTTCGTCTTAGGCGCGATTGAATTGTATTCAGTTTCAATACTGCTAAAATACGCGCTCTTTTTTACCGGAGCCGCAGCAGTCCATGCAATTGATTAACGCCATCTGGTCGTATCGCGCCTTTATTGCAGGCAGCGTCAAACGTGAATTTCAAAGCCAGTACAACGGCTCATTACTGGGAGCCTTGTGGCTTGTACTCAATCCGCTGGCCATGGTGCTGATTTACACACTGGTCTTCTCCCAGGTTATGAAAGCCCGCCTGCCCGGCATGGACGACACCCTGTCTTACAGCATCTACCTTATCGCCGGCATCACCACATGGACTTTTTTTTCCGAAGTGGTCTTACGCTCAACCACAACGTTTATCGAGCAAGCCAATCTGCTGAAAAAGGCTGTATTCCCGCGGATATCACTGCCCATCATTATTCTGATATCCAGCAGCATCAATTTTGTGATCATTTTTTCGATCTTTATGGGCTTTCTAGTCGTGATAGACCGGGTGCCGGGACTGGTTCTACTCGCATTCATCCCGCTATTATTACTGCAACAACTTATCGCCATTGGTTTAGGCTTATTATTGGGCACACTGAATGTATTCTTCCGTGACATCGGTCAGTTTACGACGATTATGTTACAGTTTTGGTTCTGGCTGACACCGATCGTTTACCCCGCCTCCGTTATTCCGGACTGGGCGCGCGATATTTTGTTCACCTGGAACCCCATCGCCCCGATTGTGCAAGGCTATCAAACCATCGTATTGCAACAACAGTGGCCGGACTGGACCAGTTATTATCCACAACTGATACTCGGTATCGGGCTATTTATCCTGAGCTATACCTTGTTTCGGAAACTCTCTGCAGACATGGTGGATGAGTTATGATCAGAATATCAGTCAATGCCATTAGCAAACGCTACAAGCACTATCCAACACACTGGGCCCGACTCTCGGAATGGCTATCCCTGGGACGCATCGAGGGACACGAGGCCCGCAACGTTCTGAACCATATCAACTTTGTGATTCATGATGGGGAGTCAGTCGGCATCGTTGGCCAAAATGGTGCAGGAAAGAGCACACTGCTGAAAATCTTGACGGGTACCACCAAACCGACCTCCGGCACAGTTGATGTCCACGGCGAGGTTGCGGCGCTACTGGAGCTGGGCATGGGCTTTCATCCGGACTTCTCAGGCCGCCAGAATGCGATTATGGGCTGCCAGATGCGCGGCATGAACGGTACTGAAATCGAGGCTGAAATGGATAACATTATCGCATTTGCCGAGCTCAGCCATTGCATCGACAAACCGATTAAAACCTATTCCAGCGGTATGCAAATGCGCCTCGCTTTCAGTGTGGCAACCTGTAAACGCCCCGACGTATTAATTGTTGATGAAGCCCTGTCTGTTGGCGACGCCTACTTTCAACACAAGTCCATGGCCCGAATCCGGCAGTTCAAGGAACAAGGCACTTCCCTGTTGTTTGTTTCCCACGACCCTGCGGCTGTCAAAACACTCTGTGACCGGGCGATACTGCTCGACGATGGGGTACTGATAAAAGATGGCCGACCGGACGACATACTGGACTACTACAACGCCATGATTGCCAAACGGGAAAAGGATGAAGAAATCCAGCAGGTGGAAAATGAACAAGGGGTTCGTGTCACGCGCAGTGGCAATAAAAAGGTCGAACTGAATCGAATCGAGCTGCTGAACGAAGCAGAGCGCCCAACCCGCGCCTTTCAGATTGGCGAACGCGCAACGCTGCAAATTACATTTACCAAACATGAAACCGTGACCGATGCCACCATCGGGTTGTTGATCAGAGATCGACTGGGTAACGACGTATTCGGCACGAATACATTCCACCTTGATACCTGTTTACCCGACCCCCCCGGAGAATACTGTCTGAATTTCGATCTTGGCCTTGAGCTGGGTACGGGAAATTACTCCATCACCATCGCATCACACACACTGGACTCCCATGTCTCCGACAATCATGACTGGTGGGATCAGGCTCTGGTGTTCCAGATGGTTCCCAATAACGCGCATGCATTTATCGGCATCGCCAATCTGCCCGTTACCGCCAGGCTCTCAGCCTCGTCGTAACAAGGTCACAACTCATCAAGATCACATCCGGTGTCGAAAGAGCAACAGAAACTATGTCCCAACCGAAACAGCAATATCACCCTGAAATCAACAAGGAACGTATCTTCAAGGCGCTGAATGCGGCAACGGCGAGCAAGGCGAGCCCAGCAGAATACGACATCCCGACTCTGGATCCTGTTGACCTCTACCCCATTCCGACACTGGTGACCAGTGAAACACTTAAAAGCCAGACTGCGCCGTCCGTATCGACAATTTACGACGTACTGGCCTTCCATGATCGCCAGTTTATTGAACTCGCCTATGATTTAACACTCGGGCGTTATCCCGATGAATCGGGCATGCAGAATTACCTGCATCAACTCCGATCCGGACAATGTGATAAAAAAGATGTTCTTGCACGACTGCTGCTGTCACCGGAAGGTCGAGGTGGAATTGGCAAGCTGAAAGGGTCTTTGCGGATTATCTCCCGCTATTTGTTGACCAAAATACCGATAATTCGTTTTCTGGTGGATTGGTTGATTACGCTCGTGCGCCTGCCCAGAGTGGTTCGCGCCTTGAATGCACATCATCAGTACCAACTCGGTGTGGGGCGAGATCTGGTCGATCATGCACAACTGCTTGCGCGCAACGAATCAGAGAATATGGAAATTCTGAAAAGCCGAATCAACGAGCTGTCCCGGCGCGCCCCATCCCGGGAAGAAACCGAACACCTGCATGAGTTGCTGCGCAAAAGTGAACTCGCAAGTTATGGTGCCTTCGACGACTTCTATCGGCAACTGGAAAACCGGTTCAGAGGGCCGGAGACAGAACTTGCCGCTAAGTTCAACCACTATGATGCCTACATTGACCGTATTTATAATGATGAACGCATCAGAGAGCCCCGCGCTCTGGATTTGGGCTGTGGCCGTTGTGAATGGCTCAACTACGTTGCAGCAAAAGGTTTTGCCCCCACAGGTGTGGACAGCAATGCTGCGATGATGGAAGGTACAGTGAATCCGCAATTAACGCTGGTGCAGGACGACCTGTTAACCTATCTGCAAAGCGTGCCCGATAACAGCTTTTCAATTGTCTCGGCGTTTCATGTCATTGAACACCTGCCTTCGGGATATCTATTGAACATGATCAAAGAGGTTTACCGGGTGCTGCAACCGGGTGGAGCAATGTTATTAGAGACCCCTAACCCGCAAAATCTGATTGTTGGCAGCCATACATTCTATATTGACCCCACTCACTTACAGCCGGTGCCGCCACAACTTGTCGAATTTATGGCAGAATACAACCAGTTTCTAAGTGTAGAGTTGATCTTCTCGAGCCCGAGTACGGACAGCCTGAAAAACGACCAAAATGACCCAGGCCTGGCTCGTGTTGATAATTTGTTATTTGGCCCTCAGGATTACGCTGTCTGGGGTCGCAAATAATCAGGTGACCCGCAATGAGCCCACAAATATAGAGATGAGCATGAGTGTCATATTTATGTCATCACTGCTCGATACCCTCGGGCTCCCGATACACCGGACGTAAACACGACACAGAGAAAGAATTAACAATACGGCCCTATGAAAATAGCACTCCTGAATACACAAGTTCCCTTCGTTGTCGGTGGCGCAGAAATGCATGCCGATAACCTCAAACATGCCCTGATCGAACATGGCCACCAAGCTGAACTTGTTTCGATTCCATTCAAATGGTATCCGCCGGAAAGAATTCTGCAAAATATGATGGCTTGCCGAATGCTGGATATTACGGAAAGCTGCGGCGATAAAATTGATCTGGCCATTGGCCTGCGCTTTCCGGCCTATTTAATTCCCCACCCGAATAAAGTGCTGTGGATTCTGCACCAGTACCGAACGGCTTATGATTTGTGGGAGAGCCCGCTGTGTGACCTGAAGCACTATCCCAACGGCGGAGAAGTCCGTGCCGCCATTGAGACTGCAGACAGAGCGCTGTTACCTGAGGCCAAGGCCATTTTCAGCAACTCACAAAATGTCAGTAATCGACTGAAAAAATACTGTGACATTGATTCCACGCCCCTCTACCACCCGCCTCCCAATGCAGAACAGTTTTATTGCGAAGGCGCAGAGCCCTATTTTTTCTACCCCAGCCGAATCACCTCAACCAAAAGACAATCCCTCGTAATTGAGGCCCTCGCGCTGACACAACAACCTGTCGTAATGTATTTTGCCGGCTCAGCAGAAGAACCCGATTATGAAAACAAGCTCAAGCAAAAAGCGGCGGAGCTCGGTGTCTCGGATCGTATTAAGTGGCTGGGACGGGTTACCGATCAGGAGAAACGACAATTTTACGCGCGAAGCCTGGCGGTGGTCTTCCCCCCGGTTGACGAGGATTACGGCTATATCACACTTGAAGCCATGTTATCCCGAAAAGCCGTAATTACGTTGTCCGATTCGGGCGGGCCACTGGAATTTGTACTCCCGGATGAAACCGGGTTTATCTGTGAGCCAAGTGCTGAAAGCCTAGCTAACCAGCTTGACCATTGCTGGTCGATTCAAGCTCAATTGAAACAAATCGGCGAAAACGGTTACGCTCACTACCAAGCAAAAAATATCAACTGGCATACTGTCGTTGAATCGCTAATTTCTTCCCCCGTTACAGCATCTGTCGATGGTGATCTCGCGCAAGACAAGGGACATCAGAAATGAACGACTCAACGAATATGACCCCTGGCACCAAACCCAAAATCAACTGGTTTTCGCCGCTCTTACCGGACCGGACCGATATAGCGCATTACACTTACCGAATTTTACCCGCGTTGGCGGCACATTTCGAAGTGACCCTCTGGGCACCTGAGCGTTGCGAATTTAAACCTTATCACGATGCCCCCATTGACGATGCACATCTGAATCAGCAACAACGGGCCGCGCAGAAGCTGCAGGTCTGCATTGCTGAGCACGACATCAGGGTCAAATTTTTTAATCCAGCAGAGCCGGACTGGTATACTCTGAATTCAGCAGACCTGACCTTCTACAATATTGGCAATAACCGCCATTTTCACAGTGAAATATGGCAAATCAGCCAACTTAAGCCCGGTATCGTGATCATGCACGATCACTGTGTTTTCCATCTGATTGTCGGTGCATTACTGGAAGAACATCGCGACCAGCAAGGGCTTGAGAACCTCTGCCGCAAGCATTATGGTCCCAAATCTGTGCTGGATTTCGACCGCTACTGGAACAATGACCCGCACAAACCCACTGTAGAAGATCTGGCTCGGGCCTATCCCTTTGACGGCGCTTGCGTTACCAATGCAACTGCCATCATTACCCATACACAGGTGGCCGCCGATAAACTCCGCCACTATGAGCGTCCATTACTGCAGTTACCCTTACCTTATGATATCGCCGACACATTACCGGACAGAACTGCATTGTATGACAAGCCAACCCAATTCGAGCTTGTTATCTTTGGCTACCTGGGCACAAACCGGCGGGTTATCGAATTTTTGAACGCATTCGCGCAGCATCCTCACCGCGAAGCGTTCCGGCTACGAATATTCGGTGAAATCTGGAACCCGAAATTACTGACTGAGTGCCTTAAAGAGCATTCCCTCGCGGAACGGGTCACGATTGAAGGTTTTGTTGAGGATGAGACTTTAGATAACGCACTTCGAAATGCCCATTTGGTTATCAATCTGCGCTACCCATCTATGGGCGAAGCGTCCGGCTCGCAGCTGAGACTGTGGAATGCCGGGTTACCCAGCCTGGTAACCAATGTCGGCTACTACGCAACGCTGCCTGATGATGCGGTCATTAAAATCGATATCGAAAACGAAGCTGTAGAGATTCAAAAGGCGTTGACGCGTTTGCTGGAGACGCCCGAGCAAATCGCGGCACTGGGTGTAAATGGTTTCAACTACCTGAGACACCACCACCAGGCCAATGACTATGCAGTATCACTAAAGCAATTTACCGATAGCATAGACCTACGCGGTGCACTCATCGACAACTATGCAGAATCTACCCGACAGCTCGGGACAGACCCTACCTACCGGCAGACGGTGATTGCGAACAGTATCGCAGAGCTAGTGAACATTGATGGTTAGCACCTCGACGAACATGGATTATCGCTGAAGATGCTATTCAATTCCTCGCTGTTTATCTTTGTATTCTTACCCATAACCGTCGCGGTATATTTTGCGCTCAATCACAAACAAAAGCGCTCTGCAGCCAAATTCTGGCTGGTATTGGCCTCATTGTTTTTCTACGGCTATTGGAATCCGCTCTATCTACCGCTAATCAGTGCCTCGATTCTCATTAACTATGGCCTGGGGTTGCGACTCAGGGCACATTCAAAGAAAGCAGAACTCATTTTTGGCATCACCTTGAATGTTGCCCTCTTGGCGTATTTCAAATACACCGACTTTTTTCTTGAGAACCTGAATCACGCCTTCAACACCGATATTCCGCTTCCAGAAATTATCTTGCCCCTGGCAATCAGCTTTTTTACCTTCCAGCAAATCGCGTATCTTGTCGATTGCTATCGAGCAAAAACCGATGAACATAACTTCCTGAACTACAGCCTGTTCGTCTCCTTCTTCCCGCAATTGATCGCAGGCCCGATTGTTCATCACAAGCAAATGATGCCGCAATTCGCACAATTGGGGCAAAGCAACGCACATTGGGACAACATTGCCAAAGGCCTTCTAATCTTTTCCATTGGCCTGTTCAAGAAAGTCTTCATTGCCGATCATTTTGCGCTATGGGCTGACAGTGGTTATGCGCAAGTCGACCAACTCAGCAGTGCAGAAGCCTGGATCACGAGTTTGTGTTACACCTTTCAGCTGTATTTTGACTTCTCCGGCTACAGCGATATGGCAATTGGTGCTGCGCTCCTGTTTAACATCAAGCTACCGATGAATTTCAACTCGCCCTATAAAGCGGTCAGCATTCAGGATTTTTGGCGTCGTTGGCACATTACACTGTCTCACTTCCTGCGAGATTATATTTATATTCCGCTGGGTGGAAATCGTAAGCGTGAAATTCAAACCTGCAACAACATACTGATTACGTTCCTCATCGGTGGACTGTGGCATGGTGCAGGGTGGACTTTCGTGATTTGGGGTGCGTTACACGGTCTGGCACTTGTTATACACCGAACCTGGCAAGGCACAGGCGTTAAAATTCCCCGCCTTGCAGCTTGGGCGCTGACCTTTTTATTTGTAAATTTTGCCTGGATTTTTTTCCGTGCCGATTCCCCCGCCCAAGCGATAAACCTGATCGAGAAAATGCTGATTCCGGACATAGCACATCCCTCGCCGAGCTTCAGCGTTCTAACCAATGCAACCGATTTGGGTCTGTACGGGCTTGCGATGCATCTAGCTTTTTTTGCCATTCTTGCTTTCCGGGGGCGGAATTCCATGCAAATCCTGAGCACACAACGCCACTTCCATCTGGGTCATAGTGTATTCATTTTAGTGACACTGCTCTACACCTATATCAGTGGATTAAACAGCCATGCTGCGCCATTTCTATACTTTAATTTCTAGTGCCTTAAGACATCATGATGACCGTTAATTTCCTGCGCAACTGGACTGCGAAACAACTTGTTTTAAGCCTGATTATGTTAGCCCCGGTTATTTTGGCTGCTTATGTCTGGACCTTAAATCATTATCTAAGCCGAGGAGAGGAACCTGCTCTACTACGGCAGGCATTGGTAAAATACAGCAAAGGCTATTCACCCAAAATCGTGGTCGTCTCCGGCTCAAATGCGCTTCATGGTATAGACTTCATGCAAATGGAAAAGCATTTTAAGCAGCCGGTCATTGCTTATGCTGACAACGGCAGCTTTCCATTACAGCACAAGCTCAACGCACTGACAGACGCGCTGGAGCAAGGTGACACCCTACTGCTCCCACTTGAATGGACTCTGTATACCTACCCGGACACACTGCCGGATTTTTATCTCGACCATTTGTTCAATCCTGATGGCGCATTTAACTTTGAGTATCGAAACTTACCCTGGTTAGACCGACTTGACTTGCTGCTACTGCAAACACCTTGGAGCCATGCAAAATATGGCCTTTGGCACAGTCTGCGGTCAGGGTTCAATCTAGAAAAAAGGGGTACTTTAGTATGGCCTGCGGATCAACTGGAGCTGCCGGATACACGCGCCCGTGGCGGTATCAATGACCTCCCCCCCGAACAGTTCCCTGAAATGTCACCCGAGTATTGCGATGCCTACATACTGGGTCGATCCCACAGCCGTACGCTAAGCAAGGCTTTTCAAGAGAATCTTGCAACATTGGATCAAATAGCCCAACGCGGAGTGAATATTTTGTTCACTTGGCCAGTTGTTGTCGATCAGCTCGATCATTACTGCTACACCTCCAATTTGAGCTCGAATTTGCAAGTTTTCGCAGACAAAATTACAGACACACTCAACCAACACAATTTCCAGATGCTTGGACACTACAAGGACTTTGCCTACGGCAGCAATTGCTTTTTAAATACCTATTTCCACATAACGCCCGAATGTGCCACACAGAATACCACGAAGCTTATTTCATTTATGGAGCACAACAACCCGGGACTGAGGCCAAGCAAAGAAACCCCGCCGCCCACCGCTGCATTCAATCAATACATATTGCAAAACACAAAGCTTGACCTACGCCCCATTACACTCAACAAGTTGATCAAAGTTAATCGGGACACAAAAAACTGGCGCGATGTTCTCCACTTGGAAAGTGGCTGGTCAGAGCCGGAAGAGACGTCAGTCTGGTCAAGCGGGAAGCGGGCATCATTAAAAATCAAGCTGGCAGATCAACAGCAACCGCTGTATCTCAGTTTGAAGGGCCATTATTTTAATGGCAACGAAAAAACTCGCGTGCTGATGAATGGTGAGGAGGTCGGTCAGTTCGATTTGTCTTCAGCCCAAATTGCATTGCCAGCTGGGCAAACACCACATTTGACAGTGGAGTTTCAATTTTTGAGTGCAATTTCGCCTAAATCACTGGGCCTGTCTGGTGATGACAGAGCCATAAAGTTCGCTTTGCAAGCCTTGATGCTTACCACAGAAGCAGACCCGATAGACATGTAACGCATGCAGCCAAAGTGATACCAACGGCATTAGCTAACATATCATACCAGCAGAAGCCGGAACCATAGAAATGATCCCAGATTTCTTTTCCGACGCCGACAAAAAACGAGGTCAGTACGGCACCAAACAACGATGTGAATGGCAACATTAAAACCACAATCCAGAAACTGTACCAAAAATGTTTTTGTTTATCTTCTTCGAATAGCTTTTCGATCAACGCATTCACTCTTGATTCGTTTCCATAGGATTGCCGCAACTTCACATTCATGCCTCAGCTCACCTGTTTCAATGCGTGAATCAAATTCGATGCCGATGACGACCAGGTATACGCCTCTGCATATTGCTTTCCGCGCGCAGCCAACGACTGATTTAGTGCAGAGTCGGACAGCACTCTCTCAAGGCCAAACGCAATACTTTCGACGTCATAGGGATCAACCAGTTCCGCGGCACCGGCGGCGACTTCAGGCATGGATGCCTGATTGGACGTCAATACACAGGTTCCAGCGGCCATGGCTTCCGCTACCGGCATGCCAAACCCCTCGTAAAATGAGGGATAAGCAACGAGCTCGGCCAAACTGTATAGCACAGGAAGGTCACCCGAACAAACATACCCCAAACGGATCAACCCGCCACGCGCCTCGAGTTTGCTGATTAACTTTTCGAATCCGTTCATTCGCCAACCGTCGGCCCCGGCAATGATCAAAGGAAATGCTTTCTGCAAAGACTCCGGCAAGCTCGCAAACGCATTCAGCAACCCAAGCAGGTTCTTCCTCGGCTCTAACGTACCAACCGACAGGATAAACTGCTTGGGCAAACCATATCGTTCACGGACTTGAGATTGTACTTTCTTTGGCCAAGTCGTCCGAAAAACATCCGCTACAGCCGGAGGCACAACCGAAATCACCTCTTCGGGAACGTCCAGTAAATTTATAATTTCAGACTTGGAGAACTCCGAAACCGTAATCACCTTCGCCGCAGTACGGAGAGACTGCAACAACTGCTTCTCCATCAACCGGACCCGGTCAACAGGATGGTATTGCGGAAACCGAATGTGCGACAGATCATGTACCGTCGTAACCGCAGTACCTGCTAAGGGCAATAACAGGTAGTTTGGCTCCCAGTAGACGTAATCGCAATATTGCGCTGCCCGGCGACGCGCTTTTACAGCCATCACCCGGTGTCTCATCTGCCTTGCGCCGGGAATCGCAGCCACATAGCGGCGCATTGTCCCCGATGGCTGCGAAGGACTGCGCCCGGGTTCAGCACCACAGTTGTGCTCCAGCTCGCACATTCTTTGCCAAAGCTCATCCATGGTATAACACTGCGTGGTCGAAATACCCTGAATATCTTGAATATGCGGAGCCTGATACAACTCCTTCAACAGGTTCAGGGTGTAGTACCCGATTCCAGTCAGTGGCCCTTGCAGGCAAGAAACATTCACCACTAATTTCATTGAACTGCTACTTCATAAAACGACAACGGTATGGCGAAAAACTGCACGCCCCCTTTGCTCAAGCCAAAGGGAGACAGAGACAATCGGGCATTAACCCGTTTCCGGACGAGCACTAGTTTACATTCAACAAACGATTGATATCTTCTACCGTCGCTAAGGTCAACTCGCCACTGAGGTACTTCAAACGGAGCCAGGATTTCAGATAGTTATACCGGGAAAACTGCAGATCCCGCTTCGCCTGATAGGATTGCTGGAGAGACTCAACCACATCACTCACTGTCACAGCCCCTAATTTAAAACTGGTATTCATCGCCTCGTAGGACTTTTCTGCGGAATTAACACGGTACTGGTTTGCCGTAATCCGCTCCAGACTGGAACGGGCATTCACCTCGGCTTCCCTTGCTTGCTTTGAAACTTCCCGGGAAAGGCGCTCGTATTCCAGCTTTTCCATTTGCCACTGATTAAACGCTTCGCGGGCACGGGCTGAAGTAGTGCCACCGGAATAAAGAGGGATATTAATGTTTAGCGCTGCAACGGTGGTTTGCGAACCGTCTGTTGCCGAGTTATCAAACCCGATATCACTGTCCGAATAGCTCAACTGAAAATCCAGAGTGGGTAAGTGACCCGCTTTCATCCTGCGGTAATTCGCCTCTGCCGCGCGAAGCGAATCGGTCAATGCATTCAGCTGCAGGTTATTTGCCAATGATGCTTTAACCCAGTCGGCTTCAGGATCCAAAACCGGAAGGCTGAATTTATCGGGAAAAGCAGCGTAATCCTGAACAAATCGACCGGTCAGTTCGGCCATCGCTTCTTTGGCAATATCCAGGTTACCCTGAGCCTCAATACCATCGGCAACAATGGTGTCCCGCTTGGTTTGCACATCCAGCAAATCAGTAATTCGAACCATCCCTTTTTCATAAAGACGCTCAAACTGCAACAACTGGTTCTCGACGGTTTCTTTTTCGGCTTTTACCAGAGCCAGATTGTCTGCACTGGACAGAACATCGATGTAACGCTCAGCAGAATCCAGAATAACCGTTGCCAGCGCATCACGCATGCGCCACTCGGATTGAGAAACCTGATAACCTGCACGCTCGATATTTTTGAATGCTTCCCAGTTAAACAAAACCTGGCTTGCTGAGACCGTATAACGTTCCCCTGTGTAATCAGATTCCTCATCCTGGTCGACAGCATTACCCAATAGTTTCCGCTGGTTTTGAGTTAGCGTACTGCTCGCCCTTACTTGTGGCAGCACCTGACCAAATGCCTGGTCATCCTGCGCTTTTCGAATCTCCAGCTCAAACTCAGATGACTTCACCCGAGGGTCTTGCTGTAATGCTTCCTGAGTTAACTGTTGTAAATTATCTGCGATGCCCAGCGAGGAAAATCCCCCAACCATGGCAAAAATCACCCACTGTAACTTTGATTTACGGCGACGATGCATACTGCCTTGATTCCTTTTTTGATTCGGTAGTCGGGAAGAAGAAAACAATGTACCCATATTTTGGTCAACCTTGGCCTGTTACCATCATTGGTGGATTTGTATTGTTGATAATGATTGCGACATCATAATTGAAAATAAGAAACGCCGGATTTGTTCCAGTTTAGGTGGACAAAAACCGGCGTTTTTTGCGGCTTCAATAATTAAAGCCGGTAAGCCTGATCACAGTATTAATCTTCGATGAGAGAAACAGCAAAAGCATCTGTAATGGGCTGAACGATATATTGCCAGAGTGTACGCGCTCCGGTGTTGATCAGGACTTCAGCTGGCATTCCGGGCAATAACTGCAAACTGCCCAGTTTTTCACGACTCTCCGGGGTCAAGCGCACCCGTGCCAAATAGTAAGGCACACCACTTTTTTCATCGACGAGGCGGTCTCCGGAAATATTGATCACGCGACCTTCTACTGTGGGCGTAGTACCGGATTTAAATGCACTGAATCGAACCTCTGCGAGCATATCCGGTTCAACGCGATCAATATCAATCGGCGAAACCTGTGCTTCCACAATGAGCTCTTCACTTTGGGGAACAATATCAAGAATCGGTGTGCCTGCGGCGATAACACCACCGATGGTATGGACAGAAAGACCGAGTACGCGGCCCGATTCCGGCGCAGAGATACTGGTACGCGCGACCGTATCCTTCACTGCAGCCATGCGCTCAGTCACGTCAAACAACGTCGCCTGAACCTCGCCCAGCTGATTCACGACTTCAGTCTGAAATTCTTTTTGTAACTGCAGAATCTGCAATTCGGTTTCCCCGATACGGGTTTCAATCCGGGCGATATTAGCCACATTTTCAGCGATTTCACCTTTTAAACGTGCACTGTTTCGCTCCAGCTCCCGCAAACGTTGCTTCTCTGCCAACCCTTGTCCAACCAGCTCACGGTAATCGGCAACTTCTTCATCGTAGGACTTCACCAACTCTTTCTTGGCAGATTGAACTGCACTGACACCGACGATCTCTTTTTTCAACTGCTCAATGCGTTGCTTCAAGACCGCGATTTCACCTTCATGGGCACGCTTACGTGCGGTAAACACTTGATCCTGACCGTGCTTCGCATCCATAACTCGGGCGTCATCCATGGTCATGAGCACATCGGGATAGCTTATTTTTGCCAACCCATCCCGTTCCGACAACAAACGCGCTTCCATTGATTTCTGGGTAATGAACTGCCCGTTCAAAATACCGAGCTGTGCTTTAGCTTGGGTATCATCGAGCACCAGCAGCACATCACCTTTTTCGACCATATCACCATCACGCACCTGAATCTCGCGGACAATACCGCCTTCAAGGTGTTGCACTGTTTTACGATAACTTTCTACAGTCACCACGCCAGGCGCTAATGCCGCACTATCGAGTGGTGCAAATGCTGCCCAACCACCAAATAAACCAAACGTAATTCCAACAATAACCAGACCGATAATTCTGAAAATTCGGTCATTTGTTTCCACTTCAACAGCCTTGACTGTATCAATTTTGGCAACAGATTCAGACATTCAATATACTCCTTAAGCAACCTATCAGACAGGCTTGATCGTTGTGGTGACAGGTACACTATGAACGGGTACCGCTGCAGGTGCCGGTCTGGGTACCTGCTGCTGTTGCTGTGCAGGAGCCAATCCTTTCATTTTTTCCAGGACCTCTTGTTTCGGTCCGTACATGACCAACATACCATCTCGCATGACAAGCAGCTTATCAACACTGGCCAGTACACTGGTTTTGTGGGAAATGATAATGACAGTCGCTAAACTTTCTTTCAGTGCTTTCAACGCAGCAGCTAATGCCGCATCCCCCTGGTCATCCAGGTTGGAATTGGGTTCATCCAGAACAACCAGACGAGGCTTGCCATACAAGGCACGGGCCAGGCCGATTCGCTGGCGCTGACCACCGGATAATGCACCCGCGCTGGCGCCGATTACAGTATCATACCCCTCCGGCAAGCGCAGAACGAGCTCATGAACGCCCGCCATTTTGGCGGCTTCCACAACCTTGTCTGGATCAACCTCGCCGAAACGGGCGATGTTTTCACTGATTGAGCCCTCAAAAAGCTCAATATCCTGCGGCAGGTAACCAACATGGGGACCGAGCTCTTCACGGGTCCATGAGAAAATATCCGCACCATCCAGTCGAACCTTTCCACCCAAAGAGGGCCAGATTCCAAGAATCGCCCTTGCGAGGCTGGATTTCCCGGCCGCACTGGGGCCAATCATACCAATGATATCCCCGGGTTCCGCACGGAAAGTGACGTTTTTAACCACTGGCGCGCGTGTACCTGGAGGGGCAATTGTCGCCGCCTCAACCGACAACACACCCTTAGGTGCGGGAAGCGACATTCTTTCCTTCTCTTCCGGTATTTTGTTTAGCACTTCATTCAAGCGTGCATACTGACCACGGGCTGCCACAAACCCTTTCCAGTTACCAATCATCAAATCAATTGGCGACAGCGCCCGACCTAAGAGGATTGAACCCGCGATCATCAGTCCCGGTGTGATTTGTTGCTCGATAACCAGATAGGCACCCACTCCAAGAATCAGGGATTGCACCAGGAGTCGGGTACTCTTCGAGATAGACGTCATTAACCCGGCTCGGCGACTTGCTACGGATTGCAGGGCCAATACCAGGCGATTCTTTTCCACCCAACGGTCACGTACATTTTCCAACATGCCCATTGATTCGATAACTTCCGCATTTCGCAGATTCTTCGCGACGTAAGCCTGCGCGCCCATTGCTTCTTTGTTAGCATCCGTTAACAGTTTACGAGTGAGTTTTTCATTGGCTACCGCTAAACAACCCAACAAAATCGCACTAAACACGCCGACCCAGCCAAACAAAGGGTGGAAGATGAACATAACTGCGATATAAATTGGTAACCAGGGCGCATCAAAGAATGCAAACAAGCCGTTGCCAGTCATAAATTGACGCAACTGAGTCAGATCAGATAGAGGCTGACCATTGCTGTTTGCGCCACCACTGTATAATGCCTGCTTGAAAGAAGCATTAAACAGCCGGGTATTCATCAAGCTTTCCATTTTGGTACTGACCCGGACCAAAATCTGCGATCGAACCCATTCCAGTCCTGCGATGGTGAGCATCATCAAGACCATGATCAAAGTCAGCATCACCAGTGTTGAATGGCTACCACTGGTTACGACGCGATCATAAACCTGCAACATGTACATGGCTGGCGTGAGCATCAGCAAGTTAATACACAGACTGAAAAGCCCTACGATGATGAAGGACATTTTGCAAAGTCCCAATACTTTCTGAAGATCGGATTTGTTGCTATCGGGTTTCATTAATGAGAATCGCTATAATTGGGGTTAAAACTTCATCAGGTTCCTTGAACATCGCATTGATGACAGCAATCAGCTGATGTTACCTATATCCCGGTACCTAATAACACAGTTTACCGACACAATTGGTGATCGGTATTCTGACTTTAAGTCCCGTTTTTCGACACTATCACGCTCAATACGCCACCCAGTGGGCTGCACGCACTGACGATGTTCTTGAAGCGATTCCGGCAATTCACCAAACACGGCAACTGCCTCCACGACCGCTAAAATGACACCCTAGTCGTTATAATGTCTCCATAATCGCTACAAAATTCCTGTCGATATGACTTCCTGTTAATATGACTATGAGGTGGGAAGCGTAATTTTTGGAGGCCGTATTTTACACGCCCAAAGACCTTTTACGCAACTTTCTGCTCATCTTTTAACCAAGCCATATCATTTAACGTGCTCTAAAAGCCCCTCCAAGAATATGGGCGTGGGAAATTTTTTCAACCCCCAGACGACAAAATACGTATTTTTTTTTGACCCGCTCCACAATAGTATTTTTAAAACTGGACCGAGGCAGGCAAACGGCCCGCCCAAAGCAACGGCAGGTATGCAGTATAAACCGCGTTATCAAGCTGAAGCGCAGACGGCTTCATAGTGCTCCAAATAGGATGCCCCCATTTTCTGGCCGGTGAATAACCGTTCAAATCGATCTCTTGCTGCGCGCCCCATCTGCATTGAGCGCTCGGGAAATTCCAGTAATTGCAGCAATGCCATACGCAACGCCTGAGGGTCTGCAGGTGGAACAACAACCCCGGTTACGCCATGTTCATTAACATAGTTAGCTCCAGTGCCAATGTCAGCAGAAATGAGCGGTTTGGAATACATGGCACCTTCAAGCAGGGTGACACCAAAAGCTTCAGAGCGAAGGTGAGATGGAAAGACAATCCCTCGGGTCAGGTTCATCAATGCTATTTTCTCATTATCTGAAACATAACCCAGAAACTGCACATTTTCTGCCCCCAATGACAAGGCCTGAAAACGCAGTTGATTACTCTCTGGCCCATCACCCGCGATGACGATCTTGATATTCGTTCCGGATACAGCGTCAATGAGGAAAGACAGACCTTTGTAATAACGCAGCACACCAACAAACAAAAAGAAATCATCGCCGACCAATTCCTTGATCGCGCCCACTTCGCTTTCAGAGACTTCAGGATGCACATTTTCATCCAGACCAATGGGTACAACCGCGACACGATCGCGGTACATTTTCAAAACAGGACTGGTCTCGACATACTGAGGAGAAGTCGCAATGATTCGATTTGCCCGGCGTAACAGGGTATGCATCATGGGGTTATAAAAGGTACGCAAACCTCTTTGCCGAACAATGTCAGAGTGGTAAGTGACAATCAGCGGCTTATCAAAGCGTACCAATAAACACAAAAGATCAGCAAATGGCCATGGAAAATGTACATGAACCACATCAGCCCACTCCACCAATCGCTTGAATCCATTGAACGCACTTAACGCAACGCCACACGAAGCAATTTCAAATGTTTGATTGAATCGATAGACATCTGCTTCCGGCCTGTGGACAACAGAAGGCTCACCGCTTGTCGCCAGAGTAAAGACCCGACTCTCAACGCCGAGTGACTTTGTGTTAAAACATATTTGACGGACGACTTCCTCCAGGCCGCCCTGGGTATCAGGAAAATAAGTACGATAGACATGCAAAACTTTCATTTACTAACCCAAATGATAAAACGTTATTCCAGAAACCACACTCACTTCCCCCGGCACCAACGCCATCCCGACCTTAAATCAGTACTCAATTCGGCCGGCGATCCAACTTACGGTACGCCAAAGCCTCAGACAGATGCGTTGAAGTTATTTTCTGTTCTTCCGACAAGTCTGCGATCGTTCTTGCCACACGCATTATACGGTGAAGTGCTCTGGCGGACATCCCCAAGCGATCAACGGCAGACTCCAGAATCATTTGAGCGTCCCCTTCAAGCTCGCAACTTTCATCCAGCGCTTTGCCAGACAATACCGAATTCAAACCACCCCGAGCCCTCTGAATGGCTCTCGCAGCCGCAACTCTGCGCGCAACCGACTGGCTGCTCTCCTCACGGGATGTTGTCGATTTTTGGGTAAATACCCGCACATCCTGCGCCGGAACCTCAACCTGTAAATCAAAGCGATCCAGCAATGGCCCTGATATTTTATTGCGGTAACGGGCCACTTGGGCAGGAGTATCAGTACAGGAAATAGCAGGATGGCCGGCGTAACCACACGGGCAAGGGTTCATCGCCGCAACCAGCTGGAAACGTGCAGGGAATGTTAACTTCCCCGATGCCCGGGAAATTGCGATATGCCCCGTTTCCAAAGGCTCTCGCAACACCTCCAGCACCTTCCGGTCAAATTCAGGCAATTCATCAAGGAACAAAACACCATGATGGGCCAATGATACCTCTCCGGGACGCGGTACACTGCCGCCCCCCACCAGTGCAACCGATGAAGCAGAGTGATGCGGGTCTCTATAGGGCCTTTTGCGCCACTGCCTGTATTCAACATTATCGCCCGCAGACTGATTTGCTACGGAGCGAACTGAAGCCACTGAAATCGCCTCGTCCTGAGTGAGCTGGGGCAAAATTCCCGGCAAGCGCGAGGCCAACATGCTTTTACCGGTGCCTGGCGGACCATAAAACAATAAATGATGCCCCCCTGCTGCCGCGATCTCGAGCGCACGTTTTGCCTGAAATTGCCCAACGACATCAGCCAAATCGGGGTATTCGCTGGAGCCTGTCTGCTCCGGGTAAACAACAGGGTCAGGTTCGGGAAATGGAATTTCCCCGGTTAAAAACTGGAACACTTGATGAATATGCCGTACGGGTACAATCTCTGCTCCCTCACACAACAATGCTTCACTCTGATTGGTCGCTGGCAGCACGATCTTCCGCCCCTGTTTTGCCCCCGTAATAACGCTAGGCAATACGCTCTTAACTGCACGAACATGCCCCGTAAGCGCCAGCTCACCGATAAATTCCAACTCAGAAAGCGCTTCAACCGGTATCTGTCCGCTTGCAGCCATGATGCCAATAGCAATGGCTAAATCGTACCGCCCCCCTTCCTTTGGGAGATCTGCAGGAGCCAGGTTAACGGTAATTCTTCGGGCGGGGTAATCGAACCCGGCATTCAACATGGCGCTTTTTACCCGATCCTTACTCTCTCTGACGGCTGCTTCGGGCAACCCTACAATCGATAGGCCGGGCAAGCCATTCGCAATATGGGTTTCAACACTTACCAATGGAGCTCCGAGCCCCACCTGCGCTCTTGTGTAAACAATAGATACACTCATTTTCTAGATTCCTTCCCTGGCACTTTGTTAACTTCCATTCCCGATCGACTGCACGTATCGGGTTCCGCGCGATCAGATCGTTTACGGCTGAGTTGCACTCACCCGCTTTTCAAGCTCTGCCACCTGGCGTTCCAGCATATCCACTTTTTCTCGTGTTTTCCGCAGCACGGCCATTTGCACCTCATATTCTTCCCGCGTAACAAGATCCAGGCGGGAAAGCATACCGGCAACTAATACTTTTACATTATTGTGAACATCTTCCTGGGCTTGCTTGGCCGCGTCCGGCAAGATATTTCCCAGATGCTCATTAAGATTGTTCAACAACTGCTGTGGTGTAATCACAACATTCCCTCCCATCTGTTCATAAAAACCGCGATTCTACCAAACTTCTCGGTCTGTCGCACAATCTATCTCGTGATTTAAAACTTCAATCCTCAGCTTGCCCACTTTAATATGCATATTTCGATATCAATCAGAGGTCGACCCCATAGCTACCCACCGAGCGGTTCCAGGTCAGTCAGGACTGTCTCACTGTTTTGGTTCATAAAATAGCAAAATGCACACTTTTTACGCACCATATGTGATCACTTTTTAAATTCATGCGCTATAATCGTGCCATCGTTTTAACCTTGTTGCAGAAAAAATAATGCAAGTTAGTGTTTTCATGATATTTTTAATGTTTGGCACAAGTGATGCTTTATAACGCACAAAATCCGCACATATTCAAAATTGTGCGTATTTAAGGCTCACAAAATTAAATCCTAAAGGCGGGTACTCAGGAGAATATGAAATGAAACTAGTAACAGCCATCATCAAACCCTTCAAGCTTGATGACGTGCGTGAAGCACTGTCTGAAATCGGTGTTCAAGGTGTTACCGTTACAGAAGTAAAAGGTTTTGGTCGTCAAAAGGGCCACACGGAACTGTACCGCGGTGCAGAGTACGTTGTAGATTTTCTGCCCAAGGTCAAACTTGAAGTTGCAATCAGCGAAGACCTGCTTGACCAGGTTATCGAAGCAGTGGCAAAAGCAGCAAATACCGGCAAAATCGGTGACGGCAAAATTTTTGTTACCAATCTTGAGCAGGCTATCAGAATCCGAACCGGGGAAACCGGCACTGACGCCATTTAATTCAGAAGTTCGATTGCTCGATTTTGATCAGCGCAATCAGGCTCCGAAATTAACTTAGAAATCACAATTTAGAACAATATAAGCCTAGTGCGGAGGGCTTTCATGGAAAACAACATCTTTGAATTGCAATACGCAATTGATACTTTTTACTTCTTGGTGTGCGGCGCACTTGTAATGTGGATGGCAGCCGGTTTTGCCATGCTCGAGGCGGGTTTGGTTCGTGCTAAAAACACCACCGAGATTCTGACCAAAAACGTCGCTCTGTTTGCGATCTCTTCCATTATGTATCTGGTTTGCGGTTACGCGATTATGTATGGCGGTGGTTACTTCCTGTCAGGCATCGAAGCATTTGACCTGCCATCAGTTCTGAGCAGTTCTGCAGAAAAAGGGTTCGATGGCGATTCAGAATATTCTGCTGCATCTGACTTCTTCTTCCAGGTTGTGTTTGTAGCAACGGCCATGTCTATCGTATCCGGTGCTGTTGCCGAGCGCATGAAACTGTGGGCATTCCTGGCATTCGCAGTCGTCATGACCGGTTTCATTTACCCAATGGAAGGTTCATGGACTTGGGGCGGCAACGAAGTATTAGGTTTGTACGCACTGGAAGTTGGCTCAGGTGATGATGCAGTTGGTTTCTCTGATTTCGCAGGTTCCGGTATCGTACACATGGCAGGTGCTGCTGCAGCACTAGCAGGCGTACTGTTGCTGGGTGCACGTAAAGGCAAATACACTTCAAACGGTCAAGTAAACGCGATTCCTGGTGCGAACCTGCCACTGGCGACGCTGGGTACATTCATTCTGTGGATGGGATGGTTCGGCTTTAACGGTGGTTCAGTTCTGAAGCTGGGCGATGCATCAAATGCGCACTCTGTCGCAATGGTTTTCCTGAACACGAACGCAGCTGCAGCGGGTGGTGCGATTGCAGCACTGATCACCGCACGCCTGATGTTCGGTAAAGCGGATCTCACCATGCTGTTGAACGGTGCACTGGCAGGTCTGGTTGCGATCACGGCAGAACCTTCTACGCCAACAGCTCTGGCGGCTACCATAATCGGTGCAGTAGGCGGCATCATCGTAGTCTTCTCCATTGTGACGCTGGACAAGCTGAAAATTGATGATCCAGTTGGCGCAATCTCAGTACACGGTGTTGTAGGTCTGTTTGGTCTGATGGTTGTTCCAGCAACTAACGATGGTGCGTCATACGCAGCACAAGCGCTTGGTGCGGTAACCATCTTTGTCTGGGTATTCGTAACCAGCTTGATTGTCTGGGGCGTACTGAAAGCGATCATGGGTATCCGTGTTAGCGAAGAAGAAGAGTACGAAGGTGTTGATTTGGCAGAATGTGGAATGGAAGCCTATCCTGAATTCTGTAACAAATAAGCTTCGCAGTAACGCAAGCAACACAGAAAAGGCACCATTCGGTGCCTTTTCTTTTTTGTGACACAAATCACACAAAGCAATCCACTTCCGTAACAAATCCCACCCTCAAGACATACCAAACCGCCATTTTTTGTGACGCTAATATGCTCTATAGTGGGCACTTGAAATTCCCAGCCCCCAGACACACACGGTGGCTCACTTAACACTAACGTTTGATTACAAAGGTCAAGATTGAATGCAGGAAAACGGTGCTGTAGTCATGACTCAAGACTTAACAGATGCGATTCTATCTACAGAGCATCAATCCGATGAAGGACGGCGCCACCCAAGACGGGCCGCTCGATGGCGAGCTCGGATACAACAACTATCCGGCGAATATGTGGATGCAAAAACCATTAACATTTCCGAGTCCGGGGCAATGCTGAGTGTGGGCACCCCGGTAAACATAAACGCTAAAGTCAAACTTGAGATCAGCGTTTATTATCAGGGTATTCACAAAACGTTGACCACGATTGCCATTGTTCGCCATCACGCTATCGCAACATCAAATTACACTATTGGTGTAGAGTTTTTGCAGTGCGCTGAAGATGCCAAATCTTTCCTGGCCCGATATGCCAACAAACTGATCTGATCAGCGATCTCATTCGGTCCTGCAGGCCGTTAATTCGCAGCCTGCTCTGTACCTCGGCAGTAGAGATCATCGTCAGCATGTCGAATGTAGAGCAGCAACTCCATTTCAGCTTCTTTTTTGGAACCGAAAGGCCCCTCTTCCGAGCCTTCTCGTGTGGTAAAGTACCACTCTCCTTGAATGGAATAAAAGCGATCACCACGGAACCAGGTTTTATCTTTCTCGCCAGCGCGCACAACCATAACCTACACCTCAACTGAACTGATTAAATTCGGTGCTATCGTGATCCTAAAGCCAGAGATAAAAACATCTGGCGAGACCGCGCGTACACTGAATCTTCAACCGAAACAGACCCGTTCATTGCAGTAGGTCAGGACTCGGCGACACAACGCACTCTATGCGTACCCTCAGTATAGACACACACTGCTCATTATTTCACCACACTTTTTCAATATTTCACAAATATGAACACAGCTCAATGAACAGAAATGAAGCAAATAGAAGCAATCACCGAAGGCGAGGCGTGGAACAAAGATGGACCGTAGCTAAGATAAACCAAGCTGACGCAGGCAACTGGAATCGTGCAGGCACGACTCCAGCAGGGCACCATTCGAAAAAATCGATGGCAGCATTACTCTGTGTGTAAAATATCCCGCATGAACTGCGGCAACGCCAATGCAGCCTGATGTACTTTTTTGTTGTAGTATCGGGTGACAAAAGGTCGTTGCTCGGCATCTTCCTCTCGGAAGTACTTTAATACATGGTTCTTCCCGGCCATCGTTGCACTCCACCACCCTGTAGGATAGACCGGTTGTGGGAACGGCAGTGTTCTGACCGACTCAAACCCGGCATCACGCATATCTTTCTGTACGTTCTTGATGATGCTATCCGTATGCAACAACGGTGACTCGCTTTGTTGCACGACAATCCCCCCCTCCCGTAAAGCGACCATGCAATTTCGATAGAAGTCGACAGCAAACAAACCTTCTGCCGGACCAACGGGATCTGTCGAATCGACAATAATAATATCAATCGAGTTGGGCGCGGCGTCAGCCATCCATTTAATACCATCACCAAAAAAGAAGTTGGCTCGTGGATCTTCATTGGACTCACACAACTCTGGAAAGTACTTCTCAGAGAGACGCGTAACTCGCTCGTCAATTTCAACCTGCCAGGCTTCTTCCACGCCAGGGTGTTTCAAAACTTCTTTGAGCGTACCGCAATCCCCACCGCCAATAACCACGACCTTTTTCGGGTTTTTGTGTGTAAACAATGCTGGATGCGTCATCATTTCATGGTAGAGAAAGTTGTCCCGAGTGGTCAGCATGACACACCCATCAATAACCATGAGATTGCCAAATGTTTCGGTCTCATAAATCTCCAGTTTTTGATACTCGCTTTGCTCTTCATGCAGTTTTGCTTTAACTTTCAGTGAAAAAGCCGTACCTTCATTCTGGAAAACCTCGGTAAACCACCCAGTTGACAAGTCATTCGTTGAATTTTCAACGCTCATTTTCTACTCCTATTTGGCAGAACCACTAAATTGACGGGAGGGACACGGGCGCTATTGTACTGATACTGGGATTTTGACAGAAGTAAAAACGTGAGTTTTTTACATCGTGCCTATAGGTTTTCAACCTCGCATCAGGTATTTTTAGGGCCTTGAAAAAACGCCTTGTTTTGACCCAATTAAAGGAACCATAGCTTTAATGAGCACGCGATCCCGTCAGGATATTCTAAAGCAATATAATATACCGTATTGGAGTGACGGTTATATCGATGTTGATGATCAAGGAGAGGTTGTTATCAAACCTCATCGCCATAAAGATAACATCGCCATTAACCTTCCCAGCCTGGTTGACGAACTACAACAGCAGAACCTCGCGCTGCCCGTGCTAGTCCGTTTTAGTGAGATACTGCACGACCGTGTCAATTCCCTATGTGATGCCTTCAATCAGGTATGCGAGCAGCAGAACTATCAGGGCAGCTACACCGCCGTTTATCCTATCAAGGTCAATCAGCAGCGTCGGGTCGTCGAAGAAATCCTCGATGCGCAGCCTGCGGCGAAAAATGGACAGGTAGGTCTGGAAGCTGGCAGCAAACCAGAATTACTGGCCGTTCTGGCGCTGTCTCCGCGCCCTAACTCAATCATCATTTGCAATGGCTATAAAGATCGCGAATATATCCGACTGGCCCTGATGGGTAACAAAATCGGCCGCCGCGTCTATATTGTGATTGAAAAAGCCTCCGAGCTGACAATTATACTCGAAGAAGCCAAAAAACTCGGCGTCAAACCGCAATTAGGGATTCGCGCCAGGTTGGCCAGCATTGGTAAAGGTAATTGGCAGAATACTGGCGGTGAGAAAGCCAAGTTTGGCTTGTCCGCCAGTCAAATTCTGGACGTGGTCAACACGCTGAACCAACATAGTGCGTTAACCTGTCTGGAATTATTACATTTCCATCTTGGCTCACAGATTGGCAATATTCGGGATATTCAAACCGGCCTCAAAGAATGCGCCCGGTTTTACAGTCAGTTAAGGACACTGGGAGCCCCGGTAAACATGGTGGATATCGGTGGCGGGCTGGGTATCGACTACGAAGGAACCCGATCCCGGTCTGCGTGTTCAATAAATTACAGCGTCGCAGAGTACGCCTATAACGTCATCACCACCCTGAGGGAAGAATGTGACCGCTCCGGCGCGCCACACCCGAACGTTATCAGTGAATCCGGGCGGGCTATGACCGCGCACCATGCTGTACTCATCACCAATATTATTGATGTCGAGTCAATCAATCCTGGCCATCCTAAAGCGCCACTGGGGAGCGCCCCCAGCATTCTACAAACGCTTTGGAAAGATTATCAACATTTACAGAGTCAGGATAGCACGCGCTCAATCGTCGAGATTTATCATGATGTTGCGCACGCCATTGGTGAAGTACACGGCCTGTTTGCCCATGGCTTGCTCAGCCTGCAACAGCGCGCTCATGCAGAACAAATCTATCAGGCAAGCTGTCTGCTGGTCAGAGGCTCGCTCTCCCCGGAAGTGCGCGCGCACCGGGAAGCATTGGATGAACTTAATGAAAAGCTGGCTGACAAAGTATTTATCAACCTGTCCTTGTTCCAGTCATTGCCCGACATTTGGGGAATTGATCAAATTTTCCCGATCCTGCCACTCAGTCAACTGAATGACTCCGAAGGCCGCCGCGCGGTTTTACAGGATATTACCTGTGATTCCGATGGGCGAATCGATCACTATGTTGATGAACAGGGAATCGAAACCACAATTCCTTTGCCCCGTTATCAAGCTGAGAACCCATACCTTTTGGGGTTCTTTCTAACTGGTGCATACCAGGAAATTCTGGGGGATATGCATAACCTGTTCGGAGACACCAATTCTGTCGATGTCACAATGGATGAAGACGGAGTCTACCAAATCGAACATCCCATTGCCGGTGATACGGTCGAACAGGTGCTTTGCTACGTGAAGTATGAAGCGGATAATCTATTGGCCTCATTCCAGGCAAACCTCGACCAGGCCGAATTAAGCCAGGAGGATCGGGCCATGTTGCTCGAAGAGGTCGCGGCTGGCCTCAAAGGCTATACCTATCTGGAATAGCCTCACATCCCCAAACGCTCGACGTAGTCAGGGAAATAAGCCTTTGTCATCCGCTCTACATAGGTAACAAGGTTTTGACGCCGGGATGCAAACTCTTTTAGTGGACTGGGCAGTGGTACGTGCAATACGTTCATCAACATTCCGTAAAGGGTTGCATCCACCTGGGTGGGACGGTCTCCCATAAGAAACAATTTATCTTCAAGAAAGTCTGAAATCGCTTTCATATCCTGGTTAGCCAATTCATAAATCGTATTCGGATCGTGTCGCCCCAGACCGTGGGCCATAATATCGGATTTAACCTGTCGCTGAATCAAATTCGGCACAAAGTTACGAACCAGCGGTGGCATCGTCTTGAAGAAGTGATCCCGCAACTTTGGCCAATTGTCAGTTAACCAGCGGTTGTACAAGATCGCCCAGTAGTAATGCTCTTCCAGCATGATGGCAAAGCCATGGGCAACCGCCTTCTCTTGATGACTGAGGTGATGATCCAGACCGATGTCATAGTGCGTGGTCAAATAATCGATAATGACCCGCGAATCTGCTATTTCGACATCATTATCCCGGATATAGGGTAGCTTCCCATTTGGTGCCTTGCGCGGATCACCTAATTCATAGACGGTGTATTTAAGCTCCGCCATTCGCATGAAGGTTTCCAATTTCAGACAAAATGGGCCGGCATTCGGAATGTTAAGCATTCGTGGAAACTGGTACAAGGTGATCATGGCAAGACTCCTGATTGTGTTTTTTAATCCTGAGAGTGCGAAACAAAACCGAAGTATAGTAAGCGATGTCACTGGAGGGAAAGTGTGAAGTCAGGTTTCCAGCCGGATATCGCTTGGAGACCGTCCGGTCCATTTACGAAATGCGCGCCCAAAGTTAGAGGGATCGCTATACCCCAACTCGTACGCGATCTCATCAATATGCTTATCCGTCGTTTTTAACAAATGGATAGCTTTTTGCTTGCGCACTTCCGCCAGAATTTCCTGAAAACTGGTATCGAAAGACTGCAATTGACGTCGCAGCGTGCGCGAGGTCATGTGCATTTTTTCAGCTACCTCTTCCATGGAAGGAATGGATTGACCTCTCCCATTAAGCAGTTTTTTGACCTTGGCAACGATTGTCTCCTGTGTGACGGCTTGTTTTAACTCCGCTTCACATTGTTGCTCAGCCAGCCGCTTTGCAACCGGATTGGCAAGTGCCATCGGTTCAATCAAAAACCGTTTGTCAAAGCGCAACTCATTCACACCTGCATCAAAGGTGATGGCATCGGCATAATATTTCCGGTAGCGCTCAGAGTGCGGGGGTTCAGGGTAGCTAACCATACAGCGTCCGGTACGAGACAGCTTATCCCCAAACAAAAATTCTCCGACTTCCATGATCATGACAAACATCGCTTCGATCAAGACGTGCGTAAACGGACCGAGACCTAAATTTTCGTCCAGTCGGATTACGGCTTCATCACCATCAACAAAGAAGCTCATGTCAATTAATGAAAAGCGAATTTTATAGTATTTAGCCAACAACTCGATGGCTTCACTTAAATTACTGCAGCTGAGGGCAGCTTGGGCCAGCGCGCCATGGGTCGTGATTTTAAGACGGCTGCCCAACTTTAAACCAAGACCCGTATCACCCGTCGCTTGAAGTGCATTTTTAGCTAAGGATAGAAATTGATTTACCGACAGGTATGCTTCCGGATTTTGCAACACGTCAATTCGTATTCCGGTGCCTTCCAATAATTTGTTTTTATCAGCCCCTTCATCCAGTGCCAGCTGATACAGAATCTCTCCATAATGTGCTAGCAACAATGGCTCTTGAGGGTGGAATGTTACGCTCACCAGCTTCGTCCTAAAATGACCGAACTCATTTAAAATAATCCATAGTACCTGGAGAATGCAAGCAGCCAGATCGACCGTACGCCGAAAATAAAACTGACGTAATCGGCCTCCCCCCAAACCTGACATCTGACTTACGCAAATGGCATCGGGACAGAGTATGAACAGGAGGGGCAAGGCCCATCAGCAATGAGACCTGGAACGAGATTCTACGGAATTTGATATCCCTGTCATTTACTATGGGGCGGTATATTTACCGACACTAGAGTCAATACGCCTTAATGATTAGAGCTAATACTCCAAAAATGTCGGATCAAATGCAATGCTTCCTGAGTCGAAAAGTCGCCAGTAATACAAAATATTTCACAGATCACGAATTCCTGATCATTCGCTATCCATCAACTGGCCAGCTAGCCGCTGAAGTTGAACCTTATTTTGAGAACCCGGTCTACTTTATGGAACTATTGTGCCACTATTAAATCAATTGACAACCCTTCCTCTTGCAAAGTTTTAGTACAGTAGTGCAGAATTAGAACTGTTGATTTGTGTCTCTGAATAAGCACGCAGGTGGGAGCCGTCTTGAACATGTTGCTCCGCCTTCATTGCTTACCTTGCTATAAGGCCGCTCATTTGAGCGGCCTTTTTTTATGCCTGGCGTTTGATTCTCTAACCAATGACACGAAATTCCTCCCTACCTGTTTGTTCCCAGTCATGATTGATCGTGTTTCACTCATCGCCCCACTCCGCATTATTTCCCGTTTTCAGACTGTGAGTTTTTTGTACATTTAATCAACATGACAACAAATTTAGTACATTTGTCCCATTATGACCGAAATTTGGTCCGCTTTGACCTAACATATCTTAGTGCGTTGGTACATAATTCATATCGTTGATTTGTGTCTCTGAACAAGTTCTTACTCTTCGGAGTTAAGACTTTTCTGCTTACGGGCTGAACCTTTGGTTCAGCCCTTTTTTTCGTCTGATGAAACCATATCGCCACCTTCGAAGCGTGACCACCCCGGCTCACCTCCGCTCTGCTCTGCCTAATTGCACCATTAACACGCAACACTGTCCTAAAATGACCTCCGATTTGTCACAATCTGACCTTCCAAAGTAATTACTCTTGTTTTACACTTTTACGTGTTGATTAGTGTCTCTGAACTAGTCCGTTTGTTATCGGGAAACCGGTAATTTACCTTGCTTACTTTAGGCTGTGCATTGCACAGCCTTTTTTTTGGCCTGAAATTGGCCGAAATTTCAGGCCTTAGCCCGAGACCTGCCAATTACGCACCCGCACTCCTCACTTCACAATACGCCTATAGGCACAACTGTACCGTCACTTTGCTACCGGTTTTACGGGTCGCTCGAATTCGATAGCTGTATATAAAGGGTACATATGTCCTGTCAGATACGATTATTTACCAGGAGAAGAATCTATGCCGCAGTATAAGGCGCCACTCAATGATATGAAGTTTATTTTTAACGACTTACTGGGCGCAGAGCAGCACTACAAGAATTTCGCTGAAGGGGAGGAAGCCACCCCGGATATGATCGATGCCATACTCACCGAATGCGCACGTTTCGCAGAAGAGCGCCTCTCCCCCTTGAATCAAACTGGCGATGAGCAAGGCTGTGAATTGGTGGACGGTAACGTTAAAACCCCGGAAGGCTTTAAAGAAGCCTATCAGGAATATGTTGCCGGGGGATGGCAAGGCCTGTCACATCCGATTGAGTACGGGGGGCAGGGTCTCCCCGTGTCACTGGGTGTATTAAAATCAGAAATCATCAGCACTGCGAACTGGTCGTGGGGCATGTATCCAGGACTTAGCCTGGGCGCGATGAACACGATTTATCTGCATGGTGATGAACAGCAAAAAGCATTGTATTTAACAAAGCTGACTGAAGGCACCTGGTCCGGCACAATGTGTCTTACGGAACCCCAATGCGGGACTGACCTGGGACAGGTGAAAACCAAAGCCGTTCCAAATGACGATGGTTCATATACAATTTCCGGCACTAAAATCTTTATCTCTGCCGGTGACCACGACTTTACTGACAACATTGTCCACATCGTTCTGGCGCGTTTACCGGATGCACCGAAAGGTACTCGCGGGATCTCGCTGTTTATCGTACCTAAGTTTCTTCCGGATAACGACGGTAATGTAGGCGAATTCAACAACGTTTCTGTCGGCTCACTCGAAGTGAAAATGGGGATCAAAGGCTCTGCAACCTGTGTCATGAACTTTGATGGCTCGAAAGGTTATCTGATTGGCCCGGAGAACAAAGGGCTGCAATGCATGTTCACATTTATGAACACCGCCCGAATCGGTACGGGTCTGCAAGGCTCCTGCGCCGCAGAGCTATCCTTTCAAGGTGCACTGAGCTACGCTCGTGAGCGACTGTCCATGCGCTCGCTGTCGGGCAAAAAAGCGCCGGACAAAGTTGCCGACCCGATTATTGTTCACCCCGATGTACGCCGCATGCTGCTCACCCAAAAAGCGTTTGCCGAAGGTGGCAGAGCGTTAATCTACTATAGCGCCTTGAAAGCGGACTACCTGGTACACGGCGCAACCGAAGAAATCCGGGAGAACGCAGATGATGATCTGGGCTTCCTGACCCCGATTGTTAAGGCATTTTTAACCGAAACCGGCTACGAAGCAGCCAATCTGGGTATGCAGGTTTATGGCGGACATGGCTACATCAAAGAATGGGGTATGGAGCAAATCGTGCGAGATACACGAATCTCAATGCTCTATGAGGGCACCACTGGTATTCAGGCCCTGGATTTGCTCGGTCGGAAAATTCTGCTCGACAAGGGCACAGCCTTCCGCCGCTTCAGCAAGGAATTAGGCCAGTACTGCAAAGGCCAGTCAAAGTTTGTTTCCGGCAAACAGCGCAAGAAAATGAAGAAAATGCTGTCTGAACTCACCTGGATCAACAGGCAGTGGTCTTACCTGACCTTGCGGGTATTTGTAAACTCCATGCGTAACCGGGATGAAGTTGGCTCCGCATCTGTCGATTACTTGATGTACTCCGGCTATATCGTGTTAGCGTATATGTGGGCACTGCAAGCGGAGAAGGCGTACGAAAAACTCGCTGAGGGTGTCTCCAACCCGGAGTTTTATGAATCGAAGATTCGCACCGCAGAATTCTATTTTGCACGTCTGCTGCCTCGGACCAAATCGCACTATGCGGCGATGATGGCCGGAGCGGACACGCTGATGAGTCTCGATGAAGCTCACTTTGCCTTTTAAAGCGCGCATTGTTTTTTAGGCGTTACAACGCTTTGGAAGCATAAGCGTTCCTCAGGACTCACCGACTCATTAACCTGCCTGTCAGTGAGTCCTGTCTTCAAAGCGCATCCGGAAGAAGTGTCGGGCCAAATAACGACGGGACAGACTCCATTACCTCAACGTTACTCATTTCATTAAATTGATCTTCTGCCATTTGCAGCAAAGACCACGCCAGACTTAACATGACGATACCCACCACAACATCCAGAATCTTCCAGGCGCGGGGGGAAGCAAACAATGGCGCAAGAAACTGCGCACCCATACTGAGACTGAAGAACCACAAGGCCGAGGCACAGCATGCGCCCAGCGCGAACAACCAGGGTCCATTACCGGGTAACTGACCACCAATACTGCCAAGTAACAATACGGTATCAATATATACATGTGGGTTGATCAGTGATAACACCAGCGCGCCTGTCATTGCAGCACGTCGACTGCTGAACCCGTGGCTCTCCGGCTGGAGCGAATGCACGCCACAAGCCGAGATCCAGGCTCGAAGGCCATACAATGTGAGAAAAACAAAACCGAACAGCGTCGCAAGGAGCAACCAGACCGGGTGACTTGCCACCAGTGATCCCATACCCGCAACCCCCAGCACAATAAGGGCAACATCCAGCCCAAAACAAACCACCGCAATTGAGCCGCTGTAGTTTCTCCGCAACCCCTGGGACAGTACAAAAGCGTTCTGCGCACCAATTGCCATAATCAAACTCGCCCCACTGACAAACCCTTTGGCCAGGGGCCCGTAGATCTCCCAGTTCATACTCCAAAACCTCTCTTTCACGCTTAATCAATACAGCCTGAGGCTGTAAACCCCGTCGCGTTATTACACCGCAGCATTTGTGAGCAAAGATTTTAGAATCGCACTATGATTAAATGAAATTAATTAAACTACTAGGTCATTAGTTTTTCTTATGATCAATTATCAAAAGCTTGAAACCCTTGCGCGGGTATTTGAGGAACAAAGCTTCGAGAAGGCTGCAGAGCGTCTGCACATCACCCAGTCTGCGGTATCCCAGCGTATCCAGCAACTGGAACGATCTCTGGGGCATGTACTGTTAATCCGGACAACCCCTTTACAGCTCACAGAGCAAGGGCAATTGGTGATAAAAACCTACCGCCAGATCAGTATGCTGGAAAGTGATTTACAACAGGCCCTGGGCGGGAAAGAACAGCAATCTGCGACCCAGTCTATCGCGATCGGATCTAACGCCGACAGCCTCGCGACCTGGCTTCTGGATGCCCTCGACCCAATCTTGAGAAACGAGAATATCGTTGTTGATATCAAAGTTGACGACCAGGACAGAACCCACGAGCTATTGCGGAAAGGCGATGTTATCGGCTGCATTAGTGCCAGTAATGAAGCCATACTCGGTTGTAACTGTTTTCCCCTGGGGATCATGACTTATCGCTGCCTGGTCAGTCCGGAATTCAAACAACGCTATTTTAAAAATGGCGTCAGTGCGGATACGATACGCAAGGCCCCCTGTGTTGAATTCAACCATAAAGACGATCTTGAACGACGCTACCTGAGTACATTTTTTGATCTTCCGTTAAATATGCCGTGTCATCGCATCCCGTCAACGGAATCATTTCTGAGTTTTGTCGCACGGGGACACGCCTGGGGATTGATTCCGGATATTCAAAGCAAACCGGAACGTGAGCGTGGCGAATTAGTCGAGCTGCTACCCGGTTGCCATTTTGATATTCCCCTGTACTGGCATATCTGGAACCTCAAAACCCGTCTTAACCGTTTACTCACCGATGCATTGCTTCGCGAAGCGAAACACGGCCTCTAGGAACAGGCCATTCAGGGGCAGAGCCGAATAAAAAAGCATTACAGCTCCGCCCTCCCCTGATGCTAGAATGTTCGTTCATACGTAACTCTGGTTTTATACATAACTTGGGTTTTAACCTGACCACGGCTGCAACATTCTGCTGACCAACTAGAATATGATGACCACCATACCACCAACTTCCGAAATACCAGACTCATCTGGACATGACCTTGATTATCGCTTCGGCGGCATACGCAGACTCTACGGTCAAGCCGCATATGACCGCTTCCAGAACGCGCATGTTTGCATCGTCGGTATCGGCGGTGTTGGCTCATGGGCAGCAGAAGCCCTGGCACGCAGTGCAATCGGCCACCTGACACTCATTGATCTTGATGACATCTGCGTATCCAATATTAATCGGCAAATTCACGCACTCGATGGTCATATTGGACAATTGAAAGTCGAGGCAATGGCAGAGCGAATTCGGCGGATCAACCCACACTGCCAGGTGAATGCCCGGGTATCCTTTCTTACGGAGAAAAACCTGGCCGAGCTTATCAACGATGAATTCGATTATGTTTTAGATGCAATAGACAGCGTCAAAATGAAAACCCGTCTCATTGCCCATTGCAAACGACAGAAAATCCCGATTGTTTGCGCCGGCGGCGCGGGCGGCCAGACAGATCCGACACAAATTCAGATGGCCGATCTCGGCAGGACGTATCAAGACCCTCTTCTGGCCAAAGTCCGGAGTCAACTGCGAAAAAACTACGGTTTCTCCTCAAACCCGAAGCGAAAGCTGGGAATAGATTGCGTATTTTCAACAGAACAGCTAACTTACCCCAAGGCGGATGGCGAGGTATGCCAGCAAAAACCGGAGAACAATGGTCCGGTTCGACTGGATTGTGCAAGCGGCTTTGGCGCAGTGACCCACATTACAGCCACTTTCGGCTTCTTTGCGGTATCTCGGGTTTTACAAAAAATAGCAGCCCGTGGCGTAAAAACGACTTAAGCTTTTCTCTTGATGCCCTCCCGTCTGAAAATAGTTGAATACAGGTGTTCGTCGGTGGTCAACAGGCTGTAATCTTGTCTAACTACCCTCTTACGGACACACAAAAGCTCGATACTGGCGTCTACTCAAGAGGGATAAGGTTCTTTTGGAAACTACGACACTGACGATACTGGCAAGCATTGGCATTATCTCGCTCATCCTGCAATGGCTTGCCTGGCAACTTCGACTCCCGGCCATTTTGTTTCTGTTATTAGCGGGCATTATTCTGGGTCCGGTTGTCGGCTGGATTCAACCGGATCAAATGTTTGGTGACCTGCTTTTCCCTCTGGTGTCACTCTCCGTGGCCGTTATCCTCTTTGAAGGCTCTCTGACACTGGAACTCAAGGATATTAAGGGCCATGGAAAAATGGTCCGAAACCTCCTGAGTATCGGTATTCTCATTAGTTTTTTTGTTGGTGCGGTCGCTGCCAAGCTGGCATTGGGCCTGTCATGGTCTATTGCGTTGTTGTTCGGCTCGATTATTGTGGTCACCGGCCCAACGGTTATCATGCCATTACTGCGTGCCGTGCGCCCGAAAGGCAATCTGGCGAATATACTGAAATGGGAAGGGATTATCATCGATCCTATTGGCGCGTTGCTGGCCGTGCTCGTCTACGAGTTAATTATTTCCGGACAACAACATGCTATTGAAGCTACGGTCGCGACATTCAGTATGACCCTGCTTGTCGGGATTGGGCTGGGCTGTTTGTCAGGCTACCTGCTCGGGATTGTATTGCGCCGACACTGGCTCCCGCAATTTCTGCAAAATGCAGGCACACTCACGTTCATGCTGGGTGTGTATGCAATCTCCAATGAAATCGTTCATGAGTCAGGGCTGTTAACGGTGACGGTCATGGGCATCTGGATGGCAAACATGAGAGGTGTTCCCGTTGACGACATACTGGAATTCAAAGAGTCCCTCAGTGTCCTGCTGATCTCTGCCCTATTCATTATTCTTGCAGCTCGACTGGACTTTTCCACCATTGCACAGCTGGGTTGGGGCACCGTCTGGGTTTTATTGGCCATCATTTTTATTGCCCGCCCTCTTGGCGTTTGGCTCTCAGCAATTGGAACACAACTGAGCTGGCAGGATAAAACCTTCTTGAGCTGGATTGCACCCCGGGGTATCGTTGCCGCTGCTGTGTCCTCACTGTTCGCTTTTCGCCTTGAAGATCAGGTGCCAGATGCGGCCCTACTGGTCCCGCTTGTGTTCATGGTCATCATTGCAACCGTTGTACTTCAAAGCCTGACTGCACGAGTAATAGCCGGGCGCCTCGAAGTCGTCGAGCCGGAAACCAATGGCTACCTGTTTGTCGGTGCAAATCAAGTCGCCCGCGCAGTGGCTAAAGCTCTACTTCAGAAAAAAGTACAGGTTCTGGTAACCGACACCAACTGGGAATACATTAAACAAGCTCGCATGGATGGTCTTCCCGTCTACTATGGCAACCCGGTATCGGAGCATGCAGAAAATCATATGGAAATTACCGGCATCGGAAATATGCTCGCCATTTCCCCTTACAAGCAACTGAATACCCAGGCAACGTTCCATTTTCTGGATTTATTCGGCAAAGGCCACGTTTTCGGCCTGTCCGAGGGCGATGAGGAACAAACAGCACGGCATAAATCACTTGAAAAGATTTACTCCACACGGGGTTTATTTGGTGAGGGCGTTACCTTTGGCAAACTCGCCAGCCTGATCAGCAGAAAGGCATCCGTAAAAACGACCCAACTGACCGAAGAATATACGTTTTCCCGTCACAAGGAAAAACATGGCAATCGTCTTATTCCTTTATTCGCGGTTTCACCCAATGGTATTGTGCAACCGTTCTCCGCCACGACCCCGCCAAAACCCACAGTGGGTTGGGACGTCATTAGCTTGATTGCACCGGAGACAGGCAGCACAAATGGCGTAACCGATAAAGCTGAGCCGAACCCACAACCATCCGATGGGCAATCTACAGGTCAGGCCGTGCCAACTAAAAATTCGAGTCAAACCTGATGGAGTACATGCAAGCCCGATTGGCCCTGCCGGAGGGAGAAACAGCAGAACTTCTGCAATGGCTGCACCTTAGTGGTGCAGGACAATTAGTTGAAATCGAATCTGTTCAGGGTGGCTGTATCAATGACTCACACCTGATTACGACCAGCACGGGGAATCAGTTTTTCTTGAAAACCCATGGCTCAGCTCCCCCCGGATTTTTCCTGGCGGAAGCCGCGGGTCTTGAGGAAATTGCGACCACGAACACGCTGGATACCCCGACAGTCCATCGTGTATCCGACCATTTCCTGTTAATGGATTATATCCCGGCAGTTGGACGATGTTCGGACTACTGGGAAGTGCTGGGACAGCAGCTGTACAGAATGCATAACGACAACAAAGCGCGCCAGCACAACACCGAATTCGGCTTTACAGATAACTTCTGTGGCTTGACCCCGCAAATCAATACACCGATGGCCGACGGTTACGAGTTTTTCGCGACCTTTCGGTTGCAGGCTCAGGCAAAACGAGCATTCGATAGCCAAAAACTGGCAGCAGCCGATTTAAAGCAAATCGACGCAATTTGCAACGCACTCCCTGACCTGATACCCGATCAGCCTCCCGCTTTGGTTCATGGCGACTTGTGGTCAGGCAATGTCATCGTCAACAGTTCCGGTCAGCCTACGTTGATTGACCCGGCCTGCTATTACGGATGGGCCGAAAGTGATCTGGCCATGACCACATTATTCGGCGGTTTCCCGGATGCCTTTTATAGCGCATATGAACAATCCGGCGCAGTCGCCCCGGATTGGCGCTCACGCAAGGATATTTACAACCTTTATCACCTGTTAAATCATCTCAATTTATTTGGCTCGGGTTATTTCACAAGTGTAAAAGATATCCTGAAAAGGTTTAGCTAGGGCAATCCGTACGGATTGGAAAACTATTTGCATCAGCACTTGGATTGTGTTGACCCTAAACACTAAAAGCGTAAGTATCGAAAAAGATAAGACTTGAAAAACTAAAGTTTAGAGTTTCAGAGGAAAGAATTCGAACCCAGTAAGACAAAATGATTGACTTTGCGACAGGCTTCGCGCTGCCGCGCCTTATAAGACTTTTTAAAACCATAGTTTTATAAGGCGCGGCCTTCAGAACGAAAAACGATTAAATTCTGGAGGCCGCTATGGACGCTAAGGGATACGGCAATATCCCCGAGATCCTGTTTGATTGGATCACATTTTTGGTTAAAGCTCTACCCCTACGTTCAGTACCCACCTTTATTGAGTTACTGATTGGGGCGATGCTCACGCCAACAGGGTTTGTCACTGATGCCTGGTTGATGGTGGCAATGAAGCGTCACTGGAGCAGTTATTTCAAGTGGTTGCAAAAGGGAAAGTGGTCATGGGTTGCACTCGCGCAACAGCTGGGTCAGTTACTGACTCAATGGTGTCCCAATGAACAGTGGTATTTGGCCATTGATGATACCTTGGTGCTAAGGAGTTCCAAGAAAGCACCCAGTAGTCAGTTTCATCACATGCATGGTAACAAGGCCAACCGCCCGCAATTTGTTCGCGGCCAGTGTTGGGTCAGTTTATCAGCGATTGTTAAGGGGCAGAAACAAGCCTGGTCGATCCCACTGATCTCGCGCTTAACGCGAGCCTGCGGGAACGGTAACAAGCTGGTAACGGCAGGCATTTTACTTCGCGTGATGAGGTCATTTTTTACCGGGGCCACTGTCCTGATGGATAGCTGGTATATGCGGGGTACGCTGATTGCCTCCCTTCAAGGTATGGGGTATCACGTTATCGGGCAAGTCCGAAAGGATACCGCCTTATACGATGTTCCAGAACGAACCGGGAAAAGAGGACGCCCTCGAAAGTACGGAGAGAAATACACACCAGAGCGAGTCACTAACCTGGAAGAGACTTGCGCCAATGTCACGATCTATGGACGACAGCAGTCACTGAGGTATCGAACAGTGATAGCCAAAGCCCGCTTTTTAGATGGGCAGCTCGTAAAGGTTGTGTGGGTGCAGTTTGAAAACGAAGACGGTAGCTTAAAACCTGCCCGGCTCTTGTTGACGACTCGAACGAATATGTCGGGCATCGACATCATAAAAGCCTACGCCAAGCGCTGGAGTATTGAGCCCATGTTCCATCAGTTAAAGAATCGCTGGGGCTGGAATGAGACTTGGCAGCAATCCAGACAGGTGCTGCATCGGTGGGTTCAGATCATCTCTCTCAGCTATGCGCTGGTGCAGTTGCTCACTTATTGGAAAGAGTCGGCAGGTCAAGAAATGCACTTGGACATCCCTTGGCGCAAACATGCGCCGATTACGGCGGGACTGGTTCGGTTAAAGCTGCAACGGAATTTACAGCAAGTTGCCGTGAGGGATTGGTGGGACGTAAAGTCTCGAATATTTAAACCGCCAGCGAGGGCTATTGAGTAGTATAAAGACTCTCGCTAGCGAAAAGCCGCCTAGAATAAGGCGGGTAGAAGAGAAAGCAGAATTTATCCGGTCAGAAATCAGGACTGGAGGATCATGCTCAAACTCTAAACTTTAGTTGAAAAACATAACCTCTAAAATACACAGCCCTGACGGCTACGTTTACAAATCTGTGTCGCTCGTACTTTTCGGGTACACAAAGATTGATTCGGGAATAAACTTAATAAGGAATAAAACATGATTGACCTCAGTTGCTTCAAAGCCTATGACATTCGGGGCAAGGTCCCGAGCGAATTGAATGTAGACCTGGCGGAGAAAATTGGTCGAGCCTATGTGCAAATCATCGGCGCAAAGAACATCGTCGTCGGCCACGATATTCGGCTTTCCAGCCCGGAACTCACGGAAGCGCTCATCAAAGGCTTGAGAGCCGCAGGTGCGAATGTCACAGACATTGGTCTGTGTGGCACCGAGATGATTTACTTCTCAACGTTTTTCTACGAAATGGATGGCGGCATTGTCGTAACCGCAAGCCACAACCCTCAAGACTACAACGGCATGAAAATGGTCCAGAAGAATTCGCGCCCCGTTGGCACCGACTCTGGATTGACTGACATTAAAAACCTGATTGCTGCCGGGACTGAGTTTGAGGATGCCCCGGAGCAAGGAACCTATCAAACAAAACAGGTAATGGATGACTACGTGAGCCACTTGTTGAGCTACGTTGACACCACCACGTTAACACCGCTCAAAATCGTCGTAAACGCCGGACACGGTGGTGCCGGCTTGGTGATTGATGCCCTGGAGTCACACCTGCCGTTTGAATTCATCAAGGTTCACCATAATCCGGATGGTCATTTCCCGGCAGGCGTGCCGAACCCGCTTCTGGAAGAAAATCGAGCCGCCACTGCAGATGTTGTGAAAGCGGAGCAAGCAGATTTGGGAATCGCCTGGGACGGGGACTATGACCGGTGCTTCTTTTTTGATGCGCAAGGGCGCTTCATTGAAGGCTATTACATTGTTGGCTTACTGGCACAAAACTTTCTATCCAAGCATCCAGGACAAACCGTAATCCATGATCCCCGGTTAACCTGGAACACAATCGATGTTGCCGAAGCGGCTGGCGGGCAAGCGGTTGAGAGCAAAACCGGGCATGCTTTCATCAAACAAATCATGCGTGATCAAGATGCAGTCTACGGCGGCGAAATGAGTGCCCACCATTACTTCCGTGATTTTGCTTACTGCGACAGCGGGATGATTACCTGGCTACTGATCGCAGAACTGATTTGCCAGTCAGGACAACCTCTGGCGGCATTGGTTGAAGAACGCATGGCAAAATATCCGGCCAGTGGCGAAATCAATCGCAAACTGAGCAATGCCAAAGTCGTGATGGATAAAATAAAATCCAGCTATGAAGCGGATGCCCTGAAGGTATCCACCTTAGACGGTATAAGTCTTGAGTTCTCCAATTGGCGTTTCAATTTACGCGCCTCCAATACCGAACCGGTAGTGCGTTTGAACGTTGAGTCAAAAGGTGATGAGGCGCTGATGCAGGAGAAAACGAAGGTATTACTCGCCCAGATTGAAACATTCGATCAAGGCGCTTAACACAATGTGTCCCACCGGTAAGTTCAGCAAAGGACAACCGGTGGGATAAAGAATTATGTCGGCGTTTAAACCTTGTAGCGCGACAATATTGTCTTGAGAGCTCGGGCAAGAACATCGAGGTGATCGCTGTTCCCCTCAACGGTGTCGGAGGCCGCAGCCGTTTCTTCGGCAATTCGATTAATCTTGACAATATTCTGGTGCATCTCAGCCGTCACAGAACTCTGCTCCTCAGATGAAGAAGCAATTTGTAGATTACGCTGATTGATGAAATCAACCTGCTGTACGATTTCTTCAAGGTTGTTGCCAGCGGTAATCGCCTTATCATGACAGTCCGCACCCACTTGCTGACTTTTTTCCATGGCCTGGACTGCGCTCTTGGTACCACTTTGTATCGAACCGATAACCTGCTGTATCTCCTCGGTGGAGTCCTGGGTTTTTTTCGCTAATGCTCTCACTTCATCTGCGACTACAGCAAACCCGCGCCCGGACTCCCCTGCTCGAGCAGCTTCAATTGCGGCATTTAACGCCAACAAATTAGTTTGCTCCGAGATGCCCTGAATAACATCGATCACTGAACCTATTTTATTCGTGTCACGTTCAAGATGACGCACAATTTCAGACGCTTTCTCGATATTCTCACTGAGTAAATTCATGGCCTCCAAGGTTTCCTGAACCGTCAGATTGCCGTGCTCCGCTTTCCCTGATGCGTCTTGTGTTGCTTGTGAGGTATCGGATGCATTGGAGGCCACTTCATTGACACTGGCCGCCATTTCAGTCATTGCCGTTGCCAGCAATTCTGATTCTTTCTTCTGGTTTTGAACACCTTCATTGGTGATTTTTGTTGTTTGAGCGAGCGACCCAGATGCCTGGGAGATTTGACCGGAAGCATCTAAAACAAGTCGCAGCATCTCTCTCAGGTTATCGGTGGTAACATGAACCTCTTTAATTAACTCGCCAAACTCATCTTGAGCCTTGGACTGTTGAATTGATTGTGTCAGATCTCCATCTGAAAGACGATGCATGACGCCAACAAGTTGCTCAAGCGGTATATTGATTCTGCGCCCAATATAAGCACCCATAAATAACATCACCACAACCACGGCCACACCCATAAACGCCTGCATAAACAGGTTCTGTTGCTTCGTCGCTTCAGATTGCGCCTCGGCATCATTCACGATGACACCGCCAAAATTAGAAACCTGTTCCAAGGCAAATAATATTTTACTTTGCGACTCATTAATTCTCGTATGGATTGCATTTCGTGCGGCCAAATTAGCCAACTTGGCTTCACGTAATGCGATCAGAGATTCTGGCCCACTGATCAAACTCTCTAGCGCTTCCAACCCACTAATTTGTTGTGCTACTTCCTCAGCAAATCGTTGTTCACTACTTTCGATTACTGCTAACTCGGATCGTGTATTAGTAAACAATTGTTTGACGACATTGTCCCGCAAACCCACGAGCAAGTCCGGGTTTTCAATTAACAAAATACGCATGGCCACTGCATTCAACGCTTCAAGATCAGCCTTCAAGGAATGCGCAGCCTTGACGACAACAGAGCTATCCAACGCCAGAAACAACAAACTTCTATCACGCATTACATTCAAGTCGTTAACCTTCTCAATATCGCGCCGAAATGCACGGGCAGTCCGTTTGGCACTCAAGATCACCTTTCCAGAAATCGCCTCAGCTTTGGATTGCAGTGTTGCTATGCTTTGCGCAATTTCACCGGTAGCCACTACGGTTTTTTGATCCAGCTTCAGGCCGGAACGCGTATTTTCCAGGAGATCATCATCAGCCTCGATAAACTGCGCATAGGCCTGCAGCAATGCAGAGGAATGCTGCGCTCCGGCCTCCCCTAACATTATTTTTATTTGATCAAACGGTGCTTGAATCTCACGGTCGAGGTGGGTGCGGTCTTCAATGGCGGCCAATGCATCTGCACCTTCAACAATTAACAATTGAGATTGTCGGTTCAAATACTTTAAAACAACCGCAAAGCTTGCCTCATTGGCTTTTTCAACCGGAATCACCTGGTTAATCAACACGTCTGTATTGCGGGACAGCTGTTCATTGGAAAAAACACTAACTACCGACACAATGGCCAATGCGAGAATAGCGAACAACGACCAGGATACCAGCAATACTTTGATACTGACTTTATGGAGAAAATTCATATCGAATACATTAAAAAGTTAACTTTCACTATTCGAACATGTAGGCGGAAGACAATGCGCTCTTCGGCGCAAATAACTTATATCCCGTTTCTGTTACGAAACACCAGTGAACTCAGTTGATATTTCAGCTGCCCGGAGGAAGCCACTTCACTACGCTTGTTACACGCTAAACGATACTGTTACACACAAAACACTATTATTTTTTTAGGCTAAACTGACACTTTGCAATCTTAAAGATTAGCAATAAATTGATTGCTGTCACCTTTGATTTTGCAACAACCAATTTAATCAACAAAAATATTCATTGCACTTAAATACACTCAGGAGAAAGAAACTATGCATCGTCAGTTACGGACAATACTGGCGGGTGTGCTCTTCAGTATGTTGTCGTGGGCAAGCCTCGCAAATGAAATCGTCGTTGGTATGAGTACTGCACTTAGCGGACCAGCCAGTCAGTTGGGCCTGGGTGTGAAACAGGGCGTGGATGCGCTGTTCAATCGGGTTAACAAGGACGGCGGCGTGCAAGGGAAAAAGCTCAAACTCATTGCGCTTGATGATGGCTATGAGCCTGCAAAAGCCGCTCCGAATATGAGAACATTAATTGAACAAAACAAGGTGCTAGCTATCATCGGCAATGTCGGAACGCCCACAGCGATTGTCACGGTCCCCATAGCGAATAAAAACAAAACGTTATTGTTCGGAGCCTTTACTGGTGCCGGTGTTTTACGCAAATCGCCGCCTGACCGATATATAATCAACTACCGGGCAAGCTATGCAGAAGAAACATCAGCAATGATCGACGGACTGTTGTCTACGGGGATAAAACCTGAGGAAATAGCGTTTTTTACGCAAAACGATGGATACGGGGACGCAGGATATCAAGGTGCGGTTGAGGCCTTGCAGCGTCACGGTTTTAATACCCCGGAAATGCTGGCACACGGACGCTACACTCGCAACACGTTAAATGTGGAAGACGCACTCAGTGCAATGTTTGATGCTCCTGAGGATCCACGGGCGATTATCATGGTGGGCGCCTATGGCCCCTGTGCCAAATTTATTTCGCTGGCGAAAGAAGAATTCCCCAATGCTATTTTTCTGAACGTGTCATTTGTCGGCAGTGAAGCTTTGAAGGCCACACTAGGGGATAAAGCCGAAGGCGTTGTTGTGACACAGGTCGTGCCACACTATGACTCAGAACAGCCCCTCATCACACAATACCGGAATGATCTACTCGCACTGGATCGCGCAGCACAACCCAGTTTTGTTTCTCTGGAAGGCTATATTGCCGCAGCCATTTTCGCAAAAGCGTTAACATCATCGTCTGCGCCACTGGACCGGGAATCAATCATCGACAATCTTGAACAGCTCGCTTTGTTTGACCTGGGACTCGGAGGCACCAAACTTTCCCTGAGCACTAGTGACCACCAAGCCAGTAATACAATTTGGCCCACAATTATCCGGGGAGGTCACTTTGTTCCACTCAACTCATGGTCAGATGCCACAACAGGCACTCGACCAAACGCACATGAATCAACATACCTCGCAACACGCAGTACCTCGCAACTCGATGCATCCAGGGAATAGCAAACTATAGTATCAAATTCAGCAACAACCGTAGTGTGATCGCGAAACGCGATGCACTACGGCTTGATAACCATGACAGACATTTTTGCTCTCTCCACCACGCGACTGGTAAAGGATCCCAGCAGTATTTTGTCCACCCGCCGATAATTATGACTCGGAATGACAATCAGGTCAGCACCCACTTTTTTCGCTTCCTTCAAGATTACCTTGTAGGGCTTACTGCCCTCCAGTAAAGCACTCGTTACCTTGACCCCGCTTTTTTCAGTTTCACCGGCATAATCCTGAAGACGTTTTTTCAATGTCTTGAACGCTTTTCCCATCGCATCTTTTGGAAAAAAGCTGCCCACCATCGGCATACCATAGCCGGGAACAACCGATATAATGTGCAACTTCGCATTGAATTCCTCGGCCTGTCGCAGCGCAACGCTCATCGCTTTATCTGCAAACGCAAGCTCGTCCAGGTCCACTGGAATCACAATCTGTTTAAACATCTCCGCGCCTCCACTTTGAGTCTGAATAAAAAAAACCGGGTAGCCCGTCGGCCCCCGGTTCTTCGGAGTGTTGTCAGACGACGTTTGAACTAGACTTTTTTGCCCAATTCCAGATCGTAGCCAACCACACCCTGATTACCTGCCGCATTAGCTTTATCTGCTGCAGTATAGATCATACTGATCTTGGAGAAGCTGATTGCCAGATTTTCGAAAGGAGGTCCCGAATCACCAGCAGACATGCTGTACGAACTGAACAGCGCATTTTCAAGCTCGTATTTAACGTATTCTTCAACTTTGTCTGCGCCCGTTTTCACCACAGAAATAACAACTTTCTTGCCGTCGGCCCCGACCAGACTCTCTTGAAACAGCCCTGAGGATGCGCCATCCATGACCTTGCTGATCGAAACTTCACTGATACTCGGGCGAGTCGCTTCCCGGTTTGACATGTTACCCGCTTCCATCGTGATACCACGACCTACACCAAATTGAACATTTTCCAGTTTTATCCAGTCGGTGTACCCCTCTGCTGTTACATTCCCTTTGATTGATCCGCCGTCCCATTGCATGAAAATTGCCATGTTAGTATCCTCTGCTTCACGTATTTGATGATCGATTAATCACAGTACCCAGAATCAGTTTGATCATTGAACACTGCTTGTATAATGATTAAAGCGATTTTAATCCTTGGTATCCCTCACGGAAATTCGGCGAAGTTCCGCTTACTTTGTTAGCTTAGACGCAATTCGGGATTCTGGGAAAATGACAACAAAAAACCGGTTTCAGCAAAAACTGAAACCGGTTTTTTCAGGCTACGTCACAATGTGTCGGTAAAACACCGTGTCGGTATAACACCATGTCGGTAAAACACATTGTGGCCGAAATTAAGTACTTATGCTTTTTTGCCGAGTTGCAAGTCATAACCCACGATGCCTTGGTTTCCGGCAGTATTACCTTTATCTGCAGCAGTGTAGATCATGCTGATTTTCGAGTAGCTGATCGCCAGGTTTTCAAATGGAGGGCCTGAATCGCCAGCAGACATGCTGTAGGAGCTGAATAACGCATCCTCCAACTCATACTTCACATATTCTTCAACTTTGTCTGCACCGGTTTTAACCACGGCAATAACGACTTTTTTACCATCTGACCCCACCAGACTTTCCTGGAATAATCCCGATGATGCACCATCCATGACTTTACTGACGGACACTTCACTCAAACTTGGGCGCGTTGCTTCCCGGTTGGACATGTTGCCGGCTTCCATGGTGATACCACGTCCTACGCCAAATTGTACATTTTCCAGTTTTATCCAGTCTGTATAACCTTCCGCGGTGACGTTACCTTTAATTGAACCACCGTCCCATTGCATGAAAATTGCCATATTCTTACCCTCGTAGATTTATCATTTAACAATTCGCGTCTTCGCTTGGATCTGTAGATTCCAGTTCGCTGTTCTCCCACCTTGGTGAACTCGCTCAGTCACTGTTGTCACCGTGGTTACTTATAAAGGCGATTTTGGCCTCAGCAGACCCTCACTAAAATATCGGAACTGGCTCACAGTTCGGCGACCATCGATGCAACAGCAGAAAAACCTGCGTCTGTAGGCAGGCAAATTGAATTCAATCAACTAAGATCAGTGTGTTATCACTTGGCAATTTCGAAGCAAAACGCTATGTTTTAGGCAAGGAATGTCCCATTGCAAAGATTGCAGGAAATCTGACCTATGCCGTCATCATATCCCTATTCGGAGGGGCCACAGATGTTACCACCTTCGCCGCCCGGCCCAAGCACAAGCCAGACCCGAATCAAATGGTACCAAAGCCTTCAGGTTCGGATCATCATTGGCCTGGTCACAGTACTGATCGCGATGATCATTGCAGCGATTGTTGTACTGCAAACACTGGGACGCTCTATTCTTATTGATGACAATATCAAACTGTTGACGCAATCCGGTCACCGGGTTGTCACTGAGTTGAGCCAGCGAACCAAAATGGCGGAAGCGATGACCCGCGATCTGGCCCAGTTGGGCGAAGGTCTGGGTCAGTCCCCGGAAAAGCTGCATAAAGTGGTACCGGAAATCCTCAATCCTTATGGCTATGGCTCGGTTATCGCCGGAGGAGGTGTCTGGCCAGAACCTTACCAATTCGCTCCGGACAAAAGGAGGGACAGTTATTTCTGGGGGCGCAACCAGAAAGGATTACTGGAATTCTACAATGACTACAATGATCCAAATGGACGCGGCTACCACCAGGAAGAATGGTATGTGCCTGCACAATATTTGCGGCATGAAAAGTGTTATTGGTCAAAATCCTATATGGATCCTTATTCATTCGAGCCCATGGTCACCTGTACCGTCGCCATTACAAAAACAGAGGGCAACAACAGCCAGTCGGTCACTTCACAGTTTATTGGGGCGGCTACGCTCGACTTGAAACTTCAGGGCTTGAAAGAATTTTTTGACGAACGAGCCCGTGAATTTGGCGGCTACATTTTTGCAGTTGATCGCAACAATAAACTACTGTCATTCCCGGATACAACCGTTGCCACCCTGCGCACCCAAACTTCCGAGGGCACCGCGCAGGAGTTTTTGACGGCAGAAGAACTGGCAAAGCATTCCGAACGCTTTAAACCGGTTGCACAGGCGTTGCAACAAATCAACGACAGGATCATCTTCGAAGCTCGAAAAAAGCCGGACTTCAATCAACAGCTCGCCCTCGATATCGCTACAGGCAGCGACCAGATCAATGAAGAGGAAGCAGCGTTAATTGCAGCGACATTACTGGATCCGTTTGATTTGAATAACACATCCCAGATTGCTTTCGGCCCATTGGAACTCGAGCGGGATATTCTCTTGAACGAGCCGGTTTGGGTCACCGGCTTTTTAATGCCGGAAACCTACTGGAAAGTGATTCTGGTCTCCCCGGAGCGGGTTGCTACATCCCGCGCCAATGAAGTCTCCAGCCAGGTTTCGTTGGCACTGGTACTTATGCTCTTGGTCGCTATGTTGGCAGCCTATATTTTTCTTCAACGGGTTCTGATCAAACCGTTAACACGGATGTCGGCATCACTGCGCACACTGGACGCACAATCCAGTCCCCGACACCTGGTTTTGCTGGATGACCAGCGGGCAGACGAACTCGGACAGGTTGCCTATTATTTCAATAAACGGACAAAAGCCTTACAAACGTCAGAAATCCGCTTTCGCTCCGTATCACAAACCGCACAAGATGCAATTGTCATCACGGATGATCAAGGTTTGGTGCTTGACTGGAACCATTCCGCAGAAGAAATGTTTGACTACAACGCGCAAGAAATAATTCATCACCCGATCGCCCTGATCCTGCCCAGCATTGACGATGGTCAGTTAAAAGTCGTCATGGGGCAATTAAACGACAGTGTCGAGCAACAGGAATCGGACACGATGCTGGAAGCTCTGGCGAGGCGGAAGACAGGTAACGAAATCCCCGTCGAAGTGGCATTATCCAGTTGGCTTGAAGGCAACGATCGTTTCTTTGCTTTTTTTATTCGCGACATTACAGACCGGATTCGAGCGCAAAAACAAATGCAGTATCTGGCAATGCACGATACGCTGACGGGGCTACCCAACCGGGTGCTGTTCAATGACCGGTTGTGTCGAGCACTTGAACGCGCCCGACGCCAACAACAAAAAGTTATTCTTCTGTTTCTGGATTTGGACAACTTCAAGGTGGTCAATGATTCCCTGGGTCATGAGCAGGGGGACAAGTTACTGCGCAAGGTTTCTCTGCGCCTGCTTAAAACCGGACGCACATCCGACACAATCGCACGCCTGGGCGGCGATGAGTTTGCCATGATTATCACCGAAATTGATGATGCCAACATTGTCTGCTCTTTGGCTGACCGCATTATTGAAGCCATTTCCCAACCTTACCATATCGAAGGCAACGAAATGCATATCGGTGTCAGCATCGGTATAACCGTGTTCCCGGATGATCATCACGAACCTGATCAATTAGTCCGGAACGCCGATATGGCAATGTATCGCGCAAAAGGGGAAGGTAAAAACACCTACCGACACTACATCGATGAAATGGATGCCGAAATCCAGCGTCGCAGACTGTTGCAAACGGACTTGAAGCGAGCCTTGGTTAACAATGAGATGTTTATCGAGTATCAGCCACAAATTGATATTGCCACCAATCGCCTTGCGGGGGCAGAAGCACTGCTGCGCTGGCAACACCCTGAGCGGGGCAGAGTTCCACCCGATGAGTTTATCCCCCTGGCAGAGCAAACCGGCTTGATCGTCGAAATTGGCGACTGGGTACTGGAAGAGGTTTGCATGCAAATCCGGGCATGGCAAGATGCAGGATTACCACAGGTACCCATTGCCGTGAACCTGTCATCCGTGCAGTTCCGGCGAGACGATCTATTAGAACGAATCTGTAGTGCAATGCATGCTTATGACATCAATCCGGGACTGCTGGAGTTTGAGATCACGGAAAGCTATGTCATGAATGATCCTGATGCCGCCATTTCCACGATGTTTGACATGCGTGAATTTGGGGTCAAGATATCCGTTGATGATTTCGGCACCGGTTATTCTTCGCTCGGCTATCTGCGACGCTTTCCCGTGGACAAAGTTAAAATTGACCGCTCGTTTGTTACCGATATTGAACATGATAAAGATAGTGCCACTTTGGCAAAAGCTGTGGTGCAACTCGGCCACTCTCTCGGCTTAAAGGTCGTCGCAGAAGGGGTTGAAACCAAAGGCCAGCTTGAGTTTCTCCAAAATCAATATTGCGATTTGGTACAGGGCTACCTGTTCAGCAAGCCCTTACCCGCCCGAAAATTCTCAGAGTGGCTCGAATCAAGCTCAATAAATACCCCCGTTCAGCACCTCGTGAGTTGACCATACGCGCTAATCACACTTCCAGTTAAGCAAGTTATCACAGCGAGCTTGTCTATACGGGCAAACTGTTTATCCCCAACGGGAAAAACAGTCCCGTATAGAAGTTCAGAACTCGGTTTTAACTCTGAGAGTTCCCGCTATACTGTAAAGTTGCTAAACATCATTTTTACGAATACTTCACTCGGCACTCGCTGCTGCATTAAATTAATGCCGGACTTACGCCAACTCGAACCCAACACGAGGTCAGTATGGGAATAAAAATAAAGAGCCCTGTTCAGCAATTACAATTACCTCTCGCCATTGCCCTGATCACCAGCCAGGGGCTGCTCAAAGCACAGGAAGCACCCGAACAGGAAAACCAGACCAGCACTAAAAAACTTGAAGAAGTTATTGTCACGGGAACCAAAACCGGAGCCAAATCCTTGCAAACGGTCCCCAGCTCGATTACAGCGATCAATTCAACCGGCCTGGAAGAAGCAGGCATGGAAAATATTGAAGACCTGAAGCTGCAAACACCCGGGCTGAATATTAACCGCAACGGCCAGGCCACTCGAATATACATTCGCGGTATCGGTACCAACCTTGACTTTGTCGGCTCCGACCCGAGCGTGACCGTACATATCGATGGCGTCTATCAGCCACGTCCGACGACATCGCTAATCGATTTTCTGGATGTCGAACGGGTGGAAGTGCTCAGGGGCCCCCAGGGGACACTGTACGGCCGAAACTCAATTGGCGGCACGATCAATGTTATTTCCAAAACCCCGGGCCCCGAAACCGATGCAAACGCGAGTGTGCAACTGGGCAACTACGATGAAGTACGCGTGAACGCCAATCTCAGTGGCGAAATGGCAGAAAATATCTACGGCTCCATCGCAGTACAAAAAGCCAAACGTGATCCTTATGTCGATAATGTTTCCCCCACGGGCATCGACGGCTTAATGGATGAAGACAGCACGTCCACACGAGGCGCACTGAGGTTTTTGTTTGCAGAGCGTGGAGAATTAATACTGAGAGGGGATTACACCACCATTGACGAGGCTACAGGTGCTTACAAGTCCACCGGACTCGGGGTTACCGGCCAGCCCGCGCCACTTGGAGAACAGGTTATTATTCCCTCAGATCCTTGGGATATGCATATTTCCTATGACGACCCGTTTGTTGATCAAAAGGCTTGGGGGACATCGGCCAAATTAAGCTGGGATCTCAGTGACGAATGGACAATATCATCTCTGACAGCTTACCGGGATAATACATTCGATACTATTGAGGACACGGATGGCAGTAACATTGATGCACTGGTAACCGAACTTGCAGAGCGTCAGGATCAGCTTTCTGAAGAAATTCAGCTGAACCTGACGACAGACCGAATGAGCTGGGTCGCAGGCTTGTTTTATCTGGAGGAAGAACACAGCACGCTCGGTATCGTAAATGTCAACCTTCCAGGACTGGCCAATAATCTCGATGCACAAAACGAGACCACAGCATATGCCCTGTTTACAGAAGGTACGTATGCTGTGACTGAGAACTTGAACGCATCGCTTGGCTTACGGTACAGCTACGAAGAAAAAGAATTTAATAATGTTCAACGATTAATGGCTGGCACAAACCAAATTGGCGGTTTTGAAGTATCGAACAAAGATGACTGGGACGCTTGGAGCCCTAAAGCCTCTGTCGATTACACTTTCAACAATGGTCCCATGCTCTACGCCACAGTGAGCCGCGGCTTTAAGAGCGGCGGTTACAATTTCACATCTGGTGATGCCCAATATGATCCGGAATTTGTATGGTCTTACGAATCAGGGGTCAAAACAGAGTTATTAGATAGCCTAAGAACGAACGTGGCCTGGTTCTATTATGATTACACCGATCTTCAGGTGTCAGCCTTCACTCAACCGGGCGTTCTATCAATCAGCAACGCTGCCGATGCCACCATTTACGGGGTTGAACTGGAAACCGAATGGCGCCCCATCTACGATCTTCTGATCGGTTTCAACTATGCCTACCTGAAGACCGAATATGACAAATATCTGGCGCCCAGTGGCCCAGTTGTGGTCGATGTTTCTGGCAACAAATTGAACAGTGCCCCGGAACATAAAGTCAGTACCGTTGTGCAATATGAGCATTTCATCGGCATTGGCACGCTGCGTTATCGTGCAGAGTGGTCCTGGCAGGATAAAGTCTATTTCACTGCCTTTAATGAAAACGTGTCATCACAAGGTGCCTACTCGGTAGTGAACGCCCGAATTAACCTTTTATCTGCGGACGAACGCTGGGAAGTACAGATTTTCGGTGAGAATCTCGGCGATGAAGACTATTCAACTTCAAGCCGTGAATTTCCAGCAGCCTCCACAGGGGTGACCCGGGATATTAATCCCCCCCGGACTTTCGGTGCAAAATTCACTTATCATTTGATTTAATCGGTACAATCAATACGACAACAAAAAACCGCGCAGTGCGCGGTTTTTTGTTGTGTGATGAAAAGTCGGTTACAACAATTACAGAATATTGCCCAGATTAATCAATTGCGTTTCACCACTGGAATCGTCAACACCATCGTTATCGTTAACGATCAACACATCACCATTACCCAGAACGGCGGCACCTTCGATCTTCTCAGGGATATGACCACCTGCAGCAGCCAGGTTATCCATCAAGTCATCTACGAGGGTTTTGCTGATCACATCACCGTCGTTCAAATCCGACAAATTGATACGATACAAACGCTTGATTGCCGCATCGGGCCCACCTTGATTATCACGCTCAAGTACCAGGAATTCACCATTACCCAATGCTGTCAGATCTGACAGACCAACCCAACCACCCGCTTGAGACTCACGGGGATCAAGTGGGTAGAACAGGAATGACCAAGTCGAGCTCGCGAGATCAAAAATACCAATCCGGGCATTGTCTTCACCGTTCCATGCACGCTGGAATGCAACGTACACTTTGCCATCTGCTTCAGTCACACCTTCGAAGCCAAAGCGCAGTTGTACCGCATTAACGGCTTCAGGCAGCGTAATAACGCGCTCTATTGTCCCAGCAGCACTGGTCTTCAGAATCATATTAAGGCTGTTGATCGGGCGGTTAGTTTCACCCATGGTGCCGGAGCCTTCAGATGCAACCCAGAAACCACCATCACTGGCCACAGCAATCCCTTCAGGATCCAGATTAACGGTCTTATCCGAGTTAATCATCGCCGCCAGATCCGCCTCATCAAACACACTTACGCGGGTATCATCATCAGCTGCAACCTGTGCATCATCCAACTGGACTACGGAAAGGCTTGCCAAAACATCATTTACGTCTTTCAATACAATATCTTCAACCAACATTGCCGGCTTCTGGCTGACATCCAGTTTGAAAATACGACTCTGTTGATAGAAGCTGTCCTGAATGCTGTAAACCACATTGTTGTCATTTGGGTCGGCAGCCAAGCCAGAGAGGGCACTCCAGGGAATGGGTGTACCGTCAGCACGATTTGTGGACTTGATGGTTGGGTACGCCGGGGTAGACCCATTGTACTGATAGATATTCAGGGCACTGCGAATTTTATCACCACGTGCATCTTCTTCACTCGCGGCAATCAGCAGATTTCGCGATGGCAAAGCCAACAGACCTTCAGGCGCGACAGAAGCAGGCAGAACTTGTTTTAACTGAGCCTGGCTGGCATTGTCGATATCATAGACAAAAACCACACTGGAGCGCTCAGACGCTACAAACAGGTAATCTTTACCACCGAACTTGCCAAAATCTACGTTCTCAGGTTCGTTGCCCTTGTTCCCTGATCGCGCGTCAGGATAGTGACCATGGCTGACAACCACATGTTCCAGCGCATTGCCTGGCGCATAAACAACTTCTCCAGCGGTATTGAATATCGTGAAACCGCGGCTCCCGCCATCCATATCCCCTTCATCAGCGGTTGCGAACAACTCGGTGGACAACCAGGTAACACCATCTGGCTCACGAGGAATATTATTCTGGGTTTCAGTCAGCGATATAAGCGCCGGATCTTCTTCGGTGGTATCAATTTGTGTCAGATTTACTGTACCTGCACTAAAGTGGTTGACGATCGAACCATCCACCAGATTAACCAGAACGATATGATTGTTCTCCTGCAGAGTTATGACCGCAACATTATCGGCGTTGATATCGACATACTCCGGCTCGGGATCTTCCGGGAATTTCGCAGCCAGTCCGGTCATATCTACACTACGAGTAGTCCATTGACCCGGTTCACCCTGCATATCAATAATAATCAAGCCACCCGCTGGCATTTGAGGCGGAATCCCTTCACCTAAGTCTTCATCACGCTCATTCTCAATCACAACCACGGCGTAGCTTTTGTCCGGGCTGACAGCGATGGAATCAGGTTGACCACCCAGTTGGATCGTTGTCACAAGATTTTGACCGGGAACATTGATCACAGCGAGTTCTCCACTCACATTCACAAAGTTCTCGGAGGTATTGATTGCAGCAAGCGCATAATCACCGTTTACCGCAACCGATGTCGGCTCGCCGGAAAGTGCAACGGTTCCCATGGGTTTAGGGTTAGCTGGATCAGAAATATCAACAAAACCCAGGTTTTCCAGCTGGCTATCGGTATAGATCAGTGTCATTCCATCGCTGCTGGCAGCAACAATCTCTGCTACCGTGGTTTCATCGGTATTACAGTTGGAATCGATTTGTTGGCAGATTGGAAAGGTCGACACCCGGTTGAAATAGGTGTCATTATTATCATCATCGTCATTACAGGCCGTGAGGTTAAGGCACAATAGGCTGGCCGCCACGATCTGACCGGAAAGCGCCAATTTAGAACTTGGTGACTTTACACGCATGAAATATTTACCTTCTGGTTACATTTTTTAAGACGGAAAAGAGTGTTGAAGAGCCTAAAAGAAATGTATTACCAGAATGTTTCAATTCAGAAACAAATTACGGGTCATTCACAACGCGAATCCAGACCGGATCTGTCCACTTAACAGCGCAACAAGCTTATTCAGCTCTATCGCAACAGGGCTATAATCTCGACTGGAACATCTGCGAAACTTACAGCCAATGTCTGTAGATATCAACGGAAACGACAGATATCTACATAACCTGAAGCACAATCCAGGTAATAATCAATTATCACCATGATGTGGATGGTCAATTCGTTCAATAAGTGCCCTGGCAAAATCCTGGCGGGTAATAATACCCACCATTCTGCCTTCCTCCATTACAGGTAACCGTCTGCGCCCTTTCATAAACAAGTCTGCAACCACCAGAATGTCATCATCAGCTTGCACACAATCCACTTCTGCCGACATGTGGTCGGCAACTCGATCTCCTGCCTGCTGATAATATCCACCCATCAGCGCTTCTTTCAAGCAGTCGATTTCGGACAAAACCCCCACTAACTTGTGATCATCATCCAGCACAGGGGCACCGGACCGCCCGGCTTTCAAAAGACTTCGCAGGGCCTCTATAACACCATCTTCAGGTTTGAATGACAGCACATTGCTGGTCATATAATCTCTGACTTTGACTGAATGCATAACTTACACTCCGCAGTTTCGAGTTTTTTGCTAACTCTTGAGGTTGGTTATAGGCGCATGGGCGCACCTTTTTTGTTATTTTTTCTGCAACCAGGATCTACAATATTTCCGACAACATTTATGGTAACAACTATGGTAACAACAACAACTTACCCCGGCCTCGGCCTGTTTCCGCAAGCGTGTGCGCCTGTTGAACCTGAGCCAGTGTAAAAACTGTACTGATATGGGGTTTAACGTCTTCAGTATCGATTAAATCCGCTATTTCTTCCAACTGCTGTGCATCAAAGTGAACCGTCAAGCCGGTCACCTTTATCCCTCGCTCTTCCCCTTGAGCAATAATATCTTGCGCCGAGATCGTTGGCACGGTAACCATTTGCCCATGAGAAGAAAGCACATCCAGCGAGCGCAACCCCACGCCTCCACCTACATTGTCCAATACAAAATCCAGACCATAACAGACTGTTTCAAATGCGGTGCTGTGGTAATCAATCACTTCATCGGCCCCGAGCTCAAGCAGGAAGTCGTGATTATCAGGGGAAGCCGTTGCGATAACGTAGGCATCAAGGGTCTTTGCCAGTTGCACGGCGAAATGACCAACGCCACCAGCAGCAGCGTGTATGAGTATTTTACTTTCTGCCTGAAGGCTGCCAATTTCAAAAAGGGCCTGCCACGCGGTTAACGCGGCGAGAGGAACCGCCCCGGCATTGGCTACCGGTATGGAACCTGGAGCTGGAGCGAGCAATTCCTTTCGTGTAACCGCAAACTCACTGTACGCCCCGCCCTGATCAGGGAACGGCGTCATACCAAAAACTGCATCGCCTATCCGCCATCGCCCAACTGACTCGCCCACGGCTTCAACCCAACCTGAAAACTCATAACCCGGACTCCAGGGGAAATTTCCACGAATTCGTTCGGCTGCAAAACCAAGCCCCCGGCGCGTTTTAAAGTCAATTGGATTAATGCCTGCACCCGCAACGCGCACCAGCACTTCACCTTTGCCCGGTTTTGGCACATCCGTGTCGACTACCCGCAGCACATCCGGATCGCCGAAGGCTATAATTTGAACTTGCTTCATGGTTTGTCTCCTCCCGAACCCGGTTTTAGTCTGGCACTGACTCTGGATCAGAGTCATCTCTGATCATGATTAAAATTGCTTTACCTGCCCGCGTATAGGCCGTATAGGGCCCTGCAATACATTCCGGGACACTTTCAGGTGCAACTACTTTAAAACCAAATTGTGAATAAAAGACTTCCAAATGAGCAAAGGGATAACACCAGCAGTATCTTCCCTGCAAGTATTGTTCGATTACTTGCTGCATTAACACACTGCCTAAACCTTGCCGCTGAAACTCTGGCATAACCCAAAGTCCCCTGAGAAAAAGCCGCCCTTCCACCGGACACAAACGAACCGCTGCACGAATAATGCCGTGAGCTTTTAGAACGAATACGACATCATCTCCCCGCGCCTTCCCTTTATGACCAGCCTCTTTGTAAAACCGGTTAACCAATGGAAATTGAATCGGGGCTAAACGCTCAACAAGGTACACCAGCGGCCTCCAGTCCGGCCCTGTGTGCCGTAACAAATTCCACAGGCATTTTACTCAGCCTTCCGCTTTTCAATACGATACAGGCAAACTGCATCTTCGCCCGCAATACAACTTTATGATCCTGATAGCGCACCAACTGGAACTCACGGGTGGATTGATATTTGAAATCCGAGGAGGTTATCCATGTCCCCAGCAATAAGTGATCACCAGCATATGAAGCGGCCAGATAGTCCACTTCAGTCCTGACAATGGCCATTGCACGACCCAGTGCTTCTTTTACATCCCAGCCCAGACCCAATTCCGTTATATGCCCCCATGCGGCGTCTTCAAGCCAGGCAAGGTAACGGACATTGTTGGTATGTCCCAGGCGATCCGTGTCTTGAGGTGAAACGTTTATATCGGTCAAATAGGGGTTTGGATACTGCCAATCGATTTCAGTGTTTTCGTTCATAAGCGGTTGAATCAACATTCAAGTAGTTCCTGTGGTCGTTGGCTGACATTATTATTGTTTTAGTTTGGCTTCGTCCAGTGCTTCAGAGACCCATTGAGAGAGTTGTTCAGGCTCAATGTCCGGGTAAATGTGGCGTAAAACATCCAGAAAGTCCGCGAGCAGACCCTCATTATTCTTATTCTGAATCATCTGCGTCATTTCAATAATGTGATCTCGCGCCTTGAGCTGGATGGGATCAGCAATCGCAAAATGTTCCAGCAAGGCATCAATTTTCAGTTCAATATCACCGATCCGGTTCCGGAGGTGTTTGTACTTTCGCTCTTGTCCCTGCTTGATATTCTTCAGCTTTCGCTCAAGGTCAGAGTCATGTTTCTTCGCAATATCTGTTTCTTTGCGGATGTCGAGTGAACGCCCATAAAGCTCATTAAGAATGTACGACGTATCATGATCAAGACGCATGATATCGGAAATCATGCGATCTACGCCTTGCTTCAATTCTCCATCCATGGCTTCCACTTGGGCCTCCAGCTTACTCACAGCATATTTGAACCGATTCAGAAACTGTTCACTCTCACGATCCATAAACAACTGGAGCATCTCGCTGGGTTGCAGCACTCTGTTACGACCATCTGCCCGGATAGCATACTCTCCGGAAGACGTGCAGTAAGGCCGCTGGGACCCGGTTCTGATCTCGATACGCAAAATCGGCTTGTGTGCCAGGTTCTCTGTAATGATTTCAATATGCACCGGTGGAATGCAGCCTAGTGCCTTATTCTGAATTTGCAAGCGCGCGCCGTCATCCACATCACACCCGACAATCCGACCGCGCTGAACGCCATCTTCAGACGTAAACTCCTCAACTCCGAGCAGCAAGGCTCCACCTTCTTCAGAGTTGGCAAAAGCAACCAGTGATTTCTGTTTCACGCCATTAGCGTTTCGTTTGAAATCAACCGCACTGTTTTCCGTCCCTAACAGCAAAAACCGTGTACGACGGCTCAACCGACGATATTCGCGCTTACGAGCGACCACTCAATTCATCCTGGCCCGCAATGCTTGTTACCCGTTTTAGCAGGTGAAAGCCAAATTGCTGGTCATCATCAAACCAACTCTGTTGCCGCTCAAATCCCGCTCGCGAGACTAACTGATCCAGTCTTTCAGGCGAGTATTTATAGGAATTTTCGGTGTGGATCGTCTCTCCTTGCTGAAAATCGACCGTGCGGCTCCCAACCTTTACAGAATGTGCACGATCACACCGGAGGTGCATTTCGATCCGCTCGGATGTCTCATTGAAGAATGCTTCATGGTGAAAATAGCGACGATCAAATTCGGCCCCGATTAAACGGTTAAGATGATCCAGCATATTTAAATTGAATTCTGCCGTGATACCTTGGGCATCGTTATAGGCAGCGTGCAGTACATCGGCATCTTTCAACGTATCAACGCCAAGCAACAATGCACCATCATCCCCTACGAGCTCAGCGAAATTACGAAGCAAACCTGCCGCTTTTTCAGGTTCAAAGTTCCCAATCGTGGATCCTGGAAAAAACGCAACCCGTTTTTCCCCGTCAAGTTCACCGGGTAAACGGTTCAATGTCGTAAAATCTGCACAGATGGCATGAATATCCATATCCGGATACTCTCTGGAAAGTCGGGAAACCGCTTTTTTCAAATAGTCTCCGGAAATTTCAATGGGCGCATACGCCGCAGGAAAACGATGCTGCAGCAGTTCCCGAACCTTTTGACAGCCACCACTACCGGGCTCAATCAATAATGTCTCTGAATCCAGGGCTTGCGCAATCTCGGCACCAAATAGCTCCAGTATCGCCTGTTCTGTGCGCGTTGGGTAATATTCAGGCAGCCGGGTTATTTGATCGAACAATTCTGATCCGCGTTCATCATAAAAATATTTCGGTGATATCGTTTTCTGTTCCAGTTGCAAGCCATCAAGGACCTGATGGCAATGGTCTGTGGTATCCTCACCAGCAACCTGATAAAAACGAACCAATGATTCAGTTGAAAACTCCGTGCTCAAAGGTAGCATTTGGTTATCCCTTTATTTTATTTATGTCATTATCGCGCTAGACGCAGTCCGCTGAATTGCCAACGGTCAGCAGGATAGAAAAAATTGCGATAGGTGGCTCGAATGTGCCCCTGAGGTGTGGCAATCGAACCGCCTCTCAAGACCAGCTGATTACACATAAATTTCCCGTTATATTCACCAATTGCGCCCTCTGCTGCCCGATATCCCGGGTAACTTTGATAGGGGCTCTGAGTCCATTCCCAGGTATCACCATAAAGCTGTTGAACGGTGTTCTGAGAAAGTGACTCAGAAAGGCCAACCGGGTGATTGCGCTGCGGGTCAAAAAAATTACCTTTTATCGTTTGGGCTGTTGTCGGGCATTGGGCTATAGTCGGGCATTGGGCTGTAGCCAGCATTTCCCACTCATCCTCACGCAGTAACCTGGCACCTGCCCAGCGCGCAAAAGCATCGGCCTCATAATAACTAATGTGCACAACCGGCAGGTTGGGATCAAAATCTTGCAGGCCATGCAACGTAAACACCGAAAAACTTGACCCGGCTCCCGTTGTCTCGGCATCAGGAACCCAATATAACGGCGCACACCACTTCTGTTGTTGAACTTCCGCCCAACCATCCGCTAACCACAGGAGCGGATTTTGATAGCCACCGTCTTGAATAAACTCCAGGTACTCACCCTGAGTCACCAGGCGATCCGCAACTGAAAATGGCTGGATGAGTCGTTCATGCCTGGGGGTTTCATTGTCAAAGCAGAATGCATTGGCGCTGGCATCAACTCCTGTCGGTATATACCCGCCTTGTATATCAATATACCGAGCTCCCGGGACAGGCTGGGCATGCGCCAAAGGGGCGGGATTGTATACCGGATATAATGGATTTAATGACAAGTTATACTTGAGATCGGTTAACATTAGCTCCTGATGCTGTTGTTCATGGTTCAATCCCAATACAAGTCGTTGGGATATCGCCATCGCATCGGGATGCTCACTCAAACTTGCCATCAGTTTTTCCAGGCTTTTGTTCACAGAAGCTCGGTATCGTGCAACTTCCGCGACAGTGGGTCGGGAAAGCACTCCGCGCTGGGGTCTGGGAAACTGCATCCCCACCCCGTTGTAATATGAGTTGAACAAGTATTCGAAACGCGGATGATAAGGCGTGTAATCGGCGAGAAAGGGCTTTAGAATAAAAGTTTCATAAAACCAGGTTGTGTGAGCTAAGTGCCACTTGATCGGACTGGTTTCGGGAATAGCCTGAAGACAATAGTCTTCAATTTCGAGCGGTTCTGCAAGTTTTTCCGATATCGAACGAACTTGAACAAAGCGCTGCCAAAGATCATTACAATCAACATTCATAATAAGTCCGCAAATAAAATTTGGACAAATTCAAATCGAGTATCCGGTAAATATGGGTGGCGTCCCATGATGCGCTATTCACCAACCACATCAAGCCTGCACACTGGGCACAATACCGATTTGACTTAATAATCAATCCACACGGGAACAGATTGACAGATTTATCGCACTCTTATGACAACTTGACGACTGATTAGTTGTAAGATAGTTCAATAAAATGGATCTACAAGGCAGGAATTTGCGCCCGTCACGTCTTCCGAATCGATGAATATTACACAGGCAAAGGAAAAATATATGATAATCTGGGTCGACGCAGATGCTTGTCCAAACCCGATCAAGGAAATTCTGTTTCGCGCAGCAAACAGGATGAATGTGCAACTAAATCTCGTAGCCAATCATGCGATTAGAACTCCGCCTTCAAAAATGATCAAGTCATACCAGGTCGCTCAAGGCTTTGACAATGCGGATAATCACATCGCAGAACATTGTCAGGCGGGTGACTTGATCATTTCCGCAGACATTCCTCTGGCCCATGCAGTTATCGAAAAAGGTGCGAAGGTAATTGACCCCCGGGGAAATGAACTCACCGAAGAGAATATCAAGGCGCGACTCACCATGCGGAACTTTATGGAAGAAATGCGCAATGCGGGCATGGCAACGGGTGGGCCGCCTCCACTTTCTCAAACGGACCGTCGTGAATTCGCCAATGCACTGGATCGATTTCTTGCCCGCAATCAATAGCACAAGGTACTCAACGCACCGCACAAGCCTGGAACTGCGATGAAATTCAAAGCGATGAAAGACACACTGCCAACAAAATTTATGCTTGAAAAATAAAATGGTAAAACTGGCAATAAATACTGTGCTCTTTTAATGCGAATTGTCAGCTGTCCCGGCTTTTGACACCTCCTTAATTTATTCGACAGCAAACAGACAAGGAAGAAAATATGAAGTTTATTTCCCATATACTGCTATTCATATTTGGCGGTATTTTTTGCCTGGTAGGTTTGAATGCCTTGTTCGCTCCAGCAGACCTCATGGAGCCGATTGGAATCACTCTGAATACCCCAGGCGCATTCAATGAAATTCGTGCAAACTATGGTGGTATGCACCTGTTTTTTGGCCTCTTTTTTGTAATTTGTTCCTTCCGTCTGCAGACCTTGAAAATTGGCTTTGGTCTGGTTGCATTGTTTCTCGGGGGCCTGCTCTTTGGGCGCATTACAAGCCTGCTTATCGATGGACCCGCAAATCAGTTCGTTTTGAATTTGACCTACTTCGAGAGCTTTATGTTTTTGGTTTCAGGCCTAATGTGGAAAATTGTGAAAACCCCGACCCCCGCCTGGGTGCCCTGAGCATTGGCTTAACGCCAAAAAGATAACTTGCAGGCCAATATAAAAAAATGATGTAATACTTTAGTCTAATATCCTATAAGGACCGAAAGCAGGAATTCCGGGTGGATCTTTGACGAAAATTTTATAAAAAATAAAAACAAAGTCACATCAGTGTTACCACGGTACTGATTGGAATCGGTACCACACAGGTAAACTGTGAACAAAACCAAGGATGAAAAATGTTACAGGATGCACCTATCCCTCCTGGGCCACTCACTCAGGCGGTTTTAAATTGTATCACGCCGAACGAACTCACCACAGCTGCACGCAGGCAAACTTCACCAGGCAGTATTCGCGCCTATCTTTTCGGACGGCCGGCTATAGAATTGCTCTGCCGAGGGGTTACACAGAGACATTCAACCCATCAAGTCAGTCTTGAGTTCAAAGTTGCAAAACTGGTAAATCGACAGGATATTGTACTGCACAACCATCTGGACCAGCATTACCGACCACCGACGCTGCAGCCCACGTCCAGACATCGAAAGGGTCCGCAGTTGCTTCATGATGAATTTGATCGCGATGCCATTCAACTCGAGCGACGATTTATTCACTCTCCGGTATGGGTTTACTGTGCCGCCCCGGAAGATGTAGCAACTACGTTACTCTGGCATTGTAGCCAAGAACAATTATCCGTTATCTCAATGCTGTTGAGTCTACCGACGTTCTCGCCTGATCGCTTTATTGATCGCGCAACCGATACCATTCGGCATTACCCGGCATTAACATCAAAACTCTCAGCCAATCTTGCATCTGTTATGAACCTGTTTAGAGCCCAACAAGCAGCCTGACAGACTGGCCGGGGAACCCTGAGCTATGCGTCAGTTTGGCCAATTTTATTACCTTACTCAATCGCCAGACTGGTGACCTCAACAACGATCAGCAGCTCAACGGTACGGAGCATATACTATGAATGATAAATCACCTGTCAGCCTGACTGGATATTTTACCGGCCAGGTTTGGTGTGAGAATGCCTATTCAGAACCCGAAATGGGATCCGTTCTCGGCAAGAGCCTTTACTATATTCATCGACCGGTAGGTTGGCTGAATGAACGGTTATTCGGCAATAATCTCGAAACAATGTTAATCCAACGGCATAAACTCATCGATGCCTTAACGCTTGAGGCCATTGAACAAAACCCTACCTTACAAATTCTCGAGATTGCCAGCGGCTTATCCTCGAGGGCACAACGCATTCTGAAACAGGCAGATGATGCTGGCCTGAACATCCGATATGTCGAAGCCGATTTGCCACAAATGGTCAACTGGAAACAAGCACGCCTCGGCAAGCTACGCTTCAGCCATCCAGAGCACAGTGTTGAACCGATCAACATCCTGCGCGAATCCGGACCATTGAGCTTGAACGCTATCCTGGACTCGCACTTTGATCGCAACAAACCCATACTCGTGATCACGGAAGGTTTAGTAAACTACTTTGAACTGTCCACCATCGAAAACTTCTGGCGTTCTCTGCGAGGCGCTCTCGCCACGTTTAAGCATGGCGAATACATTTTTGAAATTTGGCCCAAACTCCCCGTTTATCAGGAACAACTTACTTATCATTGGGGAGTGAGTCTGATCGAAATGTTTACCCGGCAACGGGTCCCGCTGCACTACACGTCGGATGAATCTGTAGCGCAGGGATTGAAAGAGTGCGGGTTTTCAACGGTGAACGTGCTCAACCCAAACGAAGTCTCGCAGCAATACGGATTGCCTAAAATGCAAGGCGAGTGTCTGTTTCGAGTTACCCGGGCAATCGTATAAACGCCCGGCTCACATCACGGTTCCGTGACCGGGATCCCGTATCTGGTTGGGCAAGCCTCCCGCTACCCGGTTCGTTTTGTTTTTGCAGTACCTAACTTGATTGGCGAATCAACTACAGTTCCCGGATCCCGCCGACGATCCGGGTTGCCCTTTCCCTGTTCCTGAACCCAATGATAGGTCGTCTGAATCACCAATGCATCAGTGCTTGCTCGATGCCGCTCTACGTTCAATGTCGCAATCACATCAGCCTGCATTTCGGCCCATATCCGCATCTGATCTTCACTCAAGAGTGTGGTAATAGCCTCAACCTTGAACAGTTGTGGAACATTGGCCTCTTCAAAGAGCAACCCTAACCAGGAAATATCATGACCCCAGGCATCAGAATAAACCGTTGCACCACGTAAGTGGCGGTTCAACCAGATCGCGGTTTCCTGGCAGGACTTTCCCCGCTTGAAAAGCATTTGCCTCGAAATATGATGCAGTTCTGCAGCATGTTCATCCCACATGGTCCATTCCGCCTCGGGACGCACAAGTGAACAAAATGCATCACCATTGGGCAACACAAACCCGACTTCAATAGGATAACTACCTGAGCCGAAACCAGAGGCTTCGATATCGATAATGATTGGCAATTGCTGATGGAGACTACTCGTACTCACATTCATGACCACCCCTCTTTTTTATTATTTTATCTCAGCGACTGGTGAGTTTCTTCGCGAGAACTGTGATCCCTCCAGTTTAAACTGAAATGGTATTTAGACAGCTACTATTTAGTGAAGCTTTGTAAAACAGATGTGACGTTTTTCTCATTTTTGCGCACTTTGCAAGAATCGCTTACATATCTGTACAAATAACGAACACTTCTCGGCATGTAGCCAATGCCCTGTACCTGGAATAGTGCGCATTGAAGCATTGGGAAACAAACGTAACACCTGTTCGCGATGTTGAGGCAATATATAATCAGATATCCCCCCTTTAATAAACAGCACAGGCCCGGGGAATGCTACAGTTGAACTTTGACCCGACATAATGTGTTCGTAGTTCGAAATAATCGCAGCCAGATTTAAACGCCATGCAAACCCGCTCGCGTTCGCTTTAATGAGATTTTTCAGCAAAAACTGGCGCACAGCAACTTCAGGGACATAGGGTGTAAGCAATTCATCTGCCTCTTGCCTTGACTTCAAAGCCACCAGATCAATACGCTCCAAACCTTCCAATATCCGCTCATGATGCCGTTCGTACTGCACAGGTGCAATATCAGCAACCAATACCGATCTAATTCTTTGTGGGTAGGCCAAGGCACAGGTCATGGCGACTTTGCCCCCCATGGAATGCCCCAACAAATGCGCGGCCTCGAGGCCCTGGTCATCCATATACTGAATGACATCAGCGGCCATCAATGAGTAACACATATTATTCGAGTGAGGGGAACGACCATGATTACGCATGTCCAGGGCATGAACCTGATAAGTATCCATCATCCCCCGGGCAACTGAGCCCAGATTCTCCCAGGATCCGAACAATCCATGCATCACAATCAAAGGCTCGCCCTGCCCCATGACTTTGTAATTAAGGTGAACAGCGGTCATACAACACTACCCAGAAGTTTAAATCACTCAAGGATGTAGAATTCAAAAGATAAGTTTCATCAGAAGACAGACTCAACATTTGAATTTCAGACAAAATGGCACTCATCGATGCCTTGTTAGGATCCAAACTGGAGCGGCGCGATATATAGCCCCACATATGCTGTAACGCATTAAGCGTTCCACCCCGCGATGGCGCAGACAGCAAGATGGAAACCAGACGCTCCAATAATTCAGGAAATTCAATGCCACGAATCGCAACCAACTGCCCTATTTTAGAATAGGCCTGATGGTTACGTGCCAATACCGAATATTTAAAGGTTGCCCATAATTCATGACAACTTTTCGGCAACCTTATTCTTCCCGTGAGCCCTGCAGCCGCACGATCCTGCAAGAGCAGCAATTGCGCTTCAAGTGGTGGCTGAAAGCCAGGAGGCCAGACAACACTGTCAGCGGTCAGATCAGCCCACTCGGGCGTTGCAATTTGCCTGAGACGCATTTCTGCCATATGGGAATTCAAACGCACAGCCAACGCATCCTCAAACCCAACCCAGTGTTTTGGGAGCGAAAGCTTTCCCGCAGAATTTTGTAATGCCGGTTGATCAAGGTAGGCTGAAACAAGGCGCATTTGCTCACACAATAAATCCGAGTCGAGCAGGCCCGAAGGTAAATCCAGTATTTGACTCATAAGCTGAAGGGTTAGATCATTAGTTTGATGTTGCTAATACGATTCCTGATCGACACGATTAGACGCCTTGTAATATGCGGTGTATGCCGAGATCAAGTGGCAAATCCAGCCCAAAAATCCCCCCGAGCCAATCCACAGGCCAGGCGTAATAACAAACCAGAACAAGGCGCGAAAAAAGTGACCATTGTAGACCTGCCCCGCACCGGGCAGAATTAAACTCAGAACTGCTGCTATTCCACTTTTAGACATCAAGCCATCCCTAATTCCGGGTTACCTCAGACAGAAGCGTGATGTCACTGCCCCACGGGCGTAATCACCAGCCGATCTTCTGCCACATGGATACTCAGATCAGTCATCATCAACAATCGCTCGGATAAATTCTGCTCGTTCAACCGATAAACCGGTACCGTCTCAAGAATCTGACTAATGATAGCGATACTCTGCTTAATCGCCGGCTGGAAATTCTGGTTGAAGAAAGGTGACTTGGCTTCACTTTCAAGTACGTTCAGGCGTTTTAAAAAAATGGCTTTTTCTGTCCCGTCGTAAATGGGTGCCCCTTCAATCTTCAGCGCAATATCCACGGGAACCTTCATAATCACGGTGTTCAGGGCCACCTGACCTTTTAAATCAAGTTGCACGACCTGTCGGCCTTCTGGGGCCAGCGTCAGATCCAGTTTATTCACTGACAGGCTGAGCGGGGATCCAGCTTTGAGCTGATCCTGATCAAACTTCTGAACAGCTTGTCGGGCATAACCTTCCAAGGTCTGTTCACTGATACTGTACCCGGCAATTGAGGCACATCCCGCCAACAACAATAATACCAGCGTCACCAGCCAACCGGTGACAGAGAAGGCGTCTTCCCGGCAATGCGTGCCGATAAAGCGATTGTTCATTCTCGCAATCCTAAGAAAATTCAAATAGTTGAAGTAAAGTCTGAATTTAGCATAGAAGGCCAAATAGAAGATCAGAATACAGGTAAAACCAATTCAAATACAGGCATAACTGGATCAAAGGTAACGAATTCCATAAAAAAACCGGCAGTAGCGCCGGTTTTTCAAATGAGATCGGGGCTCTCCCGAAACTCAATTCCTAGCAGTAATAAATGCTATTCAGGTATTCTTCCAACCATTTGATGTTTTTTAATTCTTCTTCATTGTGTGGTACGCAAATTTCCAATTCCATAGTAATCTCTCTGTTTAGTTCGAATGAATCCCGTTCCCGAAGCTCGGTTAACTTTAACGCCTGTTTCCCGACTATCGGGTCATTCCAGCGTTTCACATCGTAGTCGACGCCCCTCGCTTAAATGGCGGGTCAGGTGAATTGACCTACATCAACCTCGTCGACTCAGCTACTATATTACTCAACAACGGTACATTGCGCTTGACGCCCTGTGCCAATCACTTGACCTCCAGTTGCAACCGAAAGTCACTTGATTGTAGTCTTTAAGGCCTACGCTGAAGGCCCAACAAAGGATTCTGTTTTCGTGCCTAAAGAAAAAAAATTTCAATTAATGGTATCGGCTTCCTCCGCTCTGACCCTGGCCTCCTTTCTGTTAAAGCACGGTTATTGTGAAGCACAGCTGGAACAGGAACTCAGTATGCCGCTGAACGATCTCGAAAAGCCGGATCAGCGCATCCCCTTGCATCAATATGCACACATGTGGGAGCAAGCGCTGATTCTCAGTGGCGATCCCGCATTGGGCTTGCACCTTGGAGAAAAGCCTCAGGAAGAGGGGATGGGTGTTGTCGGACACATTTTCTTTAACAACGCGACACTGGGAAAAGCCCTAACACAATTCACGCGCCTGTATACCCTTGTCAATGAAGGTATTCGGGCCGAGTTTGAAACTGATGAGCAGCGAGCCTATTTACGCTATGTTTGGGATTGTCCGGACGCATATTCCGTTCCGATAATGGAACGGACTATGGCGGTTTCAATTACCCGAGCCAAAAAGCTGATTCACCCGCAATTGAAGATGGAATTTGTCGCATTCGCGCATAACGCCCCGGAGTACACGGCAGAATATGAACGCATATTCGCCTGCCCGATACGGTTTGGGGAAGAACACTGCTGTATCGCTTTCAAAAAGAACTTTCTGGATTATCCACTACCGCAACGGAATCCATATCTTCACCAGGTTCTGACCCGGCATGTCGAAAACTTACTGAGCAAACTCAGGCCGCAGCGAACATTGGCACAACAAGTCCAGGATCTGGTCAATAAACAATTGGCAAAGAATGCTTTTGACGCAGAGCGAATAGCCAAAAAACTCAATATGAGCCGGCACACCCTGTATCGAAAATTAAAGGCAGAGGGCCATTCTTACCAGGAGTTGGTCGAAGCGGTTCGTCAGAAGAAGGCCATGTTTTATCTGAAACAAAACAAATACTCGCTGAGTGAGATTGCTTTCCTGCTCGGCTTTTCAGAACTCAGCGCGTTTAGTCGCGCTTTCAAGCGCTGGACGGGACAATCACCCGCTCAATTTCAAAAGGACAACGCTCAACTTTAATGCCCCATACCAGTATCTCGACACTTCGATTTGCATAATTCATCACCACAGACCTCACAGATGGTCACAAATATCACACAATTTTGATTATATTTTAATCTATCTCGATCTATAATGGATCTGAGTAAACATGGCGATTCCGACACAGGTAACGTTCTGTATTACTACCGATGCAGCACCACACTAGCACTAAGTAAAACTGACCAATGTTTAGTCGAACAGCATAATTCATGCTCCGGCAGTCGGCCACAAGCTGATCCGCCATCGTCTAGACAGCGGGCGACGTGAGGAGAAGTAGCATTATGTTCGCAATTTTAGAACAGTCCGATATCCAAGAAATACACTTCCGCCGCGATGCCGATTCCGGCTTACACGCCATCATCGCAATTCATAGCACAAAAATGGGCCCAGCACTCGGCGGATGCCGCTTTCTGACCTATGACGATGATAATAAAGCAATTCATGACGCCATTCGACTCGCAAGGGGTATGAGTTACAAGGCTGTTTTGGCGGGCGTTAAACAAGGTGGCGGCAAATCCGTTATTATCAAACCCGCCAACTACGATCCAGAGAAATTATTTACCCGGTTTGGCCAATTTGTCGAGTCTCTGAATGGTAGGTACATAACGGCAATAGACAGCGGCACAAGCGCTTTTGAAATGGATATCATTGCCAATCAGACCCGCCATGTCACAAGTACGAGTCGCGAGAAAAACCCGTCTCAGTTCACGGCTCAAGGGGTTTTTGAAGGCATTCAAGCCGCGGTGTACCACCAATTGCACACAGAGCATCTGGAAGGGATTCGGGTCGCATTACAAGGCTTGGGAAATGTCGGCTTTGCGCTGGCAAACCTCCTGCATGAAGCCGGAGCAAACCTGATCGTGAGCGATATCAACCCCACTAGAGTGAAACAAGCCTGCGAATCCTTTCAAGCTGAGCAAGTTCAGGCCAACGCAATATACGATGTTGAGTGCGATGTGTTTGCACCTTGCGGCCTGGGAGGCATTATCAATCCGGAAACCCTCTCACGCCTGCAATGCAGTATCGTCGCGGGCTCTGCAAATAACCAACTGGCTACCGCTCAGGAAGGTCGCGAACTGCATCAAGCCGGTATTCTTTATGCTCCGGACTATGTAATTAACGCCGGTGGTTTGATCTACGCGTCCATGCATCACGCAAGCGAACCAGACGAACACATTCACACCAAAACGGCGGAAATTTCCCAGACGCTGAGTGAAATTTTTGAGCACTCCAAAACGCAAAACAAAGCAACCAGCGAAATCGCAGACGAGCTGGCCGAAGCCAAGCTATCTGCTATTTCTGCGTAATTGTCCATCGGACAACGGAGGACAGTCATGCAATCCACTATACAATGCAACTACGCATTCAACATACCGGGCATTCGCTATCTATTGCCTGATAACAGTGCACAATCTCCACTTCCCGAAACCATAAGTGATGAGCTGCTGATCAGGGCCTACCAGCATATGCGCTTGATCCGGATATTCGACCAAAAAGCAATTGCGCTACAGCGCACCGGACAGTTGGGAACCTATCCTTCCTGCCAGGGCCACGAGGGAGTCAATACTGCAATTGGGCTTGCCATGCATCCAGATGATGTATTTGTCCCCTATTATCGAGATCAGGCTACTTTAAACCTTCGAGGGGTGAAACTCTCTGAAATTCTTCGTTACTGGGGAGGTGACGAGCGGGGTAGTAATTACAAAAATTGCCCGCAAGACCTTCCCAACTGTGTACCAATCGCAACGCAATTCTGTCATGCCGCCGGAATTGCCAGCGCGCAGAAAATAAAAGGGAACAAGCAGGCAACCGTGGTCACCGGGGGTGATGGCTCTACCAGCAAGGGCGATTTTCTTGAGGCACTCAACCTCGCCGGTGCCTGGCATTTACCTTTGGTTCTGGTAGTCATCAATAACCAATGGGCGATCTCCACCCCCAGAAAAGCGCAATGCAATGCTACCACTCTGGCTCAAAAAGCAATTGGTGCAGGCATCCCCGGCGTTGTCGTCGACGGGGATGACTTTACCGCCGTTTATGATCAGGTGCATAAGGCTTTGCAACGTGCTTACTTGGGCAAAGGCCCCACCCTGATTGAGGCCATTACCTATCGCCTCGGAGACCACACCACTGCGGATGACGCAACCCGGTATCGCGCTCGTGAAGAAGTTGAGAATGCCTGGAAAACAGAGTCGGTAACCCGGCTGTTGAACTACCTGAAGATTCGCGAACTTTGGTCTGAAGAGCGTGAACAGCAGTGGCGGGTCACCTGTAAAGAAACGGTGGATGTTGAAGTTAAAGACTACTTGAACACACCGCCCGATAAGCCAACAGCCATGTTTGAACATCTGTATGAGACGCTCCCCAGAGCCTATCTCGCACAATACGAAGAGCTAGCAGTCTCGACTCGGGAGGACCTATGAACGCAATCGCATCTACACATATCACACGACCTGTCACGTTGGTTGAAGCGATAAACCTCGCCCTGGCTCACGAAATGCAGGCCGATGAGACAGTCGTCGTACTTGGGGAAGATGTTGCATTGAATGGTGGTGTTTTCAGGGCGACGGTGGATCTTCGCAAGCAGTTCGGATTAAAACGGGTGATGGATACCCCTCTCGCTGAAACGCTAATCGCTGGCATGGCCGTAGGGATGTCAGTTCAAGGCTTGAAACCGGTCGCTGAAATCCAGTTCATGGGATTTATCTATGCCACGATGGAACAGGTCATCAGCCATGCTGCGCGTATGCGCAACAGGACACGTGGGCGATTACATTGCCCGTTGGTGCTTCGTGCACCGTTCGGTGGTGGTATTCACGCTCCAGAACATCATTCGGAAAGTACGGAAGCGTTATTTGCCCACATACCGGGCATTCGCGTGGTCATTCCAAGTTCACCCGCTCGCGCTTATGGCCTCCTGCTCGCATCGATTCGAAATCCCGATCCTGTGATCTTTCTGGAACCTAAACGGATCTACAGGGCCGCGAACCAAACCGTTGAAAATGCTGGACAGGCACTGCCCCTCGACACGTGCTTCACACTCCAAGAAGGGCAGCACATCACGCTCGTATCCTGGGGCGCGATGATACAGGAAACCCTTGAGGCAGCACAACAACTGGCTGAAGAAGGCATAGAATGCGAAGTGATTGATGTCGCGACCATAAGTCCTCTGGATCGGGAAACGATTATTTGCTCTGTGGCCAAAACAGGGCATTGTGTCATTGTTCATGAAGCCGCACGGGAATGTGGTGTTGGTGCAGAGATCGCCGCCACCCTTGCAGAGCACGCCCTCACCGACCTGCGCGCACCGGTAAAGCGTGTTACCGGCTATGACACCATTATGCCGTATTTCAAACAGGAATCGCTGTATTTACCAACAACTGAGAAAATTATCAAGGCGGTGAAGGAGACTCTGGACTATGACTAAGCCAAGCTACTTCCTGCTCCCGGATCTGGGTGAAGGCCTGCCCGATGCAGAGATCGTAAAATGGCATGTTGCTGTTGGGGATACTGTCGAAGTCGATCAAATACTGGTCGAGGTTGAAACGGCCAAAGCCATTGTCGAAGTGCCCTCACCGCAAACAGGAACCATAGCGGCAATGTTCGGACAAGCAGGCGATATTATTCATACAGGTGAACCCCTTCTGGAATTCGGTTCCGTGCTGATATCAAACGCTGATCCGACATCTGCTACTGATGCAAACTCAGCGGCTGCGCCAGAGACTGCACCAAACAGTACCATCCCGCCAGCCTGCACAGACGACCCGGAAAACAGTATCCGTGCCGACTCAGGTACCGTGGTTGGCACACTCAAACAGTCCCGAGGCAACGAACGGGAGGATCGATTTATCATCGGTGCGCCGGACTCAAGCAGAAATGCCATCCACGGGCGTGCAACACCTGCGATAAGAGCCCTCGCCGAACGGAAAGGCGTAGATTTACAGCTTGTTACCGGTTCCGGCAGCGACGGGCATATCACAATCAAGGACATTGAGCATGCTGCATTGGTAACGGAACACCACGGCGAAGCTGAAACGCTTCGCGGGGTTCGCAGAAGTATGGCCGTGGCGATGCAAAAGTCCCACGAACAAGTCGTCCCTGTGACGCTTTGCGATGATGCCGATATTCATGACTGGCTCGGCGGGACAGATATAACGATCCGCCTGATTCGGGCGATAGGCTACGCAGCTCGAAAATCGCCGGCATTGAATGGCTGGTTTTATGGTGATTCTTTAACCCGACGACTGCGTCAGCAGGTTGATGTTGCCATCGCCGTAGACACGGATGAAGGGCTGTTTGTACCGGTCTTACGAAATATCCAGAAACGGGAAGGCTCTGACTTACGACAGGGCCTGAATCGCCTGCGCGAAGACGTCTTGAATCGGACAATCCCCCCGGAGGAAATGCAAGGCGGCACGATAACCTTATCAAACTTCGGCACAATTGCAGGTCGCTATGGTAATCCGGTCGTTGTTCCACCGCAAATTGCAATTATCGGCGCGGGCAAGATTCGAGAAGAGGTTGTTGCCAGAAACCAGCAAATCGCCATTCGCAAACGAATACCGATTTCCCTTACATTTGACCATCGTGCCGCGACTGGAGGAGAAGCCGCACGATTTCTTGCTGCACTTATTGAAAACCTGGAGACCCGGGAGTAGCATAACGGCGCAAGACTTCGCTTTACCACGGAGGATCAGGCCATCGTCATACAGACATTTGTCTCGCACACAACCGTGCTCTACCTCGGCCTGATTCTCGTCTACACAACAGCACTAGTCTGTATTCTTCAGGTTCTGCAGCATTACCGTACAGCGCAAAGTGCAATCGGCTGGATCATTGCATTACTGACGCTCCCCTACCTTGCCCTGCCGCTATACCTCGTATTTGGGCGCAACCGTTTTGAAGGCTATGCCCGGGCTCGGCGCAAAGATGATCGAAAACTGGATAACCTGGCCTTTCAACTGGATCAGCTTATCGCCCCTCATCGTCCCCTGTACCAACAACCCGATTCCAGTAAAGAGGTTTTTGAGACCCTGGCACGACTGCCATTCACAGAGCATAACCGATGCACATTATTGGTAAATGGAAACGCGACCATCGAGAGTATGTTCAACAGCATACTTAACGCAGAGCGCTACATACTGACTGAATTTTACATTGTCAGAGACGACGAACTGGGTTTGCAATTTAAAACGCTACTAATGAAAAAAGCCCGGTCCGGCGTAATCGTGTTCTTCCTGTATGATGATGTCGGGTGCGCAGGCCTGAGCAGCGAATACCTGAGAGACCTCCAAGAAGCGGGAATTCTGGTTCATCCGTTCGGTACTTTGAGGTCTTACCTGAAACGATTGCAACTCAATTTCCGGAATCACCGTAAAATCGTTGTAACGGATGGCGAAACAGGTTACGTGGGCGGCATCAATATCGGTGATGAATATCTTGATAGGACAACCCGGTATGCCCCCTGGCGTGACACACATTTAAAAATTGAGGGGCCTGCGGTCATGGGACTACAGTTATCATTCCTGGAGGATTGGCATTGGGCGACCGGGTATATTCCAGAACTGCCAAAACCAAATTTGGCACCCAAATACGATGAAGACCAAAAAGCGCTCATACTCGCAACAGGCCCCGCTGATGAACTTAACTATTGCGAATTGTTTTTTTTACAATGTATCAACCAGGCAAAATCACGATTATGGATAGCAACCCCCTACTTTGTACCAGATATCCAAATAATGAGCGCACTCCAGCTTGCAAGCCTGAGAGGTGTTGACGTAAGAATCCTCATTCCCCGCAAGCCTGACCACAAATTCATTTATTACGCCACCTACTCTTACCTTGCGCAAGCAGATACTGCGGGCATTAAAATTTATCGCTATGAGAAAGGCTTTATGCACCAGAAAGTATTATTAGTCGACGACACTCATGGCGTAGTCGGTACTGCCAACCTGGATAACCGCTCAATGAAACTAAACTTCGAAGTCTCTGCCATTGTTCACGATAAATCTTTTGTGGCAGAACTAACCCAAGTGCTAGTACGTGACTTTTCAGCCTCGAACACCTTGCCCGCATCTCAATATGAACTCCGGTCACTCCCCTTCAAACTACTGTGCAGGGCTGCAAGACTGCTCGCACCGATACTCTGACTAAGTACAAACCTGCCCGAATCAGACTCTGCTTCTTTTTAATCTTTCAGAGAAGGTATAAACTGAAACAACAATAAATACTAAGTTCTGTTGACGTTTCATATCGTCATTTTTTTGCTGTAAATGAGTGATTTTATCTGTGGAATTCAAACCCAAAGAGACGCTGACCGAACAGGTTGCTCAACATATTGAAAATATGATCGCATTTGGCAAGCTGAAGTCAGGCGAGCGTATTTATGAAAATGCAATGGCTAAAGATCTCAACGTCAGCCATGGCTCCATCCGTGAAGCCCTGCTTCTCTTAGAAAAACGGCACCTGGTTAGAAATATTCCACGAAAGGGTTGCACTGTTACCGAACTCGATGAGCACTTCGTCAAGAGTCTCTATGAGATGCTGTTGCTGATTCTTTGCCATACCGGTACTAAATTGTTACTTAATCGAACCGAGGATGATCTGCACAACCTTGAGAGTCTTTATCAAAAAATGAGTCAGTGCTTTCAGCAAGGCAGATTGATGGAGTTTCTGGATCTGGGTATCCAGTACACTCAAATATCCCTGGCTTATGCAGACAATTACTTCATGGTCTCAGCGATACAGGATTTGTGGCCTTCGGCGAAGCGTTGCGCGTTTATGGCACTGCGTGAGGGGCCGAAAGTCCTGCAAGACAACCTTGATCAAATGCGACATTCGATTGATGCCATAAAGGCCAGAGACGAAGAGGAACTTATTCGGATCATTAATTTTTACGGCCAGGAACAATGTGATCAGGTGCTTGCCAGCGTAAACAGGCCCTAGGGTCTGTTTACGTTAACTCAATTTCAAATGAGATATATCGGGATTAAGCGCTTTCTTCTCCTGTTTCAACTCCCCCAAATCCTCTCCCGCCGGAGCAATGCTTAAATGTTCCACGTCTGGCGCTGGTGGGGGTGGAAGTTGGTTTTCCTCCGAGAGTTGGCTCCCAGTAGGTGCAATGGATATACTATCCAAGTTTTCAAACTCAGGCGCAACAATCTCAACTTCATCGGAGAGCCTGATGCCTGCTTCATCCAGATTCAAATCAAGGTCGGACAATATTGAGTCCACCTTTTCCCCGGCCAGTTGAATATTTTCGTTTCCGACCTCTCTTAGCGGCGGCCGCTCAGCACTGCCATCCATAAAGGGATTTGGTTTTACAACTTCAAAAGTACTCTTCACAGATGATTGGCTGACTTCTTTTTTCGTCAATGCACTCTCAGATACAGTACGCGCAGGTATAGCAGACTTCCCATTAGATGGAGCCTGTTTTGAATCTGTGGTAGTAGCAGTTTGTGGAGTGGACGCGGGTGCCTGCACATTATCTTGCTTCGCGATCATGCCGATACGGCAGACTGCACCATTTTTCTTTAGTAGAGCCTGGTATTTTAATGCTGTTGGTTTGTCCAATTTACTCTTCAAAACCACACGCTTGCCCGAGAACATTTTCTCGATTTGGGCAGGTGATGCTTTGAATAATTTGGTCATATTCTGCTTAGCGAGATCAAGTGTCACCCCAGGAATGATTTCACCTTCAAACGCAATTTCGAAAATCTGCTGGTCCATACGAAGCTTCGGCTCTGAATTACTTACAATACTATAAAGATAGCCAAAGTTAAGCAGATAATAAACTACATAGACAAAAGCATTGGGGGGATGTAATGCGACAGGCATAAAAAAACCCCAGTGGTATCTACCACTGGGGTTTTCAATTAGGAGCCTGACAATGACCTACTCTCACATGGGGAGACCCCACACTACCATCGGCGCTGGACGGTTTCACTACTGAGTTCGGTATGGGATCAGGTGGTTCACGTCCGCTATGATCGTCAGACAAAACAAGTTGATCGTATGCGTTCTGTCTTTAACTGTTCATGGCTGAACAAAGCGAGTAAATAAGATTCACAGTCATTTGATTTTGGGTCAAAACCGCTTGGGTGTTATATAGTCAAGCCACACGGGCAATTAGTACTGGTTAGCTCAACGCCTCACAACGCTTACACACCCAGCCTATCAACCTCATGGTCTTTAAGGGCCCTTCAGGAGGCTCAAGCCTCAGGGAGATCTTATCTTGGAGGGGGCTTCCCGCTTAGATGCTTTCAGCGGTTATCCCGTCCGAACATAGCTACCGGGCAATGCAATTGGCATCACAACCCGAACACCAGCGGTTCGTCCACTCCGGTCCTCTCGTACTAGGAGCAGCTCTCCTCAAATCTCCAACGTCCACGGCAGATAGGGACCGAACTGTCTCACGACGTTCTAAACCCAGCTCGCGTACCACTTTAAATGGCGAACAGCCATACCCTTGGGACCGGCTTCAGCCCCAGGATGTGATGAGCCGACATCGAGGTGCCAAACACCGCCGTCGATGTGAACTCTTGGGCGGTATCAGCCTGTTATCCCCGGAGTACCTTTTATCCGTTGAGCGATGGCCCTTCCATACAGAACCACCGGATCACTAAGACCTACTTTCGTACCTGCTCGACGTGTCTGTCTCGCAGTTAAGCGCGCTTATGCCTTTACACTAACCGTACGATGTCCGACCGTACTTAGCGCACCTTCGTGCTCCTCCGTTACGCTTTGGGAGGAGACCGCCCCAGTCAAACTACCCACCACACAGTGTCCTCGATCCCGTTTCGGGACCTGAGTTAGAACCTCAACAGTACCAGGCTGGTATTTCAAGGTTGGCTCCACTCGAACTGGCGTCCGAGTTTCAAAGCCTCCCAGCTATCCTACACAAGTAATGTCAAAGTTCACTGTGAAGCTGTAGTAAAGGTTCACGGGGTCTTTCCGTCTAGCCGCGGATACACAGCATCTTCACTGCGATTTCAATTTCACTGAGTCTCGGGTGGAGACAGCGTGGCCATCGTTACGCCATTCGTGCAGGTCGGAACTTACCCGACAAGGAATTTCGCTACCTTAGGACCGTTATAGTTACGGCCGCCGTTTACCGGGGCTTCGATCAAGAGCTTCGCTAATGCTAACCCCATCAATTAACCTTCCGGCACCGGGCAGGCGTCACACCCTATACGTCCACTTTCGTGTTTGCAGAGTGCTGTGTTTTTAATAAACAGTCGCAGCCACCTGGTATCTTCGACCGGCTGGGGCTTACGGAGTAAATCCTTCACCCTGGCCGGCGTGCCTTCTCCCGAAGTTACGGCACTATTTTGCCTAGTTCCTTCACCCGAGTTCTCTCAAACGCCTTAGTATTCTCTACCTGACCACCTGTGTCGGTTTGGGGTACGGTCCCGTGATATCTGAAGCTTAGAGGCTTTTCTTGGAAGCTTGGCATCGACCACTTCACTGAACAAGTTCAGCTTCGTCATCAGTTCTCGGCATTAAGGACCCGGATTTGCCTAAGTCCTCTGCCTACCACCTTAAACGCGGACAACCATCGCCGCGCTGGCCTAGCCTTCTCCGTCCCCCCATCGCAATATCACGAGGTACAGGAATTTTAACCTGTTTCCCATCGACTACGCTTTTCAGCCTCGCCTTAGGGGCCGACTCACCCTGCGCCGATTACCGTTGCGCAGGAAACCTTGGTCTTCCGGCGAGGGGGTTTTTCACCCCCTTTGTCGTTACTCATGTCAGCATTCGCACTTCTGATACCTCCAGCCAACTTCTCAATTGACCTTCAACGGCGTACAGAACGCTCCCCTACCATCTTCGAAAAGATCCGCAGCTTCGGTGGCATGTTTGAGCCCCGTTACATCTTCCGCGCAGGCCGACTCGACTAGTGAGCTATTACGCTTTCCTTAAAGGGTGGCTGCTTCTAAGCCAACCTCCTAGCTGTCTGTGCCTTCCCACATCGTTTCCCACTTAACATACACTTTGGGACCTTAGCTGGCGGTCTGGGTTGTTTCCCTTTCCACGACGGACGTTAGCACCCGCCGTGTGTCTCCCATGATTGCACTTTCCGGTATTCGGAGTTTGCATGGGGTTGGTAAGTCGGGATGACCCCCTAGCCCAAACAGTGCTCTACCCCCGGAAGTGATACATGAGGCACTACCTAAATAGTTTTCGGGGAGAACCAGCTATCTCCGAGTTTGATTAGCCTTTCACTCCTATCCACAAGTCATCCCCTACCTTTTCAACGGGAGTGGGTTCGGTCCTCCAGTTGATGTTACTCAACCTTCAACCTGCCCATGGATAGATCACTCGGTTTCGGGTCTATTCCTAGCAACTTGACGCCCATTTCAGACTCGGTTTCCCTACGGCTCCCCTAAACGGTTAACCTTGCTACTAAAAATAAGTCGCTGACCCATTATACAAAAGGTACGCAGTCACAGAACAAGTCTGCTCCCACTGCTTGTACGCATACGGTTTCAGGGTCTATTTCACTCCCCTCACAGGGGTTCTTTTCGCCTTTCCCTCACGGTACTGGTTCACTATCGGTCAGTCAGGAGTATTTAGCCTTGGAGGATGGTCCCCCCATGTTCAGACAGGATAACACGTGTCCCGTCCTACTCAATTTCACGCCAATAGAATTTCGAATACGGGGCTATCACCCTCTATGGCCGGCCTTTCCAAGCCGTTCTTCTATTCGTCATGACGCTTTTGGGCTAATCCCCGTTCGCTCGCCGCTACTGAGGGAATCTCGGTTGATTTCTTTTCCTGCGGGTACTTAGATGTTTCAGTTCTCCGCGTTCGCCTCTCTTTTCCTATGTATTCAGAAAAGAGATACCTCTAAGAGGTGGGTTTCCCCATTCGGACATCTCCGGATCAAAGCTTGTTTGCCAGCTCCCCGAAGCTTTTCGCAGGCTTCCACGTCCTTCATCGCCTCTGACTGCCAAGGCATCCACCGTATGCGCTTAGTCACTTGACTATATAACCCCAAGCGGTCTTTTGTGATGCATGCATCGCAAAAGTGATCGACTCGCGTCGATACCTCTTGAGCTTATCTGGTCTCACACCGTAACGATTTTAAAACACCAGAATCGTTTG